>DATMNC010000050.1:0-53902 GCA_035569395.1 Thermoanaerobaculia bacterium | reverse complement strand
GTCTTCAGCTGCGCCGTGGCCTGTGCCTCCTTCAGCTGCCGGCATACCTCGCGACCATCGAGATTGGGCGTCCAGGCATCGGCGAGAATCATGTCGGGGCCGTACTCCCGGACCAGAGCCCGCGCCTCCTCGATGTTCCCGCTGGCGATGAAGCCGTAGCCGAGCGTCGTGACGATCGTCTTCACGAGGAGCTGAACCGCTTCATCGTTTTCCAGGAGGGCGATCAGAGGCCGCGTCACGGCGGAAGGCGATGGATTGTCTGCAGACTCTGTGTTGCGCATGGCCACGATCATCTTGCGCTCGAACAGAACCGCCGGCGCATCGGCCCAGAAACGCCGGCGATACGCCGACGCCTTGCAGAAGCAGTTGCCGCAGTGCTCGCAGAGGAGCGTGCCATCCGCATGCGTACACCACGACGCTTTCGCGGCATCGAACATGTCGCCGCAGGTGATGCAGGCAACCTCGTACGTTTTCCTGTCAGGCATTGAACCGGCGTCGAATTCCTTCCGATGCAGCTCGTAAAGGTTCTCCTGCGCCGGAAGGAACAGCGTGCCTTCCAGGTGCCGCTGCAGAAGATTGATCAGATCGGTGATCGAGACCGGCCTGGCGAGGTAGTCATCGATTCCGAAACGTTTGATGGCCTCACCCTTGTATTGCGTGTCGGCGTAGAGCCCGGTCATCACCACCATCTTCGTATTGGCAAAGGCGGGGTCCTGTTTGAGCAGCCGGCACATCTCGCGGCCGTCCAGCCTCGGCAGGAAGGAGTCGGCGAAGATCAGATCCGGCCGGTAGGAGCGCGCAAGCTCCAGACCCTCCTGGCCGTTGGCGGCGGAGATGGAACCGTAACGGAGATTGGCGCAGACGCGCTGCATGACCGCCTGGATCTCCTCGTCGTCCTCGACGAGCATCACCAGCGGACGCGTGACATCGTCAAGAGAAGGATTCGCGGCGATTGCGACAGACAGGCGCTGCTGCTCCGCGGTCCTGCGCTCGAAAAGGCGCGGCGGCGCGTTCATCCAGAACGTCTCTTTGTAAGCGGGGGCCGCCTTGCAGAAGCAGGTCAGGCAGTTGGTGCAGACCACCGTCCGCTCGCGGGTCAGGCAACTGCACCAATCGGCTTCGACGGCGTCGAAGCCGACCCGGCAGTTGGCGCAGACGATGTCGTACCCCTCGCGCGCCGCCGGAGCCGCCTCCGGCTTCGGCGCCGGCGTGATGACTGCCGGCGTGATGACTGGGGGCGGCGCATCGGCCCGCGTCCTGCTCTGCTTCGCAAGCAGCGTCTGGGGATCGTTGACCGCCGCGCGCGCCAGCTCGACCACCTCGTCGATGTCGTACGGCCTGACGGCGATATCGGCGCGGCCGACGTCGGGGATGCTCGACGCGTTGCGCGAGGTCAGGACGATCGGCAGATTCTTCGCCAGGCCGGAGATGGTCTTGTACGCCTTGTCGAAATCGTGGACTCCGGTGTCGATGAAGATGATGTCCGGACGAAAGCGGTAGATCTCATCGACGGCGTCGACGAGCCGCTCGACGATGACGATCTCGATGCCGAGCTGCCGGAGCCTGGGCGCGGCGGTGTCGGCGGAGGCGCGGCGCAACTCGAGGAAGAGGATGCGCGCCTTCCGCTCGGCGGCCGGCGCCGACTTCGCGCGGCGTGTGGCGCTGCTCTCCGCCAGTGCCACCGCCGCGGCGCGGCGCGTGGCGGTGCTCTCGCCGCTGACCGTTCCCCGATTGAGCTTCAGTTGCGGCGACGGCCCGCGGCGGAAGAAGTTGCTGAAGATGCCCCTCTGCAACGGCGGGGAAGCGGGAGCGGGACGAGGCAGTTGCACCTGCTGCTGCGCTTCCGCGGCCATGGCTGCCTGCTGCGCCAGCGCGGCGTCGAGCTCCGCGCGCATTGCGGCGATTTGCTCATCGGAGCTGTGCCGAACCTTTTCAATCTCCCGCTGCGAATCGCGCTCGAGCATCTGCCGCTGCGCGGCCAGTTCCGTCTGCACGCGCGTCCGCAGCTCGCGATCAAACTGCTGCTGTAACTCGGCGCGGAGATGTTCGAGCCGCTGGGCGATGGCTTCCTCGTCGAGATGCGTTTCGACATGCGTCTCGGCAGCTGGCCTGCGGCGCTCTTCCTCGAGCTGCTTCCGCAGCTCGGCGCGCTCGGCCTCGATCTCCTGCCGCGCCGCATCGAATTTCGCCTTCAACGTCACGCGCTCGCGCTCGTAAGTGGCCTGTAGCTCGGTACGGCGCTGCTCGAAACGCGCGGTCTGCTCACGCTCCATCTGCTCGCGCGCACGGGTGAACTCGTCCTCGATCCTCTTCTTCTCGATCGCGAACCGCCCGGCGGCGACCCTCTCCCCTTCGGCGCGCGCGTGTGCTTCACGCCCGGCGACGTCGCGCTCATCGATGATCGCAGCGGCCGCCGTTTCCTCGATCGAACGCGGCGTGGCGATCATCGGCACGTAAGGGGGAACGTCGGCCTGCGTTTCCACGTGCCACCGGCTCATCCTCCGAACGCGCGCACCCCACGCCGCCAGCGGAACGGCCACGATGATGCTGGCCGCGGCAAACCAGCCGATCTGCTCCTGCTGCACCGAACGGCTGAAGAGCACGAACAGTGCAACCGCGGAGAGGACCATCGCCGCGAGCGCGCCAATCCAACCCGATTTCCAGGCGGAGAACCCGACCGCCGCGACGTACACGCCAATGACCGCCAGAGGCATGATTCCGGGAACCAGGAGCCCGACGCCCGTCGCCACGACCACCAGATCGACCGGTATCGCATAGGCGAAGAGCTTCTTCCGGGTCGCTGCGTTCATCGGCGAGGCGTCATCTCTTCATCGCTTGCGGGCTGGGCATCATCTGGATCTTGTCGCGGTAGCGGGCTACGTCGCTGGTGATCTGGATGTACGGCAGGGCGCAGGCCAGCTCTTTCTTGGCATCGGAGTAGCGGCCGGTCTCGAACAGCGAGACGGCGTTGTAATAACGAAGGTCTTCCTCTCCACGCGAAAACGTGCCGAGGTCCCGGAACGCCTCGACGGCGTCGGCATAGTCGCCGAGGCGATAGAGGCCCTGGGCCGACGCGGCGATCGTCGCGCGCGACACGTTCGCGGCGTTCAGGAGCGCCAGATAGACGCGGCGCGACTGTTCCGGCTGGCCGTTCGCCGCCAGCGACGCTGCCTGGTCGAGCGTAGGGTCAATGATCGGCGGCGCGGTTACCGCGGGAGCAGGGGCAGGAGCCGGTTCGAGCGCCGGCGGCGTCATGGCCGCCGTCGGAGCAGGTGCCTGAGGCACCGGCGCGACCGCCGGCGCGGGCTCGATGACCGCCGTATGCCTGGCGCACGCGGACAACAAGACCACCGTGGAAAGTACAGATAGGACCGCGGCAGTTGTTCGCATAGCACCCTCCCTACTCGTAACGCCCCTACATTGTCCACGAAAACCCGCCGCACGCGAAGACGCGAAGACGCGAAGAGGGTGAAATCGGTGTTTTCTCCCTTCGCGCCTTCGCGTCTTCGCGTGACCTATCCTGACCTCAGGCATAACTTCAGCAGACATCGACTACGCATGACTACTGCCCTCACCGGCTGGACACGCGGCGAGCCGCGCGACCTGCTCCTGTCACGCGAGTGGCTGATCACCAACTCCCTCGGCGGCTACGCCTCCGGCACCATCGGCGGCGCGAATACGCGGCGCTTTCACGGCTTCCTCATCGCCGCCCTCCCCGCCCCCCTCGGCCGCACGATGATGTTCAACCATCTCGAGGAAGTCCTCCAGGGACCCGACGATCTCTGCTGGCGTCTCAGTGGCGACGAGCATGGCGGGAGCGAGGTGGCATTCCCCGAGGACGGCATCCTGGAAGAGTTCTCGGCAGAGAACGGGAAGCCGGTCTGGCGCTTTTCCATGAACGGCATCCGCATCGAGAAACGCGTGCTGATGCCGCATCTGCAGAACACCGCATACATCGTCTACCGCCTGCTCGAAGGCCCTGCAGGCCTGCGCCTCCGTCTCCGCCCGTCGCTGCACTTCCGTCCGCACGAGGGGCTCGTGGCGGAGCCGGTCTCCGACAAATGGCAGGTTTCGATCGACGAAGACGGCCGCGGCATCGAGCTGACCGACGGCCCCGACTATCCCTCACTGCGGCTTCTCGCGTTTGGAAGCCAGTCGGCCATTCAGCAGGATCCGCGCGTATTCGAGCACGTCCTCTACCGAATCGAGAAAAGCCGCGGCTACGAGCACGAGGGGCCGCTCTGGAGTCCCGGCGTCATTGACATCGCGCTCAACACCGGCGAAGAGTGCGGCGTCGTGGCCTCGGTGGAAAGCTGGGATGTGATCAAGGCCCTCCCGTACGCCGAAGCAGCCGAGGCGGAGAACGAACGGCTGACGCGCCTGTTGTCGATCTCGCATCAAACCGACCCGTTCGCGGCATTGCTCGTCGTCGCCGCCGACCAGTTCCTGATTCATCCGCACACACGCGAGGCCGATGAGGCCCGCGTGCGCGCTACGGGTGACGAGCCTCGCACCATCATCGCCGGCTATCACTGGTTTACCGACTGGGGACGCGACACGATGATCAGCCTGGAAGGGCTGACGCTGGCCACGGGACGCCATCGTGAGGCGGGCAATATATTGCGCACGTTCGCCTCCTATATCCGCGACGGCCTGATCCCGAATATGTTTCCCGAGGGGGAGCACGCCGGGCTGTATCACACCGCTGACGCCACGATGTGGTTCTTCCACGCCATCTGGCGCTACCTCGCCGCGACAAACGACCGCGAGACGATCCGTGCGCTGATCCCGAAACTGCTCGACATCATCGACCACCACATCCGCGGCACGCTCTTCAACATCCACGTCGATCCGGCGGACGGCCTCCTCTCGCAGGGCGCCGACGGCTATCAGCTCACCTGGATGGACGCGAAGGTCGGCGATTGGGTGGTGACCCCTCGGCGCGGCAAGGCGGTGGAAATCAACGCCCTCTGGTACAACGCCCTGCGCATTCTCGAGCAACTCCTGCTGCACAAAGGCGACGACGCCAACGCCCGGCGGATGGACGAGTACGCAAACCGCGCCCGGATGTCGTTCAATGAACGCTTCTGGTACGCCGAAGGTCAATATCTTTACGATGTCGTCGACGCGAACGACACCGCGCTCCGCCCAAACCAGATCTTCGCCCTCTCACTCGACTTCCCGGTGCTCGACGAGGGCCGCTGGCGCCGCATCGTCGACGTCGTGAAAGATGAGCTGCTGACCCCCGCCGGCCTTCGCTCGCTGGCGCGCTCGAATCCCGACTTCAAACCGAAATACGACGGCGACCTCCGCGCCCGCGATGCCGCATACCACCAGGGCACGGTCTGGGGCTGGCTGATCGGTCCGTTCATCGATGCCTGGCTGCGCGTCCATCCCGGCGATTTCGACGGCGCCCGTCACTTCCTCGACAGTTTCCGCACCCAGCTCGGCGCCGCCTGCATCGGCACCATCAGCGAAGTCTTCGACGCGGAAGAGCCCTTCACACCGAGGGGATGCGTGGCACAGGCATGGAGCGTGGCGGAGGTCTTGCGGGCGTGGGGGAGGTGCCCGTTGCGGTGAGGCGGCTTTAGAAGCGAATGTTCAATGTTGAATGTTCAGTGTTCAATGTTGAATGAGAAGACAAGGCCAGCGTGGCCAGCGTGATCCCCATTCAACATTGAACATTCAACATTCAACATTTGGTTTCCACACTCTTATCTGAGTGTCCCGTTACTCGAACGCATCAAGCGCCGCCGCCACTTCCTCGTTCGTCGGCCGCTCCCGGTAGTCGCTTTCGATCTTCGACCAGCGGATCTTTCCCTCGCGATCGAGAACGAATACTGCCGGACGCGGAACGCCATCCAGCGTCTGATGTGCGTACGCCGGATCGCGTAATCCATAGCGATCGATGGTCCCGGCGCGAGGATCGAAAAGGAGCGGGAAGCCAAGATCTCCTCTTCCGTCTTTGGCGATCTTCATCGCCAGTTCATGGCTCTCCGCGGGCCGGTCGAGACTGATAGCGAAGATGTGGACTGCCGGAAAGACGCGAGCCAGAGTTCGAAGTCCGACGACCTGCCGGACGCAGTACGGTCACCAATAGCCTCGATAGAAGACCAGAACCACCTTCCCACCGCGCGCCGCGGAGAGACTGACCGCTTTCCCGTTCTGGTCAGCAAGCCTGAAATCGGGTGCGGGCTGCCCCACGGATGGCGGCAGCACCGAAGCAAGGACGAGCAGTACGATTGATGCGAATCGTGTCATGAGCGAAGTTTGCCTTTGAAAAGCTTATCCGCAGATGAAGACGATTCTTATCTGTGTTCATCCGCGTCATCCGCGGATGGCTTTTTCGGGAGTATGAACGACATCGCCCGCTCCGCCAGTGCCGTGATGGTCAGCGATGGATTCACTCCCGGATTCGCGGACATCGCCGCGCCATCGATCACGTAGAGACCGTCGTAGCCGAAGACGCGGTGATGGTCGTCGATCACCCCCTCCCCCGCGGTCGCACCCATGCAAGCGCCGCCGAGGATGTGCGCGGTGGTGGGCGTGCCCAGGATGGTCTCGCTCGCGGACGATCTGATCCGGCCGGCCGATGTCGGGGGCGATATCGCGCAGCACCTGATCCGAGTAGGTATCGCGCGGATACTGCACCGCTCCCAGCATCCGCAGCGCCGTGGCGTAATGCGGCTCCAGCTCCTTCTTCCAATCGGCAAGGTGTCCCCACGACGGCAAGGTGAAGAACTCGCCCTTCGGCGTCGGCAACGTGTTGGCATAGACGAGTGAACCGCCGCCGACTCCGGGGGATGGGGGAAGGGTCAGTCCTTCGGATCCTTCAAATCTGTGGGTGCCTCGTAAATCAGAATAACTGTCGATCGGACACTACGGCCAAGAGAAGCTGCTCAAAGGTGTCGCAAGCGACTGTTTCTAAAGCGGTTACAAGGGGGTGACGATGCAAAGGCCTGACCCCGCTCGATTTCTTCCGCTCGATTTCTTCAGAACCGTTTCACGCGGAGGAGCGAAGGCGCACAGGCCATGGAACGCATACAATCCTGGCGTGCCCGCGCAAATCGTTTTTCTCACTCTCTACCTCGGACTGACGTCCGGCCTGCTGCCGTTCGACTTACAAGTCGGCCGCGATGTGAGATCCGTTCGCGTGTTTGTCGATGGCAAAGAGTCCGCTGTGGTCAACGCGCCGCCGTGGCGCACTCTCATCGACCTCGGGCCTGCGTTCGAGCCGCGGGAAGTGATCGCCGTCGCCTACGACCGCGATGGTGATGAAGTGGGCCGGACCGCGCAGATCATCAACCTGCCGCGGCCTGCCGCGGAGGTAAATATCGAGCTTCAGAAGGATCAGCACGGTATTTCCGCGGCGTTGCGGTGGGAAAATGTTTATGGAAGGCAGCCGGTTCGGAGCACGATCAGCGTCGACGGGAAAAGCCTTCATGTCAACGCGCAGCTTCATGCGCGTCTGCCGGCGTTGGACGCCAACAAGCCACACATCATCAACGCGGAAATGCACTTCGCGGATGGCGTTGTGGCCCGCCGCGAAGTCGTGATCGCCGGCGAAGCGATCAGCGACTCGATCAGTTCCGAGCTCACTCCGGTCGTGGTCACGGGAGATCAAAAAGCAGCCTCGCTCGATGGGTGTTTTTCCGCGCATGGTAATCCCCTCCGTGCAAGGACCGCCGAAACGGACGCGGAAGTGACCTTCGTACGCGAGCCCAACGTCAATGAGTTCGCCAACACGCTCGATCCTGATCGTGTCGTTCGCAATGGACGCAATGGATGGAGATCGTTGCCGCGGCCATCGCATCAGCTTGCGCTCGATCCAGGAACGACGATGCACTACACGTGGCCGATCGTTCGTCGTATGGAGGCGCCGGGGCACGTGGCGTCGAACCTCTTCGATATGTCCGACGACATCAGCTCGCGTGCTCTGGGATTGCCCGGCTTTCTGATCCTGGCTTTTGATGCGAACGCAGAGAATCACCCTCTCGAAACGGTCGAGCCGGGAAGTCAGCGCCGGTTTGCTGATGCCGTGGCTGTGGCGGCTGTTAACTGCGTTGCGGCTGCGCATCGCCGCGCAGTGGTGCTGGTGGTCGATTGCACGTTTGACCTGGAGCACGACAGCAGCTCCGCGGAGCCGGCAGCGGTTCGGCGCTACCTGGAATCGATCGGCGTTCCGCTTTTCGTCTGGTCGGTCAGCGGTCCGCGTCCCGAGCTCGAGTCCGAGTGGGGCGACATCGAGGACATCTCCACTCCAAACCAACTTCGCTTGGCGGTGCAGAGGCTTCGTTCCACGCTGGCCTCGCAACGTGTGGTCTGGATCTCGAGCGATCCACTTACGGCGCTGCGCGTCGACGCCGATCCGCGATGTGGCATCACGCCTCTGGCCCACCTCGGCGGCGGATACTGACTCGATCAAGTTTCGGTCTTAAGTTGGGAGTCGCATCTGGAAAACCAACTTACCGGGCGGGGCTATCCTTGGTTAAGTTGATTTTCCAGATGCGACCCCCGACGCCGACGCCGGCCGATCTCGGCGCGGGACATCTGCGTCATCTGCGGATCGGATCAACCATTTCCATTCTCACAATCTGCAGGCGCTTGCCGTCGGCGCTCCTGGCATGCTGATCGAATTGCTTTTCGATCCTTTCGAGCGTTGTGTCGCTGTCGTCCAGCATGCCGAAGACAGTGAACTTCTTATCCAGGTTTGGAGCGTCCGCCAGCAGGATGGAAAATGACGTCTCACCGCTGTTTGGATCATCGCCATGTGCCAGCGACAGAACGCCGCGCGTATGGCGCAGCGCGCCCACTTCGAGAGGGATCGGTTTGATCGTTGCCCGCTGCTCCTGAGTCAGCGGTGTTTCGCGGTCCTCTGCCGTGGCTGTCTGCGCTACGAAGTGATGCTCCACTCTGTAGAAATAGACCGTGTTGAAAACACCCGCGCGGATCAACTTCTCGAACTGCGCAACGGTGCGAGGCGCCATTCGGGGAAGAAACTTCAGATTGAATGTTCCTCCGGTGGTCACCATGCGCACTCTCACTTCGTCGTCCGTCGTTGTCGCCGCGGAAAGGTTAGGGGCAGTCAAACAGAGCAACAGGACTAGCAAGGCGGCGGTTGGCTTCATGGTCACCATCCTACGAGAAAAGGTCCTACCCTCGATCTCCGAATGAAAGGTTCGGACTGATGAACGACATGGCCCTCTCCGCCAGCGCAGTAATCGTCAGTGACGGATTCACGCCCGGGTTGGCGGACATCGCCGCGCCGTCAATGACGTAAAGGCCGTCATAGCCAAAGACGCGGTGATGGTCGTCGATCACGCCCTCTTCCGCGGTCGCGCCCATGCAGGCGCCGCCGAGGATGTGGGCGGTGGTCGGCGTGCCGAGGATGGTTTCGCTGAGGAGACTCCCCGCAAAGCCGTCGATCTTTTTCTCCACCCGCCGCGCCAGTTCCGTGGCCTCGGGGATGGCGGCGCTCGGCGCAGGTCCTTCCGCCAACGCGGTGGTTAGGCCGAACGCGCCGAGGCGCAGGCGGAGGTGGCCTTCGAGCGTGCGCATGTAGAGAAGGATCATGGTCCGCTTGGCCCAGTCGTCGACGAAGTAGGCGCGTAGGAAGTGGATCGGGTGCCGCAGCATCGCCGCCAGAACGCGGATCAGCCGCACCGGCGCGCCCTCCCCCGGCACATGCGGCGACATCAGCAGCCGGAAGAAGCCGGAGCCTTTCCCGTAGCGCACCGGTTCCAGGTGCGAATGCTCGTCGGTGTGAAGCACGCTGGTGATGGCGATCCCTTCGCTCAGGTCGCGGTCGGCCCGCGTGGTCACGCCGATGAGCGACTCGGAGTTGGTCCGGACGAAGGCGCCCACGCGATCGGACAGCCGAGGCAATCCGTCCGCGCTGGCTTTGAGTTTCAGGAGCAGCGGCACCGTGCCGAGCACGCCGCCGGCGAAGACCACATTGCGCGTGGTGAACGTGCAGCGGTGTCAACAGCACAAGCTACGCAACGTGGCATCGTACGTATCAGAACAGCATTGGCCGGACATCGGGGCAGCGATTCGAAAGGCATACGCAGAGACCAGTTACAAGAAGGCCAAACGGGCGCTCGAGACCGTGGCTCGCTGGCTTGATCGAATCAATCCACACGCCGGCGCCAGTTTGCGCGAAGGCTTGGATGAAACACTCACGGTGACCCGTCTTGGCCTGAGAGGTCGACTTCGCCGCTCCTTCGCCACGACCAACCTCGTCGAAGCGATCTTCGGGCGTACGCGTACGATGACCGGCAGAGTCAAGCGTTGGCGCGATGGTTCGATGCGCCAACGGTGGTGCGCCACGGCGTTGCTCCATGCCGAGGCCACCTTCCGCGCCGTCAAGGGTTGTTCTGACATGCCGCAACTGCTCACCGCGCTTGGACGCTCATCCGCTAAGCTTCGCCGTGTTGCATAGACATGCCGCCACTGTCTTTCAACTAGAACCGGGACATCGCCTGTCGGTTGTCGGTTGTCGGTTCTCTTCGGTATTCGCCTGGGCACACCTCACTCTCTGAGAAGAAATCGAATATCTGGCTAATTGTCATCCTGAAGCTGCCGGAGCGCCGAGCGAGCGCAGCGAGCGAGATGCGCGCAGGACGCTGAAGGATCTCCAGCAGCAGCGTCTGTGGCAAGTGGAGCGAAACTTGAGATCCTGACAATTATGTTTTGTCTTGCCTCACACCGCGATCGGCGCCTTGATGCTGGGATGCGGGTCGTAGTTCTCGAGGGTGAAGTCGGAGAACTGGAAGTCGAAGATCGATCTCACATCCGGATTGAGCTTCATCGCCGGGAGTGGACGGGGATGGCGGGTGAGCTGCTCCCGGGCCTGGTCGAGGTGGTTGACGTAGAGGTGGGCGTCGCCGAGCGTGTGGATGAAATCGCCGGGCGCGAGGTCACAGGCCTGCGCCACCATCATCGTCAAGAGTGCGTACGAGGCGAGGTTGAAGGGGACGCCGAGGAAGACGTCGGCGCTGCGCTGGTACATCTGGCAGGAGAGCCTGCCGTCGGCGACGTAGAACTGGAAAAGGGCGTGACACGGCGCCAGCGCCATCCGATCGAGATCGCCGACGTTCCAGGCGCTGACGATGTGACGGCGCGAGTCGGGATTGCGTTTGATCTGCTCGATGACGGCGCTGATCTGATCGATGTGACGCCCGTCGGCGGCCGGCCAGGAGCGCCATTGGTATCCGTACACCGGTCCGAGCTCGCCGTTCGCATCGGCCCATTCGTCCCAGATCGTGACTCTGTTCTCGTTCAGGAAACGGATGTTCGTGTCGCCGCGGAGGAACCACAGCAACTCGTAGATGATCGAGCGCAGGTGCACCTTCTTCGTCGTCAGCAGCGGAAAGCCGGCGCCGAGGTCGACGCGTAGCTGGTAGCCGAAAACGCTCAGCGTGCCGGTGCCGGTGCGGTCCGACTTCGGAGCGCCGTGGTCGAGGATGTGGTGGACGAGTTGAAGGTATTGCTGCATGGCTCATTTTACCGCGCCTATAATGCGCGCGCTCAATGCTCCACGTCATCGACCATACCCTCCACATCGGCAACGTCTCCACAACTGAGCTCGCCAACACCTACGGAACTCCGCTGTACATCTACGATGCGGAGATCATCCGGCGGCAGATCGCGCGCGTGCGGCGGGCCTTTGCCTCCCTCCCCTTCCGCCCGTTTTACGCGATGAAGGCCAACAGCGCGCTGGCGATCCTCGATCTCGTGCGCGGCGCCGGCTTCGGCTGCGACGCGGTTTCGCCGGGCGAGATCTACATCGCCCGGAAGGCCGGGTTCACGCCGGAGAACATCTGGTTCACCTGCTCGAACGTCTCCGACGACGATCTGCTGGCCATCGGCGACGCCCGGATCGTCATCAACGTCAATTCGATGTCGGAGATCGACCGCATCCTGGCGCTCGATCTGCCGAATCCGGTGGCGCTGCGCATCAACACCGACATCGGCGCCGGGCACCATGTCGACGTCGTCACCGCCGGCGGCGGGGTTAAGTTCGGCATCGACCTCGCCGAGGTGGAGACGGCGCGGATGGTCGTCGAAGACAGCGGGCGGAGAGTGGTCGGACTGCATGCCCATATCGGATCGGGCATCGATACCATCGCTCCGCTGATCGAGTCGGCGCGGCGGCTGCTCGATCTCTCGACCTCGTTCCCGAATCTGCAATGGCTGAACTTCGGCGGCGGGATTTCCGTGCCGTACGAGCCCGGTACGCCGGAGTTCCCGATCGACGACTACGGCGCCGAGTTGACGCGCATCGCCGACCGCCTTCTGCGCGCGCGCGACCTCACCGCCATCCTCGAGCCTGGACGCTATCTCGTGGCTGAGTCGGGCACGCTGCTGTCGCGCGTAACGTCGCGCCGCATGAGCGGGGGCCGCTTCTGGATCGGCGTCGACACCGGCTTCAATCATCTCGTCCGGCCGTCGAAATACGGCGCGTATCACCACATCATCAACGCTACGAACGGCTCACCGGCCTCGCTTCGCCAGACATTCGATGGTGCGCGGATGAGTGATGAAGTCGTCGTGGCCGGCAATCTCTGCGAGTCGGGTGACGTCTTCACGCGCACCGAGGCGGGTCAGGTCATCACGAGGAAGATCGACAGGACCAAACCCGGCGATCTGCTGGCGTTCTGCGATGCCGGCGCCTACGGCTTCTCGATGGCGTCGCTCTACAACGCCCGGCTGCTCCCCCCGGAGGTGATGGTGGACGGCGGCGACGTTCGTCTGATCCGCGAACGGCAGACGTACGACGATCTCGTGAAAGGAATGCTATGAAAGGCAGAAGGCAGAAAGCAGAGGGCAGAAGTACGCGGACTGGAAGCCTTGGCGAAACCCACTTCTGCCTTCTGCTTTCTGCCTTCTGCCTTTTCCTCGCTGGCTGCGCAACGCAACAGACCCGACCCACCATGCTCGATCTGAAAATCATCAACGGCCGGATCATCGATGGCACAGGCGCTCCGTGGTATCGCGGCGATGTCGGCGTGCGCGGCGACACGATCGTCTCCATCGGTGATCTCTCGAAGGTATCGGCCGTCACGACGATCGACGCGCACGACAACGTCGTCTCTCCCGGTTTCATCGATCTCCTCGGCCAGTCCCAGGGCGCCGTCTTCGTCGATCCGCATCTCGAGGCCAAAGTGCGGCAGGGCGTGACCACCGAGGTCACCGGCAAGGGAAGCTCGCCAGGGCCGATCAGCCAGAAGCAGATCGATGCTGCCAATCCTAAGAACCGGCCCAAGTGGCACACGCTCGGCGAATGGTTCACTCTCCTCGAAAAGAACGGCAGCGCCATCAACTTCGCCCTCTTCGTCGGCGCCGACAATCCGCGCGAGATGGTGATCGGCGACGTCAACCGTCCCCCGACCGCCGATGAGATGCGCGAGATGGAGCAGATCGTCGATCAGGCCATGCGTGAAGGGGCCATCGGGCTGTCGACGTCGCTGATCTATCTGCCGGCGATGTATTCGACGACCGAAGAGATCATCAATCTGGCGAAGGTGGCCGCGAAGTACGGCGGCGTCTACTTCAGCCACATGCGCGACGAAGGCGATCGGATCGACAGCGCCCTCGACGAGACCTTCCGCATCGGCCGCGAGGCCAGGATCCCGGTCAACATCTGGCACCTCAAGACCGGAGGGGCCGCGAACTGGGGGCGGATGCCGTTCGTCATCGAGCGGATCAACGCCGCACGCGCCGAGGGGCTCGACGTCGCCGCGAACGTCTATCCGTACGCGGCGTCGTCGACATCACTCTCGACGCTCGTTCCCGACTGGGCGCTCGAAGGGGGCTACGCGGAACTAAAGAAGCGTCTGGCCGATCCGGCGCAGCGCGCCCGCATCGCCGAGGTGCTGCAGGCGCAGTTCAAGAAACGGGCGGCGAAGGGGATCTACATCACGCGGATCGGGAACCCCGACTTCGCGAAATACGACAAGCATTTCATCGAGGAGATCGCGGCGATGTTGAATGTCGCGCCGGATGAAGCGATGATGCGGCTCTTCTCCGAGACGAACAGCTCGCCGAACGTGATCTTCTTCTCAATGAGCGAGATGGACGTGCAGATGGCACTGAAGCAATCGTTCGTCTCCCTCGGCTCCGACTCCGGCTCTCCCCCGCCGGCCGCGCGCGCGCTGGGTCAGGCGGTGCACCCCCGAGCGTACGGAACCTTCCCTCGGGTGATGGGACACTACGTTCGCGACGAACATCTCTTCACGCTGGAGGAAGCGGTACGCAAAGCGACGTCGCAGGCGGCGGACCGGACGAACCTCTCCGACCGCGGCGTGCTGCGTCCCGGGATGAAGGGGGATGTCGTCGTCTTCGATCCCGCGAAGATCCGGGACGTCTCGACGTACGAGGATCCGCATCATTTCAGTGAGGGCATCCTCGACGTGATCGTGAACGGCAAACCGGTGCTGCGCGACGGTGCGATGACGAACGCGCTGCCGGGGCGGGTGCTGCGGGGACGTGGGTACCAGCGCTGAGAAGACGTTGTCGGTTATCGGTTATCAGTTGGGCGGACGACGATCGGACGAACCTCTGATAACCGATAACTGACAACCGACAACTCGTTTCACGCCTGTGGCACAATGCCGCGTCCGTCCGGACGTCGATGCAAGACACTTCCACCGAGAAACTCGTCCGCGCCGTCGGCTTCTGGGGGCTGGTGGCGATGTGCATCAATGCCGTCGTCGGCAGCGGCGTGTTTCTGCTTCCCACCGAGTCGTACAAACTCCTCGGGCCGTTCTCGCTCTGGGCGCCGCTGATCTTCGCGCTGCCAGTGTTCGTGCTGGTGCTCTGCTTCGCCGAGGCCGCCAGCCACTTCAGCGAGCCGGGGGGCGCGTATCTCTACGCCAAGACCGCATTCGGCGACTTCGTCGGATTCGAGACCGGATGGATGAACTGGCTGGCGCGCGTGACGTCGCTGGCGGCGCTGTCGAACGGATTCGTCGTCTCGCTGGCGCGCATCTTCCCGTCCCTCGGCAGCGCTACGGCGCGCATCGCCGTCATCCTGATCTCGATCGCCATCCTCACGGCCATCCACTACGTCGGCGTCAAGTACGGCGCGGCGTCGATCTACGTCTTCACGCTCGGCAAACTGATTCCGCTGGTCGGCTTCATCGTCGTGGCGCTGATCGCCTGGAAGCACAACCCGATCCCCGCGTCGCTGACGATTCCCGGCGCGGGCACCGACTGGAGCGGCGCGGCGCTGTTCATGTTGTTCGCCTACGCCGGCTTCGAGAACATGGGCGTTCCCGCGGGCGAGTTCCGAAATCCGAAGAAGGAGCTGCCACGCGCTTTGCTGGTGGGGACGCTGGCCATCGCCGCGATTTACGTGCTGGCGCAGCTCGGGGCGATGTCGGCGCTCCCCGATCTCTCGAAGACGGCCACGCCGATCGCCGACGCCGCGGCCGCGCTCATCGGCAGCACCGGCGCGATCATCGTGACCCTCGGCGCGCTCCTGTCGATGGCGGGCACGAACTCCGGCACCGTCCTCGAGGGCTCCCGCATGCTCTACGCGATCTCCCTCGGCCGCCCGCGGCTGGCCGCCGTCAGCTACGTCCACCCCCGCTTCCGCACCCCGACGGTGGCGATCCTGATCCACGTCCTCTTCGCCGCCGTCCTTGCCTGCGCCGGCTCATTCGCCAAGCTTGCCATGCTCTCCGCCGTAGCGCGCCTGACGACGTATCTCTTCACCTGCGCCGCGGTGCCGTTCCTCCGCAAACTGAGCGACGAGGGATTCCGGACTCAGGGCCTGATCATCCCCATCCTCGGCACGGCGATCTCCCTGGCGTTGTTCCTGACGCTCAACGCCTACAACTTCATCGCCGCCGCGATCGCGCTGGCGGTGGGGGCGGTGATCTACTGGTTTTCGCGTCCGATGTTGATCAGGGCGTAAGCGCAACGCACTTGCCAGTGGCGACAGTGCTCACCGGCGTGGCACCCGTGTCGATCATGAATTGCTTGAAGCAGGGATCCTGATCGATCAGCACCTGCGACGCCTCCATGAGGCCGTTGAAACTCTCGTCGCTGAGGTTGGAGAAGTTCGTGCCGATGCCGTTCACTGTGGCGCGCAGCTTGTCGTCTTTGATGAGCGAGAAGCTGAGAATGACAGGGTAGTAAACGGTCCGGTTGGCATCCCCGGCTGCTTGTTGATCGGCGGCGCGGCTGCGGAAAGTTGCGAGCAGTGACTCGACGCTGTCGAAGGAAACGTTGTCCATCGGTGTGCCAGTCACCGCTCCGATGACGCCTTTGATACCGGGTTCTGCAGCCGTAGCGTCGATGACTACTTTCGAGGACGACGTGCCGGAGTTGACCACGATCACCAGGATGCGCCGGATCTCATGATTCAAAAGGAAACTATTTATGGTGAAGCCAGTGTGAGGTGGATGGCGGGTTGGCTCAGCGAACGTGTCGGACGAGATGATGGCGTGCATCGGCGCGCGCAACCCGATATTGTCGGCAAGACCGCCGTCAAGCATGTGCAAGTGGGTGCGGGCCGGATTCATATAGCCGTCGAGCTCGTCCGCCAGACGCGGACGGGAGGGATTGGCGTAGACATCAGCGCGCGCGAGACCCGCCCAAGTCGGCGGTTTGATGTAACCGCAGCTGCGATAGGTGTCGAGAACCATCGGAGACAACAGCCCTGGGAACGCAGAGGACGCTGCAACCGCGCGCGCGACGTGCACCTGATTGATGTCGGAGCAGATCGGATCGAATTGGTCCTGCGTCCACTCGAACCGCGCCCCCAACTCGATCTCGGTCGAGTTGGCAATAATCAGCGGCGCATGCCACTTGGGCTGCTCGTCCAGCAGATCCTTGAACTTCTTGTCCTTGAAGAGCACCGCATCGTAAAGCTCGGACGCGACATCGATGCGATGGAAGTTCGGAGAAAAGAGAAGCTTGAATACGTTCGGAGAAAGGAACGCCGAGTGAAAGAGCTGCCCCTGGATGTCCTGGCGGAGGAAATCGGACTCAAAAGTTTTGAAGCCGCCGCGGCCATGCAGACCGTAGTACATCGACGTGAATGAGCCACCCGAGACGGAGGAGATCACGTTCACGTGGTCCAGCAGCTTCTTGCCGTCATTCGTGTCGATGGTATCCAGCTTTTTCAGAACGCCGTAGGAGAAGCCGGCGGCACGCGTGCCGCCGCCGGAGAACGTCAGGATGACGAATGTGCTCTTGTCGCTATCGGGAATGTCTGTCGTAGCCCATCGGTAGCCGTATTCCAGATTCGGTGCCTGCTTCAGCTCAGGGTTGATCGGGTAATGTGCCGAACAAGCGAAGCACACTACGGCGAGAGCGGCGGCGAGAAGTCGATAGGTCCTGTTCATATAGATAAGAACGCGACGACAGTTGGCGTGACGGGAGTTCCGTCGACGAGCACGACGATCTGCGGTGGCTGGTAGTCCTTCGGAACATCGAGATCGATTGTATGTGTCCCGAGCTGAACGCCGAAAGCGGTGTTCGTTTTGCCGAAACGGACACTGTCAACGTAGACATCGCGTACCGAGGGAAAGGTAACGAGAACCCAAGCGTCCATACCTATAGGAGTGACCGCAGGCAGAAAATCCCTACCCTACCCGACATCTAGTCGTCTGCGCCAGGCTGGCTGTCGACGCTCAGGTCCGTCGGCGTGGCCCTCAGGCTCGCGGACGTGACGCCCAGGTCGACGCAAGGTTCAGGAGGTGAGCTTCAGGTCGTGTGAGACCGAGGGTGATACGGCATCGTGGATTGATACACAATCAACATCACCCTCGATGCCGTTCGGCGGGGGATCGATTCCGCGCTGCGCCGGCTCGATGCCGGGTAACGCCGTCCCCATGCCGGGCAACGGCGTCCTAATACCGGGCAGTGCCGTCCTTATGGCGGGTAGTGCCGTCCTGATGCCGGGTAGTGCCGTCTCAATGCCGGAGAATTCCGTTCTGACGCCGGGCAGTGCCGTCCTGATGCCGGATAGTGCCGTTCCGATGCCGGATAGTGCCGTCCCGATGCCGGGCAGTACCGTCCTAATGCCGGGCTGTGCCGTCCTAATGCTGGGCAGTCCCGGCTCAATGCCGGACAGTCCCGGCTCGATACCGAACCGCCCCGGTCTAATGCCGGGCAGTCCCGGCTCGATGACGGGCCGCGCGAATCGCCGACTTGCGACCGCTGCACGCCCTCGCTCGAGTCCTACCGGAACATCCACGAACAAATCGCCGCCGCCACGAACGCGGCCACGATGTCCCCCACCAACGCTGCCGGGATGGCGTGGCGCGTCCGCTTCACACCCACCGCGCCGAAGTAGACGGCCAGGACGTAGAAGAGCGTCTCGCTGCTGCCGTAAAGCGTCGCGGCCATGCGGGAGAGGAGGGAGTCGGCGCCGTATCGTTTGATGATGTCGGTGGTCAGGGCCAGCGAGCCGCTCCCGCTCAGCGTTCGCAGCACGGCCAGCGGGAAGAGCTCCGGCGGGAAGATCGTCCGGCTCAGGAGCGGGCGGATGGCGTTCGTCAGCATGTCCATCGCCCCCGAGGCGCGGAACATGCCGATGGCCACCAGGATGCCCACCAGGAACGGGATGATGCGCACCGCCACCTGGAACCCTTCCTTCGCCCCTTCGATGAAGACGTCGTAGACCTTGATCCCGCGAATCAGGCCGACCAGCGGAATGCCGACCAGCAGGACCGGGATGGCCCAGAGGGAGATGGATTGGAGGATTTCTCGGATCATTGGTCCACCTCTTGCGAGATGGGTTGTCGGTTCTCGGTTATCGGAGGTCGGGGTGGGAAGAATCGCTGCAGGAGTTTCGCGGTCGTTACGGCGGCGACGGCGCCACAAAGGGTGGCGATGAGCGTGGTTGGGATGATCGAGGTCGGTGCTTGGGCGCCGGCGGCGGCGAGGACGCCGATGATCGTCGTCGGGATGAACTGCACGCCGGCGGTGTTCAGGACCATGAAGGTCACCATCGGATTCGAGGCCGTCTCCTTGTCGGGATTCAGCTCCTGCAGCTCCTCCATCGCCTTGATGCCGAGGGGCGTGGCGGCGTTGCTCAGGCCGAGCATGTTCGCGGAGACGCTCATGACCATCGCTCCGATTGCCGGATGGTCGGGCGGAACCTCGGGGAAGAGAAGCCGGCTGATCGGCCGCAGGATGCGGCTGAGCATCGACACCAATCCGGCCTCCTCGGCCACGCGCATGATGCCGAGCCAAAGCGTCATGATGCCGACCAGCCCGAGGGAAATCTCAACCGCCGTTTTCGCCGACTCGACCGAGGCCTTGGTCACGGCGGCGGCGTTGCCTGTGAAGATAGCCACGATGAGCGCAACCGCCATCAGGCCGAACCAGATGTAATTCAGCATGAGGGCGATTGTAGCCGGGGTCTCGCGCTCTCGCGGTTACGGTCTCGCGGTGTTTGGGTTGCAAGGTTGCTGCGTTGCTCGGCGGTGACGCTGCAGCCGAGCAGTCAACGCGAGACCCCGTAACCTCGAGACCGCGAGACGGCGTTCACCGGGTCGCGCGGCGTCGTGCTACCGAGCCGAAGGCGCGCGTGAAGACGCGCGCGACACTGGCCGCCGACTGCTCGACACGGTCGTAGGCGATGACCACGCCAGTCGGTAGGGCCGCTGCTGAGACCGAGCCGTTGGGCGGTTGACCGGCAACGAGGAGTGCCTGTTCGCCGGTCGGCAGGAGCGACTGCGGATCGAGACCAAACCCGGACGTGGTGATCGTGATCGCGCCATCGTTGTTTTCTTGCATCGTGAGCAGCAGGAGGCTGGCGCCGGCCGCGACGAGATGATGCGACAGCGGGATGAATGACCCTTCCAGGATCGGACGCGACGCGTCGGTGACCCCGGCGGAACTGACGTGGGCGCCAAAGATCGACGAAAAACCGCGCCTCCAGCTCACCGCGTAGCTGTTGCCGCTCCACGCGGCGGACGGGATGTCCTGCATCAAACTCGGCGTGCCATCGACGACGAGGGGCGCGGCATCGAGTGCGTTGCCGTCAGCCGCCAACCGCAGCGCAAGGATTCGCGAGGGCATGATCACGTCGCATGGGTAGTAGCAGAAGTTGTCATTCCACGCGATCAGGTAGTCGTGACCGTTGCTGGCGATCGACATCTCAAATACGGGGCCATTGGAGGGAATGGTCTCATTCGAACGAAGCGCCGCGCCGCTGTCGGTGGCGATGGCGCGGGCACGCAGGCAGCGATCGTATGTCTGACAGGGGACGCTGTAGACCGCCAGTGCTCCGTCGCCGTTCGAACCCAGGACGAGTTCCTTCGCAACTGTCAGCGGAACGGGCTCCGCATCGAGCCACATGCCGGTCGTGGCCGAGAAACGCCGGAGGACATAGGTATCCCCGTTGTAGCTGGTTGCATTGGTCCAGGCAATCACATACGTATCGCCGGCGGCCGCCACGCTCGCGGCGATGGCATGTCCGTTCGGATCACTGGCCACCTCGATCGGCGCCGCGTCGACAGGCGCGCCGGCTAACGCCTGCGAGAACCGGCGAAGGTAGAGGCGACTCGATCCATCGGGACCGTACTCGTTCCACACCACCGCGTATCCGTTCGACGAGGAGGCCACTTGCGGCATCGCCTGAAGAGTGGCAGTCAAGGAAAGCGTGGGGTGAAACGGGCTGCTGGTCATACTGACGACAGAGTCGATGCTCGTCGATACGCCGGCGCGGAGTGCGTCCGTGATCACGATCAAGCTCGATCCGGCCCTGGCCATGACAACACCGTAGCCTGCGCCGGTCCAGGTGAGAAACTGGCCAAGCGGAGGGGACGACACCCCGTTTCCCGCCGGCTCACTGTTCCCCCAGGTGTGCGCGCTGCCATCGGCTTCCGAAGTCGTCCACGCGATCTGGTACGCAGCTCCGTCGAACACGACGCCCGGCTTTGCCGCGGGAGAGGAGACACGCAGCGTTTTGTCATTCGGCGCGAAATTGCCGACTGTCTTCTTCACGCCGGTTTTGTCGAGATGGGCAAGGAAGCCCGACTGGTCGTTCGGCCCTCGGCTGACGAGAAGGTACTCGTCAGGCCCGGCGGCGAGAGCAAGAGTGCGCCCTGTCTTCGCGAGAGTGAGGCCCGTATCGGCCGTGCCGAGGAACTTGCCATCGCGGTCGATGCGGTCGGCGGATAAGGGTCTGTCGGTGCCCGGCATCGTATGGAGGATCAGAAACTCCGAGCCGCTGCCGGCGGCTACGATCGCCGTCTCCAGAAACGGGATCGCCAGATCGACGCCGATCGTGACGAAGTTGGCCTGGCTGTCGAGAATCATGGCCGTGCGATCCCCGACGAAGAGGATGCGCGTGTCCGACCCGGTTCCCATCGTCGCGGTCAACTGGTTGACGATCTGTTTTGATTTGCGGTCGGCGATGACGCCCTCGGGTGTGACGAACGAAAACGTCGTCTGGGGCCCCTGCTCGGCGATCACCACGAAGGCCGTGCCGTTCCAGAAGACGTCTCCCCCTGTCGCTCCTGTGGCGATCACGATTCCGAACGGGTCGAGCGGCACGCCGGCGGCGTTGAGCCGGGAGCCGTAGAGATCCGTTGTGCCGCTGCGCTGATCGAGCCAGACGGCGAAGGCGAGCTGTCCGTTGGATGCCACCGCCAGCGTTAGCTGGCTCCCGGCCGCCGCGCCGAAGGTATGCGTCGAGGCCGGCTGCTCCGACGAGATCGCCGGTGGAAATGCCGCGACTCCAATTGCGGTGTTGGCTGCGAATGCAGCGATGAAGACAAGGGACCGCATAGAACCTCCTGCTGGCATGTTGTTATTGTTACTTATTACAGGTCATCAGTCCAGCCGCGTCGTGTTAGAAGTAGGCGGCGATGAATCGGAATCCTGCCTCCGTCGCTCTGCTTACTACGGCGCTCGTCCTCGCCGGGTGCCACAAGGAAACGGCCGTCCCACCTCCCCTGCCTCGTCCCTCCATCCTCTTCGTCACCCTCGACACCACGCGTGCCGACGCTGCCGGCCCGGAGGCGGTTGGCGTCACGACGCCCTCATTCAACGCACTGGCCGCGCGAGGCCGGCGCTACCGTTGGGCGTACGCGACGGTGCCGCAGACGCTGCCGTCGCACACTTCGATGCTGACGGGCCTCTATCCCGCGGGCCACGGAATCCATGAAAACGCCCGGCATCTCGCCGAGACACAGCCACTGCTCGCGGAGCGCCTCCACGCCGCCGGCTATCGCACCGCCGCCTTCGTTTCGGCGTTTGCCTTGGCGCGCCGCTTCGGCCTGGCGCGCGGATTCGATACCTACGACGACGATCAGCCGGCCGGGGCGGCCGAACGGACGGCGAAGGAGACCACCGATCGGGTCATCGCGTTTCTGCGGGGGTCGGGAGGCGGGGGTCGGGGGTCGGAGAGCGCGCCGCTGTTTCTCTGGGTCCATTACTACGATCCGCACTATCCGTATACGCCGCCCGAGCCGTTCCGCAGCCGTTACGCCGCGCAGCCGTACTACGGGGAGGTGGCGTACATGGACGAACAGCTCGGCCGTCTGGCCGCCGCGTTTGAACAGCAGGTCAAAGGGCCCGTGGCCATCGTCCTGGCCGGTGATCACGGCGAAGGGCTCGGCGAGCACGGGGAGCAGCAGCACGGCAACCTTCTCTACCAGGCCACGATGCACGTCCCGCTCGTCATCATCGGCCCGGGCGTTCGTCACGGAATCGGCGAGACGCCCGTCAGCACGCGGCGCGTCTTCCACACCATCCTCGATTGGGCGGGCATCGATGCGACGAACAGCCTTCTCCGCGGCGATGCTGAGGTGGTCGTCGGCGAAGCGATGAAACCGTTTCTCGACTTTGGCTGGCAGCCGCAGGTGATGGCGGTGGAGGGAAATCGCAAAGCGATCCTGGCCGGCAGGCTCGAGGTCTACGACGTAGCCGCCGATCCCGCCGAGAAGCACGATCTCGCCGCCGGCGCCAGTCTGTCGCGTTCGGTGCGCAGCGCCTTGCACGACTATCCGGTTCCGTCGATGGAGGCGCGGCAGAATGACGCCAATCTCAACGACGAAGAGCGCCGCAAGCTGGCCGCGCTCGGATACGTCAGCTCCGTGGCCAGGCCGGTAGTGCGCGCCGACGCTCCCCGTCCCGCCGACATGGCCCCGATGTTCGCGCTGCTCGACGAAGCGGCACGTCTCTTCGTCGACGAGCAATACGCGCGGGCCATCCCGCTTCTCGAACAGATCCTAGTCAAGGATCCGTACAACCTCGACACCGCGCTACGCCTGGCCACAGCGCATTCGGCCCTGGGCCAGGAACAGGCCGCTGTCGACGCCTACCGCGCCGCCGAGCGGATCGCCCCGGACTCGCCCGACGTACGGACGTATCTGGCGCTGCACTACGCGCGTACCGCGGAGTGGCCGAAAGCCGTTCCGATGCTGGAGCGGATCATCGCGGAGACGCCGGAGAAGGTGCCGGCGATCGAAGCGCTGGCCCTCCTGCGCGAGCGGCAGGGACAGATCAACGATGCGGTCCGTCTGCGTCAGAAGCTCTACACGCTCCGCTCCCCCACCGCCGCCGAATTGACCCGCCTCGGACAGATGGAGATGGCTCTGGGCCAGACCGCGCCGGCAATCGATTCCTTCGAACGGGCCCGGGCACTCGAAGGGACGTCGTTCGAACACGACACGGAGCTCGGGGTGCTCTATCTCGCCTCGCGGCGTTTCGACGACGCCCGCACGGCCCTCGACCGCGTTGCTCCCTCCGATCCCAATTACCCTATGGCGCTCTTCAAGCGCGCCCAAGTCAGCGTGCTGCTGCGCGAGCCTGACGCTCCCGCGCGTATCGCGGCCGCGCGCGTGCACGCCGATGCAACGACCCGGCAGCTCATCGCGCAGGAACGGCTTTTCCAGTGAAACAGAAAGGCCCTGCGATCTCGGCCGGGCCTCTGGAGATTGAACGCAACGACGCCGCGATAGCGGCTCAAGAAGGTAGCCAGGGGTGCGAGAGTTTTTTGCGAGCACCCCTGGAACCCGATGCGATCTGAAATCGTGCCGCGTCAGCGGCACTGGAATGGCTGCCAGATGCTCTAGTGCCGCTGACGCGGCACGATCTTCGGGGATCTCCATACCAGGGGTGCTCGCAAAAAGCGCTCGCACGCCTGGCTACCGTCTCGCTGCCGCTAACGCGGCAAAAAAGGCCCGGCGATTTCTCGCCGGGCCTTGCGTTCCGAACGATTGAAAAGACTTAGAACTGGACGCGCAGGGCGAGCTGATACCGGCGCGGGCTGTAGAACGACTTCGCAAACGGCGCGATCACGCCCCAGTCGGAGCGAACGAATGGCGCGTTGGGCGAGAGCAGCGGCTTGAGAACCGAGTCAGGAATCGAGTTGGGGATCGGCACCTGTGCCAACGCCTTGTTGTTCGTAAAGCCGAGGCCCTGACTGACACGGGTCTCGTAGTTGTATCCCTCCTGGTTGTTCGTCACGTTGAAGACATCCAGTTCCAGTTGCATATTCAATCCGCGGGGAGCCGGGATGTTCTGTGTGTAATTGAGATCGAGATCGTAATAGCCGGGCGTGCGCCGGCTTCCGGCGGGCTCGGCGTAGCGGTCGGTATCGCTGGTGGAGCCGGTCAGCGGACGATACGGCAACACGCTTTCCAACTGATATGGCTGCCCGGACTGAATGACGGCGAAGGCGCCGAGAGTGCCGCGCCACGGCAGGAGATACGTGCCATGCATCTTGACGACGTTGCGGCGGTCGCCGCGGAGGTCGCCGTATTTGAAGTTCCAGAGCTGGCGTCCCGCACCGTCACCGATGTTCGACGATCCGATGAACACTGCCGCATCGTTGGCGGTGTTGAATGTCGAGTTGTCCTGATCGAAGTTGCCGTAGTAGTGGCTCCAGGTATACGAGCCGTCGACGATCAGCTTGTCACCGTCGCCGCGCCACTGCTGCTCGAGTGTGGCCTCGAAATACTTGGTGAAGGCGCCATCGAGGTTGGCGATGACGTACGACGAGCCGCTGCCGATCGCGCCGCGGAGGCCCGTGCCGGCCGGGTTCGAGGCGGTCGGGTTCGTGCCGAGGTTCGGAATGTACGCCATCGGCGGAATCCCGGCCGGCGGCGCGAAGTCGATACGCGCGGTGTTGTTCGTGTCTTCCACGTAGTGATCGCCTTTGCGGTAGCGGCCATAGAGGCGGGTCGACCAGTGACTGGTGAGCTGTTTCGCCGTTCCGATCATGAACTCTTTGATCTCGGGCGGCTTGATGCCGGCCTCAAACAACTTTCCTGATGATGAGGCATTCGGCTGGACGCCGATCAACGCTCCGGTGGCGTCGAAGTAGGCGTTGATGGTGGTGACGAGGTTACGGTCCCACGAAGCGGCGCGCGCATCCGAGTTCGCGGGAGGGTTGTAGCGGGCCGTGCTGACCCAGACCGTGTCGGTGCCGTTGTACGCCCAGGTGGCGCCGAGGCGCGGCTGAACTTCCTGGCTCCATCCGTACTCGTGCATCTTGTATTTGGTGCCCGGCGACGAGACGAAACCGGCGATGTTGTTGGCCGGCGCGAGTCCCTGGCCATAGAGCGTGTCGTCGGTGTCGAGAACGCCGACGTTGAACGTCCAGTTCTGCATCCGGATGACGTCGTTCAGCTCGATGCCCTGCGTGTGGAACTCGGAGTGAAGCGTCGGAACGGCTCCGGTGGTCTGCTGTGGAAAGCTCGCCACGAAGAAGGCAGGCTTGCCGGCACAGGCAGTGCCGGTCGGGCAGGTGCCGGCCGTGCCGATTCCGCCGGGGATGGTGATCGAGCCCCAGCCGTTCGAAGTCTGGAAGCGGTCCTCGCTCTCGTTGTCGTGCAGGTATCCGACGTGGAGATCGTGCGTGACGTTCTTTCCGAGCGTGTAGTTGTAGCCGAATTGACCGGCCTTGCGGATGAAGCTGTCGTCATCTTCGGCAAACTGGCCGAAGCCGACCGTGCCGCCGCCGGTGGGCTGGCCGGCAACACAGGTGAGGCCGACCGCTCCTGGATTTTGCGGGCAGATGTAGCCGTACTTCGCGATGAACGGCTGCACGAAGGTGTTGAAGGCGGCATTGGTGCCGCTCGGCGTCGGAACGACGAGACGGCCGATCGTCCCCAGATTCGAGAGATCGAGCTGCGTACCGAGGGCTGTTGAAACCTGCGTCTTGGCGATGAAGTCAGACGATCCGCCACCTGGGTTCTTGAAGTCGGTGAACTTGGCCGTGGCGAAGCTCTTCGGATTGATGATCCACGATCCCTCGAGCGTGCCGAGCTGCAGCTTGGTGTTGCTGCCGCTGCCGGTGGTCGGCGCCTGGATCGAGCTGAACTGGCCCGACGTTTCGTCGGTGTGGGAGTTCCGATAGCTGCCGTTGATCAGCACCGACTCCAGCGGCGTGTAGGTGAGTTTCAGGAACTCTTCCTTGGTCTTGTTGCTGTACGACGGAAGGTTGCCATACAGGTTGGCCTGCAGCGACCGCTTGTACTCCGGCCTGTAGTACGAACCGTAGAAGAACAGCCGGTCGCTGAGGATCGGGCCGCCGAGGTTGACCGTTCCCCACGACCGATCCTGCAGGTAGGTGATGTTCTGGGTCCCTACCTGATTGGCAACGAAGCTGTGATTGAGAACCTGGTAGCCGATTTCGCCGGAGTACTTGTTCGTTCCCGACTTGCTCACCGAATCGATTTGAAAGCCGCCGGCGCGGTTGAAGTCGACCGCATTCGCGCCGCCTTTGATCACGTTCACCTGCGCGATGTCATGCGTGTTCGGCTGGGCATTCAGAATACCGAAGAGCGGCATGGTGATATTGATGCCGTCGAACAGGTAAACGTTGTCCTGGCCGCTGGCACCCGCGCTCGGCCCGCGGAAGGTGTCCTGGCTGTACATGACGCCCGGGATGAGCTTCTGCAGGTCGCCGTAGTTCTGCTGTACCGGAAGACGCTGAATCTCCTGCTGCGATAAGCCGCTCTGGATCTCGGTCGACTGCTTGTCGACCAGGGTGCTCGCGGCGGTGACGGTGATGGATTCGGTGACACCGCTCACGCCCATCTTCACGTCCGCGGGATTGTCCTGACCGAGGATCGCGTCCGCTCTCTTGGTCGTGGTCTGCATACCGGAGAGGGTGAACTGAAGCGAATACGTACCCGGCTGCAACTGTGGTAGACGGTAGTCGCCATTGCCGTCGGTCACCGTGACGCGCGGCTGCGGCAGCACGTTCGATTTCGCTTCGACGGTGACACCGGGTAACGCGGAGCCGTCCGTGGCAGTGACCCTTCCGTGGAGTGCTCCTGTTTGTTGGGCAAAGACCGAGGTGGCAGCAAAAACCACCAATAGACAGCAAATCAACCTGCGAAGTTGCGGCATAGGTTCCCCTCCTGATTTTCCTGAGACCGGCGTGGACTGAAAGTTCACGGATTCTACACCTGCTCTTCACCGGCTCAGTCCGTAGAAATATCAGGAAAGCGGCCAGTCCAATTCGCCGAGAAAGCGCTCGTCCTCGCGCCACGAGCCGTGGACGGCGACATGCAGGTCGAGGAAGACCCGCGCGCCGAGGATGGCCTCCAGCTCGACCCTGGCCTCGGTACCGATCCGCTTGATCATGTCGCCGCGCTTTCCGATGATGATGGGCTTCTGCGTCTCGCGCTCGACGACGATCGTCGCGTAGATCTTGATGAGGTTCTTCTCCTCTTCCTCTTCCCAGCGATCGACCGCCACTGCCGTGGTGTAGGGCAGCTCTTCCGAGGTGTGATGCAGCAGCTTCTCGCGCACGATTTCGGCGGCGAAGAATCGCTCCGGCTGCGTGGTGAAGTCCTCGGTCGGATAAACGGCCTCGCCCAGGCCGACGCTCTCGAACAATGAATTGACGAGCTGTTCGACACCGTCTCCGGTGGCGGCGGAGAGCGGGACGATCTGATCGAAGAGTCCCGTTTCGTTGTACTGCTGGATCAGGGGCAGGAGCTTGTTCTTCTTCAGGAGGTCGATCTTGTTGAGGATGGCGAAGCGGACGGACTCCGGCTCGTTCTCCTTCTGCTGCCGCATCATCTCCAGAACGAACTCGTCGCCGTGACCGAATGGCTGGCTGGCGTCGATCAGCACGGCCACGACGCCGGCCTCCGAGAGGCTGGCGCGGACATGCTCCATCATCCGCACGTTCATCTTGTGAAGTGGCCGGTGGATTCCTGGCGTGTCGAGGAAGGCGATCTGTCCCCTCGGGTCGTTGAGGATGCCGACGATCCGGTTGCGCGTCGTCTGCGGCTTGGCGGAGACGATCGAGACCTTGTGGCCGAGGATGCGGTTCAGCAGCGTCGACTTGCCGGCATTCGGACGGCCGACCAGCGCCACCACACCGAAATGAGGCTTGCGGGGGGATTTGGGATCAACCACGGGACTCTCTCTCCTCTTCGTCTTCCCGCGTCCAATCCGGATCCTTGGAAACGCGAACGCGGTAGATGCGTCTGCGGTCGGCTCGGTCGACGATGAACTGGTATCCATTCTTCTTCACGACGGCGCCGGCTTTGGGAATACGGCCGGTCGACGTGAAGATCAGCCCGGCCACGGTCTCGTAGTCATCGCCTTCGAGATCGGCATCGAGCAGCTCCTCGAGCGCCTCCACGCGCAGGAGACCGCTGATCATGTATTCGCCGTCGCCCATGTCGACGATGGTCGCTTCCTCTTCCTCGTGCTCGTCGGCGATCTCGCCGACGATCTCTTCGACCACGTCTTCGATGGTGATGATGCCGGCCGTGCCGCCGTACTCGTCGACGACGACGGCGACCTGAATGTGCTCGCTCTGAAACTCGCGCAGGAGCTCGGAGACCTTCTTCGTCTCGCTGACGAAATACGGCGCCCGCGCCAGCTCCACCACCGGCCGCGTCTCCCCTTTCACGATCGTTTCGAAGACTTCCTTGATGTGGACGATGCCGGTGATCTTGTCGACGCTCCCTTCGTAGATGGGGATGCGCGAGTACTTCGATTCGCTGAACAGACGCGCCAGCCCGTCGAATGGGTGCGTGGCATCGAAGGACTGAACGTCGATGCGCGGCGTCATCAGCTCGCGGGCCACCCGGTCGCCGAAGTCGACCACCGACTGGATCATCTTTCCTTCGCTGGCCTCGAGGATCCCCTCCTCCTCACCGACGTCGATATAGGCCTGCACTTCCTCATCTGTGACTTCCTCGTCTTCGTGCGCTTCCTCCTCTTCACGGTCGAGGCGGTCGAAGACACGGCGCAGAGGAAAAAGCACCGGCCAGAAGAGGTAGTAGAAAAAGTGCGAGAACGGGATCAGTGCCTTGAGGATCATTTCCCCGATGTCTTCTGGCACGAAGGCGAGGACGAACTTCCAGAGGATGACCACGAACAGCCAGGCCAGAGCCGAGACGCCGCATGCGAAGGCGGCCGACTCGCCGTCGAGAACACGAATCGTGGCCACAAACGCGCCGATGAGCGCGATCTGCAGGAGCGAGCCGCTGACGAGCTGCAGATTGCGCGGGTCGAAGTGAAGCCAGCGGCTGCTGCGCTCCACGGCCTGATCGCCAGACCAGCGCCGCAGGGTGACCGGGCTGATCTGCTGGGCAAAGTAACGGATGGCGTCGAAGATCAGGAAAAGGATGCCACTGATCGCGCTGAGGACGATCCAGGTGACGTGCGAGAGACTACTTCCCATTGATGTCGCCGGATTCTATCAACTGAAAACGAGTGCGAAGAACGCGGCTACGACAGACGCTTTCATGAGTCCCTCGGCACGCACGTAGAGTAGTTCGAAGAGAAGCCGGCGAGGATCATCGGGCGCGGCCTCGGGTTCAATGCCGGCGCCGAACGCCACCAGCCTCTTCGTTCGCATCAGGTCGAAGAGCAGAGCCCAGGCCAACAGAACGATAGCCGCCCACCGAACGGCGAGCCAGGGGGCGAGATCAAACCGTTCCCAGATCAGGACCTTGGTTCCGGCACCGATGAGGATCATGAGGAGCGCGCCGAGCCGCAGGCGGGCGAAACGGCGCAGCATCGGAACCATGATGACGATGGCCTGATGGCGCGGAAACGAGGCGAAGAGCGAGGGGGCGACGATCGCCGAAAGGACCACCGCGCCGCCGATCCAGAGACCCAGCCCGAGATGGTACAGAGCGTTGAAGAAGAGGTAGATCCAGTTCGGCACGGACGGAGATAGTAACGTTTACAGGACCGCCACGGGGATCAGGACGATAATTTCGGCATGCACTCCCTGGCCATCCTCCTCCTCGCGGCGGCGCTTTCCACCTCTCGGCCGATTCCCACGACCACGCTGATCCTGCACAACGGCACACGCTTCGACGTCGATGGCCCGATCCGGGAGGAGCAGGGGAAAATCATCTTCCGGACCGCCGGCTCGCTCTATTCAATTCCGCTGGGCGACGTCGATCTCGACGCTACGCGTGCCGCGGTTACGAGGATGGTGATCGTGACGAATGACGGCGACCGGAAGCTGAAGGTATCCGCCGCCGAGCGGGACCGCCTGCTCCGCGAGCTGGAGAAGAACCATTCCGGCAAGCCGGCGGAAGAATTGAAGCTCGCGAAGGTCGCGGAGCCGCGCGAGGCGCCGGAGAAGGGTGACGAGTGGTCGTGGCGCACGGCGGCGCGCACACACGAGGAGGCCGTCCGCCGGGCCAAAGAGGATGTCGACCTGCTACGCGACCGCGCCGAGGCGCTGAAGCGCCAGATCGAGCAATTCGTCGCCATCGGATACCGTCCCAACCAGTTCACCTATCAATCGAGCGAGCTTCAGCTCACGCTCGATCAGATCCCGGCCGCCGAACTGGCTATCGCGCGCGCACAACGCGACCTCGACCAGTTCCGCGAGGACGCCCGCAAGCAGGGCATCATGCCGGGGTGGCTTCGGTAACGGCGGCTATGCCGCGTTATCGGTTATCGGTTGTCGGTTGTGAAGCGCCGTGGACGCCGCCGCCGAGCCACTACCCCAACTGATAACCGACAACCGACAATGCGGCGTAGCCGCCGTTATACTCGGACGATGCACGCGCACAATGCAGCCGTGACCGAGATCGAGGAGCTGGCGCCGAGCGTGGTGCAGATCACGGTGGCGTTCGATGACGAATCGTTTTCCTTCGAGCCGGGACAGTGGGTGAACTTCCGCTTTCCGGACGGCGTCGCGCGCGCCTACACGATCGCATCCGCGGCGCATCGTCCGGGGGCGGTGCAGCTTTGCGTACGCATCGGTCCGGGCCGAGGCGGCAAGGCCCTGACGCGTCTGGACGCCGGCGCGCAGGTGACGATCGATGGCCCCTACGGTGATTTCGTCCTGCCGCCGAACGACGGCCGCAAGATCGTCTTCATGGCCGGAGACACCGGCATCGCCCCGATCCGCAGCATGGTTTTGAGCATGCTCGCCAATGGCGACGCGCGCAAGATCTGCGTCCTCTACGAGCCCGATCAACGAAACATCCTCTACGCGAGCGACTTCGACCCGCTGGCGCGCGATGGGGCGATCGTGCACGAGAGCGGCAAAATCGAGGTGCTGATCGCGCGCAACCGCGAGGCGATGAGTGCGGCGACATTGATGGCCGCCGGATTCGATCCTTTCCTCAACCGTGTCGCCGATGCGCTGCAGGAAAACGGGATCGATACGAAACGGCTGATCAGCGAGACGTTCGGTCCGATGCCGTAGGGCGGTTGCTGGGTTGCTGGGTCTCGCAGTCTCGGGGTTGCGCGGTCTCGCAGCGCTGCGCACGGCGGTACACACCGCGAGACCTCGCAACCGCGCGACCGCGAGACCTGGCAACTCAGCAACTCAGCAACCAGATAACTCACCACTTCCCGCCCCTCACCAGTTTCTGGATCTTCTTCAGGATCCGCTCTTTCTTGAAGCCGCGGAGGTGGTCGACGAAAAGGGTGCCGTTCAGGTGGTCGATCTCGTGGCAGAGGGCGCGGGCCATGAGGCCCTCACCCCGAATCTCGCGCTGCTCGCCGTTGCGGTCGGTGTAGCGGACCTTGACGCGCTCCGGGCGGGTGACCACTTCGACGAAATCAGGGATGGATAGGCAGCCTTCCTCTTCCGTAATCTCCCCTTCCGCCTCCACCATCTCCGGATTGACGAAGACATGGAGCTGGCCGGGGCGCTTGCCGACGGAGAGATCGATCACCGCCAGGCGCTTGGAGACGCCGACCTGATTCGCGGCCAGACCGACGCCAGGGGCGGCGTACATCGTGTCGACCATGTCGTCGATCAACTTCTGCAGCGGCTCGTCGATCTCGGTGACGGGACTGGTGGCATCGCGCAGAACCGGATCGCCGTATTTGACGATGGGAAGAACGGCCATGCATTAAAGGATGAAAGCGGAAGGATGAAGGATGAAGACGCGGAGCGCGCCTTCCTTCCTCATCCTTCAGCCTTCATCATTCATCCTTTCCTTTTCAAACTCTCGATCATCGCCTCCACCGTATGCTCCGCGCGGCGCTGGTAGAACTCGTTCAGCACTTTGCGGATGCCGGGATACTTCGCCAGCGCGTTGTCGAGCTTTTCCTTGTCCAGCCGGAGCAGCTCTGTACGCTGCGACGCCGTAATCGTGGCGGTGCGAGGTTTGCCGGTCAACATGCTCACTTCGCCGAAAAAATCCCCTTCGCCTAGCTTGGCCAGGTAGACCGTCGTGCCGCCGGGAGCGTTGGTGAAGACCTTCACTTCACCGTTGGCGATGATGTACATCGACGCCCCGGGCTGTCCCTCGCTGATGATGACGCTTCCCTCGTCGTGCGACTCCAGATCCATCTCCCGAACGAGAGCGTCGCGCTCCTCGTCGGTCAACACTTCGAAGAGCGGCGACTTCGGTACCGGCCTCGTGAAAAGCGGCTCACTCTTCCCCGCCGTGACCTCCTTCGGTTGCGACGCGGCAATTTGTTCGCGCAGCTTCTCACCCTTCTTGGCCACGGCGATGGACTGCACGGTCAGGCCGTTGTCCTCGTAATACCGGGCCGTGTGCTCGTACTGGGCGATGGCCTCCTCGACCTGACCGGCTCCGGCCAGGGCATCGGCGTACTGAAGGCGAATGCGTGGATTCGACTGGTACTTATCGAGATCGCGCTTCAGGAGAGGGACGGCGCGCGCGTACTCCCTGCGCGCCAGGAGCGATGCTCCGTTTTCGGTTTCGTCAGCCATGGAGGTGGGATTGTATCGGCAACGGGGTTGCTGGGTTGCTGAGTTACTTGGTCTCGCGGTGTCGCGGTTTCGGGGTCTCGCGGTGGGAGACACGGCCATACGTCCGAACGCCACGGCAAATCGCACTCGCACCGCGAGACCGCGCAACCCCGAGACCGCGAGACCCAGCTACCAAGCAACCCAGCAACCCAGCAACCCTGCAGCTCAGTACCGAACTCTCTTCATCTCCAGCTTCGCCGAGGAGGCGGCAGTCGAATACGGGTAGCGCTTGATCACCTCTTCGAAGGTCTTCCGGGCCATGCCGAGGTCGCCGGTCCTCGCAAACGTCAATCCGATCTTGAACATGGCGTCGGGGGCCTTGTTCTGCTCGGGATACTCCTTCGTGACCCGCTCGTAGAAGCGCATGGCACTGCTGTAATCGGCGCCCGCGTAGTACGTCTCGCCGATCCAGTAGAGGGCGTTGTCGGCCAGCTCGCCGGACGGATCGGCATCGAAGACCTGCTGTAGAGCCGCGCGCGCGTCGGCCATCCGCCCTTTGCCGTAGAGAATCAGCGCGCCGCGGTAGCTGTCGGCAATCGCCGCCGATTGGAGCGGCCCGCTTACCGATGCCGGGTGTACCGGCGGAGGCGCCGGGACAACCGCCGGAGCAGGTTCCGCCGCGCGTGGCACACGCGGCGCCGGCTCGGCTGCTCGTACCGGAGCCAGGACGACACGTGGCTCGTTCTGCGACGACGATTCCAACCTGGCGATCCGGGCGTTGAGCACGTCGATCCGCTCGAGTAGCTCCGTCATCGACGTCTGCAACTCTGCCAGCCGGGCCTCGGTGGCAGGGTTTGCCGGCGCGGAAACATCCGCGGGCGGCACGAGGGAGGGCGGATCGTTCTCGACGGCGTGCTGCGTCGCGCACGCCGTCAGGCTCAGAAGGAGAACGATGGCCGCCACGTACGTTTTCATGCTGTCTTCAGGTTCCCCAGCTTCTGCTTCGCCTTGCCGGCGTACATGCTTTTCGGAAACTCAGAGAGCACCCGCTCATAGTAGAGGCGAGCCTCGGCGGTCCGTCCGAGCCCCGACAGCGCGGTGGCGAGGTCGAAGAAAACACCGTCGCGCGAGCCGTAGTTCGGATACGTCTCCACGATACCGTTCAGCCGTTGTACCGCCGCGTTGTAACTCTTACGCTTGATGTAGTACTGGGCGATGATGTGATCGTGCCTGGCCAGACGGTCGAGCACGTCCTGCACCCGCTTGTCCATCTCCGGCCGGAGAGGACTCTTCGGGTAACTCTTGACGGCATCGCCGAACTTATCCAGAGCTTCACGCGTCTTCTGCTGGTCGCGGTCCGGACGCTCCATCTGCTTGTAGGAGCACATGGCGATCTGCACCATCGCATAGTCCGCGCGGTCGCTGCCGGGATAGCGATTGATGAAGTCGCGGTACTTGTACTGCGCCTCGACAAGATTCGTGGCGTCGCCCTGCTCGTAGTACGCGTCCGCGACGCGCAGGAGCGCGCGCCGGCCAAGCGGGTCGTTCGGGAAGGTCTCGTAGACGTGCGAGTAGTACTGGCGGGCCTTCTGGTACTTCTTCTTGGCGAACTGTTCTTCGCCGAGTTGGAACACCTTTTCTTTCGGCATCTTCGCCAGCGCCGGATCAAAGGTGGTGCGCATCGACTTGGTGGCGCTGCTCCCGCCTCCGCCGCCGCGGAAGGTGTGCCGGCAGCCGGCGAGCGCGACCGCAAGGATCGCGATTAGGGTCAGTGTCTTTTTCAAATTTCCTCCGATGGAGTGATTCTGTCGATTAGTGGATTAGTAGATCAGTGGATTGGCCCAGCCTTGATCCACTGATCTACTGATCCACTGATCTACTGGTCCACTACGTCCTCACGCTAACGCTGTTTCTGATCGCTTCCATTGCCGCTTTGCGATCGGCCTGTCCGAAAACGGCCGTCCCGGCCACGAGGATGCGCGCGCCGGCAGCCACCACCAGCGGCGCCGTCGCCGCATCGATACCGCCGTCGACCTCGATATCGACCGGAACACCTCGTTCCCGGATCATCTGGGCTATATGACGTATCTTCCCCACCACAGGTTCGATGAACGTTTGTCCGCCGAAGCCGGGGTTGACCGTCATCACCAGAATGAAGTCGCAGAACTCGATGGCCGTGGTCAGCGATTCCGCCGGGGTGGCGGGGTTGATGGCGATCCCTGCCCTGGCACCGCCATCGCGGATCATCTGCAACGCCCGCTGCAGATGCGGCTCCGCTTCCTGATGAACGGAGATCATTCCGGCACCAGCCTTCAGGAATGCGTCGACGTAGCGCTGCGGCTCAGCGATCATCAGGTGACAGTCGAACAGCAGCTTCGTCTGCGCCCGGCAGGCCTTCACCACCGCCGGCCCGATGGTCAGGTTCGGCACGAAGTGGCCGTCCATGACGTCGAGATGGAGAAGGTCCGCACCCCCTGCCTCGACGTCGTGCAACTCCTCCCCGAGCCGGGAGAAGTCGGCGGAGAGGAGCGACGGGGCGATCTGGATACGGGTCATTGTGTGCTGGTTGGTGGGACGGCCGCCGGCTGTTCGATGATGCCGCCTTCTTCCTGCCGGCTGACCACGACCGTGATCGGATCGCGGCCACTGACCGCTGCGCCGCGCAACGGGAACTGGCGAATGATAATGCCGTCGGCGATGCCCGGATACGACTCGAACTTCACGTTCGACACGTTGAGCCCGCGGCCCTCCAGAACCGGACGCACCGAGTCCAGCGAGTGGTCGATCAGATCCGGCATCACGTAGGCCGGAGGCGTCGGCGGCACTCCGACGAGCAGCGAGACCGCCGTCTGGGCCGCTACCACAGTTCCCTTCGGCGGGTCCTCGGCCATGATTCCTTGCGGCAGGGAGACGTCGACATAGGCCAGATTGCCGAGTTTCAGGTTCTGCTGTCCGAGGCGCAAAAGTGCGGTGCGCGGCGATTGTCCGGCCAGGTCGGGCACACCCAGCACCAGAGGGCCGGCGCTCAGCTCGACGTGGATGTCCGTTCCGCGTTTCACCAGGTTCGTCGTACCGGGCGTGCGGTTCTGCCAGACGATATTGCCGGCCGCGATCTTGTCGGAGTTCCGGCGATGCTCCGTTTCGACGATCAGGCTCACACCGAGGTCCTGGCAGACCGCTTTTGCATCGGCCACAGACCTGCCCACCAGATTCGGCGTCGAGACCGAGCGCCCGCGGATGAAGAAGTTGAAGCAGAGGTAGGTGCTGATACCGAAGGCCAGGACGACGAGCGCGGCGAACAGGAGATTGTTGAGGAAGCCGCCTTTCATCGTCTCTTTCATCGCTGCTCGGGCCGGTCGCTCTTCGGATGCTCGGCTTTGTACTCCGCGTCGTCGTACTTGCGGCTGCTTGGACGTGCCACAACCAGCGGGATCAGCGTTTCTTTCCAGACGTCCTCGACGCGCGCGGCGAAGATGAAGTTGAGTCCTTCCTTCACTTCGTCAGGCACCTCGGTGAGATCTTTGCGATTCCCTTCCGGCAGCACCACGGTCTTGATGTTGGCCCTCTGCGCTGCCATCACTTTCTCTTTGACGCCGCCGACGGAGAGCACTTTACCGCGAAGGGTGATCTCGCCGGTCATCGCCACATCATGCCGCACCGGCCGGTCGCCCATGACCGAGGCGATGCATGTGGCGATGGCCACGCCTGCCGACGGCCCGTCCTTCGGAATCGCTCCGGCGGGGAAATGGATGTGAATGTCGTTCTCCGTGAACTTCTTGTCGTCGATGTCGAGGTCCTTGGCCTTCGAGCGGACGTAGGAGTAGGCCGCCGTCACCGACTCGCGCATCACGTCGCCGAGCTGGCCGGTGACCGTGGTCCGTCCGCTGCCTGCCATCCGGGTCGCTTCGATGAACATGATCTCGCCGCCGAACTGCGTCCAGGCCAGACCGGTGGTAACGCCGACCTCCGGATGCCGCTCCGCGAACTCGTGTTCGTACGACGGCAGGCCGAGGTAGGCCTCCATGTCGCCTTTCTCCACGGTGTAGTGATCCTCGGAGCCGCTGGCCACTTTGCGGGCGATCTTGCGGAGGATGGTCGCCAGTTTGCGCTCCAGGTTGCGAACGCCCGCCTCGCCGGTGTAGTCGCGGATGACCTCGAGGATCGCCTCGTCGCTGAGGGTCACCTGTGCCGCGACAAGGCCGTGGTTTTCGAGCAGTTCGGGCACGAGATGCTTCCTGGCGATCTCGAGCTTCTCCATCTCGGTGTAGCCGGAGAGCCGGATCACCTCCATCCGGTCTCGCAGCGGGCTGGGGATGGTGTCGAGCATGTTGGCTGTGCCGATAAAGAGCGTGTGGGAGAGATCGTATGGAATCTCGAGATAGCGGTCGACGAAGGCGTTGTTCTGCTTGGTGTCCAGCACCTCCAGAAGCGCCGAGGCGGGGTCGCCCCGGTAGTCCTTTCCGATCTTGTCGATCTCGTCGATCATGATCAGCGGGTTGTTGACGCCGACCTGAATGTAGCTCTGGATCAGCTTTCCCGGCATTGCCCCGATATAAGTCTTTCGATGTCCGCGGATCTCCGATTCGTCCGTCACCCCGCCGACGGCCATGCGCACGAACTTGCGGCCGAGGGCGTCGGCAATGGCCGCACCGAGCGAGGTTTTGCCGACTCCGGGCGGGCCGACGAAGCAAAGGATCGGCCCTTTCAAGTCGCCTTTCAGTTTGAGCACGGCCAGAAACTCCAGCACGCGCTCTTTCACCTTCTCCAGCCCGTGATGCCGCTCGTCGAGGATCTCCTCCGCGCGGACGAGATCGAGCCGGTCTTCGGTCTTCTCCGCCCAGGGAACCTGGAAGACCGTATCGAGGTGGCCTTTGATGACGGCGTAGTCGCTCGACGACGGCGAAAGCTGCGCCAGCCGGTTGACCTCGCGGCGCAGCGACTGCTTGTGATCCTCGGAGAGCGGAAGCGTCTCCACACGATCGCGGTACGTATCCGCCTCGCGGTCCGAGGCGCTCGAGTCCCCGAGCTCGTCCTGGATGACCCGGAGTTGTTCACGAAGATAGGTCTCGCGCTCGCGGCGGTCGATCGACGTCTGAATCTGCCGCTGAAGCTCCTTGTCGAAAGTGGCTTTACCGAGATCGCGCTGGATCGAATCGACGAGCAATTCCAGCCGGTCGATCGGGTTCACGGTCTCGAGCAGGAGTTGCTTCTCCTCGAGCGGGAAGTTGACGAACGAGGAGAGGAGGTCGGCGAAGGTGTCCGGCCCTTCGCTCATGTTCATCCGCAGAATGTTGAGTAGCTCGTTGGAGTACTTCGAATCACTCTCCACTAGCTTCTCGAAGAGCGACATGGCCTTGTTCATCAAGTTGTCGGTCTTGACGTTCCTCGGGCTCGGACGCGGCGCGACCTCGCGGAGCACCCCTTCGAAGTACGGCTCGGTCTGGAGCATCTGTACCAGCTCGACCCGCCCCTTCCCCTGCAGAAACACCTGGTAGCGGTCCGACGAGAGCGGCAGCCGCTGGACGATGGCGGCCAGCACGCCGATATGCGACAGATCCTCGGGTCGGGGATTCTCCTTGTCACCGCTCTTCTGGCAGAAGGCGGCGATGAGGTTCTGCTCGTCGCCAAGGCTCTTCAGCAGGCGGACGTTCCGGTCGATCCCCACCTGCAGCGAGAGCACGCCGTTGGGAAAGAGAACGGAGGAGACCAACGGGATGATGGGAAGACTCTTCGGAATCTCCCCCCCCGTCCAGTCGGATGGGACTGCGTTTGCAGGTCCTTTGCGGTTCGTGGCCATTTGCGCTGTGAGCTACACTCTCGTGCCTTCTTCGGCGGCACGCGAATTGTAGGACTGGTTGAGCAATCAATCTGAGACTATTGCAAACTCGATGAACGACTCAACGACCGTGCAGATCCTTGCGGATCCCCAAATCAAGCGGGCCGATCTGCACTGCCATAGCCGTTATTCGGTCTTCAAGTACTTCCGCCGCGCCAACACCCGCGACTGCTACAACGCTCCCGAAGACGTCTACCGCATCGCCAAAGAGCGCGGCATGTCGTACGTCACGCTCACCGATCACGACTCGATCGATGGCGCACTCTATCTCCTCAACAAGTACCCGGACCTGACCGATTTCTTCATCGGCGAAGAGGTCGAAACGTACTTTCCGGAGACGAATCAGCGCATCCACGTCGGCGTCTGGGGTCTGACCGAGGCCCAGCATCGCGAGATCCAGCGGCTCCGGCCCGACATTCGCGAGCTCATTCCCTACATGAAGTCGCAGCAGTTGATCTTCGGCGTCAACCATCTCTTCCAGAACTATCGGATGAAGAACGTGGCCGCGACCTACATCGCCGAGCTGCTGGAGATGTTCGACATCTTCGAGGCTCTGAACGGAGCGATGGCGTCGTTCCACAACAAGATGGTCCAGCAGCTCGTGAACAGCGTTCAGAAGCGCGGCCGTCACGCCTCGATGGTCGGTGGGTCGGACGCGCACACGCTCAAGCACGTGGCCAAGGTTCACACCGTCTCGAAGGGCGAGACCACCTCCGAGTTTCTCGAGAACATCCGCAAGGGAGACTGCTTCGCCTGGGGAAGCGAGATGCGCTTCCGTGAGCTGATCGCCGATATCTACCTTCTGACGATCGCCTACAACGGACAGGCCCGGGCCGATCTGATGTCGCAGGACTACAGCATGGCCGACAAAACGATGCAACTCGCCGGCCGCCTGGCCTCGATCCCCGCCGCCATCTCCGGCATCCCCCTCGCCATCACCTCACTCAACTACCTCAAGCAGATCATCGTGACGAAGGGGATCTCCATGCGCTTCGAGAAGCTGGTGGAGGAGATCCGGCCGGGGCTGAAATGACGGTTGCAGAGTTGCTGGGTTGCAGAGTTGCTGCTACCGCCGGCCAAGCAACTCAGCAACCAGCAACTCAGCAACCCAGTCCGCAACCTCAGAAGTTCACTGCCAGCCCGCCGATATACCGCTTGGTGTTGCCGTCGGCGTCAAGGGCATCGAGGAGGATGCGCGAGTTCTCGGAGCGGGCCAGCTCGATGCCGAGGAGTACTTTCAGATCGAGCGGGAGATGTAGCGACTGCGCGACGCGAACGTCGACGCGCTGGGTTCGATACGGATCGGCGCCATTCGGCTGCGGCTGCTGGATCTGCCGGTAGGAAACCGCCAGGGTCGTCCGGGTCGGAGAGAAAGTCGACTCGACGTCGCCCGCCAGATAGAGCTTCTCGGTCCCGCGGGTCACCGCGGCATGCGCGGGGCCGGCCGTGCCGGCCATCGACGAGACGTCCAGCAGCAGGCGGCTGCCCAGCTCCTTGCGGTAGGACACGCGCACGTCGCGGCGGACGTCACCGGCGTCGATGTAGAGGCCGTCCCAGAAATGCTCCAGGCCGTCGGTGAAGACGATGCGGAGCGGTGTATCGGCCGCGCTGATGCTGCCGATGACGCTGAAATGTTCGTGAGCGGCATCACCGGAGACAAAACCCGCGGAATACGCGTAATGTGGCAGGAGCCGCGAGTCGTCGGTCCAGACGACGACGCTCGGAAGTGTGTTCTGGTGGGTGGCATCGACCACCTTGTACACGCCGGAGACGACGAACGTCGTATCTTTGCCGATCTTCAGCTCCGCCCCGCCGCGCGGCGCCCATTCCGTTCCGTACAGACCGATCCGGCTGGACATCCCGTAGTCGAGCGTGAAGGCCGGCACCAGAACGAACTTGGCATTGGTGGTGAGATCCGCCGTGCGCAGCGTCGGTCCCGTGACGGTGCCGGGCGTGCTGCGGATACTCTCCTGAGTCGCGCGCAACGAAACGCTGACGTCGTTGCGAGAGGTCTGGATGACGTTGGTGCCACCGACGATCTCGATGAGATCGGATCCCGGCGTGGCCACAAAGAGGTTCTGCTGGGCGAGATAGTGGACCTGCACGCGCGAGTCGCCGTGCTGCCACTCGAAGTTGTGCGAACGGATGTCCGCCTGATGCTCGTCGTCAGGAAGGCTGTCGCGATAGCGCCACCACGAACGCGTGGATGCCAGGCGGTACGAGTCGGTCGGCGACGAGCGCAACTCGATCTGCGCCGCACTGGCTTCGGCGGCAGGTGTACCGAAGGACTGGTCGCTGGTGGGGTCTTCCACGCGATGGAGGTTGCCGCGGAATCCGATCTGCCAGTTATCGCCGACGCGGCTTTGCAGGCCGAGCGCTGTCTGCGCGAAGGCCGGACCGGAGGATGACGTCGCGCTCGTGCCGGCTGTCATACCGGTCATCGACACCATCTCGCCCCGAAAGCGCGGGTTGTCGTAGGCGGCGGTTGCCGCCGGCCCGATCGGATCGGGAGGCGGCGTCATGACCATGTCGATCTCGCGAAGGATGTCCGGTGGCAACGAGCCTCGGATCTCCCACATCTGCTGACTGCTGCTGCGCACCTGCTTTTCGGTCTGCAGTCTGAGCTTGAGGCGATGGTCCTTCGTCGTCGGAACGATGGTCTCGATGGCCGGCTCGAACCCGTACTTCATGGCGATGATCTTGTAGACGCCGGCAGGAAGCTGGGGCATCGCGAAGGAGCCGTCGCTCCCGCTGAAGGTCTGGATGGCGTCGAGGCTGTTGAGGTTGAGAGCGATGACCAGCGCGTTGCCGACGGGCCTGGTCGCGCTCGTCACGTTGCCGAGAACCCGGAGGAAGGCCGGCAGTGGGACCTCGGATTGCGCAGGGACAGCAAGGATCACGATGGCGGACGCAATCGCTATCGCACGGAGTCGGCGCATGGTTCTCCCTCCTTTTATGATCCCAGCCACGGAGTCTAAGGAGTCGCTGGCCGGGAGTCAAATGACGAAACGTGAGGATTCGGTGAGGATTTCCACGTCGGGGGTAGTGGGAGACCCTGCAGGCCAGCCCTCACGTCTTCCGTTCCGGGGTCACGAGCCGCTCCAGTGCCCGCAAGAGATCGGGAACGCGCTCGGTCACGGTGTTCCAGACACGCTGATCGCTGACGTCGCCGTAATCGTGTGCCAGGATGCTTCGTTGACCGATGATCTCTCTCCAGGGAAGGTCAGGGTGATCATCCCGGAAGGGCCTGCTGACGCGACGCGCCGCTTCCCCAATCAGCTCGAGCGACCGCTCGATGCCTCTTCTCGTTCCGAGATTGGTGAGGTATTCATCGCCGATGACACCCTTCGACAACTCGATGACTTCTCGCGCGAATCGGATCATATCGAGGACGTAGGCGTCATCGAGCGACATAGAACACCCTCTGGTTTTCGAGTATGTGCCGCCTGCGGATGTAGTTCGGGCTACGCTCGACCCCGATCTTCTCGACGAGATCGACGTCCCTGCCGATGATCGCCTCCAGCTCGTCCTGCATCGTGACCAGATCAAATAAAGTCCATCGCGCCGTCTCGTCAAATGTCACCAGGACGTCGACGTCGCTGTCCTCGCGGAACTCGCGTGGCTTCAGCACAGAGCCGAAGAGACTGAGCTCCGTAATCTGCCACGTCCGGCAGAAGGCCTCGATGGCTTCGCGGTCGAGAGCGAGAGCGATGGCGGTTTCTGCGCTCATGGCAGCTCCTTCACCCCGAGCAACTCGTTCCCTCGGTCGTCGCGGAAGCAATTCATTGCACCATCAGCCTAGGGCTTTCAGCCACAGCACGCAAACCTCTCCTTAAGGTGCTTTTGCGATTGGCCATCGTTCTCTCCTATACCGTGACTTGGACGGCGTCGATCTTCACAAACTCCCTTAGTTGCTCACCAACCTGTTGCGGGTCGTGAACGAGCACGTAGTCCCATCTTCCCAGGCCCCCCCAATGATTCACGGCTTCCAGCCACCGGTACGCGGCCGCGGTCTTGAGGCTTGTGTCGGGTCGATCGAAACCCTTGACCTCCAGGACTACGCTCAGCCCGTTCGTCAGCTTCACGATGAAGTCCGGCTCGTACACATGGCTGCCATCTGAGTCATAGGGGATGTTGAACTCGAGGTGGTCGTTGCGTACGTATGAATGGACAACCCCTTCGATCGCCAGCTTCTCGATCTGGAACGCCGCCGCCTGCTCCCACGAGGTCGTGTCTGCCGCGACGTGACTGACGGCGCTCGCCTGTGTCGCCTGCACAGGTTTCACCGTTTTGAAATGGACGTGATCTGTAGTGCCGATCGGCCTGTAGCGATTCAACCGCGGAAGAATCGTCACCTCACCGACCCGCTCGTCAGGCACGATCGCCGTTGTGAGGAGAGACGCGATCTTCTGTGCATATGTCTCCAGGCCGATCTCCGTCGGATGCTGTCCGTTCAAATCGACGCGGGTGGCCACGAACTCCTCGACGATGCGCAGAACCTGCGGGAATAGAGTGGCGCGACTCTCCCGCCGCAGCGATTCCTTCCTTGGATCAGTCGTCTCCGTCAACGCTCGGACGATCTCACGTGCAATGACGAACCGGATCGTCTGCGGGTGGACCGACTGGTGATACTCGTCGCGATTCATCTCGGTAAAGCCGAATCCCCCCTGCGCACTGATAGTTCCCACTTGGTATCCCACCTGTGGCCGCACAAAAGCAGCATTCGGCGTCGTTCCCGGGTCGAGCCTGATCTTCGGAACGCTTGCGACGTCACAGCGAATCCGGTTCCGAACGAGATCGGCGACATATCCCTCGACGATCGGGAAGGATATCTTCAGGTGTTCCCTCTCGGGCAATGCTTTTACTTCGTTCTTCGGCCGGTCCTCTGGAGGCGCCTTCTCGTGCGGCTGCCGCCCCTTAAAAGGAATCAGTGAGAACGGAACGCCGAAGATATCGACATACTCCGCCGTCAGGAGCCCTGTCTTCGGATCGGGTGTGTAGTCCATCCGCCGCAACCCGCGGCCGACTACCTGCTCGCAGAGAAGCTGGCTGCCAAACGCGCGCAAGCCGAGGATGTGAGTAACGTTGTTCGCATCCCATCCCTCGCTCAGCATGTTGACGCTGACTACGCAACGGATCTTTTCTCCAGGCTCGCCGGGACGGCCGACCGATGACACGATTCTGCGAAGCTGTTGCGCCGCCTCATTCCTGTTTACTTTCGGATCGTCGCTCTCCGCCTGGGCCAGCAGGTTCGAATCGATCCGCAGTGTCACCTCGACACCTTTGCGATTCCAGAGCGGCTCCAGACCGAGGGCGCCATTTCCGTAACGCTTCTGCGGCTTGAGCTTTTTTTTCTTCTTCGGCGCATCGTCGTCCTCGTCGTCTTCCTCGACCTCGATGCGGATCATTTCTTCGCCCGAAATGCGACGGTGAAACTCCTCGGCGATATCGGTGTTGTCGCAGACGACGATCATCACCGGAGGCACACGCTCCTGACCCGGCACCGCCGCTTCCATCTGTTCGTAACGTTCCTTCCACTCGCTGGCCAGGGTCAGCAGGGCATCCTGCGCATTGCGATAGATCACTTCCGGTTTTGGCTTACCCCCGGATAGCCGCTCGCCAGACTTCAGATCGCTGGTGATGTGCTCCCACAACCGGAAATACTTCGGATCGGGCCGGCCGGTGTTGTCGATGGCAGGCAGCCGAGGAATCTTGGTGATCCCGCTCTCGATCGCATCGACAAGGCTGAAGTCGCTAACGATCCAAGGGAACGGCGATCCTTCCGGATACCCGCTGCCTCCGATGTAGAACGGGGTCGCGGACAGATCGATACAGAAGGCCACGCCGCAGGCGGCACTGACCTTATCAATCCCTTTTATCCAGACCTTCGCCTCTTCGCGATCCGCTTTCGCTTCCGCACTCAGCTTCGAATCTTCGCCTACCGGGGCCGGCCGGTACGCGTGATGGCCTTCGTCGTTCAGCACGATCAAAGGCTCGTCGTCATCGACGAGGTCGTGCAGACGATTCTTCGCGAACGCCTCCTCGCTTTCAGGGCCGAGTTGGACGAACGGAAGCCCGCCGACACTCTCTGTCTCGCTCGACTCATTGAAGATGTGCCAGTTCGTGACCAGCACCTGTCCCTTCGCCAGCTCCGGTCGGAGCGCCGATGGGACAAGGTCGAAACGTTCGTAGTAGTTGTTCGCGTCTCCAGGCCGGAGCACGTCAAGGCGCTCCTTGATGGTCAGATTCGGACAAACGACGAGCGCTCGCCGAGGATAGCGCGCGTCTCTCGGCTTCGTTCCCCGATTGCAGAACGCCCACGAGATGAGCATCGCCATCACGACCGTCTTCCCGCTCCCGGTCGCCATCTTCGTGGCGTAACGGGCGAAAGGATCGAAGGAGGGATCGGCCGACCTGTCCAGCAGCTTTGGCTGCTGCATCGCTTGGGGACTCCACTCTTCCGGACGCGGGTTTCGACCCGCCGCCAATTCCCGGTACTCACTCAACGTCAACTTCGGATTCCAGCGTGTTTTTCGGTTAGCTGCGAGAATCTCTCGGAGGTAGATGATCGTCTCTACCGCTTCGATCTGGCAGAAGAACAGCCGACGGGGCCGGTCTTCACGCCGCCAGTGCCGCAGGAGTTTCTTCGTGGTCTCGGACGCGTTCTCCCATCCCGAATCGCGCCACCGTTTCACGTCCTCACGCAGCTCGTTGACGAGCGGTAAGTCGTCGGCTCTCTCCTGGGTGATTCCGGCGATCGACAACTGCGCGGAGCCTGTCCTCTCGTCTTTGTACCAGTATTGAGAAACGCGGCGACCGGAGACCTTGCGAGGGACACCCGAGACATCGTAGATCCAGTGCTGGTCCGGCTCGACATACGGCGAACAAAGGATGGGCTGTTCGACCGGTTGAATGGGAATCGGTTGGTCAGTTCTCATTCGTCGGGCTCGGGTTCTTCAGACGGCGGTGCGTTCAAAGGGAGTTTACGGATGCCTACAAGATGGGCGCGGACAGAAAGGGCGACGCCGCTCAACAGCGCGGCTCCATGATCGTTCATCAAACGAATCACGAGATCGCGAACATCCGAGGCAGACAGGCCCTCCCTGCGGATGCGAATCACAGAGGGAAACGACCAGCCATTGACCGCAAGGAGCGCGTGAAAATCAGCGTCGAGAGTCACCACGATCTGTCCGGTCGCTCGTGCCTCCTCAAGGATGGCCAGGTCCGCGGTGCCAGGGTCCCGAATCTCCGTTACGTGAACGGAATCGATTCCCGCATCACGCAACAGCGCCGCGGCACGCCGTGGCAGCCCCTCATCAAGCAGAATCTTCATCAGTAGGAGACGTCATCGATGCGGTCGTCGACGGAGGCGGCGGCGTAGAGCAGCGCCTGCCGAATATCTTCATCGTCCAGCCGCGGATAATCCTTGTGCAGCTCTTCCCTGTCTTTGTATTCAGCCAGGATGTGCAGGACTCGCTTGACGGTCAGGCGTGTCCCGCGAACACACGGCTGTCCATTCATGACGGTTGGATCGATCGAGATTCGTTCGAGTGTCACAGATCCTCCTTGGTTCGATCGTACCTCGGCTATTCCTTACCCTGATGCATCTCCACCACTCGCAGACCCTCGTTGCCCCTCGGGTCGATTACCTTCACGGCGATCCGCCAAGGCTCGCGTTCCTTCAGCCGGCACGGCCGAGGAAACGGCAGACTGCGCCAGCCGCTCAGAGCCTCGAACGCGGACTCGTCGATCGTTCCCTGATCGCCGAGGGCCTTCGCCAGCTTTGTCCACTTCGACTTATCCGGGAAAAACGCCTGCGTGATGCAGAACGTACGTCCGTCGTAGTCGGAGTCCAGAAACCAGGCGGCAATCTTGTCCTTGTTCGTCGGATGGAGCGTATTGCTGACCGGATCGTAGACGTCCATCCCCTCGACTTCGACGACGAACTGTCCGTCCGGCTGTGCTTCGGGCGGATGAACCCGCGGCGCGCTGAAGACCGTGAAGAGCTGGCTACCCGGCTGCGTCTTCAGCAGATCGTCCATCGCCACATCGGGCCGGATCAGCGACATGTGACTCCGGACGCGGGGGTTGGGGTCCGCGTCGATGATCGATTGAGCCACTGGGTCGAAACCGAAGCCGACAATCAGAAGATCGTCGTATCCGCGCCGGCTGGAAGCATGGATCGCTTCTTCGACCTGCCCGGCAGAGACGTTGCCGACCTCAGGACCGATGGAGATGGCAACACGACGCTCTGTTCCATCGCCGTTGACCCAATCCCCCTCGGCGTGCAGGAACCCAGCGCCGCTGACCGCTTCGATACGGGAGAAAATCCGCCGCTTGTTGTTCGCGAAGTCGACGCCGCTGCTCCTCAGTAGACGGATGATCTTGTCGAGATAGGCCTCGGCGTTCGCCACCGCGACGTCACCCGCCCCTGAGTCGCCAAATGTCTCCAACTCCTCGGGTGCGCCGGCAATCAGTGTCTCTGGATTCTGCTCCACCGCGATCACGCCCTCCATGGTGAATGGACCGGCAACTCGAACGACACCCTTGATCTCCTCGGGTTTGTCAAGCAGTTCCTCTAGCTCAGCGTTCACGGCGATGGCCGCATCCACCTCGTCCATCTTCGATCGCCACGCAGCGCGATACGCGGCGACGGCTTTCTGCAACATTTGTGGCCAGTCAGGGTCCGTATCGAAAGGCATTTCCCACTCACGCCACTCCGTCTTCGGCAACTCCCACCGTCGACGATCGGCGTCCGTTACAGACTTCTTGCCTTCCCGCTTCTGCTTATCACGCAGCTTGTCCGCTAGCTTGGCCCGATGTTCTGGAGTCACTTGCTGCAAAGATCCATTCGCGTCCGTCAGACGCGCATCAAGAGTCGACGAATACCTCTCGAAGATCGGGTCGAGCGAAGCGTTGCGGACAATGCTCTTTAGCGTAATATGCGGAACGGTCTTGCAACGAAAGGTTGCCTTGCCCTTCACTCGCCCAGTCGGATCCGTAAGCCAAGTGCCGCTTTGATTGCGTTCTAAATCATCGACGCTAAGATCTCGCAGTTGGCATGCCGAGTATCGGGCCGTCATCAGCCGTTGCCGCGCCAGAGCGAGCGCAACCCGGCTCGTATCAATCGTAATCCAGCGTCGACCCCATTGCTCAGCTACGAAGGCGGTGGTGCCACTGCCGCACGTCGGGTCAAGGACCAGGTCGCCGCAGTCAGTTGTCATTAGGAGGCAGCGCTCGACCACTCGAGTATTGGTTTGAACTACGTAGACTTTCTCCTCGCCGAAACCGCTGCTTCTCGTATCATCCCAAATGTCTATAACTGGCCTAAATGGGAAATCGTCCAGGTAGCGAACGAACGAAAGCGTGTCACCGCTCACGAGCAAACGTTCTGAACCCAACAGACGGGCCATTCCATCCTGGTTTGTTTTCCATCCTCCCTTTCGAGGGTTAAGCACACGACCATAAAGTGCTACCGGAAAGACAGTAGTATCACCGGAACTCTGTGACGTCATCGGATTTGGCCTAAAAACCCTGAGCTGATGCGGAATTAGTTCAGGGCGTTCGGATTCCGCTCTGGACATTGTTCGGCGCTCGCCTGTGGTCGACTCTATCCATCGAAGGTTCGTGTCATCCTCTATCGTTCTCGGGATGAAGACACGTTGAATTTTCACTTTCGAAATATCTCTCGCGTACCACAACAAGAGATCGTAGGTTTGGGGCACGGCCTCAACATAGCCCGTTGGACTGCCGGCGCCAGTGGTCTTCCGGAAGACGATCATTGGCATTGCGTTTTCTGCACCGAAGACCTCGTCTAGAACGGCTCTAAGTCGATGAACGTTGGTTTGGCTGATCTGAACAAAGATGCTTCCGGCATCTGCAAGCAGCTCCCTTGCGATGTACAAGCGATCGCGAAGATACGCGAGATACGAATGAACGCCGAGCGTCCAAGTGTCTCGATAGGCACGAACCATCTCTGGTTCACGCGTCAGATCCTGCGCGCGATCTTTGACATCGCGTTGCCCCAGCTCTGGTTGAAAGTTGGACTTGAAATTCACACCGTAAGGAGGATCGAGGTAGATCATCTGCACCTTACCGGCTAGATCTTCTCGTCGAGCTAGACTGGCCATGACTTGTAACGAATCACCAAGAATCATGCGGTTCGTCCAAGCCACGTCGTGTTTGTAGAACTGCACGGCGTCCGCATATGACTGCTGCGGGTCACCAAACAGGCCACGCTGCACGTCCTCGCGAGCCAGTACTTTCAAGATCGCCTGCGTCGACACGCGCTCGTGGATGTGCAGCACGACCGGATCGACCTCGAACCACGGCTTCTCTCGCTTCCCGCTCCACTCCAGCCATGGCTCGTGCTTCCGTAACGCTTCGCCGAGCAGGCGCGCTTCATCTTCCGTCAGGGAGCGCTCGCGAGCCGTCTGCAATAGTTCCGGCAGACGATCGGCAGCGGCAGGATCGGACGACCATCGCAGGACCGGCGGCAGATGCGGGTTGTATTCGTACCGGATCGACGACGCTTTGGGAATCCTCCCCTGCGCCTCTAGCCCCGCGGGCGGAATGTTCTTCCGCCTTGCTGACTCATGCTTGATCGCCTCGACGCGCTCTGCCGAAGGGTCCGTCTTCTTTTTCGGTTTCGTAGCCATCGCTGCCGATTATCTCCGGCCCTGCTCTTCAGCGCGAGATCGACCTGCCGTTGGCCTGGGCAAACTCATCGAACTTCGTCCACGAAACCTTGTACTCGTACTTCTTCGCATGCGCGGGCTCCCAGACGATGGCACCGTTGGAGACCTTGAGTGTACCGAAGAAGCTCCCGTTCCGGCTTACCTCGAACTCGACATCGGCATGCCCCAGGCTGCACTGAGGAATCGTGAACTTCACTTCATGACTGGCCATCACTCGTCTCCTCTTGTTTTGCTGGCAAATACGGTGGTCGGAGTCGTCGCACCCGGTGTGATGATCGGCCACCAGAAGGGCGTTCCTCTCCAGCCGTCCGCTTCGGATCCGTTCTCCCGGACGAGTGCGAGGAGCGGCAGATCGGTTGCCGTCCTCTCGATCACTGGACGCTCCTGGTAGCTGAGCGGGGCGTTGGAGAAGCGCCCTTCTCCCACGCGGTAACGCGAAAGATTGCGGTCACGACGCACAAGCAGCCAGAGTCGCCCTTTCTTTGCCGGATCTTCGCACTCCTCGGAGAGAAATTCGAGCGTAGCGGCGTGCGCATTAAAGTCCCATTGATAATCGGGATCTTCGAACTCGAGGGTTGCCTCGATACGCGAGAGGATGTCGGTGCCGACGGCAACATCGACGAGCACAGGCTCATCGAGTGCGTGCCCTTCCTGCGCCGCGGCGATCACCCGATCGAGCTCGATCATGTCTTTGGACACATAACTCTTATACCGGGTCTGGAACCCGAACGGGCGCAGTTGTTTGTGCGCTCGCACCGTGACGATGTCCGAGGCCATGATCTTGTTCGGCGAGCAGGGAATGATCTGACCGCGATCGTCACGTCGAATGAAGTAGATGCCACGCTTCTGCGACCCTTTCTCGATGGCCTGCCGAAGCGTGGTGTCGAAGTCATGAATCTTACGCATCACCTGATGGATATGGCTGGTCGTGTAAAAGCGGGTAACGGCCAGATCAGCGGGAGGGCGGTTTCCGTAGAGACGTGCATGTTGCAGCACGGTGTCCTGCTGGAACTGCTGTGGATTCCGGCCGTAGTAAAAGCCGATCAGATTGCGAATCGTGAGGCCGCGGTCGAGGATGCTGCCGCCGATGAAGATATTGAGCGGCGCCAGCAGTTCGAGCTGGCCCTCCTCGTCGAGAAGGTTCTTGACGTCATTGTTCGAGTTGACCACGGTAACGACGACGTATTCGTTAACGAGGGCGTCGCGAACGATCCGTGTGACGACTTCAGCACTCGGGACCGGGGTTCCTGTCAGCATCAATGATCGTTCCAGATCGGCGTACGATTCGCCGAGAAGTTCCTCGAATTCCGGTGAGCTCTTCGCGGCAGCCTGTACCAGTTGCTCCACCACGGCGCGAACGATGCGGTCTTGCCACGAATGTGAGGCTCTGGCCGACTCCGTGTGAACGATGAAACTGTATCGCTCCCGTTTTCCTCCTCCCGTCTCCTGCTGCCAACGGCGGATGCAGCCACCGAGAATGAAGTTCACCAGAGCGCGGCGCAGAACTGCGATCTTTTTGTGGCCAAGAGCTTCCTCGATCCTGAAGCCACGACGGTCGGATTTCTTCAGCGCATCGCGCTCATCGAGGGGCACTTCCTCGTAGACGAAGTGAGCGAGCGACGCCTCATCATCAACGTCCCCGAAGAAGAAGTCACCGCCCGCATATCCAGGATAGATCGGAAGAATTTCTGTAAACGCAGGACGAACTGGATGAAAGAGACGCGACTCTTCGCCGTCATTCGGCTGGAGGTAGAGTGAGTACGGAGTGGCGGTCACCTGAAGGAAGTGCGTGACCGCACTGGCATGGCGAAGGCTGTCAACCCATCCAGCAATCTTGCCAGGCTCGATCTCGTCGGTGTCGCGGTTCTTGCGATAGGTCAATGTTGCGAAATCGGCTTCGTCGTCGATGATCAGAAGTCGTTTCTTCTGAAGATCGGGGTAATGTTCCTGCAGCGCGTGAAACACTCGCTTCAGATTGTTCTTTTCCTTCTTCGCAACGATGATCCACTTCTTCTGGAGATGGAAGCGGGTCAGGTTCTTCTTCAGAGTCATGATGTCGAAGACCAGAACCTCTTCGTCGTCGATCGCCTCCTTGAAGTCCGATTTGATCCGCTTGATCGTCTGTTCGGACAGCGGATTCGTCCCTTTTGTCAGAACGATTGCGAAGTCGATTCCTTCGTCAAATGCCTTGGCGATGATGCCAATGAAGGCCCTGGTCTTCCCACTTTGTATCCGCCCAAGCAACATCCCTGGTCGATCGCCGGTTGTGGGCACAAGACCACCCTCCGAATCAACCATGATCGATCCCGCAGTGGCGCTGTTCGCGAGAATCAGTGATCGAACAGTTGACGACATCGTACGGATGAGTGCTTCGGAGTCGTCGCGTTTCTTTGTCATTGTTTCAAAGATCATGAGACCAAGCCTTTCCGGCGCAGCTGTTGAATTACGGACGGTATCGACAGAGTATCGGAAGGTATGGGGAACTCAAAGCCCGGAGCGCTCTGGGGGTCAGGTCGAAAAGTCTAGAGTGCCGAGAGATGGGAGATCGCCACTTTCGAGTCTCGACCTGAACCCAGAGCCTTACTGCTGTGGTCGGAAGCTCAGCAGTCGCCTATCGCGTCCCGGTTGGGATTTCGACCCGGCACGTCTTCCGAGGTAGGCTCGACCAGGCAAACATGAACTGGCCCGTGCTCTTTGTTGAACTGAACGATATGCTCGACGCGGTTCTCAGCAGTTCGATGTCCTGGATTCCGGAACGTTTGAAGAGGTGGATGGATCGGGTGCGCGAGCACCTCACGGCGGTGCAGGCGCACCGCGATGATTTCCAGTGGGAGATCCTGGGGAGTGTGTCATGAGTAAGAAGCCCTATTCATTCTGTGTCCTGCGTTACGCTCACGACCCGATCGCCGGTGAGTGCCTGAATATCGGCGTGCTGCTCGTGTCCGAACAGGCAGCATTCCTGGACCTGCGCCTCGAGTACCACTTCGAGAGACTATCCAAGGCGTTTGCCCGCTTCGAAGGCGATCGGTTCAAGCAGGTGCTGGGGCACTTCGAAGCAGCCGTGGAGGACGAACGGCGGGCGATGTTCGAATCGACGGAGCTGTTCGTCGCGGACCGGAGCGAAACCACCGCTGACCGGATCGCCACCAGTGTGTGGAGGGATGCGGGACTGAGCTTTCAGGCAAGCGAACCGATGGGTGGGCTTTCGGACGACCTTCCGGGAACCCTGGCCACGCTGTTCGATCGTTTTGTCACATCGCAATATCAGCCGACGCAAGAGGAAACCGTCACTGATGAGCAGGTCTGGTCCGCATTGCGGCCGCGTCTTGATCAGGCCGTGACGAGAGCGCTGCGGCCGAAGAAGTTCGAGACTCCCAGCTTCGCGCTCGAGTTCCCCCGTGCGTTTCAGAACGAGCGCTGGCATCTCATCCAGCCGCTTTCCATGGACTACACGCACGCGGCTCGGATCCAGGAGAAGGCTGCTCGCTGGCTGGGGAACACGACGGCGCTCCAGGAAGACCCTCAGGCTCGCGCCGCGAAGCTCTACCTCGTCCTTCATCGCCCATCGATCGAGCGCCACATTGCCGCATACCAGAAAGCGAAGAACCTCCTGCACAAGATTCCGATGACACACGAGATGTACGAGGACGAAGACGTGGAGGCGTTGTCAGCGGAGCTCGCGGAACATCTTGCGTAGTTCGACCTTCGATCAATCGCCACGAACGGTCAGGCTTGCGTTCCGGAAGCGTGGAGTGCGTCGGGGCGAGGACGGAGTGCGCGGTGGCGAGGTGCGGGAAGAATTGGTAACCGCGAACCGGTCATGAGGGCGTTCTGCAAGTACCTGGAGATGAAGGACTTGTCCCGATCGAACACGGACGCGATCCGTATCACGGTGACCGCACCGTCCGCGTCTTAAGGCTCAACCCTGCTGTTTGCCGGGACCCACCGCCGGGCGAGACGCCCGTCGGGAGCAGGCGGGGACGCCTGCTCTCCGCGTCACCTCCCGTCGGAATACCTGCTCCGCGGATGACGCGGATGGAACGCAGATTCGAACCTCCACGCCGTTGGTTCCATCGTTTCCGTGCTCGCGAGCTTCCTTTCGATGCTCGCTTTCCCTTTTTTGCAGATCGCTTCCTTTGTTTCGATCCTCGGGTGCTTCGTTTGGAAGATCGCTTGCTTCATTTGGACCCTCGCGTGCTTCGTTTTCACCCTCGCGTGCTTCGTTTTCACCCTCGCGTGCTTCGTTTTCACCCTCGCGTGCTTCGTTTTCACCCTCGC
>DATMNC010000049.1:0-47332 GCA_035569395.1 Thermoanaerobaculia bacterium | reverse complement strand
TACGATCGTCCGGGAAGTGCAGGACACGCACGAGACTGTAAGCGGCGTGGAACCGAAGGATCTGCTCTTCGCCCCCGACGTGAAGTTCTTCCGCTCCCGCGGGATGGAGGAGATCGCCTTCATGCCCTACGACTTGAACGGCGGCATGATCATGGAGAACGGGAAGCCGGTAAGCGGCGAGAAGTACGTCGACTACCTGAAGACGATACTGCCCGACTACTACACCGCCGGCCGCGAGTTCGGCAAGTATCGCGAAGCGCTTCTGGGCCGCGAGGCGCCGCAGCCGGGGCGGAGTTACGGGTGGTGAGGCGGTTGCCGGTAGTCAGTTCGGTTGTCGGTAGTCGGTTATCAGTTATCGGTTGTCGGTTTTCAGAGGTTGCTGACAGCGGTCGCAGTTACCGACACCCTGACAACCGACAACCGATAACCGACAACTGCTTTCGTGAAGTTTGCAAACTTGAGACTTGCGATTGATCGGCGTGCGCGGCTACCCTTCGCGGCGCATGCTCCGTAAGCTCATCCCGTTCACACTTCTTCTTCTCATCGCATGCGGCCGGCTGAAGGAGCCGACCGCACCGGGGTCCGGGGCCGGCGATCCGATCGATCCGACGGCGACGTTCACCCGCGTGCAGAACGAGGTCTTCACGCCGACATGCGCCCAGCTCGGATGCCACGATCCGCTGGGGCGGCAGGAGAGCATGATCCTCTCACCCGGCCGGGCCTACGCCATGACGGTCGGCGTGGCCAGCATCGAGACTCCCAATCTCATGCGTGTAACGCCGAGCGATCCGACGAATTCGTACCTCTACCGCAAAATCACCGGCGCCGGAATCACCGGCGTTCAAATGCCGCAGGGTGGCCCATATCTTACCGTCGCGCAGATCAAGCTCGTGCGCGATTGGATCCGCCGAGGTGCACCGAATGATTAAAAAGGCAGAAGGCAGAAGGCAGGCGGCAGAAGTGGGGACGACGGAACGTAAGACAACGCGGGATCGACGACAGAGATGCGGCGGCCGCGCAGCTGCCTCCTTCTGCCTTCTGCCTTCTGCCTTCTGCCTTCTGATGCTTTCTGCCTTCTGCCTTTCAGCACAGGAGCAAGCGCCCGCGCCTAACCCGTACACCCCCATCCGTCCCGTGCCGCTCGGGGATGCGCTGCTGTCGCTGCCGACCTCGCATATCCCGACCGAGGGAACGTGGGAGCTGAAGTTCACGCATCGCTTCAACCAATCGCTCGATCAGGGCAGCTTCAGCGATCGCGTGCATTCGCTGTATGGGCTGGACAGCAACGCGGACGTCAGCATCGGATTCTCGTACGTGGTTACGCGCGACCTGCAGGCGACATTCGACCGCAGCAACGTCAGCGGCGACATCGAATCGTCGCTCAAGTACGTGGTCGTGCAGCAGGCGCCGGCGATCCCGTTCTCTCTGGCGGTGCGTGGTGGGATGGACTGGCGGACGGCACGCGAGATCGTCGATCGCACGACGTTCTTCGGGCAGGCCATGATCTCGCGACAGTTCGGCAGCCGCGCGGAGGTCTTCCTGATTCCGACCTACGCCACGAACGCCGGGCGGGCGGTCAACGGGACGACGTCAACTGCGCTCTTCAACCACGCGGTGAATGTGCCGCTCGGCGCCGCGGTGATGATCCGGCCGGGACTGAGCGTGGTGGCGGAGCTGATTCCGAAGAACCGCGACCTGCCCTCAACGATGAAGAAGGGGGACTTCGCCTGGGCGCTGGGACTCAAGCGCGCCATCGGCGGGCACTACTTCGAGATCCTGCTAACGAACAGCAACGCCACGCACGTCGACCAGTACGTGACGTCGACGTATCAGGGCTCGCCACTGAACAAGAGCGACTTTCATCTCGGCTTCAATATCGAGCGTAGATTCGGGCGCCGGCACTAGCCGGCGCAGACCTACGGAATCTCGGTGCCTTCGACGACGAGATCGGCGAGATCGATGTCGGAGCCCGGCTCTCCCGGCTCGGCATTCTTCCGCTGAGCCCGCTTTTCGGCTTTCAACTGCTGGCGCTCGCGCTTGGCTTGCTCGCGCTGACGTTTGACGACGGATACTTGTGGCCTTCCCATAAACCTCCACATAACGAAAAGGGCAGGATCGCTCCTGCCCTTTCGTCGATGACAAGATCGGCTACTTAGACGGCGACTACGTTGGCCGCCTGCAGACCTTTCGGTCCTTTGACGATATCGAACTCGACCGCAGCTCCTTCGGGAAGCGACCGGAAGCCTGCGCCCTGGATCGCCGAGAAGTGGACGAATACGTCGTCACCGTTCTCGCTGGTGATGAAACCGAAGCCCTTGGCGTCGTTGAACCACTTGACGTTACCTTGTGTTCTCATCTTTGAATCTCCTTTCTGTGCTGCCTTCGGAGATTCAAAACGGTGTTCTTCGTCTCAACTCGGCAAATCACGGATGCACAGGCCAACCGGGTGAGGTAGCAGCCTATTCCGGTAACCGCAGCAATAGGGAAAGTGGCATCCTGGCGACACGTTTGCAGTTATTGCTGATGATGCGCTGCCCTGAGTGCCACACCCCGTACGAAGCCAACGCGGCGGCCTGTTCGAATTGCGGGCTGCTGCTGCTGAATCTCGCCCCCCACCGCCGCTCGGAGGACCTGTCGACGAAGAAGCGCCGCGCGGCCGACCAGATGACGCCGTGCAAGTTCTGCGGCAGCGAGATCCCGCTGAAGGCAATCCGCTGCCGGCAGTGCTCGGAGATCGTGAACGACGAGTTTTATCGCGAACGTGCCCAGCGTCTGCGTTCCCGCATCATCTACGCAGCCTGGGTTGCCTACGTCTTCGGCCTTGGCGCGCTTCTGCTTTCCAGCGCCGTCGGGAAGGTGTCGATCGCGGCCGGCCTGCTCCTGTCGATTCTCTACTACGCGATTCCAGTCGAGCCGCCGTCGTCGAAAAGAAGTCCCCGTGCACGCCTCACGCTCTGGCAGCGGATCAAGCAGCAGGTGAAGCTCGAGCGCGTGTCCATTCCGATCCCCAACTTCCCGAAGAGGAAGATCGTTTTCATCGGAACGCCGCTCATCGCCGCGATCATCGGCTATTCCGCGAACGCCGTACTCCTCCAGCAGCCGGTCAACGATGTGCTGAAGCAGAATGCCGCGTTCAACGGGATGGACGTCTCCGCGCACTACCAGTACTACGTGGTGCCGGGCGTGGTGGTCTACGACCTTCGCAGCATCGGAGCGCGCCAGACGCCGATCGACGTCCACACGGCGTTCCTGGAGTTTGCCAAGAAGCTGCGCGACAAGCGATACACGCGCGTGGAGCTGTCGTATCGCGGCACGACGAAGTTCTCGATCGACGGCGCCTCGTTCCACAAGATCGGCGAGGAGTACACGAAGCGGAACTTCGACTACGTGCTCTACACGGTCCCCCGCCTCTTCCACCGCGAGGGATCGCCGGCCGCTCCCCCCGCATCCTCCGACCGTGACGCCCTGCTCCAGTTCCATCGCCAGTGGTACGGCAACGATCAACTGACGCGCAGCGTGGCGAACGGGTTGTAGCCGCGCTTACAGCAGCCCCTCGGCCTCCAATTCCTTCGTCAGCGTCCGCGCGTCGGTGAACTGGAAGGCGCGCATGCCGATGGCGCGGGCGGCGATGACGTTCTCGAGCAGGTCGTCGATGAAGACCGTCTGCTGGGGTGTGGTGCCGATCGTCTCCAGCGCGCTGCGGAAGATATCGGGATCCGGCTTCGCGCTCTTGAGACGGTGGGAGAAGATGAGTGGCTCATCCTTGTGAAACAGCCCCGCGAACAGTGTCGGGATGACCTCGGCGTGGGTCTCGTTCGAGTTCGAGAGGAAGGCGACCCGATACCGCGCCCGGACGCGATCGAGGAGATCCTCGATTCCAGGCATGAGGCCGTCGAAGAAGTCGGACCAGACACGGTGAAACTCGCGGATCGAGCCCCTGTAGCCGGCGTAGTCGCAGAGAAATTCGTAGAACTCGTAAAACGAAACCGCCCCCCGCTCCATATCCCGATACGCCCCCGGCTGCTCGAGCAGCTCGACAAGCTCATCCCGCGAGATGGAGGCATCGGCGCAGACCGCCGCCAGCACACGCTCGTACGCGAGCTTGATGACGGTGTTGCCGAGGTCGAAGAGGAAGCAGGTGGAGGACATGGTTGCTGGGTTTTTGGGTTGCTTGGTTGCTTGGTTACTGGGTTGCTGGGTTGCTGGGTTGCTTGGTTACTGGGTTGCTGGGACTGGTTCACACCGAGCAACCCAGCAACTAACCCAGCAACTACATTCGGAACACCCCAAATCTCGGGTCCTCGACCTTGGCGTTGTTCGCGATCGACAGGCCGAGACCGAGGTATGTGCGGGTCTCAGCGGGATCGATGACGCCGTCGTCCCAGAGACGCGCGGTTGAATAATAGGGGGAGCCTTCGGTCTCGTACTTTCGGAGAACCGGATCGGCGATGGAACGCTCTTCCTCGCGCGACAGCTCCTTCCCTTCGCGGGCCAGCTGATCGCGCTTCACGGTGGTCAGCACGCCGGCGGCCTGCTCCCCGCCCATCACGCTGATGCGCGCATTCGGCCACATCCAGAGAAACCTCGGCGAGTAGGCCCGGCCGCACATGCCGTAGTTGCCGGCGCCGAACGAACCGCCGATGATGACCGTGAACTTCGGCACCGTGGAGTTGGCGACGGCATGCACCATCTTGGCGCCGTCTTTGGCGATGCCGCCGCGCTCGTACTCCTTCCCCACCATGAAGCCGGTGATGTTCTGCAGGAAGATCAGGGGGATACGCCGCTGGTTGCAGAGCTCGATGAAGTGTGTGGCCTTGAGCGCACTCTCTGAGAAAAGCACGCCGTTGTTCGCCAGAATGCCGGCCTTGTAGCCGAAGATCCGGGCGAAGCCGGTTACGACGGTAGGCGCGTAGCGCTCCTTGAACTCCTGGAACTTCGAGCCGTCGACGATGCGCGCGATGACCTCGCGGACGTCGTACGACTTTCGGACGTCGCTCGGAATGACGCCGTAGATCTCCTTCGGATCGAAGGCCGGATCTTGCGGCTCGATACGCGTCTCCGGTTCATGCTTGCCGAGAGGCAGATTCTCGACGATGTTGCGGACGATGGCGATGGCGTCGTGATCGTCCTCGGCGAAGTGATCGGCGACGCCGCTGATGCGCGTGTGCACGTCCGCTCCGCCGAGCTCCTCGGCGGTCACTTCCTCGCCGGTGGCGGCCTTCACCAGCGGCGGCCCGCCGAGGAAGATCGTGCCGGTGTTCTTCACGATCACCGCTTCGTCCGACATCGCCGGAACGTACGCGCCACCGGCCGTGCAGGAGCCCATCACCGCCGCGATCTGCGGAATCTCGCGCGCCGACATGACGGCCTGGTTGTAGAAGATGCGGCCGAAGTGCTCGCGGTCGGGAAAGACCTCGGCCTGCAGCGGCAGAAAGGCGCCGCCGGAATCGACGAGATAGACGCACGGCAGGTTGTTCTGCAGCGCCACTTCCTGCGCCCGCAGATGCTTCTTCACCGTGATCGGGAAGTACGTGCCGCCCTTGACGGTGGCGTCGTTGGCGATGATGAGGCACTCCCTCCCCTGAATCCGCCCGATGCCGGTGATGATGCCGGCAGCCGGCGCGCCGTCGTCGTACATCCCATTCGCGGCGAGCGGGGAAAGCTCGAGAAAGGGGGTGTCGGGATCGAGCAGCAGGGCGATCCGCTCGCGCGGCGGAACCTTTCCCTGCTCTTTGTGCCTGGCCACGTACTTCGGCCCGCCCCCCTGCCGCGCCGCGGCCAGGCGCTGGTTCAGCTCATCGACGAGCGCCTGAAGAGCCGCGGCATTGCGGCGGAAGCCGTCCGATTTTGCGTCGAGGTGCGTCTCGAGTGGTTCCATGCCGGGCGCGCAGCGTACATGTGCGTGACGGTGGTTCGCAACCGGCGTCCGGAGTGGACGATGCGTTGGTCCTGGCAACCCGTGTCGCATGCTCACGCCGTGGACCACCACCTGAGTGCGCGAGTACCTCGGTTCGCAAGGTCCGGGTCCTGCAGGTCTATCTCAGGAAATTCTCCTCCCGCTTCAAAGGGCACCTGGCCGTCACAACGATCCCCGAGTCGAGGCGACTCCGCGATGCCGGCTGACTTCCGAGCAACGTTGCGGACCGGACCCCGATCCAGCCGGCTGCGGTCTTTCGCGGAGGGGCGCATGGATATGACAGAAAACGAACGCCCACGAGTAGGATCATCCCCGCGGTGTCGGAGCCTGTCCTATTGTGCCGTAGGAGGAATCATGATTGTGATTCCATTCTCCGGGAGCCTTGGATGCGTCTCAATCAGTTGCCGTCCTGCAGGCCCGAACGATCGGAAGCCGGACAGTAACCGTGGTCCCCTCTCCTTCAACACCGCTTACGTCAATCTCGCCTCCGATCAAATGAGCGCGCTCACGCATCCCGAGGAGGCCAATTGAAAGCTGCCCATACTTCTCACTCTCTGTAATTCCTCGTCCATTGTCCCTAACGCTCAGGACGTACTCGTCAACCTCCAACGCCATCGTCACATCAACTCCCGTGGCGCCCGCATGGCGGAGGATGTTCGTCAGAGCTTCCTGAAAGATCCGGAAGACAGCGATTGACTGCTCCGAGCTCAAATCGGCATCCTCACCAGGAGGATGGCAATCAACGGCGATCCCGGTCCGGTCCTGGAACTGCTGCGCCTGCCACTCGATCGCCTCCTCCAATCCAAGAACGTCGAGAACGACAGGCCGCAAGTCGGAAGCGATTCCTCGGACAATGTTGACCATCGTGTCGATCAGGCCAAACATGGTCGTCAGTTTCTGCTGCAGGTTCGCTCTCGGCAACACCCTTTCCGGTTCGGAAAGGCTTTTCTTGATGCCTTCCAACTCCCACCGCAGACTCGTGAGCGTGGCGCCCAATTCATCATGAATTTCTCGGGCGATGCGGATCCCTTCCTCTTCTCTGGCCGATTGAATCCTGGCGGAAAGAGCGCGCAACTGTTCGCTTGTTGCCTTCAGCATCTCCTCCGTGCGCTTGATCTCCGTCACATCCTGCACTGCTCCGAATGTGCGGCGCGGCCGCCCCGATTGGTCCTGAATCGCGCTGCCCTGGCTATGGACGATCCTGATTCCGCCATCCGGCCGAACCACGCGATACTCCACATCAAAGACCTCTCCACACAGTGCTCGGGCCATGGCCTGGGCATGCAGCGGCCGATCCTCCGGGTGGATCAACTGTTCGAGGTTGCGGATCGCGTCCTGTGGCGGCAGTCCGAAGATTCTGTAGGTTTCCTCAGAACAGATGATTTCGCCGCCTTCGATATCGCGCTCCCAATGGCCGACATGCGAAATCCGCTGCGCTTCTGCCAACTGGCTCTCGCTCCGCTTGAGCTTCTCCTCAGCCCGCTTGTGGTCTTCGATATCTGTACTCGTTCCGTACCACTTGACGATGCGTCCCTGCTCGTCGAGCAATGGGACCGTGCGTACCAGGAACCAGCGATACTTACGGTCGGCCCGCTGTAAGCGCAGTTCCTGCTCGTAAAATCTTGGACTGGCCATCACCTCGAACCAATTTTCCATGACATGCGGAATGTCCTCGGGATGAATTGGGCCGGTCGGATCCTTGACGTACTGTTCCAACGTAAGCCCGGTATAGTCCAACCAACGCTGATTGAGGAAATCCACGATGCCGTCAGGCCGAAGGCTCCAGGCCATGATGGGAATCGTGTCGATAATCAGCCGAATGCGATCTTCGCCCTGTCTCACGACATCTGCTGCCGTCTTCCGCTCGGTGATGTCTTCTGCAATTCCGGCGAGACGATAGACACGCCCCGCCTGATTCCTGATGGGGAATCCACGATCCCAGATCCAACGGATGGAACCGCCCGGCCTCACCACTTGATACTCGAGATCGAACCCATGCTCGCGATCCCTCATCATCACCTCGGCCACACGGTGCCGGTCTTCGGGATGAATCGTGGCGAAAAAGGATTGCGAATCCTCATACAAGCTCTCGCGTGATCTTCCCCAGACAGCCTCATACGCGGGGCTGACGTAGAGCGTCTTGTTGGAATCAACGGCGATGAGCCAGAAGACCTCATGAGTATTCTCGGCGATCTGACGGAAGCGCTCCTCGCTCTCTTCCAGTGCCGCGGTCCGTTGCAGGACGCGCCTTCTAAGCGTGCCATTCCAGCCGATCAGCCCGGCGATGAGCAGGAGCGCCGCTGCCGTTGCGTACGCCGCGTAAAGGACGTAAGCCTCGTACCAGTTACTCGAGTAGCCGAACCATTCCTCGTCGATTCGCTTCAACTCGACCGGATCAATCTCCGCGAATCCATCGGACACGATACTCAGTGTCTTTGCATCCCCTTTACGAACAGCTCTGCGGAGCTGGTCCCGGAATACCGGCGCCGATCGCCGAAAGTCGTTCGCCACGCCGATTCTCTGCAACAGATAGAGCGCCGACGGCACATCGGCTACGAACACGTCTATTTTGTGTTGTTTCGCCGCCTTGACGATGTCGCCGTTGTTCGAGAAGGGGATCACAGTCGAGACCCCGCTCTCTCTCAATTTGTCGATATGCTGATCTCCCGCTTTGACGCCCACGGGGAACCCTCTCAGCGACGCGAGGCCCGTGATCCCGGAAATGTTATCGCGAAAGAAGATCGACGCTTCGACCGTGGCATAGGCAGGCGTGAAGTCGAAATACTCCCGGCGTTTGTCCGTTACAACGATGCAGTCGATCACGTCAAACTCGCCCGCGCGCATGCGCCGCAGCGCCTGGGCCCAGTCCATCGCCTGGATTTCCGCCTTGATCCCGGTCTTCTTTTCCCACGCCTTCCACTGATCGATCACGATTCCTTGCAACTTGCCATCGGCCGATCGGAAGGAGTAGGGCGCATAGTCATTGTCCACCACGACCCGAATCTCTCGCGGGCTCCTGGCGGCGGGCTGTGCCAGGGCAGCGAACGAGATGAATATCAGCGCAAGAATGAGAAGGCGGTGCATGGCCTTCGTCTCAGCGAAGTCCATGGGAAATCACGTACTCGACGATGTCGGCATTGTTGCGAAGGCCGGTCTTGGCGAGAACGCGGGTGCGATGGGTGCTGACGGTCTTCACGCTCAGGTTCAGCGCGTGCGCGATCGCCGTGACTGACATACCGGAGCCGAGGAGGCGGAGAACCTCCAATTCCCGATCGGAAAGGCGTTCGTGAGGCAGGACGGCCGCACCACCCCTGGCGATGTCGGCGGCGATCTTCTCGCCGATCAGAGCGCTCACGTACGTCCCTCCCCTTGCGACGCGCCGAACCGCCATCAGCAACTCTTCGGGAGCACTGTTCTTTTCCACGTAGCCTGATGCTCCGGCTCGCAGAGCGCGCAGGGCGAACAGATCCTCCGGATGCATACTCAGAATGATGACCGGCAGCCGAGGCAACTCGCTTTTGATGTGCTTGAGAAGGTCCAGGCCGCTGCGGACGCCCAGGCTGAGGTCCAGGATGACTACATCGACGTCGCGCGAGCGCAACACGGTCAACAACTCGTCGCCCGACGCCGCCTCACCGACGACCGTCATGTCCGCCGCTTCAACGATGAGCTGCCGCAGCCCTTTGCGGACCACGGCATGATCATCGGCAATTACGATTCGCGTCATGAATAAGCCTTTGACCAGGCACTATAACGTCGAGGGAACTGCTCCTCATGCCACCTCAATCGCCAAGGTCTCGTATACCCGCGGACTCTCTGGCACACCTGCGCAACACCTGCTCCACGGCACTGTCGACCTCGTCAAATGTGCACGGCTTACCAAGATAGACCGCTCCGGTCTCCTTCAGAAATCGGTTGGTCTCGCTGCTGAAGGTGTCGCCAGTGATGAATAGGAATGATTTCGCGAGAAGCGGACACCGTTTTGTGACCTCCCGGTACAACGCGGGGCCATCGAGATCAGGCATCCGCATGTCGGTAACCACGACCGCATATGCGCCCGTCTCGATCAGCGGCAGCGCCGCCCTGCTGGTGCCGGCGATATCCACAAGATGCCCCTGGGCGGACAGGATGTCGGAGAAGGCCATGGCCACATCAGGATTGTCATCCACGACCAGAATGCGCAATGCCGGCGGCGGCGAAGCGGCCCGCACTGCGACCTCTGGGCCCGCACTCACACAGGAGCCCATGGGCAGGCTGATGACAAAGGTGGTACCGGAATCGGCCTCACTGCTCACGGCGATCGTTCCATTGTGCGCGGAGATGATGCCGTGGCAAAGGGACAATCCGAGCCCCGTGCCCTCCCCGGTTGGTTTCGTGGTGAAGAACGGATCGAAGATGCGTGAGCGGATCTCCGGCGAGATGCCTCCGCCATTGTCCGCAATCTGGAGCACCACACGCTTTCCGATCGCATCGATGCTCGATCGAAGGGTCAAGGTCCGCGGCCCGGGACGCGAACGCAGCGCGTACTGGGCGTTGTTCATGAGATTGAGGACCACCCGTTCCAGTTGCTGAGGATCGCCTGAAACGCTCCGCATCGGCTCGAAGAGCTCCAATTCCACGCCGATGTCGTCGATTCTCAAGCTGTAGGCCACAAGGTCAATGGCAGCCTGCACGACCTCGTTGATGGAAACGGGCTCGCGTCGAGGCGGCTCGTGCCGGGCAAGAGCGAGGAAGTTCTTGATGGTCCGGGAACAACCGTTCACGGCATGCAATGCTCTTGCGGCGCGCACCTGCCGCGGGTCGTCATTCAGTTCGGCCTGCAGGAGCGTGATCTGATGCATGATCACCGAGAGTGGATTGTTCAGCTCGTGCGCAATACCGGCCAGCAGAGTACCCAGCGCCGCAAGTTTTTCATTCTGGTGGAGTTGTTCGCGCTGCGCCCGCGCGATCGATCGAAGCTCGGCCTCACGAACCTCTCTCTGAATCGCGGAGACCAGCAGCGCCAGACTGCCCTTCGTAAAGAAATCGTGAGCACCGGCTCTCATGGCCGAGACGGCGATGTCGTCACCGGCGCTTCCTGAAATCAGGATGAATGGGATGTCCTTCCCGGCCGCTTTCAACAGCTCGAGCGCCTGCAGACCGGTAAAACGGGGCATCGTGTAGTCGGAGAGGATGAGGTCCCAATCCTCGGAATCGAGGGCCGACTGCATCTCCGTCGCGGTCTGCACGCGTACGATGCTGGGAGCATAGCCTCCGTTCACGAGCTGCAGCTCCAGAAGCTCGGCGTCGGCCGGATTGTCTTCTACGATCAGAACACGAAGGCATTTGTCGTCCATCGATTTCCCTCAGGATCTACGAAGTCGCCGGCACGGGCTCGTTGAGCACCGTCCAATAGAGGCCTAACTGCCGGGCCGCATCTACAAAAGCGTCGAAGTCGACCGGCTTCCGCACATAGCTGTTCGCGTGAAGATCGCCGGCCTTGATGATGTCGTCCTGCTCGGTCGAGGTCGTGAGAATGACCACCGGTATGTATTTGGTGCGCTCGTCCTGACGTACGCGCTCGAGGACTTCGAGCCCACCGACGCGCGGCAGTTTGAGATCGAGCAGGACGACCACCGGCTGCTCGCGGGTGTCGCGGCCGGCGTGGCTGCCTGTACCGAAAAGATAGTCCAGCGCCTCCACACCGTCTCTGGCGATCACGACCGGGTTCGTGATCCTTGCGTGATCGAAAGCCATGACGGTGAGCTCGACGTCGTCCTTGTTGTCCTCGACCAATAGAATCACCTGCTGCTTCAAGGCTTGCCTCCCAGTGTGAAATAGAACGTGGCACCCACGCCTTCGACGCCTTCCGCCGAAACGAGGCCACCGTGCCGTGTAATGATTCGTTTGACGGTGGCCAGGCCGATCCCGGTCCCTTCGAATTCGGATTCGTGGTGCAGCCGCTGAAACGCGCCGAACAACTTTCCCGCATACGCCGCGTTGAACCCGGCACCGTTATCGCGCACGAAGAAAGCCGCCTCACCGCCGATGGACGTCTGCCCGACCTCGACTCGGGCATCCTCACGAGATCCCGTAAACTTCCAGGCGTTGCCGAGAAGGTTCTCGAAGACGATGGTGAGCAGGTGAGAGTCGGCCGAGGCGCGCAGGTTCGGCTCGATCACACAGTGCACGAACCGATCGGGATCGCGCCTTGCGAGCTCCGTGGCCACTTCCTGGGCAACCGCCGTGACGTCGACCACGACTCGCTCGAGAGGTCTGCGCGTCACCTTGGATAGGTGGAGCATGTCGTCGATGAGCTGGGACATCCTCTGCGTCCCCGCGCGCACACGCTCGAGGAAGTGGACACCCCGCTGGTCGAGCGCTCCTGCGCGGTAGTCGGACAGGAGCGCCTTGCTGAACCCGTCGATCGCTCTCAACGGCGCACGGAGGTCATGCGACACGGAATACGAGAAAGACTCCAGCTCCCGGTTTGCGGCGGCCAGCTCACGCCCCTGGGTCTCCAATTGCTCCGTGCGAGACTCCAGCTCCCTGGTGCGGTCTGCCACCCGCTGTTCCAGCGTCGCGCGCGCGTTTTCGATCTCCGCGTGCTGGCCCTGAATCTCGGTCAGCATCTGGTTGAAGGTGCCCACGAGCCGCTCGATCTCGGCCGCGCTTTTCATGGCCGGAGCGCGAACGGAATAGTCCTTCCTGTCCGAAACGGCCGCGGCAAGCGAGGCGAGGTTCAGGATCGGCCGGGAAATCGCGCGCTGCGGCAGTTGTGCGATCAGGATGGCGATCAGCAGCGCCGGGATGGCCACCAGTCCGGTGATGAATGCAAATCGCCGCCACGTCTGATCGTATTCATGGAGGTCGATGTGAATGAAGAGTGTTCCCAGCGGACGTCCTTGGGAGGAAATCGGCCTGTAGACGGTGAGCTCGTGATCGTCGAAGCGATGCCCCGCCGAAACCCTTCGCAGATCGCCACCCTCGGGAGCCACGCCTTTTCGGCTGTACACGGCAAAGATGCGGCCGTTCACGACGACGCCGGCAGACAGCAATGCCGGCCGCGTTTGCAATGAGCCGAGCATGACCTTCGCCGCTTCGACGTCGTTAAAGTCGACCGCCGGTGCGATATTGAAGGCGATCAGATCCGCCACCGTTTCCAATCGCAGCAGCAGGCTGCTTTTTACCTCCTGCAACTGGAAAAAGAGGAGCGCCAGACTGGCCGCGAGAAGTGCCGTGCCGCTGCTGAAGATGCTCAGCCAGCCAAGACTGCGGCCAATCGACGGGGAGGGCGACATCAGCGATGCCCTCCGTCTTCACGCGGTTCATCGATGATCCGCGCCAGATGGAGGAGCTGCGACGATGCTCTCAACCCTGACCGTTCGATGGCCGCTCTGTTGATGTCAAAGCGAACGTGATTGTCCTCGGTGGTTACAAGGCCGATCATTCCACCCTGCTCCGCGAACTGATCCATGTCGCCGACCGTCAACACCGAAGCCCCGTGCAACAGGGAGAAGATCTGTCCCAGATTCCCTCGCTCAGAGGAACTGACGAAGACAAGGTCGCACTCGAGTGCCTCTTCGATCCGGCTGAGAGTCTTGACGCGGATGGCCCTCCCTTGCACGCTCTGTTCGCGCACCACCGCGGCGAGCAGAGGCCCGAACGGATCTTTGCCGATCACCCCGATCACAAATGGTCTGGCCGCGTTTCCGCCAACAGGAGCCGGCCAGCGTATGTAGGTCGTGAACTTGTAAATGAACGCTGCCTTGACCTGGTACTCGGGCGCCGTCGCCGCGGCGCCCGCCTGAGCAATGCCAAGCCCCGTGGTCAGCAGCAACGGCCACTGCCAGAAGATGCGACGGGTCATCATGACCCTCGGCCGAAGCGGCTGACGAGATTGACGAATACTCCACGTCCGATCTCCGTGCGGGTGGATATGTCGGTGAGCTCCCCGTGGCCTTTGCCGAACAAATTCTGTCCTGTCACCGAAAGCTCGAATCCCCGGCGCGGCGTCCAGCCGTAACGAATGTCGACCGCCGAATAGGCGGGAACGGCAGGATCCGACCGCTCCGAGACACGGCGCGCGATGACATCGAATGCGCCGTGCCAGGGTAGATCGACCGAAGAGCGCAGCCGCCAGCTCCGTTTCGGATCGCGGCCCTGCTGCGCAATGAGATCCGGCGTGTCATTGCTGCCCGGCTTGAGCTCGAGATGTTCTTTGAGCCCGTTGAACCCTCCGCTCAGCCGCCAGCGTTGCGTTGCCTGATACGAAGCCCACATCTCCACGCCGCTGATCGTCCCCTCCATGCCGTTCGCGTAAAAGAGGGATCTGCGGCTGGGAGCGATCTCCTGAGTCCGCAAGTGATCGTAGAGAGAATGAAATGCAGTCACGGAAAGAGTCAGCGACGAAGCCGGCTGTCCACGGTATCCAATCTCATACACGTTCGCGGTTTCAGAGATGACGTCCGGCCCGCCGGCAAGCAGGTAAGGCGGGTTGGCAGGTACGAATGTGTCGCGGTCAAGGCGCGAGGGCGCGCGTACCGTTCGTGAAGCCGCTGCCCACAGCAGGTGATCGGGCACGACGTGCCAGGCCAGACGCACGCTGGGAAGAAACTCGCTACCGGTGTAGTCGTTGTGCTCACTCCTCGCTCCAAGGCTCAGCCGCAGACCTCTGGGTAACGTGATCTCGTCCTGACCGAATAGGGCGGCCCATTTCTGATTCACATGCGCCGGCAGAAACGCGATATAGGGACTGTTCGTAACGCGGTCCATGTCGTACCGATACTCCGCGCCCCATGCCACGGAGTGGATGCCTCCGAGCCGGATCGAATGGAGGAATTCCAGGTCGAAGATATTGAGCCTTTCCGCGAATGTCGGCGGGACCGTCCGCTCGGTCCGGTCGAAGTAGCCTTGAACCGTGACCGCGGAGCCATCGTCGAGGTGGCGTTTCCAAAGTGTGGTCAGGTTCAGGCCGGAGATTGAAATCACACCGAGGGCGAGCTTGACGCCGCCAATCGAGATCGTGCCCGGAGGCGGTTGGCCCTCGGCGCCTTTGTAGGCGTTGCCAAGGAGCATAAGTTGGTCCGCGCCGCGCGCCCAATCGCCTCGGAAACCGGCCATGCCTTTGTGCCCGGCATCGTCCTTTACCGTGCCGTTGGCGGTTTCCGTGTCACGGAGGTCGAAGTACTTGCCATAGAGACGGTAGTCACCGTCCACACCGGCCTCACCGCCATACCGCAGCGCGCCAATTGAGTTGCGATTGCCGCCGCCCGCCGCGAGAAGGCTGCCCTGTGTATTTTTCGCGGAGCGCGTGATGATGTTGATGACGCCATTGACCGCGTTTACACCCCAGAGCGTTCCGCCGGGCCCGCTGATGACTTCGATGCGGTCGACATCCTCGAGGAGTACGTCCTGAACGTCCCAGAAGACGCCGGAGAAAAGAGGGGTGTAAACCGACCGGCCGTCGATCAATACCAGGAGCTTGTTGGCGGCCGAGTTGATGAGGCCACGCGAACTGATCGTATATCCGCTGGCACTCACTTGTACGACGTCCAGGGCCGGCGCCAGACGCAGCGCCTCGGGGAGATTCGTAGCGCCGGAACGCCGGATCTCGTCGGCTGTAATTACGAAGACTGATGCAGCCGCGTCCGACAGCCGCTCCGGCCGCCGGGACACCGACGTTATCTCCAGGTTCATGAGGGCCTGCAAATCGAGGCTGGCCAGCTCAGCCGGTGGTTGTTCCGCGGGGAGCGGCCGCTCTTGCTGCGCGAGCAGGCTTGCGCTCATCAGCGCGCCGACCAGCGCAAAACAGAATACTTCCCGCTTCAACTGCATGGCCGCTCCTTCCGTCGGGTGATTTCGTCCGAATCGCTGACACGAATATGCGCCAGCGAAGTTCTCTCCGAAACGGAGCGTGTCCGATTGCCTTGTAGGAGGAATTCCGATTCAGCCGGTCACAAGCATCAATTCAAATACGGCAAGACTTGAGCATACAATCTGAGGATGAAAAACTAGATCGGCATGACAGACTGATCAGGTCCTTTTGGCCGCTTGTTTCTGTTCATCCTGACGTTGCTTGTTGTGGCGATCCCGTGATTAGCACGTGAGAAGGGAAACATCATGGACATGGACACCACATACGACACGCCGCTGGTAACGGCCCTCGCACAGATGGGACCGCACGATCACCACGCCTTGATCTACGAGAGCCCGGAGGATCACTTCGCCGTGGCCATTCCCTTCATTCGGATCGGCCTCGACCGCCGCGAGAAGTGCATCTATATCGCCGACGATGGAAGGGAGGCGGCCGTGCGGGATGCGATGCATTCCCAGGGTATTGATGTCGAAAAAGCCATCGCCACCGACAGCCTGGTGCTGGAGACAAAGGACGGCGCGTTTCTGAAGCAAGGATCTTTCGATCCGGCATGGATGCCGGCGTTTTGGAAGGATGTGATGGCTCAGGCCCTGCGGCAGGGGTTCTCGGCACTGCGCGCGACGGGCGAGACTGAATGGCTGGTCGGCGGCGCACGGGGAGTCGAGGGTTGGATCGAGTACGAGAGCCGGCTCACGAATGTACTGGCCAGCCTCAATTGTTTCGCGTTGTGCCAGTACAACCTCCACCTCCTTCCACCCGAGCTCGTTCTGGACGTCATCCGCACACATCCGATGGTCATTTATCGCGGCGTCATCTGTCCGAACATGTACTACGTGCCGCCCGATGAATTCCTGGCCACCAACCAGACGGCGCGTGAGGTCGAACGCCTGCTCACGACCATCCGCGAACGCGCCGAGATCGAGCATACCCTCCGGCAACAGCGCAACGAGCTCCGCGCACTGGCGAACCGGTTGATGCACGCCCAGGATGACGAACGGCGCCGGGTCGCGACAATGCTGCACGAGACGACCGCCCAGGATCTGGCCGCGCTGAAGATGCTCCTCACGCGCTTGAACCGAACCGCCGAGCATCTCAGTGACGGCGAACGCACGACCCTCGCCGAGAGCATCTCGCTGGCCGAACAGTCGATGACGGGAATCCGGACGGTGTCCTACCTGCTTCATCCGCCATTTCTCGACGAGGCAGGTCTCTTGTCGGCACTACGGTGGTACGCCGGCGGCTTTGCCGAGCGTAGCGGTATCAAGGTGGAACTGGATCTGCCCGAGAATTTCGACCGGCTGCCCCTCGACACCGAGATCGTGATCTTTCGAATCGTTCAGGAGTCGCTGACAAACATCCACCGGCACGCGAGGAGCGAGACTGCCTTCATCCGGATCCAGCGTGACGCCGGAATGCTCGTGCTGGAGATCGAAGATCTTGGTCACGGCATCCCGAAGGCCTCGCTCGGTCACATTACGAGCGGAGTCGGAGGAGGCGTCGGCATCGCGAGCATGAGCGAGCGCATCGAGCAGCTCGGCGGCCGTCTCGACGTCACGTCGAGCAGCCAAGGCACGACGGTGCGCGTCTCGCTGCCCTTGTGACGAAGGGTCGAGGTCACGTCGACCGACCACGGCACGACCGTGCGTGTTGGTTGCGCTTGCGAAGGACGCCGCTGACGTTGCGAAAGCCCGGATCAGCGTCCAACCACGAACTCGGCCCGGCAGCCGTCCTTCACCCAGATCCCGCGGTCGTTGAATCCCCACGTCCGATTCAGGATGCAGGCACTGCCGCTGATCTGCCGTCTCAGTTCGACACCGAAACGCGTGTCCGCCTCGCAGAAATGACGGGCATCATGATTCGATTCGCAAACGACGGTCCGCCTGTAGAGGTTCTCGTCGCGATGCCATCCATGCCTCTCGTCGCCGACGAAGAACTCCGCCGCACAGCCACGATCGACCCATATGCCATCGCGGTCATACCCCCACGACCGCCCCTCTACGCACGAAGCGCCGCTAAGCTGCCGGCTGAGTTGTACGCCGAAGCGTGTACCCACCGCGCATCGAGTAAAGCGGCCATTGGATCTGCAGACAATCATCTCGTTGCGATCGTGGCGCTCCTCGCGACGATCGTCGCGGTCGCCGCGGGCGATGATGAAGTCAGCCCGGCAACCGTTGGAAACCCAGATCGAGTTGCGGCCCTCCCTCCCCCAGGTCTCCCCCTCGACGCACGCGGTCCGGCTCAACTGATGGGATAACGCTGCCCGTCCCCAACCCTCGAAGCTACAGACATGGCGCCTGCCGTAGTCGGACTCGCAGCGAATGACGTTCTGACCGATGGCCACCGGAGCTAGAAGTGAGACGAGGATGATGAGGCAACCAAACGTCTTGCGATTCATGCAAATCCCTCCATCGAGAAAGTCTAAGAATCATAGACATCAGCGAGCCGTGCAGCAAGCATTAGCCGCTGCGAGGCTGTGAGGCGGTCGTCGCGCGCGGAAAGCCCTTTCAGGAATTGTGTGGCGATCGGACCGAGCGCCGCCAACCGTTGCAGCTCGTGAACGTTACACGTTCACGGCACGGCGGATGGCGTCGACCGCGGTTGCTGTCGGGGTTCCCGGAAGGAATATCTCGCGGATGCCGATGGCCTTCATCTTCGGGATGTCTTTCTCCGGAATGATCCCGCCGGCGAAGACGACGATGTCGCCGGCGCTCTCATCTTTCAGCAGGCGCATGATCTCGGGAAAGAGGACGTTGTGGGCGCCGGAGAGGATCGAGAGGCCGATGGCATCGACATCCTCCTGGACGGCCGCGGCCACGATCTGCTCCGGCGTCTGCCGCAGGCCGGTGTAGATCACTTCCATCCCGGCGTCGCGCAGGGCGCGGGCGATGATCTTCGCGCCGCGGTCGTGGCCGTCGAGGCCTGGTTTCGCGATCAACACCCGGATTTTTCGGTCGCTCATGATGCTCCCTGCCGCGGCGCGTCGTCGCGGAACTTCGAGAGGATCACGATGTCGTGATAGCTCCCCTCGCGATAGAAGTCGCGCCGCAGGCAACCCTCCTGCACGAACCCCAACGCTTCCAGCACATGCTTGGCACGGTCGTTATAGTCGAAGACATTGATGCGCAGCTTGCCGAGGTTCATCTCATCGAAGGCGAAGCGGGCCAGGGTGCGGATGGAATCGCCGCCGAAGCCGCGGTTCCACGCCGAAGGCTCGCCGATGAAGAGTCCGAACCACGCCGTCTGCGAGACCCAGTCGATGTCGTGGATCGAGGCGTTGCCGATGTGGGTCCGGTCGTCCCGCCGCTCGATGGCGAAGTGGCGCTCGTCATGGCTGGCGCTCATGGCCCGGTCGAGCCACTCGCTCTCGTTCTGGAACGCGATCGGATAACGCGTCTTCAGCGTGCGGACGATGTTCGGATCATTGACCCATCGATAGCAGCGCTCCGCATCGTCGCGCTCGAACGCGCGCAGGATGACGTGCTCACCGGCGATCATGAAGCGCCGCCGCGTCGGCTCGCGCCCGCTCTCGGCAAAATCGCGCTCAGTACGAGGGGACATGTATCACGATTATATTGCCGGGTTGCCACCCTCATCCCGCAAGCACGACCTTCGGCTGCACTTCGACCGGACCACCTTCGCGCAACACGTTCACCACTTCGCCGATGGCGACCAGACGATCTTCCGGATTGCCGAGCGCGAGGAGATCGCCGATCTTCACGGCGACGGACGGTGTCATGATGATGGACTGGCCGCGCATGAACTTCCCCTGCTGCGACCAGTCGATGCGCAACTTCGGCAGCGGCAGCTCCACATCGGAGAGTGACTGAAACCAGGGCGTGGCCAGGAGGGTCTCGATCGGCGCGTTTTCGAGCGTCTCGTACGGCAGCGCGTCGGCGATGCGGAAGTTGCCGATGGCGGTTCGCCGCAGCTCTTTGAGATGCGCAGGAACCCCCGCCGCCGTGCCGAGGTCGTGGGCCAGCGAACGGACATACGTGCCGGCGGACGATCGCACCCGGAAGCGTACCGTCGATCCGCTCACCTGCACGATCTCGAACTCGTAGACGGTGATCGACTTCGGAGTCAGCGCGGCCACTTCGCCTTTGCGCGCCAGCTCGTAGGCGCGAACGCCACCGACCTTCTTTGCCGAAAACTGCGGCGGCATCTGTTCGATGGCGCCGAGGAACGGCGTCACCAGCGGCACGAAGTCGATGTGCTCGACATTGACCTCGGCAGGCTCCCCCGCCGGGACCCCCACGGCATCGTACGAGTCGGTGGCCCATCCGAACTGGATGATCCCCTCGTACGTCTTCTCCATCCCCATGAGATAGGCCTGCAGCCGCGTCGCTTTGCCGACGCAGAGCACGAGCAGGCCGGTGGCGAGCGGATCGAGGGTCCCGGTGTGTCCGACTTTCTTGATCTTCGAGCGCCGCCGGAACTTCTCGACGACGTCGTGGGAGGTGATGCCTGTCTTCTTGTCGACGAGCAGCAGGCCGTCGACTTTGGGTTGTTGAGGTTGCATGGGCGGGGAAGGATAAGGCAAACGCCGATAGAATCCTCATAAATGACGAAGATCCAACGAAGCAAGAACTATCTCGTCTGGATGGACTGCGAGATGACCGGCCTCGATCCGGACAAGCATGTGCTCCTCGAGATCGCCACGATCATCACGAACTACGATCTGGAAATCATCGCCCGAGGGCCGGTGCTGGCTATCCGGCCCAGCAAGGCCAAGCTCGACATGATGGATGCCTGGTGCCGGCGAACGCACGGCAATAGCGGTCTGCTCGATCGCGTGCGGGACGAGGGCGTCCGCGTGGCGGAGGCGGAACGGCATACGCTGAACTTCATCCGGCGATACTGCTACGTGCGCACAGCGCCGCTGTGCGGCAACTCGATCGGACAGGACAAGCGCTTCCTGGCCAGGTACATGCCGAGGCTCGACGCCTTTCTACACTACCGGATCGTCGACGTCAGCTCCATCAAGACGCTGATCTCACAATGGTACGAAGGCCGCTACGAATCGCCGAAGAAGAAAGACGCGCACCGCGCGCTGTCGGATATCGAGGAGTCGATCGTGGAGCTCGATTACTACCGGAAGACGGTCTTCGTCAAACGGTGACTACTTCTCGTCGTCGCTCTTCGGCTCTTTGTTGATATCGGCCAGCAGGTCTTCGATGCGGCCGGCGCGCATGGCGGTCTCATCGAACTTGAAGTCGAGCTCCGGCGTGGAGCGGAGGCGGACGCGTTTGCCGAGCTGGGAGCGGATGAAGCCGCGGCGCTGCTGGAGCTCGCGGACCATGTCTTTGGTCTCTTTCTCGTCGAGTCCGCTGATGTAGACGCGCGCGAAATGGAGGTCGGGGCTGACTTCGACACCGGTGATGGAGGTGAGGCCGAGGGAGAGGTCCTTCAGCTCCTGCCGGAAGACTTCGACGAGAGCGTCGCGGACCGATTCACCGACGCGGGAGGTTCTGCGGGTTTTGCGCATGCGGCGGTCAGTTTAGCCTGATCCGAAAACGGAGCGCTGGCGTCTCGCCGGAAACGGAGCGCCGTCCGTCTCGGCGGCGGGCCCGGGGGCGTCTCCTCGCCCCAGGCCGCGGGACCAAGACCGTCGCCGCGGCGTGAGAACAATCGCGAGTGGTCCACTCCCGAGTGGACTCCGCGAGACCATTCATGAGCTCCGCGAGGCCACTCATTGCCTCGCGGAGGCAAATCTTTGCCTCGTGGAGTCAAATCATTGCCTCGTGGAGCCAAATCTTTGCCTCGTGGAGCCAAATCTTTGCCTCGTGGAGCCAAATCTTTGCCTCGCGGAGGCCATTCATTGCCTCGCCATGATTGGCCCCCGCCCGGGCCAGCCGGCGAGACGCCAGCGCTCCGTTTCACAGCCCCTCGAACATCCCCTTCTTCTTCTTGATCGCATTCAGGCCGGTAGCCTGAATGATCGGCCGCCACCAGAGCTCCGTAACGTCGGGCCGCCAATTCCGTACGGCTTCGCGCGAGATCGATGCCGGCGCGGGCACGAGCTGGTTGAGCCGGTCGAACAGGATCAGGCTCTCCTCGGAGGTTGTCAGACGAAAGAGGTTCAGAAGCGTCAGGGCATCACGGCGGCGGGCCAGCGAGACGATCGTAGGCAGATCGTGCGCGCGCGCGAAGTCGCGAACGGCGGCGCGGAAGCGTGGCGTGGCATCATCGAACACCGGCACGGTCAGCGCGCCATCCGCCGTCATCAGCGCCGACGCCCCTTGCGGAACGAGCGATTGCTGATAGCCGTGAGTGAGATCGACCCACCCGGAGATGACACGCAGTTCCCCTCCCCCGCCGGGGCGGACGGTCAGCGTGTACTCGCACCCGAGGTCGATGGCGCGGGCGCGCGGTGTATCGATGACGAAGACTCCCGGCATCGACGTCGTCTTCGCGTGGATCGTGCCGGCGGCAAGGGCAAGGCGGTGCCGATTGCGGCGGCTCTCGATCAACTGGACGGTCGTGTTCGCGCCGATGTCGAGCGTGCCGACCCCGGGCGACATAAGACGTACGGATCCTTGTGCGCCGGTGCGAACGACGTCGCCGGCGCGCAGGATCGCGTGGGGAACGATTGCCGCGCCGGACGACTCCGTCGCCCTCCAACGATTCGGCGGCGTGTAGACGCGAAGCACGCCCAGTACCGCGATAACGATCAACGCTGCCGCGGCAATAGCCAACAACCAGCGGCGGCGTGGACGCATCACGGCGACGCGGCGGAAGTCGGGCGTCGGCGCGGCGGAACGATAGCGCCCGAGGAGCGTCTCAAGATGCAGCACATCGACATCCGGCTCGCCGCTTCCGTCCCAAAGATAGTCGTCATTCATACGGCACTCCCGCCGAGCGCACCGCGCAGCATCTGCATTCCACGATGAAGGTTCACACGTACCGAGCCGGGTGTCAGGCCGGTGCGCGCGGAGATTTCGGGCCCTGACATCCCCTCGACGAGCCGCAGCATGAGCGTCTCGCGATAGGCTTCGGGCAGATCACGAATCGCCTGCAGCGCGCGCGCTGCCTCGGCGTCCTCGCTCTGCGTCCCCCGCGTCGCAAGTGCGGCGTCGATCTCCAACGTGGCCATCATCCGCCGCCGATGGTCCTCCGCGGCATTGCGCGCCGTGCGCGCGATCCACCCGGCGAACGCGGCCGGCTCGCGCAGCGACTCCAGCTTCGTCAGCGCCGTGATGAAGACGTTCTGCGTCACGTCATCGGCATCGGCGGGAGAGAGGCGCCCGAGGAGAATCGAGTGCACGACAGGGGCATACCTTGCGTAGAGAACCTCGAACGACGCCACATCGCCCGCCCGCGCGGCAAGAACGAGATCGGCATCGGTACAAACAGACATCAGCAATGGCAGGACGCAAGGCGCGGCGCGAGTGTTAACAAGTTAACACTATGCATTTCTCACAGCCTCACTTAGATCGTCGGCACCCTGTACCTCGTCGAGACCCTTCTCCCCCAGCGGTTTTTTGCTGGGGGAGAAGGTGCCGAAGGCGGATGAGACTTCACCTGCCGCGGCTCTACGGCCCGCGGCAGACCACCGAGGACGAAAATGGGTAGACCACTCCCATTTTTAAGTTGACGTTGACTATTCAGTTTTGAAAGATGAGAGATCAATAGTTTACGCCCATTTTCAGAGCAGGGGGCGATGCACGCGTACGTCATTCGCGCGCCTTCGAGCGCTCTCGGACCAGCGTCGGTAAACCGCGCACATCTCGTAAAACGCCCCCCTCATCCGCCTTCGGCACCTTCTCCCCCAGCAAGAAACCGCGTGGGGAGAAGAGCTCTCGACGAAGGGTGTGGCAAGGCTCTCAAGGGAACAATTCCAGTGACCGTGTTTGAGCGTGTGAGAAATGCGGGTTAACGGTACGCTTCTCGGTTGCGTCCTCTGCATATGATGACTCGATCTCAACTTCTCGCCTTGCTGGCCATGAGCGTGTTGAACGGCTGCGCACGCGCCGGCAGCCTTCCGGTTCACGTTCCTCTGCCCGTCGGATTCCACCCCCAGACGCTTGTTGCTGCCGATTTCAACGGCGATGGCCGTATCGACGTCGCCCTTTGCGGAGCCGGCGAGCAACTTCTCGTCCTCGCCGGTGACGGGAAGGGAGGACTGCGCCCGATCCCTCAGGAGGCGCGCTGTGGCGCGAATCCGTCGCAGATGATCGCTGCGGACCTCGACGGTGACGGACGCATCGATCTGGCTGTGGCAAATCACGCAACCAGCTATCTGACAGTCCTGCACAATGAGGGCGGCGGCCGTTTCAGCGCACGTCAGGTGAACGTCCACTCGAACCCGCACCCGCATACGGTCGCCGCGGCCGACGTCAACAGCGACGGGCACGTCGATCTGATCACCGACAGTTGGGAGGAGAAGCGCCTCACGCTGCTTCTCGCGGACGGCCACAACGGATGGCAGTCGCCGGGAATCCCGATCGAGATCGGCCGGGAACCGTACGTCAATGTCGTGGCCGCCGATCTCGATGGTGACGGCCACATCGATCTGGTCATGCCGAATGGAGGGCCGGGAGAGGCCTTCGACACCGTATCGATTCTCTTCGGCGATGGTCACGGGCACTTCCGGCACGCGGCGCAATCCCCGATCGCCGGCGGTCCCACACCGTTCATGGTCGCTGTCGCTGATGTGAACGGCGACGGCCGGCCGGACATCCTGGTGACCAACTACTCCGGCCACATCACCGATACCTCGCGTGACGGACTGACATGGATCCGAAACGATGGTCAGCGGCACTTCACCGCCTTTCCGTCGCGCATCGCCATCGGCCACGGCTGCTGGCGGATCGCCGCCGGCGACATCAACGGCGATGGCTTTGCCGACGCGGCATTCGTCAACGCCGCTGATGGCACGGTCAGCATTGCCTACGGATCCGCGAATGGACCGCGGCCCGGTCCAACCGTCGCTGTGATGCCTGAGCCTCACAACGTGGTGATGGCCAAGCTGCACCACGACAATCGAGCGGATCTGCTGGTGATCACGGAGGATCACGACGAACTGCTGATCGTCTCATTCCGTTGAGCCGATAACCGGCAACGCCGCCCCACCAAACCTCCCCGCAACTTCCCCGTCTAACCTGCGTAATGCTCGTAGGAGAACCTGCATGCGCCTTTGGGTGGCAGTGGCCATCGCTTCGATGGCCGTTTCGATATTCGGACAAACACCGCCCGCGGCACCAACCGCGCCGCCGATCACCATCCACCGCGCCAGCGCGCCGATCGTCGTCGACGGCGATCTTTCCGATGCCGGCTGGCAGGACGCGGCGAAGGTCGACGCCTTCCTCGAGGGACAACCGGGAGACAACATCCCGGCAAAGGTGAAGACCATCGCCTACTTCACATTCGACGACCGCTACTTCTACATCGGCATCCGCGCCGAAGATCCGGACCCGAAGAAGATCCGTGCGCCGTATGTCGAGCGCGACGGCGTGATCGGGACCGACGACAACATCGCCATCTTTCTCGATACGCGCGGCGACCGCCGGATGGGGCTGGAGCTGCGCGTAAATCCCCGCGGCATCCAGGCCGACGGCTTCTTCGACGACGCAGGCGGGGTGGAGGACTTCTCGCCCGACTATTTCTACGATACGGCGGCAACGATCGACGACCACGGCTGGAGCGCGGAGTACCGCATCCCCTTCTCGTCGCTCCGCTACTCGAGCCGCAATCCAACCTGGAACGTCCTGGTCTGGCGCAACTACCCGCGCGATTTCCGCTACGCCTTTTACAGCGCCCCGGTCCCGCGCGGATCGAATTGCCTGGTCTGTCACGCTGTCCCCATCGTCGGCCTGGAGAATCTGCCGGAATCGGGGCATCTCACGGCGGCACCCTACATCAGCAGTCAACATCTTGACCAACCGGGCGGCACCGGCACCACGCTCGATCACCATTCGCTCGACACCAACGTCGGCGCGGATGTGAAGTGGACCCCGAGCGCGGCGGGCGCGGTCGACCTCACACTCAATCCCGACTTCTCGCAGGTGGAGGCGGATGTTCCGCAGATCACCGTCAATCAGCGTTTCGCCGTCTTCTTCCCCGAGAAAAGGCCATTCTTCCTGGAAGGCTTCGACCTCTTCAACACGCCCCTGCAGGTCGCTTATACACGCACGATCACCTCGCCGAAGGGCGGACTGCGCGCAACGGGCCGGATCGGCGACACCGCCTACACCCTGCTGGTGGCAGAGGACCGCGGCGGCGGACTGACGATTATCCCCGGCCCCCTCGGCAACGATTTCGCGCCGCAGGATTTTCACTCCACCGACACCATCGCCCGCGTCCGCCACGAGATGGGCGGCTCCTTCGTCGGCGCGGTCCTCACCGACCGCGAGGTCAGCGGCGGCGGACACAATCGCGTGATCGGTCCCGATTTTCTCTGGCGCCCCAACGACTCCGACACGGTCACGGCGCAATTGCTGGCAAGCGATACCACCAATCCCGACCGGCCCGATCTCTCGCCGGACTGGACAGGCCAGTCGCTGCGCTCGTATGCCTTCCACGCCGCGTGGGATCACGTCGTGAAAAGGCACGACTACGGCGGCTTCGTGAATGACATCGGCAACGACTTCCGCGCCGATCTCGGGTTCATCCCGCAGGTCGGCTACCGGGAGGTGGCCGCGTACTACGGTCTGCGTTTCTATCCTGAGCACTCCATCGTCAGCTTCGCCCGCCCCTCCATTCAGGTCGATCTGCAGGATGACCTGCACAGCAACACGCTCCTCCGGCAAGTCTCGATCGGCTCGATCTTCAATGGAGCGAAGAACCTGCAAGCGAGCATCTTCTTTCATCCCGCCGAGAAGGTGCTGGTCGGCAACGACCTGCTGGAGCAGTCCTACGGAACGCTGTTCCTGCAACTCGATCCGTCGCGGCGCTTCACGCGCGTCTCCTTACAGTTGCGGGACGGACAGTCAGTGGACTTCGCCAACGGGCGCGTCGGCAGCGGCCCCAGCGCGCAGTTCACGGCCATCTTCCGCCCCGTCGACCGGACCACGTTCGAGGTCGACGTGAACCGCGAATGGCTCAACGCCGCCGGCGGCCCCGTCTACACGGCGCAGGTCGAGCGCATCCGCGCGCTCTACAGCTTCACCGCGAACTCGATCATCCGCGTGATCGGGCAGTACAACGACGTCAACCGCAATCCGGCTCGTTACATCAACCCGGTCCCGCAGCACAGCGGCGCGTTTCTGGGATCGATCCTCTACAGCTACAAACTGAACTGGCAGACCGTCCTCTTCGCCGGCTATGGCGACGACCGCCTTCTGACATCGAGCAACGACCTCGTAAAACAGGACCGGTCGATCTTCTTCAAAGTGAGTTACGCGATCCAGAGGTGAGGAATCGCCTGGGTCTACGAGAAGTGCGGCACGCCCAAGGCCACGCTCTCATCGAAATCGAGCTTCTCGCTCGTCCAGCCGGTGAGCGTTGCGTCGGTGTTCGTCTCGACGTAGGAGAGGACGCGTTCGAGCATTGCATCCGCGGAGGGATCGTCGATCGAGACGAAGGAGACGGCCATGCGGGCACGCTGGTGAAGATCGTTGAGACCGACCTCTCCGGCTGAGATCTCGAAGCGATGGCGCAGCTTCTCGCGCAACGACTTCACCACCATGCGCTTGTCCTTCAGCGACTGGGCGTGCGGGATGAAGATCTCGAACAATGCTACGGAGACGATCATGGAAAGGAAGAAGGCAGAAGGCAGAGGGCAGAAGGACCCTCTGAGAGGAAGTTCATCCCTTTGCCTTCATCCTTCTGCCTTTCATGCCAACGCGGCGGCTAACTGCTCCACCTTGAAGGCTTCGATGATGTCGCCGTTCTTGATGTCCTGGAACTTCTCGATGCCGATGCCGCACTCGAAGCCCTGGCGAACCTCGGCGACGTCGTTCTTGAAGTGACGCAGCGAGCCGATTTTCCCTTCGAGAATGACGCGGTTATCGCGAAGCAACCGGACGCTCGCGGACCGCGGAATGACGCCCTCGGTCACCATGCAGCCGGCGATGACGCCGGCCTTCGGAACCTTGAAGGTGCTGCGGACTTCGGCGCGTCCCTGGAAGACTTCCTGGAACTTCGGATCGAGCAGGCCGGTCATGGCCAGCTTGATCTCGTCGACCAGGTTGTAGATGACGGTGTAGAGCCTGACGTCGATGCCTTCCTTCTCCGCCAGCTCGCCGGCTGAACGCTCCGGGCGGACGTTGAAGCCGACCACGATCGCATCCGAGGCCGAGGCCAGAAGCACATCGTTCGTCGAAATGGCGCCGACCGAGGAATGGATCACGTTGACCTTGACCTCGGCGGTGGACATCTTGCGCATGGTATCGGCCAGAACTTCGACCGAGCCCTGCACGTCGGCCTTCAGAATGAGGTTGAGCTCCTTGGCTGTCCCCTGCTGCATGCGCTGGAAGAGCTGATCGAGCGACATGCGCGAGGTCTTGCCCTGCGACATCTCGCGCGCCTTCTCCTGGCGCATCTGTCCGATCATGCGGGCCTGCGTCTGTTCGTCGACGACCTGCAGCGAATCGCCGGCGTTCGGCACGTCATCGAATCCGGTGACCTGCACCGGCGTGGCCGGGGCTGCCTCGTTGATCCGCTTGCCGCGCTCGTCGGTCATGGCCCGGACCCGGCCTGACGTCGCGCCGGAGAAGAAATGATCCCCAATCTTCAGCGTGCCGTCCTGCACCAACAGTGTGGCCACGATGCCGCGACCGGCTTCCTTCTTGGCCTCGAGCACGACGCCCTTCGCGCCGATCTCAGGCGAGGCCTTGAGATCGAGCAGATCGGAGGTGAGCAGGATCATGTCGAGCAGGTCGTCGATCCCGGTCTTCTTCGTGGCAGAGACTTCGACTGAGACGACGTCGCCGCCCCATTGCTCGACCTGAACGCCGTTCTCGGCGAGCTCGCGGCGGACGCGCTCGACGTTCGCGTTCGGCTTGTCGATCTTGTTGATGGCCACGATGATCGGCACCTTGGCGGCGCGGGCGTGATCGATGGCTTCTCTCGTCTGCGGCATGACGCCGTCGTCCGCGGCGACGACGAGGATGACGATGTCGGTCACCTTCGCGCCGCGGGCACGCATCATCGTGAAGGCCTCGTGGCCCGGCGTGTCGAGGAAGACGATCTTCCGTCCGCGCTTCTCCACGTGATACGCGCCGATGTGCTGCGTGATGCCTCCCGCCTCGCCGCCCGCGACGTTCGTCTCGCGGATGGCGTCGAGGAGCGAGGTCTTGCCGTGGTCGACGTGACCCATGACCGTGATGACCGGTCCGCGCGGCGTTGAGCCGGTCGCGCCGGTCTTTTCCATCGCTTCCAGCTCAACGGCCTCTTCGAACGAAACGATCTCAGCGTCGATGCCGAGGTCTTTGGAGATGTCGAGCGCGAGCTCCGCGCCGAGAGGCTGGTTGATCGAGATCATGAGCCCCTTCTTCATCAGAAGGTGCTTCATCAGATCGTTCGCCTTGATGCCGAGCTTGTCGGCGAGCTCCTTGACCGTCGCCCCTTCACTGAGAGGAATCTTCTCGGTCGGACGATTGAAGTTCAGAACCTTGCCCGAAACCGGCGCGGCCTGCTTACGAACGTCGCGGCGAAGCGACGGTGTGCGCGGCTTCCCATCCTCATCGGTATCCAGAATGGGGATGTCGGGGCCAAGATCATCGTTGATGATCTGCGTTCCGGAAAACGGACCCTTGGTGAACAACTCGTTATCAACCTCGGCCGGGCGCTCGCTCTTGCCGCGCTTGCCGGTGGTCTTCTTCTTCGGGGAGAGATCTTCGCCTTCAGGGCGCGTGGTCTTGCGGCGGCCCATGGCCCCGCCGGGCAGCGTGCCCGGAGGTGGAGGCGGCGCGGGAGGGGCGCCGGGACGGCTGACACCGGGGCGGAACCCGCCAGGACCACCTGCCGGTCGAGCACCCATCGGAGCACCGGGACGAACGCCCGGGCCCGAGGGACGGCTGCCCATCGGCGGACGAGCACCCGCAGGAGCGTTGGAACCGGCAGGAGGACGGGTACCCATCGGAGCGCCGGGACGGGAAACGCCCGGGCCGGAGGCAGGACGTCCGGCTGGGGACGGGCTGTAGCTCGGACGCGAGACCGGCTGCTGGCCGGCGTAGTTCGGACGCGTGACTTGCGGCGCACGGGCGCGCGGGCCCGTCGGGCCGGTGGGACGACGCAAGTCGGCCGGGCTGGCGGCCATCGGAGCCGCCGGCTGCGTGTGCGCGGCAGGCGGTGGCTGTGGCGGGGCGGCCGGCGGTTCGGGAACCGGTTCAGGAGCGGGAGCCGCCGCGGCGGGACGCGGCTTTTCAACGACCGGAGGCGCTTCTTTGGCGGCACGTTCCTCGGCTTCGACAGCTTCGACGAACTCCGGGATGATCACCACGGGAGGTTGCGGCACGGCAACCTGCGGTTCTTCGGCCGGCACCTCGCGCTTCGGACGCGGCGTTGGCTTGACAATGGCCCGAGGAGGGCGCACCGCTTCCTTCTTCGCGGCAACCTGAGGCTTGTCCTCACGCATGATGACGCTGCGTGTGCGCATCGTCAGTTTCTTGCCAGTGATGAGCGCCTGAATGACCTCAGGCTCCAACGCCTGATTCGGGTCGCTGATCTCGGCACCGAGCGACTGCAACTGGAAGATGACGTCCTTCTCGGACTTCCCCATCTTCTTTGCGATGTCGCTCACTTTGAACTTTGCTGCCGCCATTGAATCTCCTGGTTGCTACGTAGCCGGGTTGCTTGTTGCCGGGTTGCTTGGTTGCTAAGTTACTTGGGTTGCTAAGTTGCTAGGTTGCTTGGGTTGCTAAGTTGCTAGGTTGCGAAGTGGCTGTGCTCAGCAACCCAGCAACCTAGCAACCCAGCAACCTTACTACTTCACAGGCGCCTCTTCTTGCTGCGCCTCGGCAGCCTCGGACTCTTCCTCAGGCTGCTCGTCGTCCGACGCCTGATATGCTTGCTCTTCTTCGTCGCCTTCGGGCGGGTTCTCTTCGACCTGTTCGTGCTTGCGGGCCATCTCGATCATCTGCTGGGCCATCTCTTCGTCGACGCCGTCGATGGCGGTGAGATCTTCCACCGAGGCGTTGATCACGGAATCGAGATCGTCGTAACCGGCCGCCTCGAGGGTATTCGCCCAATCTTCCGGCATCTCCTCGATGTCGTGCACGTTCGTCTCGGCGCGGGCCTCGGCCATCGCCTCCTGAAGCATGGCGCTGAGAGCATCGGCGACCTCGCCCTTGACCTCTTCCTCGGACTTGATATCGATCTTCGCACCGATCAGCTCCGCGGCCAGACGAACGTTGAGGCCGCGCTTACCGATGGCGAGAGAGAGCTGGTCGTTATCGACGATGACGTCGAGGTGCGGCCGGTGGGCCTGCTCGTCGCTGGTCACCGAAACGCGGGTGATCTTCGCCGGCGCCAGCGAGTTCTGGGCATAGACGACGATGTCCTCGTTGAAGGGGATGATGTCGATCTTCTCGCCGCGCAGCTCGCGGATGATCGACTGCACGCGCGATCCTTTCATGCCGACGCACGCGCCGACCGGATCGACGTCGCGCTCACGCGACATCACGGCGATCTTGGCCCGCTCGCCCGGCTCGCGGACAGCACCCCGGATGACCACCGTTCCGTCGTAGATCTCCGGCACTTCCATCTCGAAGAGCTTGATGAGCAGGCGCGGATCGGTACGCGAGAGAACGACCTGCGGCCCCTTCGGCTGGGTGTGCACGTCGACGATGACCGCCTTGATGCGGTCGCCCTGCGAGTAGCGCTCCGCGCGCGATTGCTGCGAGCGCGGGATGATCCCCTCGGTCTTGCCATTGAGGTCGATGATCATGTCTCCACGCTCGAAGCGCTTGACGTAACCGTTCTCCAGCTCGCCGGCCTTGCCGATGAATTCGTTGTAGACCTTCTCCCGCTCGGCCTCGCGGACCTTCTGGTAGAGAACCTGTTTGGCCGATTGCGCGGCGATGCGGCCGAAGTCTTCGGCAGCCTTCGTCAGCGGGATGTGCACTTCGTCGCCCTGCTCGACCTCGGGGTCGATCTTCTGGGCCTCATACGTGCGGATCTGGGTGTTCGAGTCCTTGACGACGTCGACCACTTCCTTGGTGATGTAGCTGAGCCGGATCCGGCCGCCGACCTCGGCATCCGGTTCGGTTTTCCGGGCCTGTTCCAGCGTCCACTGCGCCTGCGGATCTTCGATCTCGTTCTCGTCGATGACGATATCTTTGATGACGTACATCGTCATCTCGCCGCTCACCCGGTCGATGACCGTCTCCATCGGCTCGCGGGTCTTGTAATACTTGCGCGCGGCGGTAGCGAGGGCATCCTCGAGGGCCTTGAACACGCGCTCGACGTCGATCGACTTCTCGTACGCCAGCGCCTTGATGTTTTTACTGAGGTTCTCGTCGAACATTCTGCTCCCTGGGTTGCTAGGTTGCTCGGTTTCACAGTTGCTGAACACCCAGCAACCAAGCAACCCAGCAACTTCAGCAACCTAAATTTCCACTTCCAACCGCGTTTCTTTCACGTCCGACAGCGGGACGACGTAGTCCGGATCCTTTTTCATCACCGGATCCGTGACGACGATCGTTTCGCCGTTGTATTCTTTCAACCTGCCGACGATCACGTGAAGTCCCCGTACCGGCTTCGACGTCCTGACGCGGACGAGCCGGCCGATGAACTTCTGATAATCGGACGTTTTGTAAAACTTACGGTCCAGCCCGGGAGAAGAGACCTGCAGCTCATACTCCGCGGGCACGACATCGTCGACGTCGAGAAACGCGCTGACCTGATGCGAGACCAGCTCGCAATCCGCGATCACCACGCCCCCCTCTTTGTCGATGTCGATGCGGAGCAGAAACCCATGACCCTGCTTCCGGTACTCAATGTGAACGAGCTCGAGACCTTCCGACGTTACGATGGCCTCGATTTCCTTCTCAACCCGTTCGGGTAAAACGCTCATATCTCCTGACAACAAAAAAAGCGGCCGAATCGGCCGCTTTCGATAGGTTGTTGCTCGAAAGCTGACAGATGATACCACTTTGCAGCGCGCCGTCACAACATCGTGAACGACGGCACGATTCCGGTTGCGGCGGCAAAAAAACGGCCGCGCATGAGGCGCGGCCGTCGTTCAAATCGAAGCGAATCAGTCCTAGAACTGGTGCTTGACCGCGCGGTGAATCGTCGCGCCGGTCTTGCAGGTGGCCACGTCCGGGCTGTAGATGCAGGTGATGGCATTGCTCGTGAGCGGCTGCAGGTACTGCGGCTCGAGCGTGGTGGCGTCCTGGGTCTGCTGGTCCACCGTCGAACCGTAGGCGAAGAAGGCCGGGCAGCCGTTCGAGCAGCCGTTGGCGGCCGCGTCGGCGGTCGGCGTCGTTCCGCCCTGCTGGAAGACGATGTAGGCGTTCGTAGCCGTTGGCCCCTGTGCGAACGCAGGGAAGACGCTTGCGGCATTCGACTGGACGGTGCCGAGCGGCCCCAGCGTGAAGCTGGCCTGCGCGATCTGGGCGCCGGTGGCACCGTTGAAGAGTGTGGCCGTGATCGTCGTGGTCGAAAACTGCGACGCGTTGACGAAGCCGACATTCGTGCGGAACTGGGCCGTGTTACGGACACCGGTGATGAAGCACTTGTCGAGGCCGGCACCGACGGCGGTCTCGGAGACGAAGTTGTACCAGGGGATGCCAGAGAACAACTGGCCGTTCGTCGGCGCGGTAAGCGGATTCGCGCCGAGGGCCACCGAGAAGATGCGGCTTTCGACGCTGATGTTGCGGAAGTTGGCATTCAGACCGGTATTCGGGTCCGGCGTGCAGTCCGCGCCCGACAGGCAGGCGTTGAAGACCAGCTGACCGAGGTTGTTCGAAAGATGCAGCGTGTTCCCCATGAAGTCGAGAAGCTCGCGCCGCTCACGAGGGGCAAGCGTCAGGATCTTCGGGAATGTGGTCTGTGAACCTGTGCTGCCGCTCGAAAAAATCACAGAGACATCGACCGATTGATCGCTGAGGTTCGAGATGAACACGTCAGAGATAAAGGTGGCCGACGCGCTCGAAATGTGACCGGCTGCCGGAACGTAAACCTGATCCGCAGCGCGGAAGTTGCTGGCCATCGCCGCACCGGCGAACAACGCGACCGCCGCGGCCACGCCCAACTGTCTCAACTTGAACATAATCTCCCCTTTTGCAACGAGTTTTTGGTGATCAGACTGCCTCGATCGAAAAGTGCTTACGCATTCTAAACGACTTCGTCAGACTGAAAAAAATGAATCTGCGAACAGTGATACGGTCGAAACCAACAGGATGTCACATCGCGGAGCATGAGGTATTCAGGATCGAACTATGCGATTGTAGCATGTACGCCAGGAGCCCATGAAGGTCAAGTTCACGACGGAAGACGATGGTGCCAGACTCGACCGCGCCCTTGCCGCGCGGATGCCGGAGCATAGCCGAAGTTTCATCGCCAATCTAATCGCTGAGGGACGGGTCACGCTGGAAGGGAAGCCTGCAGCGCGTCCCTCGCAGCGCGTCGCCAGGGAACAGCTCGCCGAGGTCGACATCCCCCCGCCCGCGGCCACCACAGCCGCATCACAGGAAATGCCGCTCTCGATTCTCTACGAGGATTCCGACATCATCGTCATCGACAAACCAGCCGGCCTGGTGGTGCATCCGGCAGCCGGACATGCCGACCGGACGCTCGTCAACGCTCTCCTTTTTCACGTCCAGGATCTCAGCGGGATCGGCGGCGAGCTTCGCCCCGGCATCGTCCACCGGCTCGACAAAGACACGAGCGGAGTGATGGTGATTGCCAAGAACGATGAGGCTCACCGCAAGCTCAGTACGGCATGGGGAACCGATGCGGTGCGCAAAGAGTATGTCGCCATCGTGTACGGGACGCCGCAGAAATCGCGCGGCACCATCGATGCGCCGATCGCCCGCGATCCCAGAAACCGCAAACGGATGGCCATCGTGGCCGGCGGCCGCCGCGCGGTCACGGACTACGAGTTGATCGAGCCGCTCCGTCACTCCTCGGTGCTGCGCTGCGTGCTCCATACCGGCCGTACACACCAGATCCGCGTCCACCTCAAATCGATCGGCCACCCCATCATCGGCGACCCGGTCTACTCCGGCCCGCAGTGGCGCGGCATCCCCGACAAGAGGTTGCAGAAAGCGATCGTATCGCTCGGCAGACAAGCCCTTCATGCGGTCTCTCTCCAGATTCCACATCCAAAGACGGGCAGGATGATGAATTTCACGGCGCCGTTGCCGGGGGATATGGAGTCGTTGATTCTCGTGTTGCGTTAACGGGTTGCCGCAATGCCATCTGCGTCCATCAGCGGATGAAGTTATCCGCAGATGGACGCAGATAAAAGCACAACCTACAAGAGCATTCCCGCGATCGTCGCCGTCAGGAAGTTCGCTAATGTTCCCGCTAACATGGCCCGCATCCCAAGCCTTGCAAGGTCTCCACGCCTCGACGGCGCGAGCGATCCGATGCCGCCGATCTGGATGGCGATCGAGGAAAAGTTCGCGAAGCCGCAGAGAGCGTAGGTGACGATGACGAAGCTGCGCGGATCGAGACTCGATCCGACACCCGGCTCGCCGAGTTTGGCGAAGGCGACGAACTCGTTGAGCACCATGCGCGTGCCGAGAAGGTTGCCGACGGTCAGGCTGTCTTTCCACGACACCCCCATCGCCCAGGCGATCGGGCTGAAGATCCAGCCGAGGAGCTTATCGAGGCTTTGGGGGAACCAGAACGCCTGGCCGTGCACGTATCCGAAGACACCGTTGATCAGCGCCACCAGGGCGATGAACGCGATCAGCATGCCGGCCACGTTGAGTGACAGATGCAATCCCTCGATCGCCCCGCGGCCGGCCGCGTCGATCACATTCACATCCTGCTTCGGAACGACGACCTCGACGTCCGCCCCGGTGGCCGGCTTCTCCGTCTCCGGCACGATCATCTTAGCCATCATGATCGCCCCGGGCGCGGTCATGATCACGGCGGTGAGGAGGTGGATCACATCGACCTTCGCTACCAGGACGTACGCCGCCATGATGCCGCCCGAGATGTGAGCCATGCCTGCGGTCATGATCGTCATCAGCTCCGACATGGTCATCCCTTCGATAAACGGCCGGATGGTCAGCGGCGCCTCGGTCTGCCCCATGAAGATCGATGCGGCCACCGAGAGCGACTCTGCCCCCGATGCGCCCATGAAGCGCGACATCAGCTTGGCGAAGAAGCGGACCACGATCTGCATCACGCCGAGGTAGTAGAGAACGGCGAAGATCGAAGCGATGAAGATGATCGTCGGCAACACCATCGTGGCGAAAACGAAGCCGATGTTCTTGTTACCCGTGTCACCCAGCGCGCCGAAGACGAACTTCGAGCCTTCGCCGGTGTAGCTGATGAGCCGTGTGACCACTTCCTTCAGATTCTCGAAGAGGAAGGCCAGCAGGTTATACGAGAGAAAGAGAACCGCGCTGATGACCAGGTAAACGGTCCAGAGTCCCTTCTTCCCCCCGCCCTGCTCCATCCGCTTGGCAATCTGCACCACGATTACGGTCAGCGCGATGAAGATCAGCGCGGCGATCCACTGGCTGAGCGGCGGCATGAACGTGCCAAACGCCTTCGCGATCTGCGTCCCCTTCAGAACGGCGATTGCTGTGAGGATCTGAAGCGTCAGCCCCCAGAACACGGTCTTCCAGCGGATGGCCCGCCGGTTGGTCGACAGCAGAAACGCAATCGCAAGAATCCCTACGAAGCCGATCAGCGCAGAAAAACGCTCCATTCACTGCTCCCGTCGTTGCCGAATTTTGATGAAGACCGATTTGGGTGCGGGCATTATGCGGGATCGGGGGCGGGGTTGCGAGGTTGTGTTGGTGGTGGGTGGGGTGCTGCGGTGTTGCAAGGTTGCTGGGTTACTGGGTTGCTCGGTCGCTGGGTTGCTGGGTTGCTCGGTTGCTGGGCCGAGATCAGCTCATCTGGCAACTAACTCAGCAACCTTGCAACCCCGCAGCAACCCAGCAACTCAGCAACCCACCCAGCAACCGCGAGACCCCGCAACCGCTTATACTCCGCCCTCCAAGTTCGTCCAGACGGGGAAAATCATGATCAAGGCAATCGACGAAGCCGTCAGGTTCGTCCGCAGCAAAACGTCTCTTCAGCCGCAGGTCGGCGTGATTCTCGGCTCGGGACTCGGCAACGTCGTCGATGCGCTCGAGATCGAGACCGCTATCCCCTACTCCGAAATCCCCGGCGCGAAAGCGTCGACCGTCGTCGGCCATCAGGGGAGGATGATCCTGGCCCGCGTCAACGAGACGCCGGTCGTGGTGATGCAGGGACGCATTCACTTCTACGAAGGCCACGAGATGCCGGAAGTGATGTTCCTCGCGCGCGTCATCGGCCGCCTCGGCATCAGGCAGCTCATCGTCACCAACGCCGCCGGCGGAATCAACACCAAGTTCCAAACCGGCGATCTGATGCTGATCTCCGATCACATCAATCTGATGGGCATGAACCCCCTGCGCGGACCGAACGTCGACGAGCTCGGCGTACGTTTCCCCGACATGAGCGAGGCTTACCCGGCCTCGCTGCGCGAACAGGCCAAAGAAGTCGCCCGCTCCCTCGGCCAGCTGGTGCAGGAAGGCGTTTACCTCGCGCTTTCCGGTCCGTCGTACGAGACCCCCGCCGAGATCCGCGCCTTCCGCACACTCGGCGCCGACGCTGTCGGCATGTCCACCGTCCCCGAGGTCATCGCCATGTCGCAGATGGGCATCCCCGTGCTCGGCATCTCCTGCATCACCAACATGGCCGCCGGAATCCTGAACCAGAAACTGACGCACCAGGAAGTGATGGATACGACCGCGCGCGTCCAGAACGACTTCACCGCGCTGGTGCTGGGCTGCCTGGAGCGGTTTTCGTAGTAGTGCGGTTTCGGGGTCTCGCGGTTGCTGGGTGGTTGCTAGGTTGCTGGGTTGCTGAGGGCATAGTCGGGGAAGGCGTACTCAGCAACCAAGCAACCATCCCGGCAACCCAGCAACCCCGTCACTGATTCGTCGTCGTCGCCGGGCAATCCTTCGCCGGCGGGTTCGGCGGCGGCTGCAGATTGTGCTGGGTCATGTACTTGTAGTAGTTGTCGTTCGCGAACGCGTCGGCCTGGGTCGTGGCCGCGGACCAGATCCGATTACACTCGCCCTGCCAGCACTCGCCGCCTAACGTCATCGAAGGGCCGATCTGGATCGGGCAGGTGCAGATCGACCTCGAGGGGTTCTTCTCGTCGATCACACAGGGCGCTCCGTAGCACAACGCCCACATCTGGTTGCTGCTCGGACAGGAGAGCGTCAGGTTGGTCTTGTTGAAAAAGTTCGAATAGGTCGACATCAGATACGTGCGGCCGCTCACCGTCACCGGCGCCCGCTTATCGCACGCCCCCGGCCCCATCGACCAGCCGGTGAGGACGTCGCACGTGCAGTTGGCCCGCTCGATCGAGAACGTGCCGTCAGGCTTGCGCGAAACGATCGGACCGCACGGCGCCTTGATGCAGAGCGCGTACTCCTGATTGCAGAACGTCGCCACGATCGCTCCCGGTGACGACGTGGATGATGTTGTGGTGGTGGTTTGCGGATCCGCGGCGAGAACGGAAGTAGACAAGAAGAGAGCGGCGATGAGAGTGGCAGCGCGAGCGCTCATGACAACCTCCCAATCCAAGATGGCCGAGATGGGTAACGGGGAGTTCGAAACGTACTTCCGGCCGGCATGTGTGTCAAGGACGCTGGCCTACGCCTTCACGCAAAACTGCAGCAGCGCCGCGGTGATCTCCCGGATGATCTGTTTCATCTCCGGATACGGCGGATGGAACGGCGTCTCGTTTTTCGGGCTCCCCCACTCGATGGTGTACGAAAAGATCTTCGGCTTCGATGGATTGACGATATGACGGCTGTACGCGTAGTCGTCGGATGTTCCGGCCGTGGGATAGAGGCTCATCGACTGCATGACCGTGTAGTTACGGCCTCGGACAGCCTGAATGGCCGTGCGCATCTGTTTGGCGAGATTGACGGCCGCGGTCTTGTCGGCGGCGGTGATGTACTCCTTGTATCCGGTGTCATTCGCCACGCCGCGCTTTCCATCGAACGCCGCATTCTGAAAATTCATCTGCGGCTTCTGTGTCTGATCGTCATCGTCTCCCCAGCTATAGAGAATGTCCTCCGAATAGCTATGGACGTCGATGAAGTAGCGAGTGTTGGAGAAGTTCTCGAACATCCACACGACATTCTTCGTTTCGGGCTCCGAGACCGCCGCTGGACCGATGTAGACCTCGGGGTCACAAGGGTTCGTGGAATTGGCAATCGGCGCGCTGGCAGCGAAATGCACCGGATAGTTCCAGAGAAAATCATGATTGCGGTTCAAGTCGACGCCGACACAATCGGCGCCGCTGCTGCCGACAGGCGCGGGGCGTCGATTCTTACGCCAGTCCGCGGCAACGGTCATGCTGTAATGGCGTCCGTCCGGATTGGCCTGTGGAAACACGTAGATATCCTTCTTGTTTACGATCTCCTGAATCTGCGCCGCGGTGACGTTCATCCCGCCGAGCGTGATGCCGCTTTGCGTCCGGAAGGCATCGCAGATCTGCTCGACAAAGTTGATGAGGATGTCGGGACTGCCCCACTCCCGCGCATGAACCCCGCCGAGAAAGAAGATGCCTGGCCGGCCGGCCTGACTGCCGTGCGCGATCTTGATGGCGTGGCAGTCCCTCCCTTCCCACGTCTTATTGGGCAGCTTGATCAACTGCGTGAACCCGGCGTTGGGCCCGGCCGCCGCCGTGGCCAGCGACGCTTCGATGTCGTCGACGTTCAGATATTGGTTCGCCGTCGCCACACTCGAAGCCGTGGCGGCTGACGCCAGCGCCCGGACCTCTGCCTGACGCTGCTTCCCAGCTTCCCGCACATCCTCCCGCACCTCGATGCCATACCCCTCGGACCGCAGGAGAGCTATCTGGTCTGCATCGGCAAAGGCGTCGACGACGTAGCCCCCGCTATCGACTTTCTTGCCGGTGTGCCCGGCAATGTTGAGCTTGTGCTTGCGGACAAGGTCCGCCATCGCATCGTACGTCTTCCCGGAAATGGTCACTCGGTAACGGGGCATGGTTGTCGACCCTCACAGTTAGGAGAGCCGCGCTCGTCTTTTTTCCCTACCCCGATTCTGCCGGACAAGGATACTGACGGCGAGAGGGTCGAGGCTGACAGCAAAAGCACACACCCCTTAGAGGTTCGCCAGGAGTCTTTCGTACTGTTCGTGCGGACCAATCCAAAACCAGACAATGACGCCGTCTTCGATCAGGCCAACGACTCGGTAAGTTCGACCGACGCGAGCTGAATACACCGGTTCCACGGGATGAACACGCTTGAAATGAAGACTGGAATGATGAGGGTTGGCGAAGAACAGCCGATATGAAGCGCGAGCCTAGGCGCGGACCTCGGCGGGCAACGTTGCGAAACGCTTCCGGAAGGCTGCCGTCGTCTGTGACTTCACAACGTCTCGGGATCGAGCGGCTCGGTCAATCCGGCTCGATACTCCTGGCGGGCTTCCTCGGCCATCCGTGCGAGCATGTCCTGCGAGCGCGAGAAGAGATCATCCCATCGACGTTCCGATTCGAGCTCTGCCAGCATAAAGGCGGCGAACGCTTCCTGCTCTTCATCCGGTAGTTTGGCCGTCTCCGTGATCACTTTCTCGAGGAGCTTACCCATCGTTCTAATTGTACGGCATTGGACAAGCGAGCTCGCGGCATTCGCTTACCGCTTGAACGCCCCCTCGATCCTCTTCCCCGTCGCGATATCCACCAGCGCGTGAATCAAAACCCTCGTCCCCTTCTGCAAATCCGCGATCGGGTTCTTTTCGTCGACATCGTGGCCGGGGTACGGTTTGTCGGGGAACCACATGCCGAAGGCGATGGAGTTGGGGAGTCGTTTTGCGTACGTCCCGCCGCCGGAGATGGCGGGCTTGGGGTTCTTTGTCCCGGTCGCGGCACCGTAGTCGGCTAAGAGACGGCGGACGATCTTCGCGTTCGGATTGAAGCCGAGCGGCTCGTCGTCGTAGAAGCCGGTCGCGGCCAGCGACGCACCGGTGCGCTTGTTGAATGCGGCCACGTACTCCTCCATCTTCGTCTTCAATTCCGGACCGGTGCGGGGAGGGATGCGGCGGATATTGATCGTAAGCGTCGATCGCTTGGCGTCATTCGCATCCGGTTTGATCGTGGCGATGTTGACGGCGTAGCGGCCCCACAGTGGATCCCGGTCGGTGATGCCGAGGCCTGTGCCGTAGATATCGATGCCAGCGGCGCGGACGAAGGCGAGAAGGTCGTCGGCACCGCCCGACGGGAGCTTGCCGGCGAGCACGCGCGCCAGCGCGACGAGCGCGTTGCGGCCTCCTTCCAGGTTTACGCCGGCGTGGGCCGAGTGGCCGTACGCGACGATCCAGAGCGTGTCCCCCTGAGCCTGCATGACGACGCGGGTGTCCGGCGGCCGCGGTGCGGCGTTGATCGCGTCTATCAGCGGCTGCCAAGCCGGGGTGGCGCCTTCCCTCCACCGCAACTTCACCTCGGCGCGGTCGGGAACGATGCTGGCCGCCAGTCCGGCGTTGATGAAGAAGACGCTGTACGCCTTCGTCACCTCCGCACGCTCGGATGATGGATCGGTCGTGACCGACAGCGAGTTCCATCCCTTCTCGCCGACGACGACCGGGAAGTTCGAATCGAGGACCAGCGTGTAGTCGGGCGCCGCATGCGTCTTCAGATACGTCGTCACATCGGTGTTGGCCGACTCCTCGTCGCTGCCAACGAGAAGGCGCACCGTGTGCGTGCGCGGCACGCCGCTCTGCGCAAGCGCCTTCATCGCCAGGAGGGCCTGCACCAGCGGACCCTTGTCATCCGCGGAGCCGCGGCCGTAGACATAGGTCTGGTCCGCCTTGCCCGAGAACGGCGCCACCGACCAGGCGTCGGCATCGACCGGCTGCACGTCGCCGTGCACCATCAGGCCCAGGACCGGAGCGCCGGGAGGACCGGGAAGCTCGACCTCATCGATTAACCCCGCGTCGCGATAGGTGAAGCCGAGGTCGTGGGCGGTCTTGGCCAGCCAGGCCTTCTGCGCGACCGGGCCGTCGACCTCGAACTGCATCGTCGGGAAACGGAGCACCTCCGTCAGCAACGGCACGAGGCGCGAGGAGTAATCGTGCTCGTAGACTTGCGTCACCTTGGCGACGTTGGTCTGCAAGGTGGCGGCGAGGACGAAAACGGCGACGGATCGAACGCTCATTTGCCGATTCTCCCGTAAAATGCACGCAGTCGGTCCAAAACAATCGGAGGGGGAAGCATCATGAAAACGCTCCTTAAGGTCGTCGGTGGAGTTGTGTTGCTCGTCATCGCGCTGATCGCCTGTGCCGTGACGTGGCTGGCGGTTCGGAAGCCGGTGTCAAATCCGGCATCGGCGGAGAAGATCGAACCGACGCCTGAGCGGTTGGCGCGCGGGAAGTATGTCGTCGAGCATGTGTCGGACTGCCTGGAGTGCCATTCCGATCACGTCATCAAGTTCGGCATCCCGGTAAAGCCGGGCACCGAGGGGCAGGGCGGATACATCTTCGACAAGAACATCGGCTTCCCCGGCGTCGTGGCGGCGCAGAACATCACGCCTGATGCGGACTTCGGCCTGGGCAGTTGGAGCGACGGCGAGATCCTGCGCGCCGTGCGCGAAGGGATCGACCGCAACGGCGACGCGCTCTTCCCGATGATGCCCTACGAGCACTTCCGCAGCATGAGCGACGACGACGCGAAAGCCGTGATCGTTTATCTGCGCACACTCAAACCGATCCACAAGGGCGTCCCGGCGAAGCACATCGACTTCCCGGTGAACCTCTTCATCAAGTTCGCGCCGAAGCCGGTCGACGGCGTGGTCAAGACGCCCGATCTGTATGACAGCGTCGCCTACGGCAAATACCTGACCACGATCGGCGGCTGCTACGAGTGCCACACACCGCACGACGACAAGGGCGTTCGGATCGCCGAGAAGGCATTCTCGGGCGGCTGGGAGATGAAGGGTCCGTGGGGCCGCAACTTCACGGCCAACCTGACGCCTGCCGGCGGCTACATGTCACACGCCACAAAAGAGGAGTTCATTGGCCGCTTCAAGGCGTTCGCTTCGATGGACGCGAACACGTCGCCGGAAGTCCCCGCCGGCCACAACACGGTGATGTCCTGGGCCGCCTTCGCCGGCATGACCGAGAGCGACCTCGGCGCGATCTACGACTATCTCAAGACCGTGAAACCGATCGAGAACAAGGTAGTGACGTTCCCGGACGGGAAGTGACGGGGTCGCGCGGTCTCGGGGTGGGTTGCTGGTTACAGGGTTGCTAGGTTGCAGGGTTGCTGACGTACAGGACACTCAGCAACTCAGCAACCCTGCAACCACCCACCGCGAGACCGCGCAACCCCGAGACCGCGCGACCCGGTACCCTTACTTTCTCAGCCCCGTTTCATACTCCGGCTTCGGCACGCCCATCACCCAGTGATCGAACCAGCCGACGATATGCTCGAGGCGCTCGACGCGGTGCCACGGCTTGCCGCTGCGGGAGAGCTCGTGGGATTCGTCGGGGAAGCGGACCATCACTGTCGGGATGTGGCGGTACTTGAGGGCGCGGAACATCATCTCGCCGCCGGACATCGGCGGCGTGCGGTAGTCGGCCTCGCCTAGGATGAGCATCAGCGGCGTCTTCACGCGGTCGATGTATGTGATCGGTGAGCGGGCGATGTAGTCCTTCGGATCCTCCCACGGAGCTTTTCGAAACCATGACGGCTGGAACTGCGAGAAATCGGCGACGTACCAGAACGTCGACCAGTCGGCGATGTCGCGCTGGGCCGCGGCGGCAGCGAAGCGGTCGGTCTGCGTGACCACCCAGTCCGTGAGCAGTCCGCCGCCGCTGCCGCCGGTGACGCAGAGCTTCTTCGGATCGATGTAGCCGCGCGCCACCACCGCATCGACGCCGGCCATCAGGTCTTTGAAGTCGTCGCCCGGGTAGTGGTATTGGATGACGTTCCCGAAATCCTGGCCATACGACGTCGAGCCGCGCGGATTCGGATAGAGGACGACGTATCCCTTGGCCGCCATCCACTGGAACTCGTGATCGAACGTGTAGCCGTACGCCGCGTGCGGACCGCCGTGGATGTTGAGGATCAGCGGGTACTTCTTCGCCGGATCGAAGCCGGGTGGCTTCTGGATCCAGCCCTGGATCTTCTTGCCGTCGAAGCTGGTGTACCAGATTTCCTCCGGCTCGGTCAGGGCAACCTCGGACATCAACTTCTGATTGACGTCCGTCAGCCGCGTCATCGCACCGCCGCTGTCGACGAGGTACAGGTCATTGATGATCGTCGGCGTGGCCACGAGGGCCACTGTCTTTCCGCCGTGGATCGAGTAACTCTGGATGTCGTGATTGCCGCTCGTCCACGGCGCGACCTTGCCGGTGGCCGCGTCGAAGCGCTTCAAGTTGGCGCGCCCTTCCTCGGCGGTCACGGCATCGATGGTCTTGCCGTCATCGCTCCATACCGGTCTTCCCCCGCCGCCGCCCGCCCGCGGCGCGCGCTGATCGCCCCCCACTCCCGACAGCACGTCGTAGTCGTACGAGGCCGTGAGATTGCGCGCCGGCGAGCCGGGCGTCGTCGAGGCCAGCCATAGGTCCGGCTGATCGTACGAATGAACGGGATTGTTGATCTCGCCGGCGAACGCCACCCATTTGCCGTCGGGACTGACGGCGTAGGAGCTGATCGGCCCTTCGATGTCGGCGATCTTCGTCATGTCGCCGCCGGCGGCGGGGATGGCGTAGAGATCGTTATCACGGCGGTCGAAGTACGACTCCAGCACGCGATTCGAGGTGAAGTAGATCCGCGAGCCGTCGGGGCTCCAGGTCACATCGCGCTCGTCAAATTCGCCGCTCGTGAGCTGCTTCGGCTTCGCGGTCTCAGCGCTGTCGAGAGAATCGGTGACGTCGATGGTCCAGATGTGCGTGTTGCGCGATGCGTCGCGGTAACCGGCACCATTGGCGCGGTAGACGGCCTGATTGATGACGCGCACGTCGCTCTCATGCTCGTCGTCCTTCTTCTTGTCGTCCTTCTTGTCGAGATCGTCCGGCTTTGTTGTCGCCGTGAAAGCGATCGTATTCGACGCCGGTGACCAGGCGATCGAATCGACCGCTTTCGACATCGATGTCAGCACGTGCGGCTCGCCGCCGTCGAAGCGGAGGATCCAGATCTGCGACGGCTGCGGCTTGCCGTCCTTGTCGATCGAGCGGGTGAAGGCCAGCAGCTTCCCGTCGCGCGACCAGCGCGGCGAGGCGTCGCGCGGTCCGTTCGTGATCCGGCGCGGCTCCGCGCCGGCGCGCGTGGCCACGGACCAGATGGCGGTGTTGTATGTGTCCTTCTTCTCGTCGGCCGTGACCCGGACGAAGGCGACCTGCGAGCCGTCGGGTGAGAGCTGCGGATCGCCGATCCAGTTGAACTTGAAGAGGTCTTTCTCGGTGATGTTGCGGGCGTAGGCGGAAGCGGCGGCGAGCAGGAGCAGGAGCGCGAGCAGTCGTTTCATGCCGGAGATTGTAGGGCGTAGACCAGGAGCCCCGCGACGGCAACCCCTGCGATCGTTGCGGCGATGAGCGTTCCGCGGGTTCTCTCGTGCACCTGCGGCAGCAGATCGCTCGCACCGAGGTAAAGGAGAAAGCCGGCGAAAAACGAAAGCTGGTACGCGAGCATCCGCGGCGCGATGTACAGCATCCCCGCGCAAAGAGCGCCGAGGACCGGGGCGATGGCATCGATGACCAGCAGCAAGCCGGTACGCCAGCGGCTGTTGCGCGTGGCCAGCATGAAGGTCACGGTATTGAGGCCGTCGGCGAAATCGTGCGCCACGACCGCCAGCAGCACCACCAGACCGACTTGCGTCCCCGCCTTGAAGCCGACGCCGATGGCCAGGCCGTCGAGGAAGCTGTGAAACGACAGACCGATTGCCCCGACCAGGCCGACGTTGTGATGATGTCCCGGCGCGTCGTGCTGTTTCTCACCGTGGATGATGGTCAGTTTCTCGAGCAGGAAGATCGCCAGGAAGCCAGCGATGACCGTGAACATCAGCCCTCGGATGTCGATCGTGTGCAGTTGCGCCAGCGCGGAGACCTCGGGGATCAGATCGAGAAAGGCCACGCCGATCAGCAGCCCCGAGGAGAAGGCCATGATGTAGAGGAGATAGCGCTGGTAACGGAACGCGAACGCGCCGCCGGCCAGAGTCATCGCGAATGCCGCGAGGGCGTAGAGCGCGCTCATGCGGCCGAGAGTCTAATGCGGTTGCTGGCACGGTTGTGCGGTTACGCGGTCTCGCGGTTGCGGGGTCTCGCGGTTGGCGGTTGCAAGGTTGCTGAGTTGCTGGGTTGCTGGGTTGCTGGGTTGCTGGGTTGCTGAGTTGCTGAGTTGCAGAGGCACGTAGCAACCGAGCAACCTAGCAACCTAGCAACTCTGCAACCTAGCAACTCTGCAACCCAGCAACCAGCACCACAGCAACCGCCACCTCGAGACCCCGCAACCGCGAGACCGCGAGACCCCGTCCGCGATACTCTTACGCTATGAAGCGATACCTGCCTCTCATCGCCCTGACCCTCGTCATCGCCTGCAACAAGCAGGAGAAACCTGTCGTCGCCGGCGACGCGAACCACGGCAAGCAGCTCATCGATCAATACGGCTGCACTGCCTGTCACGTCATCCCCGGTATCACCGGCAAGGGCATGGTCGGCCCGTCGCTCGACCATATCGCCACGCGCCAGATCATCGCAGTCTCGATCCCCAACTCGCCGCAGAACATGCAGGTCTACATCCAGAACCCGCAGATGGCCAATCCTCAAAACGTGATGCCAAACCTCGGCGTAAAGCCGGACGAGGCCCGCGACATCACCGCCTACCTATACACACTGAAGTAAAGGCGGCGCCGGAGCGCTCCGGGCGCTTCGCTCATGCCGTTACAATGCGCGGCGACTTGTCCGTCATCGATCTCGTCATCATCATCGCTTACCTGGCGGCGGTCGTTGCCATCGGGTTCTGGTGCCGCAAGCGGCAGAAGACGACACGGCACTATTTCCTGGCGGGACGCCAGTTGCCGTGGTGGGCGATCTCCGGCTCGATCGTGGCGACGGAGACCTCCGCGATCACGTTCGTCTCCATTCCCGGCCTGGCCTATTCGCGGGGCGGGAACTTCACCTTCCTCGAATTGGTCCTCGGATACCTGATCGGCCGTATCGCCATCTGCGTGCTCTTCATTCCGGCGTACTTTCAAAGGAATCTGCTGACGATTTACGAACTGCTGCGCAACCGGTTCGGCGACGGGGTACGAAGTCTTGCCGCCTCGCTCTTCATCGTCATGCGCACGGTGGCCGACAGCGTGCGGCTGTTACTCACCGCGGTGGTCATGTCGTCCGTCTGGCAGGCCTTTCTGCCGAACACCGATCGGGCCACGGCCACGGCGGTCTCGGTGGTCTGCATCGGCGGAGTGATGCTCCTCTTC
>DATMNC010000048.1:0-2358 GCA_035569395.1 Thermoanaerobaculia bacterium | reverse complement strand
CCGACGCCTACGCTGATCGCGTAATCGGAGCGATCCAGAAGCATGCCATTGCCGACGTGTTCATGCATGTGAGCATCACCCCCGTGAGCGTCCCGGCGGGGAGTCCTCCGGACCCGTTGACGCAGCAGGAGACCTTCGACGTGCTTGCCGCGCGCGGGTTCGTCAGCACCGGCGAGGATTTTTTGGCAAGAGAGTCATTCGATAAGAATTCGCTGGCTTGGATGAAGACGTTCCGCGCCTCCGGGAAGGCCGGAGTGGTCAGCATGCTTCACGCCGAGGACTGGTCGATCATGGCGGAATCGCAGGAGCGTCTGATGACCGAAAATGGCGGCGTCGGAGGCACCTTGCATAACTTCGCACAGAGTGCGCCGATCGTCGCCGAGGTACTTGCCGTGCAGCGCGGCATGGCGATTGCCGAGGCCACCGGTTCGCCCATCTACATCCTTCACGTATCATCCGGACGGGCGCTGAAGGTTATTGAAGACGCACGGCGTCGCGGACTTCCGGTCTATGCGGAAACACGCCCGATTTATCTTCATGCGACCGCCGAAAAGTATCAGCAACCGGATGTCGGCCTCTGGATCGGCGGTCCACCGCTGCGCGACAAATGGGATCAGGACATGCTCTGGGACGGCATCCGGAGAGGGGTGATTGATACCATCGGCTCAGATCACACCGCCTTCACGAAGGCCGCAAAGCTCGATCCGACGCAGACGATGGTCGACAAGCGCATGGGGATCAGCAACCTCCAGGACTATTCTCCCATGATGTTCTCAGAGGGCGTTGGCAAGGGCCGCATCACTCTCGAGCAGTTCGTGGCGGTCACGTCCACGAACGCCGCAAAGATCTTCGGCATGTATCCGCGCAAGGGCGTGATTCAAGCGGGATCTGATGCGGACATCGTGATCTGGGATCCGGCGATGAAAAAGATTTTGAAGGATGAGGACGAGTTCTCGAATGCAAAATACTCGTCTTATGCGGGCATGGACGTTACCGGATTTCCGAAGACGACGATCCGTCGCGGCGAGGTCGTGTACGACAACGGCAAGATTGTCGGAAAGGCCGGCTCCGGACGCTTCATTCCCGGCGGTAAATTTCAACGGCCAGCGCTTCGCGCCCTCAGCGACTGAGTGGCGAATCGCGCCGTGCTGCATTGGTCAGGCGATGAAGAAAATCGCCCGTAATGTCACTGCAGAGGTGTTCACGCTGCGCGGTCTGGTGACCTACTAAGTGCTATTTTTCACCCATCTTGAGGGCCGCCGGGTGGGCATTGCTGGAATTACAGTGCGGCAGCGCTGAGTAGGTATATCTCTGTTGCGTGAACGACCGCTTTGGCCCATCGCGACAGGCCGCCTTTTTCGGCCCGACCGTCGATAACGGGGCATTGCGGACATGGTTGGACCCGCAGCTAGCCCAGCCCAATCTCGATTGATAATGACACACCGCAAGTTCGCTTTTGAGCAGCTCCGTCTCCCACCGGCGACGCGAATGCTGAGCATCCACGCGGAAAGCGACAGAGGGGGGAGCAAACAGCCGATTTCGCCCCGAAGGCGGTGGAGAAGCATCAGCTTCCACGCAGTCGCCGCGACCCACGGCAAGTGATGATGGACTGGCTGCTGCCGAGAACGGGGATAGGCCTGATCCGTCGATCACTTCGCTTCGTGCAGCACGGCATCGTCAGGCGCCTACTCCGGTCAGGTGAGGAGGAGACCTTCGGATTGATTCGTGTTACCTCCTCGATCATGGAAACCAAACCGCCCGTGCCGCGTGCGATTCTTGTCGGCATCCAGGTTCCGAGCGTCGACGACGTCTCGCACGCCGCGAGCCTCGAGGAACTGGGCCGTCTAGTGAAGACACTCGGTTACAAGGTCGTCGGCACGATGTCGCAGAAGCGCGACGCGATCGACGGCGGGACGGTGCTCGGCAAGGGGCGGCTTGCTGAACTCGCGGCGATCACCGGCGGAACGGGCGTCGTCGGATCGATGGCAATCCCGCAGAAATCGAAGGCCCGCGAGCGCTTTGAGGACGCCGACGAGAAGGCGCCGGCTGCCCCGCAGATCGAGCCTGATCCGGAGGCGCCGCCGAAGCCCGAGTTCGTGATCGTCGATCACGAGATATCGCCGAGCCAGGCACGCAACCTCGAGCGAGCAACCGGTGCGCAGGTGCTCGATCGGACTGGCGTGATCATGGAGATCTTCCATCGTCATGCGCACAGCCGCGAGGCGAAGCTGCAGGTGGAGATCGCGCGGTTGAAGTACGTCTCGCCGCGCCTGCGGGAGTCATTGGCGGGCGGCGAGCGGCAGCAGGGCTCCGGCGCGGGCGAGTCCGATCTCGATCTCGATCGTCGCAAGATCCGCG
>DATMNC010000047.1:0-25248 GCA_035569395.1 Thermoanaerobaculia bacterium | reverse complement strand
GCCTCGAAGACGTGACGGTCGTGCGTCAAACGTGCGCAACGTTGCCTCGAGGACGTGACGGTCGTGCGTCAAACGTGCGAAGCATTGCCTTGAGGACGTGACGGTCATGCGTCAAACGCGCGCAGCGTTGCCTCGCGGTCGTGACGCTGTTGCTGCACGGTGGTGTAGCGTTGCAACACGGGGAACACACGCGTCGTCATCCGGGAGAGCGCTGCCGTTCGCCCCGCGATCGCGCTACACTGATTCATCATGCACGTCGCCGGCTTTGTGATCTATCTCTTCGCCAGCTCGTTCACCGCGCCGCACGTCCAGGTGGCGACTCTTCAAGCCATACCGGTAACGGCCACCGAGACGGGGGAACCGACGGTGACCCATGAAGGGATACCGGTGAGATCGCCCGACCCGGCGCCGCCGCATCCGCTCACGCCGCGCGTCACGCTCGAGAGGCCCGCTACCGGCCTGGCACGCATGGCGCTGGCACTGGCAAAGGCCATCGTGCAGCCTCACGGCCGCTGAGCCCATCCTGAGGAGCCGGCGCCACGACGGAGAGCGAGCCGGGGATGCGGACTACTACATCGCCAGCGACTCTGCTTCCGCGAGCCTTGCTTTGCTCTCACCGTGGGCTCGGAGGAATGAGGCGGGGTCGCTGAGGACGCTGCCCATGCGCATTCCCTTGCGGATGGCGGTCAGCGTGACCTTGCGGGTGGCGATCGCGGCGAGCAGGCCGAGGTTGGTTCTCAGCTTTCCCTCGCGCTCGTAACGGACGTCCATGGCGTGCTTCCATAGACCGGCGTACTCGCGGTAGAACTCCTCGAGAGGAAGCTTGGTCGGCAGCACGGTGTGGGCGATGTCGAAAAGCTCCCAGTCGCGCGTGACGACGGAATCGACCGTCTCATCCCAGAGGTCGGTTCCGGGGAGCGGTGTGAGGACGGAGAAGCCGGAGTTGTAGGCGCCGGTCTCGTCGACCCATTGCTTCAGCTTCTCGAAATCGGAGCGATCCCAGGTCGGATCGATGATGAAGTTCGGCGTGTATCCGATTCCGAGGTCCTGGAGAATGCGGATGGCCTGGTTGTTGTGGTCGGCGGTGTTCCGCTTGTTGACCGACTTCAGACCGGCGTCGTCGATCTTCTCCAGCCCCAGGAACACGGTCATGCGGCCGCACTCCTTCCACTGCTCCACCACGTCGGGAAATTTGCAGATGATGTCGCTGCGGGTCTGGATGGTGAAGTGCTTGCGGATGCCCGATTTCGCGATCGCCTTGCCCAGCTCCCGGCCGCGCTTCACGTTCATCCAGAAGATGTCATCCGTGATGAAGACGTTCGGCGCATCGATCTCCTGGAGCTCTTTGACTACGCGGTCGGGCGACTTCTCCCGGAAGGTGCTCTCGTGAAACTTCCAGACCGAGCAGAAGTTGCACTTGAAGGGACAACCGCGGGCGGTCTCCAGAAGGGCCAGCGGGCGCCGGAAGTTGATGTAGTACTCCGAGGCGTACTCCTTGATGAGATGGCGCGCCGGCATCGGAAGGTTGTCGATGTTTCCGCGCGCGGGGGCGTGGCCGGTGTCGATCGGACCGTTGCGGTCATTGATCAGCAGCCCCGGCACGCTCCTCATATCGTGCTTCTTCCCCCAGGCTTCGACCAGCGGAGGCATGACTTCCTCCCCATCGCCGACCACGATGACGTCGACGGCCGGCTTGAGGAACCACCGCGGATCGCGCGAAGCGTCATGTCCGCCGATGACGATGAGCACACCCGGCATCTCTTCGCGGACGCGCCGTGCAAGGCGCAGCGCGCGAAAACGCTCGGTGGTGAAGTTGCACTGAAGACCGACGATGTCCGGCCCGAAGGCAAGCATCTTGGCCAGTCCGGGCTCGACGCCGTCGAGGCGCATGTCGACGATCTGGCAGGTGTGCCCTTCCAGCTCGAGACCGCCGGCGACGCACTCCATCCCCAGCGGTTCGACGAAGGTGATCATCTCCAGGCCGATAATGCCGCCGATCGGGGCTTTGAGGAATGAGACTCTCATGGGTGGGGACATGATAACCCATGGTTGCGCGGTCTCGCGGTTGCGGTGTCTCGCGGGGGGTTAGAAGTACCCCAAGAATACTTCCCTTCGCGTCTTCGCGTCTTCGCGTGACATCGATCTCACGCGAAGACGCGAAGGCGCGAAGGCGCGAAGTAAAAGACTACCCCGGTTACGGGTCTCGCGGTGGGTTGCTGGGTTGCTTGGTTGCTGAAGCACCACCAAGTAACCCTGCAACCCAGCAACTTTGCAACCAACCACCGCGAGACCCCGCAACCCCGAGACCGCAACCGGTTTTCCCTACCCCCTCCCCTGCGCGATCCTTCTGGCCTCGGGTAGCGCCCGCAGGCGCAGCATGGCGATGGTGCCGAGGATGGGGCCGGGAGCGAGGACGGCGAAGGCCCAGCGCCAGCCGACGGCGTGCTCGACCATCGGCATGAGGCTGATCGAGGCGGTGGTGATCAGGAAGCCGATACACGTCTGCAGCGTCAGCGCGGTGCCGATATAGCGCGGGTCGGCAAGCTCGGTGACGCAGGCGGAGAATTGCGCGGAGTCAGCGACCACCGTGGCACCCCAGATCGCCGCGACCGCGAGCAGCGCGGCGGGCGGGCCGCCGAAGAGCAGACCGATGGCGATCGAGCAGGTGGCGCTGGCAATCATGGCCGCGGAGGCGACGACCGTGCGTCCGAGGCGGTCGGCGTAGCGTCCGGCCACGACGCAGCCAACGGCGCCGCTGCCGATGACCACGAACGATCCGGCCTCGGCCAGGCGCGGGGCCATGCTGGCGCGCAACATCACCGGGATCCACGTCCACATCGCATAGAGCTCCCACATGTGTCCGAAGTAGCCGAAGTTGGCGAGGCGGACGGAGCGAATGCGGATGATGTCGGCGGCCTGGTTCAGATCGAACGGCTGGTTCGGCAGCGCGTAGGGCCCATCGTCGACAAAGGCGACCACGATCAGGCCGCCGATGGCCGCGAGGATCGATGCGAAGGCGACGTTGACGCGCCAGTTCTGCGAGCCGACGGCGTTGATGAGGTACGGCGAGGCCTTCCCGAGTGTGAGCGCACCGACGAGAACGCCGAGAGCCAGGCCGCGGCCTTCGCGGAACCAGGTGGCGATGATCTTCATCCCCGGCGGATAGACGCCGGCCAGGAAGACACCCGTGGCGAAGCGGAGGGCGATGCCGGTCGTGGCGTCGTGCGCCAGCCAGGCGAAGAGCGCATTCGTGATCGCTGCCGCCAGCGCCGAGGCGGCGAAAAGACGACGCACGCTGACGACGTCCGGCAGGTTGGCAATGGCGCTGATGAGAGTGCCGGCCACGAAGCCCAGTTGCACGGCCAGTGTGAGCCACGACGTCCTCCCCGCGCTGAGGTGCCACTCGGTGGCGATGCGCGGCGCGACGGCGGATGCGGTGAACCAGAGCGACATCCCGAGGAGCTCGGCCAGGCCGGTGAGGGTGAGGGCGCGCGTTCGCGTCATTTGGCGAAGCTTACTGCGAAGGCGCGCGCCCGCGGCGCGGGCGTCTCGCCGGCTGGCTCGCGCGCGAGGAACGTAGGTCGGACTTTCGAGTCCGACCTACGTTTGTCTTCGCTCTCCTTACATCTCCATGCACTGGCGCATTTTCGATTTGGCGCGGATGTACATCGGACCGATCGAGCCGAGGGGGAGTCCCGTGATCGCGCTCACCTCGTCGTAGGCGTAGCCTTCGATGCCGATGAGGATGCAGAGATCGCGCGACTGCTGATTGAGCGCGGCCAGTGCCTGACGTAGGGCAATGTTGTCTTCCGGCTGTTCGACGCGCACGTCGGGCATATCGGTGATGGAGTCGTCGGCGACGAAGGTCTCGCGCCGCCGTTTGGCCGCGCCGATCTGGCGCTTGCATAGGTTGGCGACGGTTCCGATCAGCCACGGCCTGGCCATGCGAATCAGATCGCGCTTTTCGAGGAAGAGGAGCCACGCCTGCTGCACGACGTCCTCGGCTTCATCGGCGGTCAGACCGTAGCGCTTGCGGGGAATCGAGTGGAGAAGATTGCGCAGACCGAGGTGCAGGCGCTCGAGGTCGAGCGTCTCCTGCTCCGCGGCCATCTTCTCCACTTCGGCCAGCAGGTCGGCGATCGCGGCGACTATCTCCTCCCCGTGCGCCGGTTTCCGCATCACCCTCGTCGAGCCGCGCCGCAGAACTTCGTCTTCCATCTCCGGCGTGGCGTAGCCTGTGAGCGTGAGAACCCGTGAGCGCGGACTGATACGGCGGATGCCGTCCAGCAACTCCAGCCCTTCCTCCTCGGTGTGCAGCCGGAGGTCGGCCACGATGACGGAGTAAAAGGTTCCCTCCATCAGCGCCTCGGCGCTGATGCGGTCGAATGCTCCTGAGCTTTCGATGGCCTCGCACCCGAGCAGACTCATGAGGCCATCTACAATCGATTCTTCGTCGTCAACTACCAATACTCGTCCGGCCATCTCATTCTCCCGGCAGGACTAAGAGCATCGGATGTGCCGACCACGTCCATTGCAGTAAGGCATTGACGATCAACTGTTTAGATCAAACCACTGCATTCGGGACACGATCCGGAATCCGGAAGATGTCCGGAATCCGGACAGTTCGCCTGGGCCTGAAAGCACGCCTCCACCGTCGCCAGCAACTCCCGGTAGTCGAACGGCTTCGCCACGACGGCAAACGTACCGAAGTCACGATCAGACGCCAGGCGCGAAAAGCCGCTGAGAAGAATGACGCGGCCCAGAACCTCTGGGTTGGTCAGCTTCCAGTAGTCGGTGAGACGGGCTCCGTCGAAAATCGGCATCTTCATGTCCAGCAGGATGACCTGGTAGTCCTTCTTCAATTCGACGGCGTCGATCCCGTCGCGCATGGAATCCACTTCGAATCCCGCGGTCTCGAGAAATGCCTCGAGCAACTCGCGGATGTCGTCGTCGTCATCGATGACCAGCGCGCGTTTCATACCGTACGTCCTGCCTCGAGCTCCACCATCTTCTCGAGCAGATGTTCGATCTCGAATGGCTTCTGCAGGAATCGCGTCCGGGGATCGTTGAGACGATCGTGGAGGATCCGCCGGTCGCCGTGGCCGGTGGCGAAAATGACGGCGAGGTTGGGGTCCAGCTCGCGAATGCGCGCGTAGACCGCGCTGCCGTCCATATCCGGGAGGCCGAAGTCGAGAAGCACGAAGTCAGGATGAAAGCGGGAGATGGCCTCCGCGGCCAGGAGCCCGGAGGTGATCGCTTCGACCTCGATTCCGTCCTGTGCGAGCAGCGCGGCAATGCCATCGGCGATCGCCGTCTCGTCATCGATGATCAGCAGTTTTCCAGCGAGCGGTTTCCGGGCGGGAGCGGAGGCGGAAACGATGTCTGTTTCCGGCGGCGCGGCTTTCGGAAGGAAGAGATGGAACGTACTTCCACGGCCGGCCTTGCTCTCGGCAAAGAGATAGCCGCTGTGCTGCGTCAGAACCTGATGCGCAACGGCGAGACCGAGGCCGGTGCCTCCGCTCTGTCTGGTGGTGTACAACGGCTCGAAGATGCGATCCATGACCTCGGGCGACATTCCGTGGCCGGTGTCGCGAATCGAGATCTGGATGAAGCGATCCGGATGCGGAACCACGCCGAAGGAGAATCTCGCATCCGCTTCGAGCTCGTTTGCCGCGATGGTCAGGGTTCCGCCGTCAGACATGGCATCGCGCGCGTTGGCCACCAGGTTGGAGAGCACTTGCGAGAGCTGACTCCGGTCGGCGATGACATGCAAACCAGCCTTGGGAATCGTCGACCTCACATCGATCGTGTTCCCGAGCACAGCCTCGGCCTCGGGAACAAAGCTCTCCCACCATTCGGCGAGACTGACCGTGGCCGTGACCGGCACATGAGGTTGTGAGAAGCGAAGGATGTCCAGCACGATGCGCCGGCCGCGCTGAATGGAGTTGTTGATGTGCCAGGCACCCTTGGAAATGATTTCCGGCGTGGCGTCGGGACGCTGCATCAGCTCCGCGAACGGCTGCATGCCCATGAGAACGTTGTTGAACTCGTGAGCCACCGTTGCCGCCAGGCGGCCGAGGCCACCGAGCCGGTTGGCTTGTACCAGTTGCGCCTCGAGCAGTTTTCGCTCCGTGATATCGCGAGCATTGATCACCACGGCAGTAGTCCGGCCTCGCTCGACCAGATTCGTTGCCACCACCTCGAAGGACCGCCAGGTGCCATCCTGATGACGGGCGCGCAGCTCGATGGTCTGGACCGCGGCAGGATCGGCGAGCTGGCAGGCAAGAAACGCTACCGTGACGGCGGCATCGTCGGGATGAATGAGATCCAGGCTGTCGATGCCGGCGAGGGCCTTTCTCGTATACCCCAGCACCCGCTCGACGGAAGGGCTTCCGTAGCGAATGTGACCATCCCGTCCGACGATAGCGATGATGTCGGAGGCATTCTCGATGATGGAGCGGAAGTAGTCCTCGCTGCGGCGCACCTCCTGGAAGGTCTCCTCGCGGTCCGTCACATCACGTGCCACGCCGCGGACGAAGGGGGTCGATTCCTGATTCGCTTCCAACGTATTGTGGTACTCCCAGATGCGGCATCGGCCGCCGGGCGCACGGACCTTCATCAGGCCGACAGCCACGCCATCGCGGAGCAGCGTCTGCATGTAGTCGTCGAAGCCGGCACCGTCATCGACGGGCATCAGATCGCGGATCGTCATTTCGCAGAGCTCATCCGCCGAGAATCCCAATGCCTGACAGGCGGCGACGTTGGCGGAGAGGATGTGTCCCTCGACGTCGTGCGTGCAGACCATGTCGCCGGACTCGGAGGCAATCCGGGAGGATTCCCTCAACTCGGGAAGATACCCCGCGCCCTCGAAAGGAACCGGCATCTCATTCAACTGATTTTCCACCTTCGTCGTTGCTGCAAATCGCACGGAGTGCTCCTCGATCGGATTTTGCGCGGCTGATTCTCAGCGGCGCTGCGTAGGAGTGACTCCGCGGCCTCCAAAAAATACAGACCCCCGCCATCGGTCCCGCGAACGGGCGCCAATCGTCAGGTTGTATTTTTTCGGGTTCCTCGGCGCACTTCCTGTCTGACCGCTGCTCATTGGCGGAAACAAGACAGAGGACCTGATCGTGATCCAACCGCGAAGAGTGTTTGCCCGCCTTATCTTCATCTCTCTGTCACTGCCGCTGATCGGCGGTGCGCTGCACGGCCAGGAGACCCGCGATCTGTCCACTCTGACGGTCGACGATCTGATGAATGTCGAAGTGACATCCGTGGCGCGAAAAGGACAGAAGCTGTCCGACACGCCCGCGGCGGTGTTCGTCGTCACTCGGGACGACATCCGCCGGTCAGGGGCCACGAGCATTCCCGAGATCCTTCGAATCGTTCCGGGGCTGAGCGTGGCCCGCATCAACGGAAACAGTTGGGCCATCTCCGCGCGCGGATCCAACGGCCAGTTCGCCAATAAGCTGCTGGTCATGATCGACGGCCGGACCGTTTACACGCCGCTATTCGACGGGGTTTTCTGGGACGCTCAAGACACGTTGCTGGAAGACATCGATCGCATCGAGGTGATTCGTGGCCCCGGCGGCACTCTCTGGGGAGCGAACGCCGTCAACGGCATCATCAACATCATCACCATGCACGCCATCGAGACGCAGGGAGCGCTTGTGACTGCCGGCGCAGGAGCGGCGGAAGGATCTTCGGCGGCGGGACGCTTCGGTGGATCCTTCGGCCACAATGGGTACTACCGTGCCTACGGGAAGACATTCGACCACCCCGCCTCGGATCGAGGCGTCGATCCGACTCACGACGCGTGGTCGATGGGACGCGCCGGCTTCCGCGCCGACTGGGCCTCCCGGCGAGGGGACAACTTCACCGCCCAGGGCGACATTTATCGAGGATCGGCAGCGGCATTGGGCGTCCTGATCGATCCGGCCAGACCGTTCGCCGACCGGGCAACCAATACCGACCTGGCGGGAGAGGATCTTCAATTCCGCTGGTCGGCCATCCAGTCCAGCCGGTCGGATACGACCGTGCAGGCCTACTATGACTACACCGCTCGAACAGACACCGGCCTGGCGCTCAGCCGGCGCACGTTCGACGTCGATTTTCAGCACCACTTGAGACTCGGCCGGAATGACACCGTCTGGGGTGCCTCATACCGCACTTCCGATGACCCCGCCGCCGGTCCCGGGTTCACGCTCCTTCGCAATTCCACGGTTGCAAACCTTGCCGGCGCGTTCGTCCAGGACGAAATCGAGGTCACGCACCGGCTCCATGTGACCATCGGTACGAAGGTTCAGTTCGACCAGGTGTCGAACCTGCAGTTCCAGCCGACGATCCGCGCTCTGTTCAAGGTGAGCGACCGGCAGACGGTCTGGGCAGCGGTCACCAGCGCGGTTCGAACACCAGCCGAGACCGAGCTTTACGGCAGGCTGAATGTGGATGCCTTTCCCGACGCCTCAGGCAATGCCGGTCTCATCGTCGTGAATGGCAACACCAGGCTGAGGCCCGAGCGTGTCGAATCGTATGAAGCCGGTTACCGGTGGCAAGTGTCACTAACCATCGACCTCGACGCGACGGTATTTCACAACCACATGCACGACCTCCTGGGAACGGAAGTAAACGCGCCATTTGTCGATTCATCCGGCCGAACGATCATTCCGATCAACATCTCGAACGAAGACCAAGGAAATACCCATGGCGGAGAACTACTCCTTACGGATGCCGTCACGTCAAACTGGAACGTCGCCTTCGGTTACTCCTTCTTCGAAATGACCACCGTCAGTGATGAGGGATTGATCACTACGTCGAAGAACAGCGGCACAGATCCGCGGCATCAGCTACAACTGCGATCCTTCATGCAGCTTCCACGACAACTCGAGCTGGACACGTCGGCATACTACGCCGGCCGGATCGCCAACGATGTGCCGTCCTATTTGCGGCTCGATGCGCAGCTCTCGTGGCGGCCGGCAAGGCGATGGGAGCTGAGTATCTCCGGCCAGAACCTCCTGCATGCGCGTCACGCGGAATTTGCGCCCGTCAATGGACAGAGCGAATCGATAACGCTGGCTCAGCGAACCGTGAACGGGAAGGTCACATGGCGTTTCTGAAACGGACGACGAGAGCCGGTCAGACCCGGCGCGCTTCTTCGCGGTTCATTGTATTCGCGGTAGTGGCCGCGGGCCTGTCGGCGAGAAGCGCCCTTGCACAAACCGTCGCTGATGAATATCAGGTGAAGGCAGCCTACATCCTGAACTTCGCCCGGTTCGTCGAATGGCCCTCAGACAGCCTCCCCGCTTCTTCACCGATCACCATTGCCCTCGTGGGTAACGATCCGTTCAATGGCTCGTTGGAACAGGCTCTCCGGGGGCGTTCCGTAAACGGCCACGCCATCCACTTCCGGTATGTGCGATGGAACGACGTGCTGACGCAATATCAGATCATTTTCATCAGCGCGGCCGAAGAGCCGCATCTCCCGGAAATCCTCCGGCTCATCGGAAGTGAAAGCGTCCTGACGGTCAGCGACATCGAGCGCTTTTCTCTCCGAGGCGGCATCATCGAGTTTTCCATGGTCGGCAATCGCGTGCGCTTCGATATCAACAGAAGTCCTGCCATCGCCGCAAGGCTCACGATCAGCTCAAAGCTGCTCAGTGTGGCGCGGGCGGTCCATGAGGACACCTCACGATGATTGCCCGAGGAAAGCACTCCATCCGACGACGGCTGACGGGAATGATCATGCTGACCAGCACGACCGCCGTGCTGCTGACCTGCCTCGGGTTTACGGCCTCGGGTCTTTTCAACTGGCACAACCGGCTCGTCGCCGACCTTACAACGATCGCGCATGTCGTCAGTGCCAACAGCACGGCCGCACTGACTTTCGGAGACCGTCAGGCTGCCGTCGAGGTCCTGAACACACTTCGGGAAAAGCCGTCGATCATTGCCGCCGCCATCTATACAGTGCCGGGTGAGCCGTTCGCCCGGTACGAGCCAAATGCCTCGATTCGCGTTCCTCGTACCCTGCTGGATGATGGGTTCCACGACCGCAGCGATCGCACCGAGTTGTTTTACCCGATCCAGCTCGATCATCAACGGCTCGGCACCCTTTACATCGCCTCGGATACTCGCGATCGGAATAGCCGTATCAAGCAATACGGCCAGATCGCTGCAGTCATCATTTTCTTCTCGTTGTTCGTCGCATTCATTCTTGCGGCGCGGTTGCAACGCGGTATCTCCGGCCCAATCGTCGCGCTTGCCGGTGTAGCAGCCGTCGTCTCCCGGGAGAAAGCCTTCAGCACGCGGATCAGCCATCGCCGCATGGATGACGGCGATGAGATCGGCGATCTGATGACCGGATTCAACAGCATGCTCGCGGAGCTCGAGCAGCGCGACCAGAAGTTGCTGCTTCATCAGACTCATCTCGAAGCGATGGTAGACAGCCGCACGGCCGAGCTGACGGTGGCAAATGAAGAACTGATGCTGGCCAAGAATGCCGCTGAGAAAGCCGCGGCCATCAGTACCCAACTGGCCCGCGAAAGCGCGCTCATTCTCAACAACGCCACGGACGGGATTCTCGGCGTTGGCCTCGACAACCGGCCTACGTTCCTCAATCCGGCAGGCGTTCGAATCCTGGGGTTGACCCTGCGCGACTTCCAGAAGAAAACGATCCACGAGGCTGTCCATCACTCACACGCCGACGGCACACCGTGGCCGGAGGAGGAATGTGTGAACACGGTGGCCATGCGCCGCGGCGACCCCGTACCGGTGGTGAACGACATCTTCTGGCGGCCCGACGGTACGAGTTTTCCAGTCGAGTACTCCTCGACACCGATGTTCGATGAGGACGGCCATCAGCTCGGCGCCGTCATCGTGTTCCGCGACGTCACCGAGCGGCGGGCCATCGAGCGCCTGAAGGGCGAGTTCGTCTCGACGGTCAGCCATGAGCTGCGCACCCCTCTGACCTCCATTCGCGGAGCGCTCGGCCTGTTGAGCAGCGGGTTGCTCGGTCCGATCGCCGAAAAGGGGCAGCGGATGCTGGAGATCGCCGTCACCAATACCGATCGTCTGGTACGTCTGATCAACGACATCCTCGACCTGGAGCGGATCGAGTCCGGCAAAGTCGAGCTGACCCGCGGCACGGTCGACGCACAGGTGGTTCTGGACCAGGCCCGAGAGGGCCTCCAGTCGATCGCCGACCAGGCAGGCATTCAGATCGTGACCGAACCGGCCACGGGATCGCTCTGGGGCGACAGCGACCGCGTCATCCAGACGCTGACGAACCTCATCGGCAACGCCATCAAATTCTCGCCGGCCGGGACGACCGTCACGATCGGCGGAACCGCGGGCGCGGAAGACTTCACTTTCCGCGTGACCGATGAGGGGCGCGGTGTGCCCGACGACAAGCTCGACTCGATTTTCCAGCGCTTCAGCCAGATCGACGCTTCCGACTCCCGCGACAAGGGAGGCTCAGGACTTGGTCTGGCCATCTGCGAAAGCATCGTTACCGCTCACGGCGGCCGGATCTGGGCGGAGAAGAACGATCCAGTGGGCACCCGGCTTCAGTTCACGATTCCTCTTGCGGTTCGGTCCACCAGTTCGCTGGTAACGATTGAATCGCCTGCGCCGGCCGTCAGCGCGGTTTTACGCAAAGACGGAGCCCCGTCCGTGCTCGTCATCGAAGACGACACCGACCTGGCCCGCGTGATGACGACGGCTCTGCAACGCCACGGACTGCGGACGTTTCATACAGCCAGCGGCATCGAAGCCGTTCGGCTGTGCATGCAGCATGAGCCGAGCCTCATCGTCCTCGACCTCGGCCTTCCTGATCTCGACGGCTACGAGGTGGTCCGCTCTCTTCGGGAGAGCGAAGCTCTCAGGAGCGTCCCGCTTCTCGTCTATTCGGCGCTCGATGTCGGAAGCGCCGACCAGTCCCGCCTCCGTCTTGGGACGACGGAGTTCCTGACGAAGAGCCGGTGCAGTCTCGCCGATTTCGAAGCACAGGTCGTCCGTCTCGTCGGAACCGTGACAAACGAAAAGGACTCACAGCATGCTGCATGAGCGACGGACCCATTCGGCAAGCTCGATCAGCCTGCTTATTCTCGCGGCGATCTTCATCGCTTCACCACTACTGGCACTCGATCCAGCCAGGGCCATCACGCAATTCGGACTGAGCGTCTGGACGACGGACCAGGGTTTGCCGCAGAGCTCCGTGAATGCCATCGCGCAGACGAAGGACGGCTATCTCTGGTTCGGGACGCAGGAGGGTCTTGCCCGATTCGACGGCGCACGCTTCACGATCTTCGACAAACGAAACACGCCCGCCCTGGACACGCAGCACATCACCGCTCTGCTGGTGTCACGCGACGGCTCCCTCTGGATCGGCAGAAACGGCGGTCTCACCCGATATAAGGACGGGCACTTCAAGAGCTATTCGCAACGCGACGGCCTGAGCGACGGTTTCATCTGGTCATTGGCCGAGGGGCAGGACGGCAGCATCTGGATGGCGACGTATGCGAGTGGCGTGTGCCGTTTTCACAACGGCAAATTCACGTCCTACAGGGTCAGTGATGGTCTCCCCTCCGATTCGATCTGGAGCACCTACACGGCAGCCGACGGCTCTCTCTGGATCGGAACGAACGGCGGAGGCCTGAGCCATTTCTCAAACGGAACATTCACGAACTACACGACCCGGAACGGGCTGGCGAACAACATCGTCTGGACCATTCATCAGGACCGCGCCGGCGACGTCTGGATCGGGACAAACGATGGCCTGAACCGGCTGCACGACGGAAGACTCACGACGTTCACCACCGCCGACGGCCTTTCGAACAACTCCGCGAAATCGATCGAAGAAGACCGCGACGGAAATCTCTGGATCGGAACGGACGGCGGGGGGCTCAATCGATATTCCGGCGGCAAATTCACGTCGTTTGGCGCACAACAGGGTTTATCGGACAACTCGGTGATCTCGCTGTATGAGGATCTCGAGGGGAGCCTCTGGGTCGGTACTTCGTCAGGCGGCGTCGATCAGTTGCGGCCGGGAAAATTCGTCACCCTCAGCGGGTCCGAAGGGCTCTCCGGGGACGTGGCATGGTGCGTCCGGGAAGCAGCGGACGGCTCGCTGTTGATCGGTACGAACAACGGTTTCTCACGGTGGAAAGACGGCGTAATGCACAACCTTTCTGCTCCCGGCGGCCTCTCTTCGAACGTGGTTCGCACGGTGCTCGAAGACCGGGCCGGCGTCCTCTGGCTCGGGACTGCCGACGGTCTGGATCGCTACGACCACGGGAAGCTGACCGTGTATCGGGCGTCGTCCTCAGAACTGTCCAACGACTTGATCCGCTCGCTGGCTCAAGACCGCGAAGGGAACATCTGGATCGGTACCCGAGGAGGGGGTCTCAATCGCTTTCGCGACGGCGTCTTCACCGTATTCAATACGAAGAACGGCCTCGTGAACGACGTCGTGGCATCAATCGATGAGGACGCCGACGGCTCTCTCTGGATCGCCACGAACGGCGGCGTTAGCGTGCTGAAAGACGGCCGGTTCCGGAACTTTACGGCACGGGATGGTCTGTCCAGCGAGACGGTCCGCGTGACCTATCACGACCGCGAAGGGGTTCATTGGGTAGGAACGTACGGCGGCGGCCTCAATCGGATCAAGGACGGCCGCATCACGCCGATCACATCCAAAGACGGTCTGTTCGACGACGTCGTCTTCTCGATCCTCGACGATGGACTGGGCTATCTCTGGATGACGTGCAATCGCGGTGTCTTCCGCGTCAGCAGGAAGGAGCTCAACGACTTCGCGGACCACCGCATCCAGCGTATTCATTCGATCTCGTACGGCGTTGCCGACGGGATGAAAAAAGCCGAATGTAACGGCGGCGCTCCTGCCGGATGGAAGGGAAAGGACGGCCAGCTGTATTTTCCGACAGGGATCGGCGTGGCGGCGATCCATCCCACCAGAATGTGGCTCAACTCGGTGCCTCCGCAGGTCTGGACCGAGGAGGTCCTGCTCGATGGAAAGCCGGCGCCGATGACCGCGGACGCGCTCACGATCGGTCCGGGACGGCGCAGCCTGGAGATCCACTACACGGCCCTCAGTTTTCTTGCTCCAAAGAAAGTGGCCTTCCGCTATCGTCTGCGAGGTTTCAGCGACGAATGGATCGATGCCGGCGACCGGCGGGTGGCGTTCTATACGAACCTGCCGCCCGGGAACTACCTCTTTGAGGTGGTGGGCAGCAATAACGACGGCGTCTGGAGCTTGGCCAGGAATCCGCTTCACTTCCGGCTTCAGGCGGCGTTCTATCAGACGTACTGGTTCTGGATTGCGTGCGCCGTCCTCCTGCTCATCGCTGTTCGGGCCGGTTTCACGATGCGGCTGCGCCTTTTCAACGAGAGCGAGAGGCTGCTCGTGAAACGCGTCGGCGAACAAACCGCTGAGCTCAAGGCAGCCAAGGAGTCCGCTGAACGGGCAGCGGAAGCCAACAAACAGCTGAGCCGAAGCAAACAGCTGATCCTCAACTCGGCCGGAGATGGCATTTTCGGTCTGGACGAAGACGGCATCGCCACGTTCGTGAATCCTTCCGCTGCCCGAATGCTTGAGTGGCCGGTCGAGGAGCTGGTGGGAAAGAATCTCCACCTCCTCATTCATGCGGATTCTCCGGACGCCGGTCTTTCCCTTTCCTCCTGCGAGGTCTGCAGCGGCGGTGCTCAGGGAGCGACATTGATCAGCCGGACTGCTAACTTCCGGCGCCGGAGCGGACGTTCGTTTCCTGTCGAGTACGCGGCCGGCACGATCGTCGACGATGGCGACAAGGGCGGCGTCGTGGTCACGTTTCGTGATGTAACCGAGCGGCTCGCCGTCGAGCAACTGAAGAGCGAGTTCGTCTCCACGGTCAGCCATGAACTGCGGACGCCGTTGACCTCCATCCGCGGAGCGCTCGGTCTCCTCAGCAGCGGAATGCTTGGGCCGATCGCCGAAAAGGGACATCGCATGCTGGAGATCGCCGTGACCAATACCGATCGCCTGGTTCGCCTTATCAACGACATCCTCGATCTGGAGCGAATCGATTCCGGCAAGGTTGCGCTGACCCGAGGCCCTGTCGATGCACAGACGGTCCTGATGCAGGCCACGGAAGGACTGCAGTCGATCGCCGAAAAGGCAGACGTGCGAATCGTGGTCCAGGCCGCAACCGGAACACTCTGGGGCGACAGCGACCGGATCATTCAGACGTTGACGAACCTCCTCGGCAATGCCATCAAGTTCTCACCGCGTCAGGGGACGGTGACCGTGAGCGGACGCGCCGAGGAGGGCGATTTCGTATTCTGCGTCGCCGACGAGGGACGCGGTGTGCCCGCCGAGAAACTGGAGACGATCTTCGAGCGCTTCAGCCAGGTGGACACCTCCGATTCACGCGACAAAGGCGGCTCAGGCCTCGGGCTAGCCATCTGCGAAAGCATCGTCGCCGCGCACGGCGGCCGCATCTGGGCGGAAAAGAATGATCCCGTCGGCAGCCGCTTTCAATTCACGATCCCTGTCACGAAGGAGGACTCACAGCATGCCGCATAAACAGATTCTCGTGATCGACGATGAGAACGACATCCGCGAGGTGGCCAAGCTCACTCTCCAGTTGACGGAGAGCTGGACCGTGTGGACCGCCAACGGCGGCGCGGCCGGAACGGCGCTCGCGCTCTCCGCCGAGCCCGATGCCATCCTCCTCGACGTGATGATGCCGGACATGGACGGCCCCACCACGCTTCGCCTCCTTCAGCAGCAGGGAGGCACGAAGACGATCCCGGTCATTTTTCTGACGGCAAAAGTTCAGGCCGCCGATCGCCACAAGTTCCTGCAGCTCGGCGTCCGAGGCATCATCTCCAAGCCCTTCGACCCGCTGACGCTGGGGCGACAGATCAGGGAGATGCTGTCGTGGGGGTGACGAATCCTCACGCGGAGACGCGAAGAGCCAGTCCTCTTTCTCCGCGCCTCCGCGTCTCCGCGTTAACCAATCCGCGAGCTACACTCGCGCCATGCGACTTGCGATCACGCTGCTGAGCCTCACTCTCGCCACCCGCCTGCTCGGAGGCGACCTTCCCCTTCTCCCCGACCCGCAGGTCTCGGCGCTTGCGGGCGAGATCTCCGGCGAGTCGGCCAAACGGAACCTGGAAGGCTTCTCGCGGCTTCATCGCATGCGCGGGTCGCGCGACTTTCATCGCGCCGCGGAGCAGGTCATCGCGGAGTTAACAAAGTACGGTTACGCCGACGCGCATATCGACGCGTTCCCGGCCGACGGAAAGATCTTCTACGGCACGCAGCGCTCGCGTCCTGCTTGGGAAGCCGACTTCGCGGAGCTGTGGGAGCTGGACGGCAGCGGCAATCCCATCACGCGCATGGCCAGTTGGGACGCCGCGCCGATCACGCTGGCCGAAGACAGCGCCAGCGCCGACCTGACCGCGGATCTCGTCGATGTGGGCGATGGATCGCACGAGAGCGACTACGCGGGCAAAGATGTGAAGGGGCGGATCGTCCTGGCCGCCTCGCAGGCCGACGCGGTTCAACGCATGGCCGTGGCGAAATTCGGCGCCGCCGGCATTGTCAGCTACGCCGCCAACCAGCGCACCGCCTGGTGGAAGCAGGACGAGACGCTCGTCCGCTGGGGTCACCTGGAAACCTTCTCCTCCTCCCCCACCTTTGCCTTCATGATCTCCCTCGGCGACGCACGCGGCTTGCAGGCGCGGCTGTCGAAGGGGGAGCACATCCGGCTGCATGCGATCGTCAACGCGGGACAGCACCCCGGCTCCTACGACATCGCCACCGCCACCATTCCGGGATCCGATCCGCTGCTGCGCGATGAGGAGATCGTCTATAGCTGCCATCTCGACCACCCGCGGCCCGGCGCGAATGACAACGCCAGCGGCTGCGCCACGATCCTGGAAGTGGCGCGTACGCTTCATAAACTGATCGACGAGAAACGCATCGCGCCGCCGCGCCGAACGATCCGTTTCGTCTGGCCTCCTGAGGTCGAAGGGACGATGGCGCTGCTCAACGCCAAGCCGGAGCTTGCCGCGCACATCAAGGCGGCCATCCATCTCGACATGGTGGGGGGCGGCCCGGAGACGAAGACGATCTTTCACGTCACGCGCGGCCCGGCCAGCCTGCCGTCATTCGCGTACGACGTTGCCGCGGCGATTGGCAGCTTCGTCGATGCCCAATCGTCGCAATACGCGATGACCGGCACCGCGAAGTGGCCGCTCGTCGCGCCGGAAGGCGGGCGCGACGCTCTCCGCGCCGCGATGGTCCCGCTGACACTCGGCAGCGATCACGAGGTCTACAGCTCCAGTTCGTGGGGCATTCCGGCTGTCTATCTCAACGACTGGCCCGATCGCTTCATCCACACCAACGCCGACACGCCATCGAAGATCGATCCGACCAAGCTGAAACGCGCCGGATTCATCGCCGCCGCCACCGGCCTGGTCCTGGCCAACACAACCGCCTCCGACGCACCGGAGATCGTGAGCGTGATCGAGGAAGCGGCGCTGCATCGCGCCGCCGAGGCCCGTGCGCAGAGCCGTGAGCTGGCGCCGATGGAGGCAGCCAACCGTCTGCGCTTCCAGCTCGCTTACGAGGCGCAGATGTTCGATTCGATGGACCGCTTCTTCACGCCCCCGCCCGCCGCCCGATCCGAATCCGACCGCTTCCTGACGAGACTGGCGTCGCTTCTCCCCATCCCGCCCGCTCCACCCGCATCCGGCCCGATCTACCGCCGCAACCCCAACATCCGTGGCTCCCTCGACGCCTTCGGCTACGACTACCTCGAAGCCCACCTCGGCCACGACCGCGTCGGCAAACTGGCCCTCCTCAGCTTCGAGAGCTCTCGCGGCGAGGGCGGTGAATACGCCTACGAAGCGCTGAACCTGGCCAACGGCAAACGAACCACCAGCGAGATCCGCGACGCCCTGTCGGCGATTTACGGCCCCGTACCGCAGGACGCCGTCGACCAGTTCCTGGCCGGGGCGGCGGAGGGAGGGTTGTTGGCGATACGCCGGTGACCTGATCCGCGTTTCGAAACGGAGAGCAGGCGTCCGCGCCTGCTCCCGACGCGGCGTCCCGCCCGGCGGTGGGGAACGAAGGCAAACGTAACTGTCGCCATAAACGGCGAAGTCACCACCCGCGCTTTCAGGTTCAACCTTGCCGTTCGGTTGGACCCACCGCCGGGCGAGACGCCGCGCCGGGAGCAGGCGAGACGCCTGCTCTCCGCGTGAAAACCAGCCTCACGCGGATGCAAGGAGGTTGCGGAGATGGGTCATCTCCGCGAGATGCTCGCTGTCGTGCCGCGACCAGTGTTCGAGCAGCATCTGCAGCGTGAAATGGCGGACCCCCTCCAGTTCTCCGATGCGTTGGAAGTCCGATGGGGAGGCCGCGCGGAGGCGCTCGATCGATCGGGCCCGCGAGGCGGCGAAGTCCTCCAGCGCCGGAGCCACCGGCTGGACGTTGTAGTTCCTCTCCCGCGCCAGGAGGGCACCATCGAGGTCAGGGAAGGATGCAAAGGGTTCGCTCAGGATCCTTACGATACGGACCTCGTACCCTTCGACGTCGATATCGCGCAGATGCAGCACGTTCTCCCGTAACGAGAACTCGTTCGGCGACGGCTTGAAGGAGAGATCCTCTTCGCTTCGCCCGTCGACGAGCGCGCGCACGCGGTTCGGAGTCTGTTCGAGGAGAGCGATCACATTCATTGTCTACTCCAGCCGCACCAGTTCCAGGGTATGCGTCGTCGAGTGCTGGCCGAGCCCGTCGGACTTGTCGTTGGCCTCGTAGCGGACCACCGCCAGCCGGTCGCCGCTACGCGCATACGTCCAACTCTGCTTCTGCTCGGACTCGAAGCTGATCAGGAGAAAACTGGCCTTGACTGCTATTGACGCCTCCGCCGCGAGCGGCGTCCCGTCGTCTCCGACCCAGACCGACAGCGCGCCGTCGAGCTTCTTCACATGCTTGCTTTCCGATTTTGACATCTTTGGAGCGAGTTTGAATGACAGAAGGTGCGCCGGCCGGCCGCCGAAGCTTGCCGGCTTCGTCTGCACGAACTGCGCGGACTCGAGGAGGATGCTCAGCGCCGCGGCGCCATCGAGAAGCTCGGCCACGTGGATCGGCCGGACGTGACCGGCCCCGCTGCGGACCGGCGTCGGCCGCTCCGGGTCGCGCGCCTCCGCGCGTGCCTCCTGCGCCGCCTGCGTCGGCATGGCGTGGGGATAGATGATGTGAAGACCCGATTCGCCGATCTCGAATCCGACCGATGCTTTCCCGTCATCGGCCTTCTCCTCTTCGCTCGACCGCGATGACGACGTGACGTCGAGTGTGCCGTGAACCGGAGTCGTCGCCGGAAGCCGGCTGAGCGTCAGGCGCAGATCGGCGAGCCCATCGGCGGCAGCGGCCGCGGGAACGAGCAACACCAGCAGCAAGAGACGGAAAGGCATCGATCAATCCCCTTTCAGGCGCTTGGCGCGTTGTCGGTAGCCGGTTGCGTTCGCCTTCAGCATGAAGCTTTATTTGACCACTTCTTCACCAGCTCCGCACCTTCGCGTCTCGGCGCCTCCGCGCGATCAGCCGTATCGTTTCGCAACTTGGAACTATGGAAATCATGCTTGACTCCGATGTTACTATTTTGATGGTAGGGATTTAGACCCCTACACCACTCCTTCTAGGGACAGGTCATTTCAAACGCCCTCGATCAGTTCCGGTTTCGGAGGGCAATAAGCACACTCAGCTGCACCCCTGTGACGATGCGTTTTCCTGCGTATGAAGAGTCGTCTGTCTCCGGCCCCAAGCGGGGTTGCGGTCGCGTGGGCCGCTGCTCCTTAGTTTCTCTCTCTCAACAAACGGAGGTTTCATGAAACTACGTGTCGCTTTTATCTCCACACTTGCCGTGCTCTGTTCGTTTTCTTTGTTCGCCCAGCAATGGCCTCAGTGGGCGCTGAATGCCCAACACACCGGTGAGGTCTCGACCGTCGGGCAGCACCTGAACCAAAACCTCGTCAACATCGTTTACGACCCTCTTGTCCCGCAGGAAACGGGCCCGGACGCCGGCGCCGGCGACCTTCTCATCCATTACCAGGCCCCGCTCGTCGACGGCAACAACGTCTACATGATGTTCAAGTCGGGCACGTTCGACCCGAACGACTACTCGACCCAGACCTGGGGCGAGACCAAGTACTCGTGGAGCGGGACAACGCTCGTCACAGCCTGGCAGTTCACCACCGACTGGAAGGCGCCCGGCAGCGAGAATGACTTCTGGGAGCCGGTCTTCCATCCAGCTCTGGCGAACGGTTTCCTGTACGTACCCGGCGCCGGCGGCTCGATTTGGAAAGTGAACAAGTCCACCGGAACGGGGACCCGCATCAACCCGTTCAACAACGTGAGCAGCAGCCGCTATACGGCCAGCCCGCTCACGGTCGACTCGTCCGGACGCATCCTTTACAACGTCGTCGAGCTCGTGGCGGGCACGCCGGACTTCTACAACGATGACATCGTCGACTCGTTCATCATCCGCGTATCGCCGAACGGACACATCGAGAAGGTCAGCTACTCGACGCTGACCACCGGCACGCCGGCCGGCACCGCCCAGTGCGCGAACGCCTTCTCGACCGACCCCCTTCCGTGGCCTCCGTCGCCGACGGCCGTCGCGCCGACGGTGACCTGCGGCACGCAGCGCCCCGGTCTCAACATCGCCCCGGCCATCGCCCCGAACGGCACGATCTATGTCGCGACGCGCGGCCATCTGCTCAGCCGCGAGACCTGGCTCCTGGCCATCAACTCAAATCTCACCCAGAAGTGGATCCGCTCCATGCGCAACCGCTTCAACGACGGCTGCGGCGTGCCTCACTCCGCCGGCGGCCAGCTTCCGGCCAACGGCGCTCCGGGCGGATGCCGCGCCGGCGCGAATCTGGGTGTCGATCCGGCCACGAATACCCCCGGCGGCGGACGCATCCTCGATGACTCCTCGGCCTCTCCGGTCGTCGCCCCCGATGGCTCGATCATCTTCGGCACCTACACCCGCTACAACTACGCTCAGGGACATCTCCTCCACTTCGCTTCCAACGGCGATTTCCTCGGATCGTACAAGTTCGGATGGGACGACACCCCGGGGATCTTCACCGGCGGGGAGAACGAACAGGCCCTGAACAACAACCAAGGCGATGACTCGTACGGCATCGTGACGAAGGACAACCACTACGGCGGCGTCGGCTCGTACTGCAACGACAACACGTTCTGCCCGCCTGACCGCAACGCCACCGATCCGGGCTATCCCGAGCAGTACTTCGTCTCCCAGCTCAACCACAACATGCATGTCCAGTGGTCCTACCAGAACACGAACACGCTGAGCTGCACGCGCGATCAGTTCGGCAACATTACCTGCGTCAGCGATCACCCGAACGGCTTCGAGTGGTGCGTCAACGCCTTCATCATCGACGGCAATGGCGTGGTCTATGCGAACAGCGAAGACGGAAACCTCTTCGCCCTCAACCAGGGCGGAACGGTGAAGCAGAAGATCTTCCAGCAGCTCGCCATCGGCGCGGCCTACACCCCCACCTCCATCGGCGGCGACGGCAGGATCTACTCGCAGAACGACGGCCACCTCTTCGTGGTCGGTAACTGATCCCGTTTACAGACGTTGATTCAACCGAAGGGCAGACCATTCCGGTCTGCCCTTCGCTCATAGGCTCATACGAAGACTGCGTGACGACTTCGCCAACCGCTCCGCCTCTACTCATACGCTGCTGATCACCCCGGCGGTGATGGAGATCGTGGCCGTCGCGGAATGAAACGACCACCGACCGGACCTTAACTCACCAGAAATGGTGAACTCACACACTCGTAGAGTCCATGAGTGGACTCCGCGAGTCCACTAGTCGACTCCACGAGTCCACCAGTGGACTCCACGACCTCACTAGGTGGACTCCACGAGTCCATTAGTCGACTCCACGAGTCCACTAGTCGACTCCACGACCTCACTAGTGGACTCCGCGAGTCCACTAGTCGACTCCACGAGTCCACTAGTCGACTCCACGACCTCACTAGTGGACTCCGCGAGTCCACTAGTGGACTCAGCGGGTGCGCCACAGCGATGAGGTGTCGCGTTGGGGCACGGGCGAATCGCGTTGCGGCGCTGGTGGAATCGCAGTCGAACGAGTTGAGCTCACGCGGAGACGCGGAGGAGACGGCGAGGACTTCTTCCTCCGCGCACTCCGCGCCTCCGCGTGATCCACTCTGTTAGTCTTGATTTCTGCGTTGGGCTGGGAAGCCTCCCGTGATGACATTCAGAAAACTCACCTACAACTGTCACGACGGCCGGTTGGTCGCTTGCAAGGTCGGCCCTGAACGGGAAGTCACCCTCGAGATCGACCTCGATCCCGTAGGGAATCCGGACGGGCCTCCAGCCGTGACCGTACGTTTCGGCGCTATTTCTAACTTCGAAGACGTGCGGCGGTTCTTCGAACAGGTTCAGCAGTCCAGGCAACGCGAGGCCCTGGACGAGGTAGTCGGCATCGTATGCCGCGAGAAGGGCAAATGGATCGTCGACCTGGCGCGCGCAGGCGCGGTGACCATCGCCACTCCAAAGATGCCGCAAGAACAGTAATGTGCACGCCGTTGCGCGAAAAGGCCTTAACCACAGAGGCACAGCGCGGGCTTCGCCCGCAACCCAAGAATGGCAACCACCAGTTTTGGCAGAATTCTTTGCGCCGCGCGAAGAAACTCATGGTTAGTAGTACAGAGGACACAGAGAGAGCAAAGAACGAAAGGATGACGGATGAAGCAGAACCTCTGTGATCTCTGTGTCTCTGTGGTGAAGCCTCTGGGATGGAAAGCGGATAGATCCGAGCAGCGTTATTAAGTTGATTTTCCAGATACGACCTCCAACTTCGCGTCTTCGCGTCTTCGCGTGAAATCGGTCTCACGCGAAGCCGCGAAGAACGCGAAGGAGAATCACTTCACATCGATCCTCGCCTCATCACTATTCGCTCGAATCTCCGGGACGTACATCGCCTGACCCATGAGCGGCAGGGCGTGGAAGGAGCCGGGGACTTCGGCGCGGAGGGTGTAGCGGATCTCCCAAACTCCTTGCGGCAGTCGCGAGGCGAACATCGCTACTTTGCGGTCGCGCAGTTCCTGGTAGAGCCATTCGGTGCGACCGGTTGCGTCGACGGACGCGCTGCGCTGGACCGAGGGGGGCGTAGTCTTCGATTCGACGAACTTCCGCGTCACTGCGCCTGACTTCAGCTCGCGGGCGATTAACCCCTCCCCGCTTCGGATCTCGACGGCTTCGAGGCCGGCGGGTTTGAGATCCTCGAACAGCAGGTACTCGTAGTCATTCTTCGTCTCGACGGTGACTACCACCTCCACCCGCTCCCCGCTGGCGAGCGTCTCGCCGTCCTTTAAGGGAACACGGTCGTAGATCTGGCCTTTGAGCAGCGTCGGGTGGCCGACCAGGTGGTAGTACTCACGGCGGACGAAGATCTCGTTGCCGGCCGCTTTGATCGGTTCTTCGAGCGAGAAGAAGCGCGCCTCGGCGGCGAAGTAAAGCGAGCCGGTGCCAGCGGTGCGGTGGATGCGGATCTCGTTGATGCCGTCGCGGACGGCGCTCGCGGGGATCGTCCAGCGGCTCGGGGCGCGGAGGATGGCCGACGGAGTCACAGTCTGTGTAGAGATCGGGGTTCCGTTCGCGAAGATCTCGTAGCTTCCCTCGCCGGACAACTCGCCGCTGGCGTGGAGATATTCATCGAGCGCCAGGACGGTGATGGCGGTGTCGCGGGTGTTGTTCCATTGCGCGCCGCGGCGGTTCTTGATCAGCCAGTTCGTGACCGGCTCGATGAGGGCGGTCTTGGGGTCGATCTCCGTCAGCGCCATCAAGGCGAACGACGTCGACTCCACCGGGCCGTCGGACCAGCGCCACCAGGAGGCGTCCTCACCCCAGTGTGCGGTAGCCATCGTCTCGGCGCTGCCGGCCGTGCGGCCGGTCGCGCCGTGGATGATGACCGAGGTATCGGGCGCGCGGTCGATGCGGACGCCGTTCTCGAGGTTGCGTACCAGCACCCCTGCCCGCTCGGCGTTCCCGAAGTCGTGGGCGGCCAGCGCCAGGAGGGCGCGGCCATAGGCGGTCAGCTTGTCGCGATGCGTCCAGACGTTGTCGAGGGCCTTGGTCTCGAGCGCATTCGGCGCGGCGGCGGCCTTCTGCGTACGCCGCCACGCGGCCAGCGCGTGGAGCATCCACGATTGTTCTTCGTAACTCTCCTCGTAGTCGACCAGCTTGACGTCGAGCCAGCCGGCGGCGTGGTCGACGGCCTGCGAGTGGACGCTGAGGCCGCCCTCGCGGGCGACGGCGAAGCCCCAGATAACGTAGGCGGTCATGTACGGATCGCTGTCGCCTTGTTTCCACCAGCCCCAGCCGCCGTCCGAGTGCTGGAAGTCGTAGAGGCGTTTCATGCCGGCGGCGGTGATGCGATCGAGCTCGCCGAGGTCGTGCTTGCCGTGCGAGTGGGTGGCATCGGCGGTGGAGGACTCGATACCGCCGAACATGCGGCCGGCGATGTCGGCCGGATCGGCGCCGATGCCGCGCAGCGTGCGGGCCACGATCGCCGCAGGGAGGAAGCGGCTCATGGTCTGCTCGGTGCAGCCGTAGGGATAGTCGATCAGGTACGGCAGGGCATCGAGCATGGTCACGGCCAGGCTCGGCGTCACCTGGATGGTGACGTCGGTCGAGCCGGCGCGGCGCTCTGCGGGGAGGTCGAGCTTGATCAGCGCTTCCTCTCCGCGCATCCTTCCTGACTTTGCGATCAGCTTGTCGATGCCGTGCTCGTAGATCGGGAAACTCTTCTCCATGGCGTCGGCGTACTGCTCGCCGCGGCCGGTGACGTTCAGCTTGGCGGTGCCGGCGTGCGTAACCAGGACGCGCCAGTCGACACGGGTCTCGCCGTTCGCCGGCACATCGACCGGTGTTTCTTTTGGCGGCGCCTCGAGCTCCAGTCCGCCGGCGGTCAGCGACGGGCGGACGTGCATCACGGCATCGGTGTTGTTGTCGATAACAGCCGAGATGGTGACGCGGTCGCCGACGACGAAGAAGCGTGGCCCTTCCAGGCGGACGATGAGCGGCTTCTTCGTCCGGGTCGTCGAGGTGGCCATGCCGAACTGGTTCGCAACCGTGGCCGCGCGGACCGTGGCCCGCCAGGTGGTCAGCGAATCGGGATAGGTGA
>DATMNC010000046.1:0-6231 GCA_035569395.1 Thermoanaerobaculia bacterium | reverse complement strand
AATCGGCTCGATGCTGATTCTCACGACGTCTTTGATCTGGCGCGCAAGCGATGTTACTGCGGTGCGCAGCACGGCCTTTCCAACGGTTGTCATCAGCCGCAGCCCCAACATCATGGCCTTGGTCTGATTGTCGATCGTCCGTTCGCGAAGTCGAGCCACGTCGTTCGCAATCTGGGCCTGCTCGACGTCGGCAACGTTCTGCATCAGCGTCATGCAGTAGATCGGCAGTACATCGGCGGCTTTCTCGAAGTTCACGGCCGCCATTAGCTCCTCAGCCTCGCTCGATCGCGTCTCGCCAAGGTTGCGATCGACCTGCCGGTCGGCGGCGGCGAGGAAAATCTGTAGGAACGACACGGGGCCTATCTGCACGTCCTGATTACCGACGCGCGTCAGGAAAAGAGAGCTGCGAAAAAAGGCCATCGCACCGAAGCCGGCAACGAGCACCCGCATCGAAGTCTGCTCGCTGGCGTCCGCTCTCGGAAGCCATTTGAAGATCTCGATTAGCTTGAGCGCTCCGATCGACGCAGTAACATTGATAAAGAGATAAAAGAGCGCCGCACTGCGAGTGACGGCCCGCCACGGGTCATCGCGATAGCGCGCAATCAGTTCACCGGCGCCGACAGCGCCGCCGAATAATGCCACCCACATGTAAGCCAACGAAGGGAAGCGCGAGGCCGCAATACCGACGGACGCGCCGGCTACGATGACGATGGCAATGTAAGTGATGGCGCGAACCACCATACCGAGGCGCCAAGGCGCTGGCTTGCCGGAGGGAGCAACCGTGCCGGAAGGAACGACCGTCATTCAGGACGGCAATTGTAGCGCGTTACGACCGTGTGAGCTGCCGCAGCGCGGCCTTCAGCAGCGCGGAGAGCTCGGCGTCGTTGCCGAGCTCTTTGCGGGCCATTTCCAGCGCGGACTCGGCGTCTCTCGGTTTGTAGCCGAGGTTGATAAGGGCTGAATGGACGTCGTCATCCATCGATGTGCGCGCCGAAGGCGTGGTCTGCTCGCGGGCGGATTCCGGGAGCAGCAGCTTGTCGCGCAGTTCGAGGATGATGCGATCGGCCGTTTTCTTCCCCACGCCCGGGATCGACGACAGCTTGCGCACGTCGCCTCTCGTCACGGCCTCCGCCAGGTCCGGCGCATCGATGCCGGAGAGGATCTTCTGTGCCAGTGTCGGCCCGATGCCGGAGATCGAGATCAGCTTCCCGAACGCGAACTTCTCCTCGGCGCTGGCGAAGCCGTAGAGCGAAAGGGCATCCTCGCGGACGTGCGTGAAGATCTGCAGCGCAACGCTCTTCTGCCCCTCGAGCTTGTAATAGGTCTGCAACGAGATGTGCACTTCGTAGCCGACGCCGCCAGCGAGCACGAGCGCGCGGGTGGCGTCGAGTTGTTTGAGGGTTCCTTCCAGGTAGCCGATCATGCTTCAGCGGAGTCTATCCTGCGCGAAGCCGCAGGATCTCCGGTGGCGCCGCGCTGCCTCAACTCTTCCGCCACCGCGTCCCTCCCGGGGTGTCCTCCAGCAGGATGCCGCGCGCCAGGAGCTCGTCGCGGATGCGGTCGCTCTCGGCGAAGTTACGCGACTTCCGCGCGGCGTTCCGGGCCGCGATCAGCGCCTCGACCTCGGCGTCGAGATTCTCTTCGCGCTTCGGAAAGACGTCCAGCACCGGATCGATTTTCATCAGCGCCGTCTTCAGCCCCTCGGCGTCGCCGGCCAGGATGCGGCCGTCGTCGAGAGCGGTATTGCCTTCACGGATCAGCGTGAAGAGGGCGCCGAGGGCGCCGGCGGTGTTCAGATCGTCATCCATCGCCGTTTCGAAATCGGTGAGGAACTTGCCGATCAGATCGTCGGCGGCGCCGTCGGAGTGCTTCGCGTCATGCGCGGCGGAGCGCGAAACCTCGTCGACGCGGATCAGGAACGACTCGATCCGCGAGAGCGCGTTCCTGGCGTCGTCGAGCGAATGCGTGGTGAAGTTGAGCTTCGTCCGGTACGGGACCGACAGCAGCGCGTAGCGGAGGGCCAGGAGGTCGTAACCCATCCCCTCGATCTCCGGCACGGTGTAGATGTTGCCGATCGATTTCGACATCTTCTGCTGGTCGATGTTGAGGTGCTCGCCGTGGATCCAGTAGCGCACGAACGGTTTGCCGGTCGCGCACTGGCTCTGGGCGATCTCGTTTTCGTGATGCGGAAAGATCAGATCGACCGCACCGGTGTGGATGTCGAACGTCTCGCCGAGGAGATCCATCGACATCGCCGAGCACTCCAGATGCCATCCCGGGCGACCCTCGCCGATCGGCGTCTGCCAGGCCGGCTCCTTATCCTTCTTCGCTTTCCAGAGCACGAAGTCGCGCGCCGATTCTTTCTCGTACTCGTCCGACTCGACGCGGCTGTACTCGCTGGTCTCGTCGATCTCGACACGCGAGAGCTTGCCATAGTCGGGCATCGTCGAGACCTTGAAGTAGGTCGACCCGTCGGCAACGTACGTATGGCCGCGCTCGGAGAGCTTCTGGACCAGCGCCACCATGTGTGGGATGTAATCGGTGGCGCGCGGATAGGCGTCGGCGGGACGGACGCGCAGCTTCTTCAGTGAGGCATGGAACGACTCGATGAACGGCGCCGTGTAGCTCGTGAGATCCTTCCCCGCCGCCGCGGCGTTCCGGATGATCTTGTCCTCGACGTCGGTGACGTTCATGATCTGCTTCACACGCAGACCGCGCCACTCCAGGTAGCGGCGCAGGACGTCGCCCCAGACGAAGGTGCGCATGTTGCCGATGTGCAGGTGGTTGTAGACCGTCGGCCCGCACGAATACATCCGCACTTCGCCCGGAACGAGCGGTTGGAACGTCTCTTTCTCCCGTGTGAGGGTGTTGAACAGTTTCAGATCGGACATGCGCGACGGATTAGATCAGAATCCCCGCCGTCCGGCGCAGCACCTCTACGGCCGTACGGCGTGACGCCGCCTCGGCTCCGGACTCCCGCTCCCGCCAAACGCCGGCGCCTCGAAGGCGCCGATGTCGACGGCGATGATGCCGTCGCCATTGCCGTCTGTCCGCGAAACGCCGCGCTGATCGGTCGGGGGAGCGTTGATCGTGTCGCCGGCGTCGATGGCCGGACTGCCGGCACCGAGCGCCATCGTCTGCGTCGGTCCGCCGTTGTTCGCCAGCGGACCGAGCAGGGGATTGGCCACCGTCATCCCGGTGCAGGTCGAGTCGCCGAACTGGAGGTTGTGTCCGCCGGTGAACGTGCTTCCGGAGAATGAGCAGTTCCCGCCGGTATTGCTGGCGATGATCGTGTTCGTCACCGAGGTTACGGGCGTGCGGTTCCCGAAGGCGACGGCTCCCCCCGACTGCGGGGCGCTGTTTCCGGCGATGGTGCAGTTGGTGACCGTCACCGGCGCCGCGGAGAGATTCAGCGCCGACCCCTGCCCGCCGGCGCCGGTGGCGGTATTGCCGGTGAAGGTGTCGTTCGTGATGGTGACGCTGCTTCCGCTGTTGAGATTCTCGACCGCGATTGCGCCGCCGCCGAAGGTGGAGGCGTTGCCGGTGAACGTGGAACGGTCGATGGTCATGATGACCTTGAAGGCCGCGTTGCTGAAGATCTCGATGGCGCCAGCGGACGGTGCCGTGTTCCCGCTGAACGTCGAATCGGCGACCGACGCGAATCCCCCCTCCATGCTGATGGCCGCGCCGCTGCCGCCGCTGTTGTTCTGGAACAGCGAGTGCGTGACGGTGAGCGACGTGTCGAGGCAGCCCGCGCACGGCTCTTGGAAGATCGCGCCGCCGCTGCCGAGCGCCTGATTCTTCGTGAAGGTCACCGTGTCGAGGGTCAGCTTTCCGAAGTTCTGGATGGCCCCGCCGGCGATCAGCCCCGTGTTGATGTTGCCGTTGGCGAAGGTGATGTGCTTGAAGGTGACGTCCGGGAGGGCCGTGGCGCTGCCGAAGATGACCAGCATCCCCGAGGTGGTGCCGGTGCCGTCCAGGGTGATCGTGTCGCCGCCGTCGATCGTGATCTTCGGGTTCGTCGAACCGATGGCCATCGTGGAGGTGATCGGAATGGTCTGTGGCCCGGCGCCGCAGTTGAACGTCACGGTGCCGCCCGCCGCAAACATCGCCGTCAGCGCCGCCTCGGTGCAGGAAGACAGTGTTCCGCTCCCCACCACTCCGGCGGTCGCAGCAGTGGAGAGAAACACCGCAACGCCGGTGAGAGCGACCAGTCGCACGACGGAATGACGCATGACAGACAGACAGCGCAAGTGGAAGCTCCTTATGGGTCGTTTTTCGAGGTGGCCGAGGCGGAGACGCGATGGGAGACGTTGCCGGTTCGTCTCACACCATTCTCGGTCCGGATGGGAAAGGCAGCGGTGACCTGGCTCACGGAGGAGCCACGAATCGCTTCAGCGATTGTAGACTTCCCCGTCCATGGCCAAACAGGTCGCTCTCTACGGAGCCGTTGGCGGCGTTCTCATCGCGCTGCTGAAGATCATCGAGTACAAGCATTTCGTCCACGAATACCCCTCCGAGATCTACGGCGGGCTGGTCGCTCTGATCTTCACCGCCCTCGGCATCTACTTCGGGCTGCGATGGACGCGCGCGAAGGAAGTTGTGGTGGTCCGGGAAGTGCCGGTACGCATGGACGGCCCATTCGTCCTCAACGCCGAAAAGCTGAGGGAAGTCGGTCTCACCGCCCGCGAGCACGAGATCCTGGCCCTCATCGCCCAGGGGCTGAGCAACCGCGAGATCGGCGAGAAGCTCTTCGTCTCCGAGAATACGGTGAAGACACACTCCTCCCGGATGTTCGAGAAGATGCAGGTCAACCGGCGCGTCCAGGCCGTGCAGAAGGGGAAAGATCTCAGGCTGATACCCTGATTCATCCGTTGCCTGATTCATACTTTAGTTGACCCGAAAATCACCCGAAAGTAGGCCGACAACGGCCAGGACCAGGCCGTACCTTGTGCCGCGAAAGGAAACACCAAATGAAAAAAGTCGTCATCATCTTCGGCCTTCTCTCCGGCGCCGTCTCCTCGGCCATGATGTTTCTCACGCTCCCGTTCGAGGCAGAGATCAGCAGCCGAAGCGGCGAGCTCATCGGCTACTCCGCCATCTTCCTCTCCTTCCTGCTGGTCTTCTTTGGCATCCGTTCGTATCGGGAGAACATCGGCGGCACGATCACCTTCGGCCGCGCCACGGCGGTGGGCCTGCTCATCACGGTCATCTCGTGCGTGCTCTATGTGGCCTCGTGGGAGATCATCTACTTCACGATGATGCCCGACTTCGTCGACAAGTACTCCGCGCGCGAGATCGGTGAAATGCGCGCGACGGGAGCGACCGAGGCGGCCATCGCGGCCAAGAAGAAAGAGATGGATCAATTGAAGGTCACGCTCGACAACCCGCTGCTCAACGTCGCCATGACCTTCATCGAGCCCTTCCCGGTCGGCCTGATCGTGACGCTGGTATCGGCCGCGATCCTCCGAAAGCGGAGACCGACGCCCGCACCAGCCATGGCGCAGGGCTAAAAAGGCTGTTGACCACAAGAGCTCGCGCTTCCTTACATCGAGAGCCCTTCTCCCCCAGCGTTTTTCAGCTAGGGTGGCACCCTGACGTCACGGCCTAAAGGCTTATCGTCGTCTCTGGGCCGCACACAATCTTGGCGGGAAATCGGGTGTGGACTACGTTCCACAGATGAACACGTGACGTCAGGGTGCCAGGCCTTCGTTTCTCCCGGAAAATCGAAGGCCTGGCACCCCAAGGCACTTGCGCTCGCGTTATCCCCGACCCTCTTTTTTGCGTCTTGGCAAGGAGCGCTCGCGCGAAGCGCTCCGCCAAAGCGCCGCCGCCCGCCCTGCAAGATGCCAGCGCTCCCGCAAACGCCGCCCGCGACAGACATCCCGGAACCGACCCACCCCAAGATCAAAACCGGAGCATTCGATATCAGGGTCGAACCCACCGATATCCAAACAGTGGGGGTCGATATCAGCTTCGACACACTTGATATCAGAACGAATGGGGGTCGATATCAGGATCGACCAACTTCGATATCAGAGCCGAGGGGGTTCAAGATCAGATTGAATCGCCGCAAGGCCATCACAAGTCGCGTGAGGACAAACGCGAGTGATCTTCAACCCCCTCGCGAGTCGCGTGAGACAAACGCGAGTGATCTTCAACCCCCTCGCGAGTCTCGTGAGATAAACGCGAGTGATCTTCAACCCCCTCGCGAGTCGCGTGAGACAAACG
>DATMNC010000045.1:0-24195 GCA_035569395.1 Thermoanaerobaculia bacterium | reverse complement strand
GACCCAGTTGAAGCCGGACACCGGGAGCGTGATCGGCAGGAGGAGGATGTCGTCGAGGATGAAGGCCACTACCGCTCCGCGCGCTCGAGCTTCAGCCGAATATTCACAAAGTTATACGGCGGCCACGGTCCGGTATATAAGAACGATAATTTGTTCTCATATTTCTTAGCGATTTCGGAGATGTGATCGTCGAAGGCCTTCGTCTTCTCGCGCTCGACGAGGAACGCGGCGTTCATGATCATCTTGTCGCCGATCGGCTTGTTCGAGCGCGAGGCGATCGCGGCGTCGCGCAGCGCCTCGTAAATCTCGCTGACGTACGCATCGGCTTTCGCCTGCAGCGCCGATTCGACGACGCGGCCGAGCTGCATGCGCGAGAAATACGTCGACGTCGACGTGTTCGACTGGATCTCTTCCTTCAGCCGGCGGATCTCCTCGTTCTCGTTCTCGATTTCGCGGACGACCTGGTCCTTGTCCCAGTTCACCTTCAGGCCAAACTCGATTTTTCCGTCCATCTTCTGCAGCACATCGGAGAGCGCGTCATAGGTTCCCTTGAGGAACTCTTTGATGTCGTTCTCGGTGCGGAAGACCGTGCCGAAGCTCATCGGCAGCACCGTGAAATCCTTCATCACCAGCTCGTTCACGTGCTCGTGGGCGAGAGCGTTTTCGCGTGTCGGATCGAAGACGATCAGCGGGCAGTTGGAAACGACCGCCGCGAACTCCTTGTAAGGAACGGTATAGACCTTGTCGCCCCGTCCACCGATGCCGACAGGCCCGAAGTCGCGCGGGATGTCCGTTTTGATGATGCAGTAAACGTACTTGCCCTGCTCCGTTTCGGGCTGCTTTGCCTGTGCTTGATCTTCCATTGTTCGGGGGCCTCGCGAGGATGGAGCAGAGCATACAATACAAGCGAATTGTCAGCTCGCCGTCTCGTCTCTCTGACCGAGTCGTGGTTCCGCAAAAGCCAGCGCCGCCTGCCGTGGCGTGACGGCTACGATCCGTACCGTGTCTGGGTCTCCGAGGTCATGCTCCAGCAGACCAGGATGGAGGTCGTCCTCGGGTACTACGAGCGGTTCATGGCGCGCTTTCCGACGATCGCGAAACTGGCGCGTGCCAGCGTCGATGACGTGACCGCCGCCTGGTCAGGCCTCGGCTATTACCGCCGCGCGCGGATGCTTCGCGACGGAGCGGTCGACGTGATGATGCGCTTCGGCGGAGTAATCCCGGCGACTGTCGGCGAACTGATGACGATCGCCGGAATCGGACGCTATACGGCGGGAGCGATCGCCTCGATCGCGCACGGTCTGCACGAGCCGATCGTCGATGGCAACGTCGCCCGTATCGTGGCACGCTTGTTTGGGATCGAAGCTCCGCTCGGCTCGCCCGCGTTGATGCGCGAGGCGTGGCATCGGGCCGAAGTACTGGTGGCGTCGTCGAAGTCACCGCGCGATTTCAACCAGGGCCTGATGGAGCTCGGCGCACTCATTTGCACGCCACGCAAACCGCTGTGCGGGCAATGTCCCCTCCGCCGCCAGTGCGCCGCATTCGTAAGCGGGCGCGTCGACGAGCTTCCTCGACCGAAGGCGAAACCGGCTACACGTGAGCTTCGCATCCCGCTCTACCTGGTCATCGACCGCGACGGCCGCGTGCTCATGCGCCGCGAGTCAGGCCAGCTCATGCGCGGCATGTTCCACCTCCCTCATGGCGACACAATGTTACTGACGGGCACGCCGCTGCGAATCGGTGCATCCGCAGCTCTGGGAACATTCCGGCACACGGTCACCAATCGCAGGATCACCTTCGAGGTCTTTGCCGTTTCCCGGCGCCCGCGCACCCTATCAAGCGAATACGCTTGGATCGTTCCGGACGCTCTCGGGACCATCCCGCATCCGTCTTACGTGCGCAAAGCGTTACGGCTTGCCGGAATCGGCAAGTAATCGCTTGTTGTTCGCGGACAACATGAGACTTCCGATTGCCGTCGTACTGCTGGCCGCGGCCACCACTCTACACGCCCAATCCCACACCTATGCGATCACCAAAGGCGGCAACAACGTCGCTTCGTTTCACGCCGAAGATACCTACGACTCGTTCGACGGAAAGACGAGCGATCTTTCCGGCACGATCGTCGCCGACCCGGCCAACCCCGCCGCCGCGAGCGTGCAGGTAACCATCAACGTCGACGCCCTCGACACCGGAGTCGGCCTGCGCAACAAAGAGATGCGCGAGCGCTACCTGGAGACCAACAAATTCGGCAACGCCACGTTCAAGTCAGTCAGCGTTACCGGTCCGCCGTCGATTGCCCCCAACCAGCCTGCCGACATCAACGTCACCGGCGACATGACCCTGCACGGCGTCACGAAGCGGATGACCATCTCGGTCCACGTCGTCCTAACCCCTGACGGCATCCACGCCACGACGACGTTCAAGATCCACATGCCCGACTTCGGCATCAGCGTCCCACACAACATCCTGGTGACGGTGAACAACGAGGTGCCGGTAAAACTGGACGTTTGGGCGAAGTAGGTTGATCAGTTGCTGGGTTGCAAGTTGCTTGGCTCGTCCTGCATACGCTCAGGCGACTGTTTCCCATCAACTCCGCAACCCAGTAACTCAGCAACTCGTTACAATCTCCCCCATGCTCGGGCGTGTGGCGGTCGCGATCTCAGTCCTCCTCCTCCTTCCTGCTGCCGCTTTCCCTCAATGCAATCTCACCCAGGTCGCCAGCATCCCCTTCCGCGCCTCCTATCTCGACATCGCCCTTGACGGCAACGACCTCTGGGCGGCCACCTCGTATGGCCTCTCGCTTTACGACCGCAGCGTCGATCCTCCGGCGTTCGTGGCGTCGCTTCCACTGCCGGGGATCACCCGCGTCGTGCGAGCGACGAACGGGCTTGCCTATTCCGGCAGCGGAACGATGCTGTACGTCGTCAGAGAGAACGGGCGCGCGCTGCAGCTCGTGCGCGGCATCGACACGGGCGCGACCGTCAACGACCTGCTCCTGACGACGCTCGACCTCTATGTCGCCACCGCCAATGGACTGACGCAGTGGGACCTGCTCGATCCGACGACTCCCTCGAAGACGCCGGCTTTGTTCACGACCAGCCGCGCCAACGTGCAGTCGCTCACACTGAACGGTTCCACGCTCTTTGCCGCGGACGGCGACTCATCGATCGAGGCGTTCAACATCAGCATCCCGTCGATTCCGAACGGCGTCGGTGTGATCGCGTCGCTGCCGGGCTCGATCGCCGTCAATGCGACCGGCGGCCGGCTCTACGTCTCCGACGGTCAACAGACGGATATCTTCGTGAACATCGACGGCGGTGGCGGAACCTCGGTTAAAGCGGCCAGCGACTCCTTCGGGGCCGTTTCGGTCGCACCGATCACCTCCACGGCGATCTTCGCCGCTGGTGCCGATCGCCAGGTCCGAGCCTTCGACCTCAGTTCAGCGGCCGCTCCGGTCGAGCTGTCACGCGCGCAGCTCCAACCGAGCGGCGGCAATGTGAATCGCATCGGCCGCATCGCCGTCGCGCCGAATCGTCTTTATGTCGCTGGCGGCGATCTTGGACTTCTGACCTATGACACGACCTCGTTCCAACCGTCGTTCCCCGTGCACAGCTACGCCACCGGCGCCACCACCTCGGTCGTCTCCCTCGGCACCGCTGTCTATGTTTCCCGCACCTCAGGCGGCATCACCGAATTCGGCCAGTCGGCGAGCGGGACGCTTACGCAGCTTCGCTCGTGGGACAACGGCGTCGACATCGTCCGCGATGGAGGCAACGGCTTTCTCCTGACCTCGTCCGGCGCGATTGCATCGTTGTGGGCGCTCGGCTCTGCCACTCCCACGCTCGTCTCGTCACTAACCCTGCGCGCACCGATCGCGTCAGCCGTCCTGGTCGGAACGACCGGCTACTTCGTTCTGAGCGAAACCAGCGGCAACACCCTCTGGTCGGCCGATCTGGCACCGGTCAAGCCGGCTGCTCAGCAGATCGCGCTGAGCGCGGCAAGTCCTTCGTTCATCGCCCGGGCCGGTTCGGCGCTCGCACTTGCCGAGCTGCGCGCCGACGGTACGACGTCGATTTCGTACTACGTATCGGGAGACTTCACGAAAACGCCGCTGACCGCGAGCGTGACCGGGCTGTCAACCGGCGGCGTTGCTCTTTCCGGCTCTCTGGCGGCTGTATCGACGTTCAGCGGCGTAAGCGTCATCGATTTTGCCGGCGGCGCGACCACTCTCCTCCCGCAGTCGAGCGGCGCCATCGCCCGCAGCCTCGCCTTCGCCGGGACTACGCTGGTCGAATCGACCGATTCATCGCTGCTGATCTGGAACACACAGACTCGGATCTTGACGAAACAGTTCGCGCTCCCGGCCGCGCCGATAGCCGTGCACGTCGGTTCCGACAATGCCGTAGCCGACCTCGCCACGGAAGACGGCATCACCACCGCGCAGCTCGGTGGCACGACGGGGATGCCTTCCCTGCTCTACACCGCCAATGGGAACGCCTACTACAAGAAGCTCGTCGCCGGCAGTCAGCGGCTCTACTTCTTCGATGGCCGCAACGTCGACGTCTTCACGAACACGATGCAGTCGACCGGCTCGATCCGGACACCGCTGATCATCGACGTAGCGGCCAGCGACAGCGGCGCATTCACCATCCATAACAATCTGAACGTGATGTCCTATGGCCGCGAGGGAAACACGATCGCAACATCCCTGATCAGCGAAGGCTCGGATGCGCAGGCGCAATCGATCGCTGCGGCCGGCGGCGCGGGATGGGCTTCGATCTTCGTTCATTGCCAGAGCAGCGGTTGCGAGGGAAAGACGATCGTTTTCGATCCCAGGAGCGCCTTCGCCCAGACGTCGACCATGACCGGCGCGGTGCGCGATCTCGTGACCAACGGCACGCGCGCGTACGTACTGACAGAGCTCCCCAACGAGGTGCGCGTGGTCGACATCAGCGATCCCGCCCACCCTGCGGTTCTCGTCACCCGCACCAGCGAAGGCTCGCAAGCGCCGCGCGCGATCGCCTTTGCCAACGGCACAGTCTACGTTCTCGGCGAAAAGCTCTACAACTACTCATCGACGGATTTATCAACAATCAACGCTCAGCTCGACTCGTACGTCACCGATCCGGCAAGCGGCGTGACCTACATCGATCAGCATCTCCGCGGCGATGGCACCTGTATCGCCCTCACCGGCCGCCAGTTTTCGCCGCAGTTCCTCACGGGTACCCCGGCCATCACCTCGCCGGCGGCCGGCCGTTTCGTCGCCACACAGTCGGGAACGTTCTATTTCCTGACCGACTACTCGCTCGAAATCTGGTCGACCAAAGCCCTGCCGCTGCCGCCGCGGCACCACGCGACGCGGTAGCATTCCGCCATGCCGAAGATCACCTTCACCTCCGACGCGAACGCGTACCGGATCACCCTTTCCGATCCGCCCCTGAACATCCTCGATGTGGCCATGCTCGACGAGCTGCGTGACGCCATCGCCCGCGTCGCGCACGACCGGCACGCTCTGATCATTGACGCGCAAGGTGAGAAAGCGTTCTCCGCCGGTGCGAGCGTGCAGGACCACCTCGGCGACCGCGCGGCAACGATGCTCGGCCACTTTCACGACTGCTTCCGGATGCTGGCGAAACTCGACGTCGTCACCATCGCCCTCGTGCGCGGCGCGGCGCTCGGCGGGGGATGCGAGCTGGCGCTCGGATGCGACTTCGTTCTGGCCTCCGATCGCGCGAAGTTCAGCCAGCCCGAAATCAACCTCGGTGTCTTTCCGCCGGTGGCCGCCTACCAATTCTCACGCCAGCTCGCCCCGCGCAAAGGCCTCGAGCTTCTGCTGACAGGAGACACCATCGACGCTGCCACCGCCGAACGCCTCGGTCTCGTCAACGCCGTCTTTCCATTCGCCGAATTCGATGCAAAGGCCGATGAGTGGATGGGGCGGTTGTATCGGCAGAGCGCATCGTCGCTGAGGCTCGCAAAATGCGCCTTTCGTCTCGCGCAGAGTAAGGATTTCAACCAGCGTCTTGGGGATGTCGAGCGTCTCTATCTCGACGAGCTGATGCTGACCAGCGACGCCAACGAGGGCCTGAACGCCTTCCTCGAGAAGCGGAAACCGGTGTGGAGCGGGCGCTGAACGGCGAGGCCACGTCGCTCCGGCGCGACGGCGTCGAGCTCGTGGCCGTCTCGTTTCTCGTTCTCTTCGTCGAGCTCGCGCTGATCCGCTGGCTGGCGGCGCAGGTTCGCGTCCTCGCCTATTTTCCGAACGTCGTCCTGCTGGCCGCGTTCCTGGGCCTCGGCGTCGGCAGCCTTTCGGCGCGGCGTCGCATCCAGCTCGCTCCGTGGTGGGCTCCGCTACTACTTCTCGTCGCCGGCGCCGCCTGGGCGTTTAGCCGCATCGCCTTCACCTCGGAATCGGTGACCGAGCATCTCTGGCTCCTCTACTACGACCTGCCAAAAGGGGCGCCCGTCGTGCACGGCGTCGCGGCGCCGATTCTGATCACGTTTGTCCTTACCGCCGCGTCGTTCATCCCGCTGGGACAGATGATCGCCATCCGGCTGCGCAGGTTCCGCGATGGCGGCCGGCCCCTCGCCGGCTATGCCTGCGATCTCGCCGGATCTCTGCTCGGCACGATCGCCTTTGCCCTGGCCTCCTTTCTCGATGCCACACCGCTCGTCTGGTTCGCGATCCCGTTCGCCGCGTCGTTTGTCGTGCTGATGCGATCCCGCACTTGGATGGTTACCGGCGCACTGGCGGCGTGCGCGATTCTGACCCTCGTCGCCTGGACCGATCGCGCCGACGCCTATAGTCCGTACTACGCGCTGAGGCGCGTCGATCTGCCGGACAACCTCGGCTTTCTCATCCTTGCGAATGGCTCGCAGCACCAGTACGCGGCGCCGCTAAGGCGAAGCGACCCGCTGACCCGGACCGACAACATCATCCTCCGCGACGGCTACCACCTGCCCTATCGCTTTCTGCACCGGATCCCGCGCCGGGTCCTGATCCTGGGCGCGGGCAGCGGTAACGACGCAGCCGTGGCCATCGACGAGGGAGCGGCAGATGTCGACGCCGTAGAGATCGATCCCCTCATCATCGCCATGGGAAAGGCTCATCATCCCGACAGGCCGTACAGCGATCGGCGTGTCCGCGTGATCAATACGGATGCGCGCTCCTTTCTCAACAACACGTACGGCAAATACGATCTCATCGTCTTCGGGACGCTCGACTCGATGACGAGACTCTCGGCACTCTCCAACGTGCGCCTCGACAACTTCATCTACACCCGCGAGTGCTTCGAGGCGGCGCGGCGGCATCTCGCTGCCGATGGAGGAATGGCGGTCTACTTCGGCACCGCGGTCGATTACATCGATGCTCGTCTCCGCATGCTGCTGGCGCAAGCCACCGGTCGGCCGCCAACCGTCATCGCGCACAACTTCGGCAGTTTCAACCGCCTCTACCTCGCCGGTCCGGCCTTCGCGCAGCTCTCCAACGCGCCGGCGACGACGACGAATGTTCCCAGCGACGACTGGCCGTATCTCTATCTCCGTTCGCGTGCCGTCACGCCGTTCTATGCGGGAATCGTCGCCGTCATCGCATTGGTCGCTCTGATCTCCGTCGTTGCCGCGGGCGGTCGGCTCAGGTCATTCGACGGGCCACTGTTTTTCTTTGGACTGGCCTTCCTGCTCATCGAGACGAAGTCGGTTACCGAGATGAACCTGATCTGGGGTGCGACCTGGCTGACGAATGCGATCGTCTTCGGCTCCATTCTGGCGATGATCCTTGCCGGCACGCTTCTGATGCAATGGCTCCCGCTGCCGTGGCGCATCAGCGCTGGCGGACTCGTGATCGCGCTGCTCATGAACTACCTCACGCCCGTTCACTCGCTCCTGGCGTCGAGCGTGACGGTGAAGCTGCTGCTTTCGCTCGCCTTCGTCGGACTGCCGATCTTCTTCGCTTCCACCTGCTTCGCCCTTCAGTTCCGCGACGAGGAGGCAGTCGACGTCGCCTTCGGATGGAACGTCATCGGAGCGGTGGCCGGAGGCATGCTCGAGCTCACCTCGATGGTGATCGGACTCAAGCTTCTCTCGATCGTCGCGCTGGCCTCGTACCTCGTCGCCTTTGCGATGAGGCGGCGGTGAGTCTGAGCTTCACTTCACACCCTGCATCAGCCGCTTAATCAGCGGGATGAGGACAGCAAGGATTAGGGTGACGACGGCAGCCGTAACGAACGCGATCATGAAGACTTCGCTGAAGCTCTTGTTCTGAAGGAGTCCCGCAAGCCAGCCAGCGACGAAGTTCCCTGAACCGGTTGCGAAGAACCACAGTCCCATCATGAAACCGACTACGCGCGGCGGCGAAAGCTTCGTCACCATGCTCAGACCGACAGGACTAAGACAGAGCTCGCCCAACATCTGCAGGAAGTACAGGCCAATGAGCCACCACGGGCTGACGCGCTGTCCGCTCGATTCGTAAAACTTCGCTGCGGGCATGATCAGGAGGAATGAGAGCGAAAGGAAAAAGATCCCCAAGGTGAACTTTGCAGGGCTTGATGGGTTCCGGGTTCCAAGTTTCAGCCACACCCAGGCGAACACCGGCGAGAAGATGAGGACGAAGGCCGGCTCGACGGACTGAAACAAACCGGACGCGTAGGTTCGACCGAACATCGTCAAACGCGTCGCCTGGTCGGCGAAGAGGCTGAGGCTCGATCCCGCCTGTTCGAACCCCGCCCAGAAGATGAAGGAAAACAGAATGAGGATCAGCGCGGCAGAGATGCGACCCCAGTCCTCATGCGTGAAGGTGGGAGAGGGTCCTGGGGTTTCTTCTGCGGAAGCTACGATCGTCGACTTCGTTGCGGGCGAGACCGGAACGAGGTACTTGCGGCCGTAGACGTACTGAATGAGTCCGCAAACCATGCCGACGCCTGCAGCAGCGAATCCAAAGTGCCAGTTGAGGTTCTGACCTAACGGTGTGCAGATGAGCGGAGCGATGAACGCGCCGAGGTTGATGCCCATGTAGAACAGGGAGAATCCTGAATCTCGGCGGGTATCGTCGCGAGCATAGAGGGAGCCGACCATGGTGCTGACGTTCGGTTTGAGCAGGCCTGTGCCAAGCGTTATCAGAGCAAGACCGACGAAGAAGGTCACGATGCTCGGAAAGGCCATGCAGAAGTGGCCGCACGCGATGATCACGCCGCCGATGAAGACGGCGCGGTAATGCCCGAGGTAACGATCCGCGATCCATCCGCCGGGCACGCCCATGAAATAGACGAGCATGGTGTACGTGCCATAGATCAGTCCGGCCAGCTTCTTGTCGAAGCCGAGACCCGGCTGTGTAACAGAACCGACCATGTAGAGAAACAGCAGCGCCCGCATACCGTAGTAGCTGAAGCGCTCCCACATCTCGGTGAAGAAGAGCGTTGCCAGTCCCCGAGGATGGCCGAACCACTGCTTTTCCGCGACGGCGATGTTTGACATGCGAGTCATTCTCAGGCAGCGATGATGCACAATGCAACGGCGATGACGGAGTCGTTGCAGAGTGTTGCACCAGCCGGGCTGCAGCGGAATGTCCCACTTGCCGCCCTGACGACGCTCGGAATCGGCCGTACCGCAAAGTTATTTGCCAGAGTCGAAGGCATCGACGAGATCCACGAGGTCATCGCTTGGACCGACGCCCGGCGTGAGCCGCTCTTCATCCTCGGCGGCAGCAACGTCCTGATCGCCGATAACGGCTTCGATGGAGTCGTCCTGCAGATCGACCCCCGCGGGATGACCGTTCTGACTGATCCCGATGCCGTGAAGGTCTACCTTGCCGCCGGCGAGCTGACAGGGGCGATTCGGCAATCTGCCTACTCGTCCCGTCGCGAACTTATCGCTGCGCAATCCAAGGTAGCGACCAAGCGTCACCTCCGCGATGAAATGCCGCACTCAGCCGACCAGAAGATCCTCAACGCTGGACACCGAGATGTGACCTATGCAAACCTCTTATTTGAATGTGTCGCGACAACCCACCGGACCTACGCCAATGCACCGTTTGACGTCAATTGAACTTCAGTCTCTGAACACCATGGAGCTTCCCTCCACCTGCCCAGATGTTTATCTCGTTAGTGATCCCGAGGAATTGAGGACTTTTATATGCGCACTCGGTCCCGCACGGCGAAATATGTTGCAAATCGCAGGAGAGTTATCGAATACGGTACTCAGCGAAACTCTCCCCGGTCCGCTTGTGCTCTTCAGGGATGGTGACGTTTCAGATATTTCCACAGAGGACGACTGCATAATTGTCCGCGCCGCCGGCAGTTGCCGCTTCGATAGACTTGTCCAACTGCTGTGCGAACTTGGCATTCCGGGTGTAGAGTTACTCTCAGGCATACCGGGCACGCTCGGGGCAGGCATTGTTCAAAATATCGCCGCCTATGGCCAGAGACTGTCCGATCGATTTTTATCAGCGCGAACCCTTGATCTCGAAAGTGGCGCTATTGTCCACATGAACCCCATCGACATGACCTTTTCCTATCGGTCGAGCGCGCTCAAGGATCCCCAATCTTACACCCCCAAACGGATCATACTTGATGCCGTCCTGCAGTTTCCTAAAACTTGGTATCCCGAGCCGCTCAAATATGAAGACATTCGACAACTACATTTGCGGCGAAGCCGATCGATTGACGATATTCTTTCGCGGCGATTAACTGTTTTGGAAGTCAGGCAACGGAAGGGCATGGTTGTTGGTGGCGAAAACTGGATGCCTAGCGCTGGCAGTTTCTTCGTCAGCCCGATCGTTCCGGAAGAAACAGCTCTCCATATAGCCACTCTTGTACGGGGATCACAATTTGCCCAGCGCTTTCTTTCGTGGTATCAGCCTGGCGTCGGCGAAATACGATGTCCTGCTGCTTTACTAATGAGAGCGTCGGGATTCCTGAATGGCGACCGATGGGGCCCGGTGGGCTTGAGCCCGCATCACATACTCGCTATTTGTACATATTCGTCAGCGACCGCCTCCGACGTCGCAGCCGTCGCGGCGCTAGTGCAAGCGCGAGTTCAGGCGATGGTTGGCATTCCCTTGCAAACAGAAGTCAGGTACGCAGGCTCAATAGCGAATCCAGACGTCGAGACCTTTCTGAGTCAAAATCCATTTTTGCCAGGTTGTGAGGAACCTCCTTGGGTGCTAGGACTCAGTACCACTCCGATGTCGTAGCAAAAGATGCGCTAGAATAGCGATAGCTCTCACAAACTCGAAGACACACTTATGGGTTCAGCGCTCCGTCGTTACGCTTCCGTATTGCTTCGGAACTCCTCTGGTGAAATCGTCCTTCAGGAGCGCAGGGTCAGAAATCGAACTATAGTGACGACGTTCGGAGGCGGCGTTGAGCCGGGTGAAGCCGACGCCGACGCGGCACGGCGCGAAATTCGCGAAGAGCTTGGCCTAACTCTGGCGGCCGATTTGGTGGAGCCACTCGTCGCATTGCTAAAATTTGAAACCAACGAGCTAATCCACTGCCAATACTACGTGTATCTGAAACCGGTCGATGTTTCAGAACTAGTGTTAACAGAAGGAGACAGGGTTCTAATCCTCCCCCAATCCGATGTCGTCAACCCACGTGTGCCCATAACACCCGTGGCGCGAGTCGCACTCGAACAGTTCATGCGTTGGATGAGGAATGCTGGTCCGCTGTCTGAAGGCTCTCCAAAGAATTCTGGTTTCGTCCAGGCCTACGCTCAGAATCGCTGCCTGACGGCTCTAGACGCATACGCATGGATCAATGTCCTGAAGGAGCACTGCTCCGAGCAACGATCGTGCAAACCACGGCGAGTACTTGACCTCGGAAGCGGTACCGGACGCTTTCTGTCGCTGCTTCGATTCGCCTTGAACGCGTCGATGGCCGTCGGGGTGGATGCCTCTTTAGCGATGGCCAGCAGGACGGTTCTTACCGCACACGATGCTGTATGCGCTGACGCGGCAAGCCTTCCGTTCGCCTCCAACGCATTTGACGTCGTCTGGAGCTTTCTGGTCTGGCATCAGCTAAAAGACTCCGATGCTGCTTGCCGGGAGACGTTTCGAGTGTTGGCCGACAGCGGCGGACAATTCCTGCTCCGGACAGCCTTCACCGACGAAGAATCGACCGGAGCGTTGTTCGACTACTTCCCAAGTGCTCGCCGCATTCAGATGAATCGCTATCAGGCTAAGAAAGATATTTTTCGTAGTTTGGCTGCGGCGGGATTTGCTGAGATTTACGATTCGCGCCTGGAAATTCCAGTAACGTCGTCATTTGCTGAGTACGTTGAAAAGGTGCGGTCCCGCGCGTACTCTATTTTGTGGGCATTGCCTGAAGGCGAATATCTCAGCGGACTGAGACAGATGGAAGATGACTTGCGGCGTGGCAAAACCGGCCCGGTTTCGCTCCCCTGCGATCTGGTTGTTGCGACGAAGGGCGATATGCGATGATACGTTGAGGCACCATGAATGCCGGGGGCAGACCCTACACGCGATAATGTGGACCAAATCTAACCGCGAAATCTGTGCGCAGGCCGATCATCCGATGGGAGTGAGGCTTGTCAGGGCGGAGCTTGCCTGGAATGGAATACACAGCCGATCCTATTGGTACGTTGAGCAGCCGGCGCAGGGAGTGTACATCGTCGCTCTCAACGACAATTTGGACGTAATGTTAGTAGATCACTACAGGGCTCCATTTGGCGAATACTTTTGGGAGGTTCCCGCTGGAGGCGTTCGACCCTCGGAGGGTCTCTTGGATGGGGCTCGGCGAGAGTTGGCCGAGGAGGTCGGTGTGACTGTCCAGAACCTACAAAAGCTCAGTACGTTCGCGCCGTCACCCGGTTTGAGTACCACGAGCGCTGTGGTGCTTCTCGGTCTTCGCGCGGTAGTCACGGGTTTCCCGCCCCGCCCAAATCCGGAAATACGCAATTGTGAATTCGTGGCGCTCGATTCAGCGATAGAACGTTTGATGAAGTCGCCAATGGCCTCTGGAGGCAGCTTGCTTGCGCTCTTATTGGCTCGCGATGGGAAGGGCTTATGGAATAATGACGAGGCCCGCAAGGATAGTTTCGATTGATGGGTTATCGGGTACCGGGAAGACTACGGTATCTACTCTACTTGCGTCAGTGCTGGCCGCCGAGTCAGTCGCCGCGCCACCGTCGGAAATGAGGGACGTGTCTGAATGGTTTGCGCGTGCCGCCGACAACCATCCTCAGGTCGCTGGAGCGTTCTTTGTCTCCGCACTTGGGATGGCGCTCATTCGAGCATCAGATGCCCGAGCCCGTGGGCGCTCTGTCGTACTTGACCGATACATCTGGTCGACAGTAGGACATCTGGTCGTGCTTGGAGCAACACTTGAAGGTATGCTCGCCTCGCTTCCACCTGTGGAGGTTGATGTGAGAGTACTCTTGGTATGTAATGAGGATGTGAGGAGTGAGCGCACTGTTTCCCGAAATGGGAGAGGTATCCTGGTCAGTCGTTTGGCGGATTCGGTCTTTCGGCGACGAGTTCTTGAAACTCAAACCGCTTTCACCTTCGACCTCGTTGTGGACACAAGCAGTTTGACGCCGCATGATGTCGCGGATAGGGTCATGAAGAGAATAAATGAGCTATGACGATCAAACGCTTGCCGCGATATCCAGCGAACAACTAAGGCGCGAGTTCGAAGCTCTGCCGGAACTACTTCAGCAGAGTGATTTATATCGTCTGTCACAGGTTATTCGCACGACCGCAGACTACTCCCAACGCGAGATGAGCGCTTTCCTGGGCGACGATCGTGTGCCAGCGCAATGGCGGTTTGGCGCGATGTATTGCCTGCTCGTTCGCGCAAGACATCTTCGAAATTTTGCCGAGTTCCGTGACATCGTGCGAGAAAATATCGCCCGATTCTCGAAGCAACCCGCAATGCTGGCAATGGTTGCGGAAGCCGATGCCTTTTATGCGTTTACGGCTCGTGAAAAGAAATCGGTCCTGGACAAATGCCGGAGCGCCCTGAAACGGTTTGATGGTGTGGGATTAAAGTTGCTTGCTGCAGAAATTCTATTGGAGGTCGCGCAAGCTGAGACCGCGTCCGAACAGGATCCACTGATGATTGAGGCTGAATCATACGTGGCGGATGCATTAGCCGAGTATCCGAGATCCCCAAGGTATTTAGCTGTAATGGCTCAAATACTCGCGAGGCGTGGCCGCTTTGCAGACGCACGAGCATTTATCACAGACGCGATGTCTATCGAGGATTCAACACATTCTCAGTATTCTATTCGAATCGCGAGATATGAATCTGTGCGAAGCGAGATCATGCTCCGTGAATCAGCATATACGTTGTCTTCCCGGTTAGAGGGGGCGATCCGCGATTTCGACGACACTCGAGGTAGCTTAATACAACTGGTAGGACTTCTCGCGGCGGTGTTGGCTCTAGTGATTGTGGGCACCCAGCTTGCGATTAGCGTGCCGGCCGCGCAAGGAGCGGGAATGCTAATGATCGTCGGTGGCGTCCTACTGCTGTCGTTTGTCGGGTACTCCTTGCTTCTTGGGCGCGCGCCGACGCCTTTACGTATTCTCGCAACGCTTGTTCTGGCGCTTAGTCTGATGGCGGCCGGCTCTCTTTTCATTTTGAAAGTAGAACCTTCTCACAATCAGACGAAGCACGCATTGCCTCCATCGCCTGCGTCGCCGGAAAGAGCAGCCGGCCCTCGGTAGATAGGCGGTTCGGCAACGTGAGTTCCGAGGAGTTCCTTTATGACGCCAGGATGAGAGGCTCGGCGCCCTCGCCGCGCTGTGTTCGCCGTGTGTCTATCCCCCGACCCCCGAGAGTCAGCCCAACAACGTCTACACCAAGTCACCATTTCCCGTCATACTCATGCTGATGAAACCCCTCGCCTTCGCCCTCCTCTTCGCCGCCCTCACCGTCCGCGCCGACACGCTCCTCATCCTCAACAAGTCCGACGCTACGTTGATGTTCGTCGATCCGGTGACGTTGAAGACGCTCGGTACGATACCGACGGGAGATGGGCCGCACGAGGTTGCGGTGTCGGATGGTGGAAAGATCGCCGTAGTCGCGAACTACGGGACCGCACCCAATCCGGGGACGACGCTTTCGGTCGTCGATGTTCCGAACCGCAAGGAACTGCGGCGTTTCTCGCTTCCCGGCCTTTTGCGGCCGCATGGGATCACCGCGGTCGGATCGCGATTCTGGTTCACGGCGGAGGGGAGCCGGGTCATCGCGCGGTATGACGCGGCGGCCGACCGCATCGACTTCGTCAGCGGAAGCGGCGCGGACACCACGCACATGATTATCGTTCCGCGCGGTGAGAAGACGATCTACACGGCCAATATCGGCTCGAACAGCGTCACGGTCTTCGATCTGAGCCGTGCGCCGCGCGAGATTTTCATCAAGCAGATTCCGGTCGTCAAGGGGCCCGAAGGGATGGATCTCGCACCGGATGCGTCGGAGCTGTGGGTTGCCTCGCGCGCCGCGAACGGGGGGATCGCCATCATCGATCCGAAGTCCGGGACGGTCACGCAAACCCTTCCGACGACGACGAAGGTGGCCAACCGGGTGAAGTTCACGAACGACGGCAAGTGGGTGCTCGTCTCCGATGCTTCCGCGAATGTGGTTCTGGTCTACGACGCGGCAACGAAAGAGATGATCAAGTCGGTCGAGATGGCTGACGGCCCGTCGGGAATCCTGATGGCGCCGGACGGCCATCGCGCCTATGTCGCCTGTGCGAACGCGAAGAAGGTACAGGTTATGGAGCTGACGACGTTCACGATCACTCACGAAATCGAGACAGGGAACGTGCCGGACGGATTGGCGTACGCGCGGTGATCCCTATGACTCCACGTACGGCGCGAGCTTCTCGCGCACAACCTCCGGCACCGCGGTCGGCTTGAATTCGCCGCGCTTCACGGACACGAGGATGTACTTCCCGGTTGCCACGACGACGTCCGGCGCTTCGGTGCGGCGTACTTCGAAGTTGAGGTGGATCGAGCTGGCGCCGATCTTTCCGAAGTAGGCATCGACGATGAGGAGCTCGTCGAGCGTTACGGGATGGAAGAAATCACACTCCACGTGAACGCGGGGAAGCCATAGGCCGAGGTCATCGAAAAGCGTTCGATAGGAGAGGCCGCAGGAGCGGAAGAGCTCGACCTCAGCCAGACCGAAGAAGCGCAGGTAAGCCTGGTAGTTGATGATGCCGGCGGCATCGATGTCTTCCCAGCGAACGTATTCAGACACGGAAAAGCGCATGGCCTTAGAATTCGTGCACGATGACAAAACGTATCACGGCTCTTGCCTTCTCTCTCTTCGCCGTCGCTGCGCTTGCCGCTGATGCACCGCCGAAGGTTGTCGCTCTCCGCGCGGCGCGGCTCATCGACGGCCGAGGCGGCAACGTCGTCTCTCCTGGCGTGATCGTGGTGCGCGGCAACAGGATCGAATCGATCGGCGGCGCCGTTCCCGCGGACGCTCAGGTGATCGACCTCGGCGACATGACCCTGCTGCCCGGCCTGATCGACGCGCATGTCCACACGCTGTTGCAGGGCGACATCACCTCCGAGGATTACGACGTGCAGCTCTTCAAGGAATCGCTTCCCTATCGCGCGCTGCGCGCGACGAAAGCCCTGAAGATCGCGCTCGGCAATGGATTCACGACCGTGCGCGATGTCGAGACCGAGGGGGCGATGTACACCGACGTCGATCTCAAACACGCCATCAACAACGGCATCATCGACGGCCCCCGCATGGTCGTCTCGACGCGGGCGATGTCGGTCACCGGCGGCTATGGTCCCAGCGGTTATGCGCCGGACGTCACGTATCCGATGGGCGTGCAGATCGTCGACGGCGCGGACCAGGCGCGGAAGGCCGTCCGAGAGCAGATCGCCCACGGCGCCGACTGGATCAAGGTGTACGCGGACCGTTCGTACTTTGTGACGAAGGACGGGACCCTATCGTCGACCCCGACCTTCAACGCCGAGGAGATGAAGGCCATCGTCGAGGAAGCGCACAGGCTGCGGCACAAAGTAGCAGCGCACGCGATGGCCAGGCCTGGAATCGAGAACGCGCTCAACGCCGGTGTCGACTCGATCGAGCACGGCATCGCCATTCCTGACGATCTGCTCGACGTCATGGTGGCCAAGGGTACGTACCTCTGCCCGACCTTGACCGTAACCGAGTACGTAGCGCCGGGCCGGGGCGGCGTCTGGACGAAGATTCCCGCGTTTCATCGCGACAGTTTTTCGCGCGCCTTGAAGCGCGGCGTGAAGATCGCCTTCGGTACCGATGCCGGCGGCTTTGCCTGGGACGCGATCAATGAGGCGAAGGAGTTCGCGTACGAGACGCGCTATGGCATGACGCCGATGCAGGCCATCCAGACGGCGACGCGTAATGCTGCCGATCTGCTGGACATGTCCGACCGCATCGGCACGATCGAAGCGGGCAAGTTCGCGGACATCGTGGCCGTGCCCGGCAATCCTCTGAGCGATATCACGGTGATGGAGCGAGTGGCGTTCGTGATGAAAGATGGGAACGTTTACAAACGGCCGTGATTCGTGGAACGGTCTGGCGGTCTCGCGGTTTCGGAGTCTCGCGGTGGCGTGAATCCCAGACACCGCGAGACTGCGAGACCGCGAGACTGCGAGACCCCGTAACCTCAACGAATCCGCTAACCTACCGCCGTGTCCAATCTTCTCGTCGTCGACGTCGGCAACACGAACATCGTTCTGGGCGTCTTTCGCGGCGATGCACTGGTCAGCTCCTGGCGGCTCGCTACGGCGCGTGAGCGGACTTCGGATGAGTACGGGATTCTGGCGCGGCAACTGATCGGCGAGGCGTTCTCCGATGCATTCGAGGGAGCGATCGTGTCGTCGGTCGTGCCGCCGCTCAATCACTCCATCGCCTCGATGGTACGAAAGTTTTTCGGGCTCGATCCGCTTTTCGTCGAGCCGGGAGTGAAGACCGGTATCGCCATTCACACCGATAACCCGCAGGAAGTGGGGGCCGACCGTATCGTCAATTGCGTGGCCGCGCACGCGGAGTACGGCGGGCCGGCCATCATCGTCGACTTCGGCACGGCCACGACCTTCGATGTGGTGACGCATGACGCGCGCTACATCGGCGGCGTGATCGCGCCAGGCCTGACCATCTCCGCGGAAGCGCTTTTCGCCCGCGCCGCGCGGCTTCCGCGCGTCGACATCCGCCGGCCGGAGTCGGTGATCGGCACGAACACGATCGTGAACATGCAGTCGGGCATCTATTTCGGCTACCTCGGCCTAGTCGACGGCATCCTCGGACGGATGAAGCGCGAGGTGCCCGATGTCCGAACAGTGGTGGCCACAGGCGGCCTGGCGTCACTCCTCGCCCCCGACTCCGAGTACATCGAGCACGTCGACGACGATCTGACGCTGAAAGGGCTGAAGATCGTCTACGAGCGAAACAGAACGCCGAGGCGAGGGCGGAAGTGACCAGATGGGTTGCGCGGTCTCTCGGTTTCGCGGTCTCGCGGTTGCCAGGTTGCGAAGTTGCCGCGGAACGATGCCGGCGTCAAACCTTTGAGCAGGTGGAAAGCGGGCAACCTGGTTCCCCAACAACCGCGAGACCGCGAGACCGCGAGACCACGCAACCCCAATGCTGCCGGCTTGGAATGATTGCGGCCGTCCTCTTCCTCTCCGCCAACGCCTTCGCTGGCTCCCAGGTCACCGCCACCCACGCCGCCCTGGCCACGTCGTCGCCGGCCGCCACACAGATCGGCCTGCGGATCCTCAAGAGCGGCGGCAATGCCATCGACGCGGCTGTCGCGGTCTCGTTCGCGCTCGGCGTACTGGAGCCGAAAGCGACAGGTATCGGCGGCGGCGGATTTCTCATCTACTACGATGCCGAGACCGGTGGTGTCTGGACACTCGACTTCCGCGAGACCGCGCCGTCAGCGGCGAAACGGCCGCCGGGTGCCGCGGCCTTCAGCGGTGCGACGGCTGCGGCCATTCCTGGATTCGTGGCCGGACTCGAGGCCATGCATGGCCGCTTCGGCTTCCTTCCATGGCGAGCGCTTCTCGTGCCCGCCAACCGTCTGGCGAAAGACGATCTGGCGAAGACTCTGCAGCGCCTCGGCGAACAGGGAGCGCGCGATTTCTACGCCGGCGAACTGGCCAATAAGGTGGTCGAAGCAGTGCGCGCGGCCGGCGGCACGTTCTCGCTGCGCGATCTGCGCGACTACAAGCCGGTCTGGCGCGCGCCGGTGCGCATCGCCTTTCGGGGCGCCGACATCTATACCGTCGCGCCACCGGCGGCCGGCGGTCTGATGGTCGGATCAATTCTGAAGATCGTGAGTGGACTCGCTCTGGGCAAGCCGAACTACATTCACCTGCTCGCCGAGGCCGAGCGGCGCGCGGCAATCGACCGCGACAAATTCCTGGCCGACCCTGCAGGGGAACGCGTACCGATGAACGATCTCCTCTCTGATGAGCGGGCTGCCCTCTGGCGCGCCTCGATCGATCCGAACCGCGTGACGCCGACAAGTGGATTGGCAGAGCCCGGCGCGGTCACAACGCAATCGGCGCACACGACGCACATCTCCATCGTCGATGCGCACGGCAACGTCGTTTCGCTAACGACCTCTGTCGGCGACGAGAGCGGAGGCGGCTTTACCGTGCCCGGAACGGGCGTCGTGCTGAACACGGCGATGAACGATTTCGGCGGCGCGCCGAACTCCGTGGCCGGTGGCAATCGTCCGGCATCACCCCTTTCGCCGGTAATCGTGCTGCGCGGGGGGAAACCTGTCCTCGCCATCGGCACGCCAGGCGGTCCGACCATCCCGACGACGATCGCGCAGATCCTGCTCGACATTCTGGCCTTCAACCGTCCGCTCGGAGAAGCGATCGCCGCCCCCCGTTTTTCCCAGCAGGCCACGCCGGAAGAAGTTACCTACGAGCAGGGCCGAGCGCCGCAATCGGCGGTCGATGCTCTGCTTGCCATGGGACACGGCGTTCGCGCACGGGAGCCGTTCGGCGACGTGCAGGCGGTGTCAATCGACGGCAGAAAGCTGTTGGCCATTTCGGATCCGCGTCACGGGGGGGCGGCGGGGGGGTATTAGGCAGCGATTCCGGAATCGCCGATTGCGGCATCGAAACCAATCTTTGCGGTATCGCAATCGCGCATTGCGGCATCGAAACCGATCTTTGCGATATCGCAACCGCGCATTGCGGCATCGAAACCAATCTTTGCGGTATCGCAATCGCGCATTGCGGCATCGAAACCAATCTTTGCGATATCGCAACCGCGCATTGCGGCATCGAAACCAATCTTTGCGGTATCGCAACCGCGCATTGCGGCATCGAAACCAATCTTTGCGGTATCGCAATCGCGGATTGCGGTATCGAAACCAAACATTGCGGTATCGCAATGTTTCTTTCCGCCCGATTACCGCCTGTCACGTCCATACGCCCATTTTCTGGGAGAAGGGTGGAACCTTTCGCCGAGTGGCCTCGTCACCAGTTGAGTCTTAGCGGTTTCAGACAGCACCGTCAGCGTGTCGTTGACGGTGACGGGTCATAGACGCGTAGTTGGTGAAAGGAGAACGATATGACAGTAACCCCGAGCCCCACCTCCACCCCCGGTAGTCCGGCGGTAATCGCCGCCACAACAGCCGATGCCATCGCCGGACAGCTCCGCGATATTGTCGCGACATTGCAAACGGTGGTTCCCGGTCTTCTGAAATTCGACGCGCGCCAAGTCAAGCGTATCGCGGCGAGCGCGAAGTTCGGGAGCGTATCGGTCGTGCCGACGATCAACGTTGTCACTTCGGTACCCAAGGCAAAGGACCGCGACATGTTCGACGTCCATGCCGGTCAACTCGCCCTGCAGTACCGCGATCAGGTCCTCCCGCTGGCGAAGCAGATCGGTGAGTTTGCCGCGGACCTCGAGTTCACCATCGACAACATGCTTGCGGCCGCCGCCGTGCAGGCGCTCCAGACATACCGGTGGGCGCAGCATGTGGTCCGGCAGCCGGACGGCGCCGAGTTGCAGAGCTACGTCGATCAGATGTCGGGCGCGGTGAAGAAAACGATGAACCACCGTAAGCCGGCCGCTTCGGCCCCGAAACCAACCCCAACGCCCGCCGGCGCGAAGGGTTTTCTGGCGCCGAATATGATTCCGGTGAAGAGCAGTGAGCCGGAAGACATCGCCGACCGCTTCGATCAAGCCCTGCGCGACGTCTCCGAATAGTCACAGCAAGGCGTAGCGCCCGCCCGGTGCTACGCCTTGTTATGTCTCTTTCAAGTCCCGCGCGTCATCCGGCGAACGCCGTCGCTCGTGGCGATGAGAGCCTCGGTGGCCTCCGTCGGAAAGAAGCCGGTTTCGACGACGCCGGCAAGTTTCCGAATATCTGCGACGACGTCCGCGATGTCGCTCTGCCCGGGAACGCGCACGTCGAGGATGAGGTGTCCTTCATCGGTGACGCGCGGCTGGCCATCGCGAAGGCGCAGCACCGGAGCGAGGCCCATAGTAGAGAAGCGCTTCTCGAGAACGTCGCGCGCGAACGGTGTCACCTCGACAGGGAGCACGCCAACCCCGAGCCGTTCGACGATCTTCGACTCATCGGCGATGACGATGAACCGCCTGGCCTGTTGCTCGACGATCTTCTCGCGCAACAGCGCACCACCGCGGCCTTTGATCAACCGCAGTTGAGCATCGATCTCATCCGCCCCATCGACAGCGAGATCGAGCGGCGCGATCTCGGCGAGCGCGAAGAGGGGGATGCCGAGCGACCGCGCCTGATCCTCGGTCTGCTTCGAGGTGCACGTGCAACGGATATCGCGCAGATCGCCGCGCGCAAGCGCTTCACCGAGGAGGGTGACGAACTCTCTTGCCGTGCTGCCTGTGCCGAGGCCGAGCGACATACCGGATCGAACGGAACGGAGCGCTTCGCGCGCCGCTTCGATCTTCTGTCGCTCGGCCTTCACAGGGTCGAGTGTAACCGAGAGACTACGTTCTGCGCGCCAGGGCCACGAAGCCGAGGGCCGCGGCGAGCAGTCCGAGCATCCAGATGCTGAGCGCCGGGATCTGGTTGCCCGGGAGGATCGGCACCGTCTTCGTGCTGCTGTTGTTCCCAGGAGTCGGGTCGGTGGTGGCACTGCTGACGGTGGCCGTATTCGAAAGCGTTCCGGCAGTGACCACAGGCGGTGCGTTGAATGTGAGATTAATGACCGGCGCCGCTCCCAGGGGAAGCGAGGCCACGGTGCAGGTAACGGTGCCAGAGACGTTGTTGCAAACCCACCCCGTGCCCGAGGCGCTGACGAACGTGGAGCCCGCAGGCAGGGTGTCCACGACCGACACGGTATTCGCCGATGAGGGACCGTTGTTCGTCACGGCGAGCGTGAAGGTAATCGGATTGCTCCCGAATGCAACCGGGGCGGCCGTGTTCTTCACGATCGACAGATCGGTCGAGACCGCGAAGTTGACGATCTGGCCGAGCTCCACGGCCGACAAGCACTGGGTGGCGTTTGGAGGCAAAAGATCGAGCGCGGCGGATTGCGCGTTTGCGGCGGCCTTCGTTCCCTGGCCGGTAGTGAAGTTCAGGATTGCTTTTGTCTGTCCGGGGGCCAGCGTGATCGGGTAGGTCCAAAACGGATTGTCGTCGCCGTCCACGAAATGGATGTTGGAGATGGGCGTTGCCGCGCCAGGTCCCCAGAGCACGTGCCCGATGCGCGGATCGGTCGATGTTTTTCCGGAGAAGTTCTGAAACGACGACACCCAGGTGTCGGCGGTCGTGGCGACGTTGTCTCCGCTCGACGAGCTGACGATGCGGGTGTTGCTGTCAGAACCGAGGTTGTTGCTGCTGATCATCGTGAAGGTGATCGGCGCTCCGGTCGTGTTCGTGAAGAAGTTCATCCAGCGAATGAAGCGATCGTTCGTGGGGACGAAGACCTTTCTCGTGACCGAGAGCCCGCCGATCGTCTGCGCGGGATATTTGATCTGACGATTCGTGCACGCCGGGCCGGCGGGAACGGTAGCGTCGAATGCCGGTGGGCCGTTCTTGTTATACATCGTGAAATTCGCGTTGCCGGTGGCGCACGGACCGACGGCATTGGTAAGACTGACGCAAATGGCGCCGTAGCCGTCGAACATGTCGCTCGGCGACGACATCGTCGTTCCGCCGGCGCTCGTCGAGGCGACGATCGGGCCCTGATAAGACGCCTCCGAGGCGGCTCCCGATGCTGACGAAGAGGTGCTGAAGGTGATGTTGGTGTTGATGAAGTACTTCAAGCCGGCCGCGTCGATGAGCTGGATCGATCCGGTGGCTTCCGCCCGCGGATGCAGCGAAGAGGTAACCGGCGTCAGGCCGTGATGCGCATGCCTGGCCATCTTCGCAGCGTGCTTCGCTTGATTGGCTGCACGCAGCGCCGAGCGATCGGGAGTGGAAGACGTAACCGGTGTCAGGCCGTGGTGCTTGGCCTTTTTCGCATCCTTTTTCGCTTGGTTCGCGGCTTGTCTCGCCGCTTTGTCCGCGGGATTGGCAGTTTCCGCCCCCGGCCGCAGGGCTGATGGATCGGAGAGAAAACGCAACGTCGATAAGCGATCGGTAACCGAGATATCGCCGTAAAGAATCGAAGAGGAAAGGATCAGAACCGCCGCGGCCAGAAGTTTTTTCACACGCACCTCACTTTGTTTCCCACAAGTACCCAGGCGTAGCAACCTTTTGGGGGCAGACCTTTGGCGAGTTTAACCGATATGAGCCCGTGGTTGCCAGCGAAAAAACGAGCCCGCTGGCCCTGCAACGCCATCGTTTTGAAGGAGTTGCCGTCGTTATCGCACAGGCGCTTCGTGAAGGGCCGGGCGACAGCTTGTCGCCCGGCCTTCACGGTTTGGAGTCCGTTCGATTACGTTCTACGCGCCAGCGCCACGAAGCCGAGAGCCGCGGCGAGCAGTCCGAGCATCCAGGTACTGAGCGCCGGGATCTGGTTGCCTGGCAGGATCGGTACGGTCTTCGTGCTGCTGTTGTTCGCGGGAGTCGGATCGGTAGTGGCACTGCTGACCGTGGCCGTATTGGAGAGCGTTCCGGCTGTGACCACGGGCGGTGCGTTGAAAGTGAGATTGATGACCGGCGCCGCTCCCAGGGGAAGCGAGGCCACGGTGCAGGTAACGGTGCCAGAGACATTGTTGCAGACCCAGCCCGTGCCCGAGGCACTGACGAACGTGGAGCCCGCAGGCAGGGTGTCCACGA
>DATMNC010000044.1:0-82346 GCA_035569395.1 Thermoanaerobaculia bacterium | reverse complement strand
ATCTGACCGAACACGCTAGAAAATGCGCTCAACGTCGGGCCTCCTGTCGAATCGTCGTTCTTGGTCGACTGACTGACTCTACAGCGCCCGGCGTTTCTTCCGATCGGCCAACTCTCCGCTACCTAATTTGGACAACTGTGGGCACAGACACTCTTGTCTGTGCCGGAGCTTGGCAGGAATAAACGGGCCAGCCGGTGAGACGCCAGCGCTCCGTCGCGTCGCGCTAAGTTAAAGTTTAGGCTAGCGTGTCACCGATGCCGCGCGTCTCCATCATCATCCCGGTCTACAACGGCGCGAATTACATGCGCGAGGCGATCGACAGCGCGCTGGCGCAGACCAGTAGCGAGATCGAGGTTATCGTCGTCAACGACGGATCGCGGGACGGGGGTGCGACGGCGGAGATCGCGCGGTCGTATGGTGAGAGGATCCGCTACATCGAGAAAGAGAATGGCGGCGTCTCGTCGGCGCTCAATTGCGGCATCGCCGCGATGACCGGCCAGTGGTTCTGCTGGCTGAGTCACGATGACCGCTATCTGCCGGAGAAATGCGCAACCGAGCTGGCCTTTCTCGATCGAAACCCGGATGCGAGGATCGTCGGATGCAACTTCCAGATGATCGACGATCAGGGAAAAGTCACGGAGGAGTACCGCGAGACGCTCGGCGTCGTCCGCACGGGACATGATTTGATTTCGTCATGGGTGTACGGGTGCGGTCTCATGATCCATCGGTCTGTGCTGAAGAACGCTGGGCCGTTCAACGAATCGAACCGCACCACCCAGGACCTGGAGATGTGGTTTCGGATCCTCGAGCACGATCCCATCTATCTGCTTCCGGATGTGCTGGCGCAATTCCGCCAGCATCCTGAATCAGGCAGCCAGACCGAATCGCGCTACCAACGGGACAAAGACGAGCTTTTTGGACGGCTGATGGAGCGATACGACGCGACCTACTTCGATCCGGCGGCGACGACGCCTCATAAGCGCGCAGCAATCTACTGGCTGGTTGCCGGCAACGCCATGTCGCGCGAGTCGTGGGGCGGCGCGCGGCTGTGGATCGACCGAGCCTGGCGCGAAGAGCGCTCGATGCGGAATCCGGCCTTCAAGGCGCACTTCATCGGACCGCGGATGGTGTCGCGGTGGTGGCGGATACGGGGTTATGTCGAAGGAGGGTTGCGTCGCGCGGCGCGGCGTATCCTGCCAGGATGGGTGGTGGCGCGGTTACGGCGGGGACGGTGAGGTAGGGGTTATCGGTTGTCGGTTGTCAGTTGCGTCAACCTCCACTGCAACCGTGGCGCGATCTTTCCGCCGCGTTGGTCGCGCGCGGAGAGGCTGCCTTCTTCCGTCACCGAAAACGTGAGCACGTTCTCACGGACGATGTCGTGGCTGCCGTATGGCTCCGTGATGGTGATGAAGTAGCGGCCTGGCATCAGGAAATCGGCGGGGATCCGGCAGCGAAACTGCTGGCGGCCGCGCTTCCAGTCGTGATTCATCTGGCCGGTGGCATCGGCGCTGGTCGAGGTCAGCAGGAGGTCCCCCGAGTCGGTCTGCAGGCGCATCTCGATTCTTCCGTCGGGGAACTTGTCGTGAATGGAGATGTCGAAGACGACGTCGATCGGTGCGTTTGCCGGGAAGCCTTCGCCTCCACCGGCCGCGTCGCCAGATTCAATGGAGACCGAGTGGTACTCGAATGCGCTCAGGATGCCGTGCCGCGGCGTCCAGACAAAGTCGTTCTTGACTCCCTCAGACAAATACTGCCGGATGATGGCCTGCGCCTCGCCGGCCGCTTTGACCTTGCCGTCGGCGAGCCAGATCACGCGCTGGCAGAGCGACGACACCGTCCCCATGTTGTGGCTGACGACGATGACCGTCCGTCCCTCGGATCGGATATCGCGCATCTTGCCGAGGCACTTCTGCTGGAACGCCGAGTCGCCGACGGCGAGCACTTCATCGACGATGAGAATGTCCGGCTCCAGATGCGCGGCCACGGCGAAGGCCAGCCGGACGTACATGCCGGAGGAGTAACGCTTGACCGGCGTGTCGAGAAACTTGCTGATCTCGGCGAAGTCGACGATCTCATCGAACTTGCGGCGGATCTCGCGGCGCGACATGCCGAGGATGGCGCCGTTCAGATAGACGTTCTCGCGTCCGCTCAACTCAGGATGAAAACCGATGCCGACCTCGAGGAGGCTGGACACCTTGCCGTGCAGATCGATGCGCCCTTCCGCCGGCTCGGTGATGCGGCTGAGGATCTTCAGCAGCGTCGACTTGCCGGCGCCGTTCTTCCCGATCAGGCCGACCACCTCGGCCGAGCCGACCGTGAAGGAGACGTCCTTCAGCGCCCAGAACTGGTTCGCCGGCTGCTGCCGCGCGAACGGCGCCTTGAAGGCCTGGGCGATGCGCTCGCGCAACAGGCCGTACGCCGTGGTCTGCTCCCCAAGTCTGTACGACTTGCTCACTCCTTCGGCAATGATGACGTCGCTCATCACATCACGTCCGCGAAGACGCGCTCCGTCTGTTTGAAATAGTAAACGCCGGTGACCAGCAACACGATCGACGTCACCGTTCCGGCAATGACGCCGGGGACGTAGAGCTGCGTCGTGCCGAGCAGCGACCAGCGGAAGCCGTCGATCACCACCACCATCGGATTCAGCGAATAGAGAAAGCGCCACCTGGCCGGCACGATGCTGCTGCTGAAAGCCACCGGCGAAACGTACATGCCGAACTGCGTGATGAACGGGATGATGTGGCGCATGTCGCGATACTTCACGTACAGCGATGCCGTCCACAAGCCGAGGCCGACCGTGAAGAGGAGGCAGAGGGCGAAGAAGAGCGGCAGCGCCAGGACGCGCCACGTCGGCACCATCCGGTAGCCGATCATCATGAAGACGAGGATGACGAACGAAACCAGGAAGTCGACGATGCCGACCGCGATCGACGCCAGCGGCAGAATCAGCCGCGGAAAGTAGATCTTCGTGATCATGTAGCCGTTCCCGACGACGGCATTGGCGGCATCGGCAAAAGCGGTGGAGAAGAACTGCCACGGCAGCAGCGCCGTGAAGGTGAGAATGGCGTAGGGCACGTGATCCGACGGCAGCTTGGCGATCCGCCCGAAGACGATGGAAAAGATCACCATCGTCAGAAACGGCCGGATGAAGGCCCAGAGCACGCCGATGGAAGTCTGCTTGTAACGGACGGTGATGTCGCGCCAGGCCAGAAACCCCAACAGCTCACGCGCCTGCCAGACCTCGGCGAGGTTGAGTTGGGCGACCCCGCGGCGGGGTTTGATGATGGTGTGCAATCGTGTTCAGTCTAACCCCGGGGGAAACGGTTTCACGCGGAGGCGCGGAGACGCGGAGACTTCAGGTCTTCGCGTCGTCCCTTCTTCGCCCGAACAAACGCTTTTCCACGAGCATCGGCACCAGCTTGGCGAACTTCGTCTCCGCTTCCCACCCGAGGAGTCTGCGGCTCTTCTCCGGGTTGCCGCGGCTGTAGGCGATCTCGGAGGCGCGGAAGAGGGAGGGGTCGATGTCGACGTGGTCGTGCCAGTCGAGGTCGAAGCAGGAGAAGGCGGCGGCGGTGAGCTCTTCCAACGTGTGGCTCTCGCCGGTGGCGATGACGAAGTCCTGTGGCTCGTCCCGTTGCAGCATGCGCCACATGGCTTCGACGTATTCGGGGGCGTAACCCCAGTCTCGGGAGACGTCAAGACGGCCGAGGGTCAGGCGGGCGCGTTTGCCGGCGGCGATGTCGGCGGCGGCGGCAAAGATCTTCTTGGTCACGAAACGTTCGGAGCGCAGCGGCGACTCGTGATTGAAGAGAATGCCGGAGCAGGCGTAGATGCCGTAGGCCTCGCGGTAGTTGGCTGTGGTCCAGTGCGCGGCGGCCTTGGCGGTGGCGTACGGGCTGCGCGGAAAGAACGGCGTCGATTCGTCGCTGGCTTCGCCGGGCGTCACGTCGCCGAAGCATTCGCTCGAGGCGGAGTTGTAGAGGCGCACCGGCAGCTTGAGGTAGCGGATGACTTCGAGCATGACCAGCGTGGCCTGGGCGATGCTGTCCATCGTCTCGACGGGCTGGGAGAAGGAGAGGGCAACCGAGCTCTGGCCGGCCAGGTTGTAGATCTCGTCCGGACGGATGCCGCCGATCAGTTGCAGCAGCTCGCGGAAATCGCGCGCCGCCGCGGAGTGGGTGATGACGCGGTCGTCGATGCCGAGGGTGACCAGGCGGCGGAACGACTGCGACTCCGCATCGCGCGAAACGCCGTGCACCTCGTACCCGCGCTCCAGCAGGAGACGCGAGAGATAGGCGCCATCCTGCCCCGACACCCCGAAGATCAACGCGCGCTTCACGGGGGTATTGTCATGCATTCCTGGCAAGAAGTTCATCCTGACGGCGAGCGCAGCGAGCCTGTCAGGATCTCCGGTGGAGCTGCGAGAGCCCTGCTGAAACCAACTGCCGCGCGGTATGACCCGAGATCCTGACAGGCTCGCTACGCTCACCGTCAGGATAGCGCGTCGACAATTGCGTGGGTCCGTCTCTCGAAATTTGCGTAACTGAAGTATTCGAGCCCCTCGGGGATTCGCTTCGGGCCGGCGGCGAGGGCATCACGAATGGCCACGCGGATCTCCGCGGGATTGGTTGGATCGACGAGCTGGCCAAGCCGGCCGCCTCGGACGGCTTCGCGCCCGCCGTCGAGGCGGCTGGCGATGACAGGGACGCCGCAAGCCATCGCTTCGAGAATGACGAAGCCGAATCCCTCGCCGCGGCTCGGCATCACGTAGACGTCGGCCAGGTTGTAGAGATCCGTTTTCTCCTCCTCGGGGAAGAGGCCGGTGAAGACGACGCGATCGGAGATCCCGAGGCCGGATGCTTTTTGCTTCAGGCGCGGCACGTCGTTGCCGCCTCCGGCGACGAGATAGGCGATGTCGTCGTCGAGATCCGGCAGGACCTCGAGCACTTCATCGAATCCTTTGTAGCGCTCCGCGGCAACGACGCGGCCGAGGGTCATCAGGACGCGCTTGCCCTCGAGGCCGTATCGCGCGATGAGACTTTCGTTTCGGGGACGGATGCCGTACCACTCGGCGCGGATCGAGTTCGGCAGGAGAAGCGACGGACCGACGTACTGCGACCAGCCGGCGAAACGCTCGCGGGTGACGTCGCTGATGGAGACGACGGCGCGGACGTCGCGCAGCAGGCGGTTCGACAACGGGTCGCGCAAGGGCTTCCACGCTTCGATGCCGTAGAGCATCAGCAGAGGACGTTTCACGATCAACTGCGCGAGCGGGAGCAGGTTCACGTGCGCGCAGACGACGAGATCGAAGGGGCCGCGCGCTTTCCGTAGGGCGTTCAGATAGGCCAGCCGGCCGTGCGCGGCCGAGGTAACGAACGTTACTTTTTCCGGAAGCGCTTCGCACTCGCCGACGATGATGCGGGGCACGACGACGACTTCATCGACCGAGGGGTGTGAGGCCATCGCGGCGATGAGCTCACGGTTGTAGAGGGCGATTCCTCCATAGCCGCCGAACGAATCGGTCCCGAGGTGAAGAATCCTCACGCCCACCGCTCCATGACGATGTGCGCCCAGCTCCGCATGCGCGTCGAGGTTCCGTCCGGCTGCAGGCCCATCCACTCCACGAGAGGAACGCTGAACCCTGTCTTCTTCCGCGCGGCGAGCCAGACCGGCAACGGATGACAGGGACTTTGCGCGAAGTGTCCTTTGCAGCGCTGTTTTTCGACCATGAGCAGCGGCGCAATCTGCCGGAGGAGCGATGCGTCGACAAGCGGCGTGCGCACTTCTAGCGAGTGGGCCATGCTGGCCCAGTCGGTGTCGCGCAGGAGTTGGTTGCGCATGTAGAGCGACGCCTCGAGGGCCGCGACCCGGCCGAACGACGTTCCGGGATCGGGATCGATGGTCGTGCGGATTCGGTAGGGCATCGCCAGACGATCCAGCCCTTCCTGCGCTTCTTCGGCACCCATCAGCGACGGAAGATCGTCGGGTAGAAAGAGTCCGCGCTTGAGCAGATAGGCGCCAGCCCACGTGCCTCCATAGAGCGCGACCGCTCCCGCTTTCGGGCTTCGTGCCAGCCGGCGGGCGGCCATCGCCGCGAACGGCAGGCGCGCGGTGTTGACGATGCGCGGCAAGTCACGAAACGAGGGATAGCTGCCGAACAGCTCGTCGCCGCCGAGGCCGGAGATCGCCACTTTCAATCCCCGCTCGGCGGCGCCCTTGCTGACGAACCATGTGTTGGTGCCGTCGATGGTCGGCTGATCCATGGCGTCGAAGAGTCGCGGCAAGTCGGCATTGAATTCATCCCGCGTGACCAGTCGCGTGACGTGATCGGAGCCGAGACCCCGTGCGAAGCGTTCGGCCAAGGGCGCCTCATCGGATTCGCGACCGAGAAACTCCCCGAAACGCAGCGTCACGGTTCGCAACGGCTGGCCATTGGCCTCGGTCGCCAGCGCAACCAACGCTGACGAGTCGATCCCCGAGGAGAGAAACGCCCCGACAGGGACATCGGAAACGAGGTGGTGTCGCAGCGAATCGGTGACGAGCTCGCGCAACAGCGTGGGAGGATGAACGAGACGGGCCGCGGCGACATCGTGCGCGCCACGCAGCAGCGTGGCGGCGATCGAGTAGTGGCGCCGAACATCGTGAATGCCGCGCTCATCGACGCAAAGCGACGTCCCCGCTTCGACGGCACGAATCGACTCGTAGATCGTGTACGGCTCGGGGACGGTCCCCATCAGCCAGAAGCCTGCGATACCCGCGAGATCGCGTCTCCGCCCCACACGCCCGCCCGCCAGAAGGGCCTTGACGGTCGAGGCGGCGCGAAAGGTCTGCCCGTCATCGGCGATGTAGAGCGGCTTGATGCCGTAGGGGTCGCGGGCAACGAACATCCGGCGTGTCCGCGTATCCCAGATGGCGAAAGCGAACATGCCGCGCAGGAGCTCGACCATGTTCGCGCCGTCGTGCCGATAGAGCTGCAGAAGGACCTCGGTATCGGTGGTGGAGTGAAAGCGCGCGCCGAGCCGTTCCAGCCGCGCGCGCAGCTCCCGGTAGTTGTAGATCTCACCATTGAAGACGATGCGAAGCTCGTCGTCGACGTCGGCCATCGGCTGCGTTCCTTCATCCGTCAGATCGATGATGGCCAGGCGGCGCGCACCGAGGGCAACGCGTGAATCAGGGGAGATCCATGCGCCGCCGGCGTCCGGGCCGCGGGGCCGCATCCGCTCGGTGATGGCCTCGATCTCGTCCCGATCGACGCCCGGCGCCGTGGAGCCGTAGGAAAAAATGGCGGCGATCCCGCACATCGCCGGTCAGGCCTGCCGTTCGACCGGCGCGCGCAGCCCACCGCGCCGGAACCAGTAGCGGAGAAACACCATCCCCGCGAAACCGGCGAAACCGACCGCGTAGCCGGCGAGCCGGGTTTCATCGATCACCGTCAAGACGGCGGAGATCGCGAACAGGATGGTGATGATCCAGATCGAGAGGATGGCCTTGTTGATGCTGCCGTACTTCTCCACGAGCACGTGATGAAAGTGGCGGCGGTCGGCATTGAACATCCGCATCACGCGCGCCCCCAGTCCCGACTCCGCACCGAAGCGCTGTTTCATGACGATCAATGTGTCGAGCACCGGCAGAGCCAGTGCCAGCATCGGACCGCCGACGATCAGGGCGGTCGGTGACTTGATGGGCCTCGCGATCGAGCAGGCCGCCAGAAGAAGGCCGATGAAGAGACTGCCGCTGTCGCCCATGAAGATTTTCGCCGGCGGCCGGTTCCAGCGGTAGAAGCCGATGAGGCTCCCTGCCAACGCCGTCATGATGACGATGGAGAAGACGTCGATCCGGATCCAGGCGATCACGCCGAACGCCACGGCGATGGTGATGGCCACGAGCGTCGCCAGCGAATCGATGCCGTCGATGAAGTTGACAGCGTTGATCACGCCGACGATCCAGATCACCGAGACCACCCAGCCGAAGATCCCGAGCCGGATGTTGTAGACGCCGATCGAAACGGAGGAGAAGTGATACCCGAAACTGACGAGGATGATGGCCGCGGCCGTCTGCACGAGAAACTTCTTCGGTGCGTCCGATCCGAGAAGGTCGTCATACACGCCGAGGCCGACGATGAGCGAGCCGCTGGCCAGAACGGCAAAGAGGTAGCTCAAGTTCTTCGATACCAGTTCCGCGGCGTGCGCGTTCGCCGCGAGGAGCATGAGCGGAAAGCCGAAGCCGAAGATGATGGCCAGCCCGCCCATGCGCGGTGTGGCCTCGAGGTGCATCTTCCGCTCGTTCGGATGGTCGATGGCACCGGCTTCCTCGGCAATCCGCTTCACCGCCGCGGTCGTGATGAATGACGTGATCGCGCTGGCGAAGAAGAGAACGAGGAGTGGAGCGGCGTATTGGGGCATCGGACGCGGTTGGTAAGAATAGCAGTGTCGGGAGTCCCTGGGAGCGCGGGCGTCTCGCCTGGCGGCATCCGGCGGCGAAGCGCACCCGCGCCTCACCCGCGCTTGCAAGCAGCACGATACCCGGCATCAAACGCGGGCGAGACGCCCGCGCTCCCAGGGATAGAATGCTCCGACTTTGCGTACTTCAAGGAGCTTGCATGGCTGAACTTCCCGGCATCGAGCGTGAGACCCTCGACGTCGATGTCGTGATCGTCGGCGCAGGCCCGGCCGGTCTCGCCGCCGCGTACCGGCTCGCGGAACTGGTCAAGGCACACAACGACTCCAACGAGAAAAAGCTGGAGATCTCGATCGCCGTCCTCGAAAAGGGAAAGGAGATCGGGTCGCACGGAATCTCGGGCGCGGTCATGGATCCGCGGGGCATCGCCGAATTGATGCCCGACTGGCTGGAACGCGGCTGTCCGATCGAGTCGCCGGTCACCGACGACGGTTTCTGGTATCTCTTCGAGAAGCTGAAGATCGCGGCGCCGATCATGCCGCCGCCGCTGCAGAATCACGGCAACTACGTCATTTCGCTCGGGGAATTCGTCCGCTGGATGGCGCCGATCGTCGGCGAGATGGGCGTCGACCTCTTCGCGGAGTTCGCGGCCTCGCGCGTGCTGGTCGAAGAAGGGCGCGTCGTCGGCGTCCGCACGGGCGATAAGGGGATCGACAAGAACGGGCAGGCGAAGGCGAATTTCGAGCCGGGTGTCGACATCCGCGCGAAGATCACCATCCTCGCCGAGGGACCGCGCGGCACGCTGACGAAACAGTTGGCCGGCATTTTCGACCTGTACGAGGGGAAAAACCCGCAGGTCTATTCGGTTGGGGTGAAGGAGCTGTGGCAGCTTCCGGACGATCGTTTCGCGCCGGGCCGCGTGGTCCATACGCTCGGCTGGCCGCTCGATGGCGACACCTTCGGCGGCGGTTTCATCTACGGCATGAAAGACCACATCGTCGATATCGGCCTCGTGGTCGGTCTTGACTACAGGAACCCGACGCTCGATCCACACCAGGAGTTCCAGCGTTACAAAACGCATCCCTCGATCCGGCCTCTGCTCGAAGGTGGAACGATGATCAGCGCCGGCGCGAAGGCGATCCCCGAGGGAGGCTATTACTCGATGCCGCGGATGGTTGGCCAGGGCTTCCTGATTACCGGTGATTCCGCAGGCTATCTGAATGGCGCCCGCCTCAAGGGCATTCACCTCGGCATCAAGTCAGGATCGATGGCCGCGGAGACAGCGTTTCATGCGCTGCTCAACGAGGACTATTCGGCGTCACAGCTCGGCGAATATGAGGCGTTGTTCGAGGCCTCGTGGGCGCGCGAGGAGCTGTGGAAGCAGCGCAATTTCCATCAGGCGTTCGAATACGGCCAACTGGCGGGACTCATCAACGCCGGGCTTGGCATCGTCACGGGCGGCCGCGGCTACGGCGTCGTGAACCGGCTCGAAGGCCACGCCGGTCACGAGCGGATGGAGCGGATCCAGCGCTACTTCGGCGCCGATCATCCGCATCCGCCGGAGACGATGAAGTTCGACAACACGCTGACGTTCGACAAGGTGACCGACGTCTACAACGGCGGCGTCCTGCACGAGGAGAATCAGCCGGCCCACCTGCTGATCGCGGACACGGAAGTCTGCATCACCAGGTGCACCGAGGAGTACGGCAACCCGTGCTTCCACTTCTGTCCCGCGCAGGTCTACGAGCCGCAACTGACCGCCGATGGCCGCGGGAAGGTGCCCTTCCTCAACTTCACGAACTGCTTCCATTGCAAGACGTGCGACATCATGGATCCCTACCAGGTGATCACCTGGGTGCCGCCGGAGGCGGGCGGCGGACCAAATTACAAGAAGCTGTGACTTGCCGCACGACGGTCGCGTCGAAATGACGTGACCATCATGCCTGTTGCAGCGAGCTACTCTGAAATGACCACGCAACCCGTTCCGCGCCACCCGACGTTCGAGAAGATCGCCGCACTCCAGGCGAATGTCGAGCGCGTCATCCGCGGGAAGAGCGAGGTGGTGCAGTTCTGCATCGCCGCACTCCTGGCCAAGGGACACATCCTGCTCGAAGATGTTCCGGGCGTCGGCAAGACCACGCTGGCACACGCGCTGGCCAGATCGCTGTCGCTGTCGTTTCAACGCATTCAGTTCACGAGCGACCTGCTGCCGGCGGACATCGTCGGCGTGACGATCTACAACCAGGACGCGCAGGAGTTCGAGTTCATCTCCGGCCCTGTCTTCACCAACATCCTGCTGGCGGACGAGATCAACCGCGCCACCCCGAAGTCGCAGTCGGCGCTGCTGGAAGCGATGAGCGAGGGGATGATCTCGATCGAGAAGAAGCGCCTTCCCCTCCCCGATCCGTTCCTGGTGCTGGCCACGCAGAATCCGATCGAGCACGTGGGGACATACCCGCTGCCGGAGTCGCAGCTCGACCGTTTCCTGATGAAGCTGACTATCGGTTATCCGAATACGATCGACGAGAAGAAACTGCTCCGCTCCGGCGGCGCGCACGATGCGCTGGAACACCTCGAGCCGGTGCTGGAGGCGCAGGAAGTCCGCGACCTGCAGGAGCAGGTGTCGACGATTCACGTGAATGAGTCACTGGTCGATTACCTGATGGCGATCGTCCACACGACGCGCTCGCACCAGGAAGCGGCGTTGGGTGTCTCGACCCGCGGCGCGCTGACGTACTTCAAGGCCTGTCAGGCGCTGGCGATGGTGAACGGCCGCGATTTCGTGATCCCGGAGGATGTGAAGCGGCTGGCCGGGCCGGTCCTCTCACATCGCATCGTGATGAAGGACCGCCGCCTGCTCCGCGGCGATATGACGCCGGAGCACCGGTTCATTCAGCGGATCGTGAGCGAGATTCCGGTCCCGAGGTGATGAAGCCGATGTGGCGCTTCTTCTTCTGCGCTTTCTTCAGGCTGTGAGCCAAAAAGAGGCCGGGGATGATGAAGCAGCTTGAAAACGCAAGAAACGCGAGCGTGCCGTAGTACATCGGATTGACGTCAAGCATGTCATTCACCCGAGCGTGAGCGAGATTCAGGTGACGAGGTTGAGAAACCGATCTCGGGTTTTCTCTCCTTCTTCACGTTGTGAACGGCCCAGAACACGATACTGAGGAGCATGCCGGAGAACATCAGGAACGCCAAGGTTCCGTTGTACATCGGATTGATGTCGATCATGTCATTCACTTGTGACTGACCGAGAATCGGGCGATGGGGCGGTGAAGCCGGCCGCACGTTTCGAAGCTTCTTCTTTTCGGAGCCGACGAAGCATCCAAAACGCGAGCGCAAAGAAGAAGCTCATGAAGCCGAGAAATGTGAACGTGCCGTAAAACATTGGATTCATGTCTTCTTCTCCTTGGCCAGAAGTTCGAAATACATTCCGAGCGTCCAAACCAGGGCGGATCCCACAGTATTCAGCGCCGCCCAGTACACGGTTAGCCGTCCGCTGATCAACGCATCCAACGCTGAGAAAACGAACCAGAGTAGTGCGCTCTCTCGGCCTGCTTCTGCAGCGCGACTAACGACCAACCGCGTGTTCTCACTCGTGAACGTCCTCACACCCCGAGGCTACCTCGGAAATCGCCCCACCGTGCAAACCTCTACCTATCGTGGAACCTGTCGGAGTCTGCCGCCTATCGAAGGTCCTGCGCGATCACTTGCTGCCTATCGAAACCGGTCGTGTTCGAGACGTCGTCCACCACGCCGATGGAGATCTTGTTCAGACCGCGCTCGCACATCAGGTCGAGGGTGTACGTGTAGTACTTACCCTTGGCCTTGCCGAAGTCACCTGTCGGAATAGTGATCTGGTGCGACTTGCGCGCGACGTCCGACATGTCTCCGTCCTTGTTGCCGACGACGACGTAGATCGAGAAGCCACCCATGTAGGCTTCGCCCTGCTGCAGAAGCGTGAGGTTGTCGATCGGGATCTGAACTTCGACGGGGACTTTGTACAGTTCGTCTGCATGGACCGGCGTGTTGACCTTCACCCGCACGCCGAGGTCGTTCGCTTTGGTCTTGTAGAGAAGGTTGGCGATGACGCGGTCGCTCATCTCCTGGAACGTCGACTTCTCGACGAAGGTCTGGCGGTTGCGAACGCGCAGGGCCTTGTTATTCACGCGCACTTCCAGGGCGCGCTGGCGGTCGACGCGGTCGGTTCCGGCGCGGTAGCCGAGCGAGTAGTAGGAATCGAGATCGCGCACGATGTCCTTGAACGCGCCGGCAAAGTTGTTGGTCCGTGACGTGGCCAGCCCGCCCGTCAGCTCGGCCAGCATCTGCAGAGATTCGGTGGAGTTCGATAGCGCCGCCGAGGTGACGTTGTAGGAGATGGCCTGCTGATTGTCGGCGGACGTCCCTTCGCTGCCGGCCGCAAGGCCGCCGGCATGGATGGCGTAGAGGGTGATGCCGTTCGCGTTGGCCGTCTTGGCGATCGATTCGATGAGCGAGCTGCCGTTGAAGCCCATCGCCTCGAGCATCGAGCTCGACTGCCAGCCCTTATCGCGCGCCACCTCATCGATCATGGTGAAGACTTCGCGGCCGGGCTGGATCTGAAATCCCTCCGTCGTCAGCACGAGGAGCTTCTTGCCCTCGACGCCGGCCAGCGTCGTGAGCAGGCCGTTGATCGACTCCACGCTTTGGCGGAGATCGTGATCGACCGACTCGGCGTAGGAACGGGCATCAGCGATCGCTTCGTCGTACGTCTGCGCATCGCGGATGCGGCCCATCACGTCCTTGGCCTCGCTGCGGCCGGCGATCCCCTGAGCCGACTCGCCGGCGATGGCGTCGAGCGTCTGCTGGATCTGCACCACGTCACGCGTGAACGGCACCCGCACTTTCAGGCTGCGGTTGTAGGTGGCCACCATGGCCTCGTCGCCGGGGCGCATGGCTTCCTTGGCGAAATCCTTCATCTGCTTGAAGACGCGGTTGCGGTTGAACGGCGCCAGCGAGAGGTTGTCGATGTAGAAAATGATGCGGCGGCGCAACTGCTCGTTGACTTCCTCCTTCGAGGGCGGCGGCACTGCCGCGGCGCCGGGAACGGGAACCGTGACGGCCTGGGTTACGGCCCTCCCATCGATCTCGGAGAAGTTCGAGATCGGTTTCTCGATGCCGTTCTCGAAGATCTGGAAGTCGTCCTTGGTCAGACCCGTGATCGTTTTGCCCTTCTTGTCGGTTACGACGACATCGACGCCGATGACGCGTACGTCGATGCTCTCAGTGAGCTTAGGTACCTCGGGCGGAGGCTGCTGACTCTTTTGCTGTGCGGCCAGGGGGCCGGCAGTGAGAGCGGCGATGAGGACCACCGAGGTAACGCGGCTGATGCGAAGTCGTTTCACGGGATCTCCAATGATTGTGAGATGTCGGACGGTGCCGATCAAGATGGCTTGCTCGCCCGCCGGCCTGTCCTGACCTTCTAGACGAATCAGAGGAGCGCGCCGTTACATGCGAGAATAGGCCGCCGGTCTGAACCCGCGCCCGGCGCGAAAACTTCCGGCAGGCGGCACTCGCGGGAAACTCATGCAAAGCCAGGCATCTAAACAAGATCCGCTGACATTCTCGAAGATGGCCGGGGGCGGGAACGACTTCGTCATCATCGACAATCGCTCCGGGCGGATCGAGGACGCCGCGGCGATGACACGGCGTATCTGCACACCGCACCTCTCCGTCGGGGCCGACGGCCTCATCCTCATCGAGAACACCCCGCGGGCTACCTTCCGGATGCGTTACCTCAACGCCGACGGATCGCCGGCCGACTTCTGTGCGAATGGCACCCGCTGCGCGGCGCGCTTCGCGTATGTCAACGTCATCGCTCCGAAACGGATGACCATCGAGACCGGCGCGGGCATGGTCGGCGCCGAGGTCAGCGACGGCGGGCACGTCACGCTCTCGCTGCAGCCGCCGCATTCGTTCATTGCCAGCCGACCGCTGCGCATTGGCGAAACGGTGATTCAAGGGAGCTCGATCATCGTCGGCGTTCCCCACTACGTCGTCTTCCTGCGCGACGAGCTCTGGTCACAGGACATCGTTCCCCTCGGCCGCGCGCTGCGGTCGCATCCGGATCTGCACGCCGCGGGCGCTAATATCAACTTTGTCGTCGTGCGCGATCCGCACTCGATCGAGGTTCGGACGTACGAGCGCGGGGTGGAAGCGGAGACGCTCTCCTGCGGCTCGGGCGTGGTGGCGTCATCGGTGACCAGCGCGTTCTTAGGAAGGACGACGTCGCCGGTGAACGTGCTGACGCGGAGCGGGATCACGCTCGAAGTCTCCTTTGCGCTCGATGGAGAGGTTGCGCGCGACGTGCAGCTCCGTGGCGACGCGCGCGTCGTCTACCGCGCCACGATGACTCCCGAAACGATCGAAGGCTTCGATCCGGAGTGGGTCCGCAATCCGGCCGAGAACGTGGTGTGTTGACGACGACGATCGACGCGCATCTCCCGCTCGTGATCGCGCTGGTGCTCGCATGCGCCTGGCTCGTGCGCGGAACGCGCTGGTGCGCCATCGTGCAATGCGCCGTACCGCTGCTGGTGGTGGCGATGATGACGATCCCGGAGGAGCGAACGAGGCTCTTCGCATACGGCGTCATCGTCGCCGCGGCGTTCGGTATCACGGCGATCGCGACCGCGATCGCCTCGGAGCGCGCCTCGGAGCGCTGGCGTCTCGCCGGCTGGCCCGGCGGCGTCTCGCCGCCGGAGGTGACGCTGACGGTAATTGGGATTGTGATCCTGCGGTGGATACCTCTACACGACGTTCACGTGATCAAGGAACTGATCATTCTCGCCGGGAGCGTCACCTTACTCTTCGCCATCCCTCGGCGGAGAGGCCCTTCGGCTTCGCTCAGGGCTGGCTCTGCCGGGCCAGCCGGCGAAACGCCAGCACTCCGGCCGTCAGCGCTCCTGGCGGTGCTGGCGGTCGCTGTCGTCACTCCCCTCTCGCCGGGAAAGATGGCGTTCTTTCCGTTTGCGGTAGCGCTGCTGGTACTCGCGGTGCGCACTCTCGGCCACGGCGCAACCTACGTGATCGCCGCGGCGGTCCTCACCGCCGCCTTCTTCGCCCGCTATTCGCTGGCCACCATCTACATCGCGGCGGCGATCGTCTTCCTGATTCCGCTGCTCGACCGACTTCGGCCGCTGACGTACGCGGCGGCGCTGGTCATCTTCGCCCTCTGGCCGTGGAGCGGGATCATCGCGCGCGCGCTGCCGGTGGTGCGCAACTACCAACCGTCTTGCGCAAACCGGCAGCCGGTCGTTTCGGCTCTGGCCGCCTCCGAGGCGTTGCCGATCGGAGTGCCGCCGCACGTCCGAAGCGTCATCGTGACGGCGAGTGGAGGACAGATGGCGCGCTTCAAACCGGGGCGCGTCGTCGGAGCGATCGAAGCGACCGACACGCGCGGACGCGTGACCACCCGACAGATCCGCATCGGCGACATCGCCGACTTCGGGTTCATGCGCCGCGAGCAGTTCTTCGGATCGCGCAATTCCTTGCCGCGTTTTTCGCCGGGCGAGATGCGCGGCTACGGCGCGAGCGCATGGGTCTGGGGCTCCGGCCGCGCGGCACTCACCTGCGCGGCCGACATGGCATCGCTGCGCGTGCTGGCCGCCCCGGACCTCCCTCGGCAGACGCACCTCCAGATTGATGCAGTCGACTTTCCGGCGCGATGAATCTGCCTCTCGCAATCGCCGCCGCCCTCGCCATTTCGCTGACCGCCCTGCGCGGCCGGCCGCTACGCCGTTGCCTGGAGTTTGAACTGGCCACCCTTCTGATTCTCGCGGGCCTGAGCGCGTTCGGCCGCGTGTTGCACGTCGACGTCGATCTCTATCTGCTCTTCATCGCCGCCGGCACGGCGATCGTGGCCATCCCGCTCGGATTCATTGCATTCTCCGGCGAGGTCCGCTGGAGCGCAAACCGCGCATTCATCATCGCCGCAATCGGATACACCGTGATGATCCCGCTGCAGCTTCGGACGCCGATCGACGGCGACGAGCCCTACTACCTGCTGATGACCGAGTCGCTCGTGAGCGATCACGATCTCGATCTGACGAATCAGTACCGCGAACTGGCGCACTCCGATATCGGCCGGCCCGATCTCGTTCCGCAGCAGGGCGATCCACGCGGACCTCACGGCGAGCAGTACTCGCGTCACGAACCGTTCCTGCCGATTCTGATGATCCCCGGCTATGCGCTCGGCGGCGTGCCGGGAGCGATCGCGATCATCGCGTTGTTCGGTGCGCTCCTGGCGCGCTCGACGATCCGATTCCTGGAGGATGAGGGGATCAGCGACAGCACCACGCGCGCCCTCTTCCCGCTGATCGCGTTCGGGCCGCCGCTCATTTTCTATGCGACACGGATCTGGCCGGAGGTACCGGCAGCGTTTTTCTACCTCGAGGCTGTGCGCGGCATCCGCCAGCGCAGGCCTCCGCGCTGGCTCATCGCAACGCTGGCGCTGGTACTGCTCAAGATCCGCTTCGGATTGCTGGCCATCGTGCTGCTGGCGCGGGTGCTGCGCACGCGAACGCAAGCCGCTATCGCCGCGGCGCTGGTTGCCATTCCCCTCATAGTGGCCTGGCTGATCTCCGGCCATGCCATGAACACGCACCGATTGACGGAACTGATGCCGAGCGGCCCGATTTTCTACTGGCTCGGCCTCTTCGGTCTCGTGCTCGACGGCGCGGCCGGACTGCTGTTCCAGGCACCGCTCTACGCGCTGGCCATCCTGGCACTGCCGCGATGGCGCACCCTGCCGGATGGGTTCCGCCTCGGCATGAGCGCTTCGCTGCTCTACATTGTCTACCTGATCCCCCGCTCGGAATGGCATGGCGGCTGGTCTCCCCCACTCCGTTACATCGTCGTCCTGATGCCGATCCTGGCCCTCGGCGCGGCAACTCTGTGGGATCGCATCGGAGGCTTCCGCGCCGTCATCACGGCGTGGACGCTGATGCTGGTCATCCACGGCGCCGCCTTCCCGTGGCGCCTCTTTCACCTCGCAACCGGCGAGAACTTCATCGGCGAGACGCTGAGCACGACGTGGCACAGCGACTTTTCGCGGCTGATGCCGAGCTTCATCCGGCCGAATATGGCGGCGGTAGTGGGGAGCATCCTGTTCGCGCTCGTTCTCGTCGCCGCTGTCATCACAAACAGAGCGCTCACGATGATTGTGAGGAGGATCGCGCCGCTCCTCTTCGCGCTGCTGTTCTTCGCAGCATTCACCTACGGCCGCCAGCCTGCTGACCGCATCGAGTTTGAGGACGCGCACGTGACGCACAACGGCGGCGAACTGTTTCCGTCCGAATGGACCGTTTCGCGTTTTCTCTACCAGGGCGGATGGATCGTACACGCCGGCGACACACTCTCGTTCCTGGCAAAAGCCGGCCCGTCAACGCTGCGCTACCAGTCGAGAGCGGGTGCAACGATCGAGCTCGGAGGGGGCGCATTCCCGCTGGCGCCCACCGGCGCCACCTACGGCTACACCCACATCAGCATCGCGCACTCCGGCCGCGTGGACTTGCGCTGCCTCGACGGCGACGCGAATCTCGACTGGATGCGGCATGACTGACGTCTCCATCATTGTTCTCGACATCGATGGCGGCGGGATGCTGCTCGCCTGTCTCGACTCCATCGCTTCACAGACGCTGCCGCCACGCGAGGTGATCGTGTTCGATAACGGTTCCCGCACGCCGACCGCCGAGCGCATCGCCTTCCGCCACGGTCTTCACGTCTTCCGCAGCGAGACCAACCTCGGCTTCGCCGGCGGCAACAACGAAGCGTATCGCCACGCCACCAGCACCTATATCGCGCTCATCAACAACGACGTCGTCCTCGACCGCGACTGGCTGGCAACAGTCGCCGGCGCGCTCGATGCCGACACCCATCTCGCCGCCGTGCAGACGATCCTGCGCAGAGATGAAACGACGATCGATGGGGCGGGGATCGATATCAGTGACGGGACCTTTAGGCAGATACGCTCCTGGGACCGCGGGCGGGACGCCCGCGGTCCCAGGGACGCCTGGGGCGTCTCCGCAACCGCCGCCCTCTACCGCCGCGAGGCGCTGGGAGAGACGATCTTTGACGCGAGCCTTTTCGCCTATTACGAAGACGTTGATCTAAATGCCCGGCTCCACGAATGCGGCTGGCGAACGGCGGTCCTCCCGGTGATCAGAGCCACGCATCTCGGCTCGCAATCGGCGCCGCTTCTCGGGCCCAACGCGCTGCGGCTGCGCACGCGCAACCGCTACCTGGTAGCCCGGCGGCATCGCGGCGTCGGCAGCATCGGGGCGTTGCTGCTCGAAGACGTCAAGCTGATGTTGCACGGCCGGACCTCGATTCGCGGCATGTTGCAGGGGCTCTTCACGCGGTAAAGTGCGCGCCCATGTTTGGGGTCGCAGTTCATACGCCGGATGTCGTCGGTGAGCGGATGGCAGGGCCGGGGATTCGGGCCTGGCACTTCGCCGGCGAGCTGGCGAAGCATTTCCCGACGATCCTGATCTGCAAGCGCGAAGGGGAGCTCCCCTCATCGCCGGCCTTCCGCGTCGCCGCGCGTGGGAGTGCCGAAGCGCTCGTGGCGATGAAATCGGCGGATGTACTGGTCGGCCAGCCGGCGCGCGGCTTTCGGCGGCAGCGGCGCGCGCAGCACATCGTCTACGACCTTTTCGATCCCGTCCTACTCGAGCTGCGCGAAATGTACGGCCGGCACCCGTCTATGCGGCAGCGGGTCCACCTCCGGGCGGAGCGTTGGCGCGTGGAAAGAGCGATGGACGAGGGAGATCTTCTCATCGTGGCGACGGAGAAACAGCGCGCGCTCTACGAGAAGGCCAGGGGACCGGTGATCGAGATCCCCTTCGGCATTGACGATGTCGGTGTCGCCGCTCCCGCGAAACGGGAGAACATCATCCTGTGGGGTGGCGGAACATGGGAATGGCTCGATCCGGCCACTGCCGTCGAGGCGGTCATCGCGGTCAACCAGCGCGGGATCGATTGCCGGCTCCTTTTTCTGGGACGGTCGCGGCCCAACCGGCACTCGGTCGACCGGCGCCGCGAAGACCGGCTCGACGCCCTCATTGCAGGCGGCGCGCCTTTTGTAAACGCCAACGACTCATGGACTCCGTATCGAGACCGGCTGGCGTGGCTGCGCCGGAGCAAAATCGCTATCATGCTGCACCGTCCGACGGCGGAGGCCGCGTACTCCATTCGTACGCGGCTGTTCGACGCCATCGCGGCGGCAGTTCCCGTAATCACTACAGAGCAGGGCTTCGCCGCCGAGCTGGTTGCGGCGGAAAGCTTGGGAGTCGTTGTGCCGTCATTGGATGCGGCAGCCGTCGCGGACGGAATCGTGCGGCTGATGACTAACGACGGTTTCTATGCGACATGCGTATCTAACCTGATCCGTATCCAGCCGCGTTTCGCCTGGGATGTCGTGACGCGGCCGCTGATCGAGGCAATGCAAGAATGGCAGAGGCGACCAGAACGCTGAAGACGGAGACCGAAACGCCCCGAATCCTCCGCGGCCTGGCCACGCGCCCGCTCGATCTGTCGATCGTCATCGTGACGTGGAACAGCGAGCGATGGATCGATCGCTGCCTCCAATCGATCGCCGGGGCGTGCGGAGGCCTGGCGTATGAGGTCATCGTTTACGACAATGCCTCGGCGGATGCGACGCTGTCGGCGATCGGCAACGAAATCGACGTCATCCGCGGAGCGGCAAACGACGGCTTCGCGGCCGGCGTCAACCGCGTTGCCGCGCGGGCCAGCGGACGTTACTTCTTCCTGCTCAATCCCGATTGCGAGCTGGCACCGCGTGCGCTCGAGATCCTGGTGGAGTTTCTCGACGCCAATCCTGTCGTCGCAGCGGCGGCGCCGCTGTTGTCGGACGAGGCGGGCGATTCGCAGCGCGAGTTTCAGCTACGCCGGCTGCCGACTCTGGCCACGCTGGTCAGCGAGGTGTTCGGCATCGACAAGCTTTTCCCGGCAAACCGGATGACGGCTCGTTACCGCTATCGTGAGCTCGAACTGACGCACCCGCAGCCGGTCGAACAGCCTGCCGCGGCGGCATTGCTGCTCCGCCGCGAAGTCTTCGCCGAGGTCGGACCGCTCGATGAGAGATTCACGCCGGCATGGTTCGAGGATGTCGACTATTGCCGGCGACTCGCCGCGGCCGGACATACGATCTTCGTCGTCCCGGCGGCGCGGGCACGGCATTTCGGCGGCGCTTCTCTCGAGCACATTTCGTTCGCCGAGTTCATTGCGCTCTGGTATCGCAATATGTGGCTCTACGCGCGCAAATGGCTTACGCCCGGTCAGGCAGAGGCGCTACGCTGGGCGATTGTGTTCGGGATGCTTCTCCGCATGCCGCTCGCCCTGCTCGGCATCGCCCATCTTCAGCTCGGGCGCTGGAGCGCCGCGCGCGCATACGCGGGCGTGATGCGGAAGGCGTTCAAGCGATGGAGCGGCGCCTGACGAACGGGACCGTCTCCGTCATCATCGTCACCTGGAACAGCGCGCCTTTTCTCCGCCGCTGCCTCGCCGCTCTGTCCGCGCAAACCTATCCCGAGGTTGCGCTGATTCACATCGACAACGCCTCTGAGGATGATTCGATCGCCCTGGTCCGCGAGTGCTATCCCCGGGCGAGACAGATTGCCAACGATTCGAACCGCGGCTTCAGCGCGGCGGTGAATCAGGGAGTGCGAATCGCGCACGGCGAGCTTGTTTTCCTGCTCAATCCCGATGCCTTCCTGGAACCAGACTATGTGGCGAAGTTGGTAGCGGCGCTGACAGGTGGAATCGGCATGGCCACTGGGACGCTGCTGCAGGCGGAAACGAAGCTCGTCGATTCGAAGGGCATCCGGATGACGCGGTCCGGTAGGCATTTCGATATCGATCAGGGAATGAGGGACGAAGGGTCTCGCGGTCTCGCGGTCTCGCAGTCTGGCGGTGCTTCGCTTAGCGCTACCCAACCGCGAGACCCCGCAACCGCGCAACCCCGCAACCGTGAGGTCTTCGGCGTCTCGGGCGCCGCCGCTCTCTACTCCATGTCCTTCATCAACGAAGTCACCATCGGCGGCGAGTTCCTCGATGAGGATTTCTTCACCTTTCGCGAAGATGCTGACGTCGCCTGGCGCGGCCAGCTCCTCGGCTGGCGCGCGATTCATGTTCCCGACGCCGTCGCCCATCACGTCCGCACCGTCACACCGGAGAAGCGGCGCAGTCTGCCGGCGGTGACGAATATGCACGGTGTCAAGAACCGCTTCCTGCTGCGGCTCAAGAACGAGGGGCTCTACCTGGCAATCAGGAACGCTCCGTTCGAGCTGACCCGCGATCTCGTCGCCATCGTGGCGACGCTCACGATCGAGCGCAGCTCCCTTCCGGCACTCACATGGCTGTGGAAGAATCGGCGCCGGATCATGGAAAAACGACGCGCCATCCAGAGCCGCCGCCGCGTCTCCGACCGTCAGCTTGCGGGATGGTTTCGTTGAAGATCGCCATCGCCGGCACGCGCGGCATCCCGCCGCGCTACGGCGGTTTCGAGACCTTCGCCGCGGAGCTGTCGGCGAGGCTGGCCGCGCGTGGACACGAGGTGGCTGTTTACTGCCGGGAGGCCACTGCTACAGCCGACAACCGACAACCGACAACCGATTTCTGGAACGCCGTTCAACGCATCGTCCTCCCAGCGCTTCACCACAAGTACCTCGAAACCGTGAGCCATACGCTGCTCTCCGCTCTCGATGCGCTACGGCGTGATTTCGACGTCGTCCTTCTCTGCAATGCGGCGAATGCCTTTGTTCTGCCGCTGCTGCGCGCGGCCCGGATTCCGGTGGCGATCAATGTCGACGGCATCGAGCGCCATCGACGCAAATGGAACATCGCCGGCAAGGCGGTCTACGCCATCGGCGAATCGTTTTCGGCGCTCTTCGCCAGTCGCGTGGTCGCCGATGCCAACGTCATCGCCGATTACTACCGCCAGCGCTACGGCATCGAGCCGGTGATGATCCCCTATGGCGCGGAGTTCCCGGCCGAGGATGACAGCGACGTCCTTCAGCGCCTCGGCGTCGAGGCCGGCAACTACATTCTCTATGTCAGCCGTTTCGAGCCGGAGAACAATCCGCTGGAGGTGGCGCTGGCGTACGAGCAGATCGCGGGGGTCGGGGGTCGACTCCCGGCTCTCGTTATGCTCGGCTCCGCCTCCTACGCGCGCGATCTCCAGTCCGAGCTTCGGGGCCATGCCTCGGATTCCATCCTCTTTCCCGGCGCGCTTTATGGGAACGACTACCGGACGCTGCAGCGCAACGCGCTCATCTATATCCAGGCCACCGAGGTCGGCGGAACGCATCCGGCCATGATCGAGGCGATGGCGTCGGGGGGGTGCGTCCTCGCCAACGACACCCCGGAGAACCGGGAAGTGGGAGGAGACGCCGCCGGTTACTTCAGGCTCCGGCCGTCGCAAACGCTTTCAGGCACAATTTCAGAATACTTGTCGTCCCCGGAGCTGCGTGAGCGGATGAGGCTTGCCGCCCGGGCACGCGCCGGTGAAACGTATGGCTGGACGGCTGTGACCGACGCGTACGAGCGGCTCTTCACGGCCATCGCCCCCTGAAAAGAGCGCCCGTTAGACGTTGGCCCGCTGATTTCCGTAGTACATTCGGTGCAAATCGTTTCCAGAGTCGTTTCACCGGCCAAGAGGTTGAATGCTTAAAGAAAAGGCGCGCATGATCGCCAGGGTCGTCTACGTTGCCGACCTTGCGCTCACGACGGCTGCTTTCTTTGCCGCCTTCTTCATCCGCGACCTCGTGCTGCCGAGGATTGCGCCGGACCAGTTCCCGACGGGCCTGTTTCCTCTTCGCGAATACGTCAAGCTCTATCCCGTCGTCCTGATCCTCTGGTCGGTCCTCCTCTTCAGCTATCACAGCTATCACAGCCACCGCACGGTCCCGCTCCTGCGCGAGGCGCTGACGGCCATCCGCGTGGTCCTGGTCGGCAACGCCATCCTGGCCACGCTCGCCTACCTGATGCCGCTGCGGCAGCTATCGCGGGCATGGTTCGTTCTCTTCGGCGTACTGGCGGCGCTGCTCCTCGTTCTCGAGAAGGTCGTCGTCCGGATCATCGCCCGCTACGTCCGCGCGAAGGGTCTCAACTACCGGACCATACTGATCGTCGGCACCGGCCGCCGGGCCATCGAAGTAGCCCGTACGATCGAAGGCCACAAGTATTGGGGCTACAAGATCCTCGGATTTGTCTCCGATGGGCACCGGCTGTCGAACGGCTGGGCGCGTTTCCGGGTCTACGGCACCGTTCCCGACCTTCGCCGGCTCCTCGAGGGGGGACAGTTCGCCGAACCGATCGACGAGATCGTCTTCGCCGTCACGCGCAAGAAGCTCGACGAGATGAAGCAGATCTTCCTGATGTGCGAAGAGCTCGGCATCCGTGCCCGCGTGGCCATGAACTTCTTCCCGAACCGCGTAGCGCGCGTCGAGCTCGAAGAGCTGGAAGGGATTCCGTTCCTTACCTTCACCACCACGCCGTCGAATGAATCGCAGCTCGCCCTCAAACGTCTGTTGGACGTTGCCGTTTCCATGCTCCTTCTTCTGCTCGCCCTGCCGGCCATCGCGCTCGCCGCCATCGCCATCAAGCTCTCTTCCCCCGGAGGGATCCTCTTCAGGCAAAAGCGGATGGGACTCAATGGCCGGGTCTTCACGCTCTTCAAGTTCCGGACGATGTTCGAGGATGCACACGAGCGGCGCGGAGAGGTTACGCACTTGAATGAGATGACCGGACCGGTGTTCAAGGCGAAATCCGATCCGCGCGTCACCGCCGTCGGCCGTGTGCTGCGTAGGTTCTCACTCGATGAGCTGCCGCAGCTCTGGAACGTGCTGAAGGGCGACATGAGTCTCGTCGGGCCGCGCCCGCCCATCCCCGAGGAAGTGGCGGCGTATCACCGCTGGCACCGCCGCCGGCTGTCGATGAAGCCCGGCCTGACGTGCCTCTGGCAGGTCAGCGGGCGCAACAACGTCGACTTCGATCGCTGGATGCAGCTCGACCTGCAGTACATCGACAACTGGTCGCCGTCGCTCGATCTGAAGATCCTGCTCCGGACGATTCCGGCCGTGTTGTCGGGCCGCGGCGCCTCCTAGCCGGCACGGCCGGCAGCGTTGATTGCCCAAGGCTCCGCGAACAGCACCGCAAAACGTTCTCCTCCGTAGACGCCTCCGAGTGCGACAATCGCGCGTGTGACTCTCCGCCGCGCGCTCACCATCCTCTGCCTGGCGGCCATCGTAGCGTCGTCCATCGGGGTACGCCTGATGCAGGTCGCGTTCGTCGATCGCCAGCCGCTCGCACGCGCCCTGGACGGTTTCTGCGATCGCCAGTGGCCGCAATATCCGCATTTCCTCGCTGACCTTCGCCAGCACACCAAGCCGGGCGACACGATCGCCGTGGTCGTGCCGGCGATGGGATGGGACGAAGGTTATTCGTATGCCTACTACCGCGCCAGCTACTTTCTCAGCGGCCGCGAAGTGCTGCCGTTGGTGACCCCGGACAATCGGCGCCTTCCGCAGAACTTCCTGGCGGCGAAGTACATCGCCGCCTTCGGGGTCAGGCTGCGCGTGCCGGCCGATGTGATCTGGCAGGGAGATCAGGGCGCGTTGTTGAGGCTCCGGCGGCCATGACTCACATTCGCGCGATGGCAACAGCACAGACAAGAGTGTCTGTGCCACATACGGCTCCTCCTGTGGCAGGGATCCTCCTGTATCCGCGGAACAATGTGGCACAGACACTCTTGTCTGTGCCCATTGGCGTGGCAGGTACACCCCCGCATCCGCAGATCAATGTGGCACAGACACTCTTGTCTGTGCTGAGGATCTCGCGATGACCTCCACTCTCATCGCCATCCTGAGCCTCACCGTCCTCGGAATCCCGATCGCGCTCAGCGTCGATCGGAACAGCCGGGGACCGATGATCATCGGTACATCGTTTCTGTATGGCAGCGGAGCGATGTTCCTGGTGCTGCTCACACTGTCGATCGCGCACATCCGCTGGACACTGATCAGCGTGAGCGTCACCGCGCTGGCAATCTTCTGCGCCGCCGCCCTCATCGCTGGACGGCAACCGGCAACCGGCGACCGGCAACACCCCGTGCGCCCACACGTTCTCGACGTATTCACGATCGTCTCCATCGCCGGCTACGCCCTCTTCGCCACGCTGGTGCCGCTATGGGAGTGGGACTTCTGGGCCATCTGGGGATTGAAGGCGAAGGTATTTCTCGAGGCTGGCGCCATCGACTGGCGTCTCCTGCAAAGCCATTGGAACACCTTCCTTCATCCCGACTATCCGCTGCTCGTGCCGTTGAACTTTGACTTCGTAGCACTTGCCGGAGGGTGGAACGACCGCTGGCTGGGCCTCCTTTTCGTTGCCTGGGGATTGGCACTCCTGCTCATCCTCCGCGCGATGGCGGCGCGTGAAATGACGCCGTTCTACGCCTCGCTTCTCACGCTCGGGCTGGCGGGGGTCGCTGTCAGCACCAACGTCGGTCTGGCAGAAGGAGCGCTCATCGCCTTTAGCAGCGCCGGCGTGCTCTTCGTACGCACGGGGCTGCTCGACGACGATGCCGCGGCGTGGCGCAACGGCGCGCTGATGCTTGGTTTCGCGGCGAACTGCAAGAACGAGGGGATGGCGCTGCTGGTGGCGGTGACGCTGGCGATGCTGGCGGTCTCGTGGTTTCGCGGTCTCGCGGTCTCGCAGGAAAACCAGACCTCCCGGCCGCGCAACCGGCCAACCGCGAGACTGTTGAGACTCTGGCCTGCGTACGCCCTGGCCGCTCCGTGGCTCGTTCTTCGAGCGACGCGGGCCCTGGCCACCGACATTGCCGGCGGTTCTGCCCTTGTGCGGCTCATGGCGCGGCTGCCGCACGCGCACCAGATCCTTTTCTATCTTGCGGCGAAGCTTTACAAGCCGTGGTTCTGGGTTGCCATCCTGGCCGGGATTCTCATCGCACCGGCCGCGGCTCGCCGCCGCGAAGCGTTCGTCCTGCTCGTGACCGCAATCCAGCTCGTCTTCTTCGCCGGCGCATACTTCGTCACGCCACACGACATCCGCTGGCACGTCCAGACGTCATGGCCGCGGCTCACGGGACAGATCGCCGTCCCCATCGCCTTCGTCGTCTTCCTGATGCTTGCGAATTCGCTGCGGGGCGGAGAAGATGCGCCGCATGACGAAGCCACGCGGCCGGCCGTGCCGGCTCGATCCGACCAGTGATGAATTCCGTGCCGCCGGCCACAAGCTGATCGACTGGATCGGCGATTACCTCGACGGCGTCGACCGCTACGACGTCCTCTCCCGCGTCCAGCCGGGCGACATCGAGAGACAGTTCCCAGCCGCGCCGAGCGCGGGGGGCCGTCCCTATGATGCCCTGCTGGCCGAGGTCGATTCGAAGATCATCCCGGGCGTCACGCACTGGAATCACCCCGCCTTCTTCGCCTACTTCTCGATTACCGGCTCGCAGGCCGGCATCCTGGCCGAGCTGCTCACGGCAGCGCTGAATCTGAACGGGATGATCTGGCGCACCTCGCCGTCGCTGACCGAGCTGGAGACGGTGACGCTGCGCTGGCTCCGCGAGGCGCTCGGCCTTCCGTCCGGCCTCTTCGGCATCATCAACGACACCGCCTCGATCAATTCCTTTCTGGCCCTGGCCGCCGCGCGCGAGTACGCCGCGCCGGAGATTCGCACGCGCGGCTTCGCGGCAGCGCCGCCGCTGCGCGTTTACTGTTCCGAGCATGCGCATTCGTCGATCGAGAAAGGGGCTCTGGCTCTCGGCTTCGGAATTGATGGAGTCGTCAAGATCGCCGGCGACGATTCGTTCGCGATGAGTGTCGGCGCGCTGGAGGAAGCGATCGCACGCGACCGCGCGGCGGGCTACGTTCCTTGCGCCATCTCCGCCACCGTCGGCACGACCTCCTCCGCGGCAATCGATCCGGTCAAGCGCATCGCGGAGATCGCCAGGCGCGAGAACGTCTGGCTGCACGTCGATGCCGCCTATGCCGGTCCGGCAACGATCTGTCCCGAATTTCGCTGGCTGTGGGAGGGCGTCGAAGAGGCCGACTCGATCGTCATCAACCCGCACAAGTGGCTCTTCACCCCGATCGACTGCAGCGTGCTCTACACCCGCAAGCCCGACGTGTTGCGCGAGACCTTCTCGCTCGTCCCCGAATATCTGAAGACCACCGACTCGGCCGAAGTGAACTTCATGGATTACGGCCTCCAGCTCGGCCACCGTTTCCGCGCCCTCAAGCTCTGGTACCTCTTCGAACACTACGGCATCGAGCGGATTCAGAAGGTGATCCGGCAGCACGTCGCCGATGCGGCGCGGCTCGCTTCCGAGTTGCAAAAGCGCGACGACGTCGAGCTGATCGCACCGCAGAGTCTGAGCGTGGTGGTCTTCCGCAAGATCGTCCGCTCTTCGAATAGCGAGATCGACGAGGCAGCCTCCGAGCGCGCCAGCATCGAAGCCCTCGAACGGATGAACGCCAGCGGCCGTCTCTTCGTCTCCCACACCCGCCTCCGAGGCCGCTACGGCATCCGCGTCGCCATCGGGAACGGAGCTACGGAGTGGGAGCACGTGGCGCGCGTGCTGGAGTATTTATGAACAGTCGCAGCGAAATGTCCGATTACTGAACAGGATGGCGTCTAAAACCTGGACATCGATGACTAAGTTCTCGTCATCGATGACTTCATTCTAGTCATCGGCGAGTTCGTTCCAGTCACGCGTGACTTCATTCTAGTCACCGATGAGCTTATTACTCGTCACTTGCGAGTTCATTCCAGTCATCAATGACTTTATTCTAGTCATTGGTGACTTTATTTTAGTCATCTGTGACTTGATACAAGTCATCAATGACTTCATTCTAGTCACCAGAGAGTTCGTCCAGTCACCGCTGAGTTCATCTCTTGTCATCGATGACTTCGTTCTCGTCACCGATGACGTCCGCGAACTCATCGGTGACTGACATCTGGACACAGGTACGGCCGTCGTTGACACGTCTGTCTGGCTCGTTTTCAGCCTCGCGGTCTACACTTCTGGCGATGGGTCATATCGAGGCCGCGCCAAAGCCAACCGCCCCCACCGCGCTCGACACCTTCCTCGACGATGCCCGCGACTGGTGCCAGGGCAGGATGTGGATTCCGCGCGCGCTGTTGCTGCTCTTCCTCATCTATCTCTTCACTGTCAAGTTCCGCGATCCGACGCGGTGGACGATCTTCTACGGCATCACGCTCGGCTTTCACGAGATGGGGCATCTCGTCTTCGCCTGGGCGCCGCACTTCATCACCTCGATCATGGGGAGCGTCTTCCAGATCGCCATCCCCATCATCTGCGTCATCTACTTCGCGCGGCAGCCCGACTACTACGGCATGTCCGTCGGCGGTTTCTGGCTTTCGTACAGCCTGTACGAGCTCTCGGCGTACGTCGGCGATGCGCGATCGAAGGATCTGCCGCTGGTCGGGTTCGCATCCTCCGAGGATCTGGAGCACGACTGGGGCTATCTGCTGGGCGCGATGCACATGCTGCCGGCGGACCACTTCTTTGCGCTTCTGCTGCGCATGGCCGGACTGTTTGCCGGCGTCGCGTCGTGCGCGTTCGCGGTGTGGCTGCTGGTCACGATGGCGCGGTCGCGCAATGCTCGCGGATCTGTGTGATGAGCGCATCGCCGAACGCTTCGAGCTTGGCATCGCCGATGCCGTAGATCGCCCGCAGCGCATACAGCGTCGTCGGCCGCACGCGCGCCAGGTCGCGGAGGGTCTTGTCGTTAAAGACAACGTACGGCGGCACGCCGCGATGCTCCGCCTCTGTGCGGCGCCATTTCCGCAAACGCTCGAACAACTCGCGATCGTGCGGTTGAAGCGGATCGAGCGGTGCCGGGCCCGACGGCGTTCGCGACGAGCTCTTGTCGCGCTTCCGGACTACCGGCTGCCGCAGCTTGACCTCGACGACGCCGCGCATGGCGTCGCGGGCGCGCGCGCCGAGGCGGAGAATCGGATACTCGTCCTCCGTTTGCCGCAGGAAATCCTGCGCGATGAGTTGATAGATCCATTCGCGAAGCTCATGCTTCGTCGACGTCTTCAGCAATCCGAAGGTCGACAGCCGGCTGTGGCCGCGATCGCGAACCTTCTCCGTATCCTCGCCTCGAAGCACGCTGACGACGTGACCGACACCAAACGACTCCCGGACGCGGTAGACGCACGAGAGGATCTTCTGCGCGATGACCAGCGCGTCGGGAACGCTCTCTGTTTCGCCGAGGCAGATGTCGCAGCCGTGGCAGTTCTCAGCCGTGTACTGCTGGCCGAAATACTCCACCAGCGCACTATGCCGGCAGGCCGCCGAGGAACAGTAGCGATCGAGATCACGCACGTGGCGCATGGCCGACTCCACCCAGGCCGGATCGGGCTCGACCCCCTCGCCACCTCGCTCGAGCATGTTTCTCCAGACGATGGCATCGGCCGCCGAGTAGAGCAGCACGCACTCCGCCTCCAGCCCGTCGCGTCCGGCCCGCCCGCTTTCCTGTTGATAGTGCTCGATCGACTTCGGCATCCCCGTGTGCAGCACGTAGCGGACGTTCGACCGGTCGATGCCCATTCCAAAGGCCACCGTGGCGACGACGAGGTCGCATTTCTCCGAGGCGAATTTCTCCTGCGCGCCGCGCCGCTCCTCGGGAGAGAGGCCGGCGTGGTAGGCGACGGCGTCGATTCCTTTGCGCCGCAGCTTCTCCGACAACGAGTCGACGTCGCGCCGGCGGATGCAATAGATGATTCCCGCCTCCCCCTTGTGCCGCTCGACGACCTCGACCACCTGCTTCCATTCGTCGGTGCGCGGCAGGACGCGGTATGTCAGGTTGGGGCGGTCGAAGTCGCCGACAAGCTCAAGCGGATCGCGGAGCGACAGTTGTTCGGCGATGTCGGCGCGCACCCTCGGAGTGGCCGTGGCTGTATACGCGTGTACCGACGCCCGCGGAAAGGTCTTGCGGAGATCGCGAAGCTGCCGGTACTCAGGCCGGAAGTCGTGCCCCCAATGGCTGATGCAATGCGCCTCGTCGATGGCGAACGTGCGCACGTTCGCGCGCTGCAACAGGTCGCGAAAGCTGGCGATGGCCAGCCGCTCGGGTGATGCGAAGAGCAGTTTGATCCTCCCGTCGAGGACATCACGCTCGATGGCCCTCTGCTGGTCGCTGCGCTGCGAGCTGTTGAGCTGCGCCGCCGCCACGCCGCATTCGCGAAGTCCATCGACCTGGTCTTTCATCAGCGAGATCAACGGTGAGACCACGACGGTGACGTTCTCGCTCAACAGCGCCGGCGCCTGATAACAAAGCGACTTGCCACCACCCGTAGGCATCACCACCAGCGAGTCGCGCCCCTCGATAGCCGCCATCATTGCTTCCTGCTGCAACGGGCGGAAGGAGTCGTAGCCCCAATGGTGGGAGACGAGGTCGCGAAGGCGTTCAAGCACCGGAGTGATGGTACCTCGGGGGGACTGGGTTGTCGGTTGTCGGTTATCGGGTTACAGGGTTGCAGGGTTGCAGGGTTGCAGGGTTGCGAAGTAGCAGTACCGGTACAACCATGTTCTGCAGCTCAGCAACTCTGCAACCTAGCAACTTAGTAACCCAGGAACCGATAACCGATAACCGACAACCGAAAACCCACGGCCCACCCCACACCCATATAATCCCCTCTGATGCATCCCCTCCGTGCAACGCCTCGCTACACACGTGCCATCGAGGCGGTCGCGGATCTCCTCGCGAAGCTTCGGATTGAGTCGATGTTCGTCGGCAGCGTGGCCCGTTCGGCATGGCTGGGGGGGCTGATCGACAGCGGCTCGATCGACGTCCTCGGCGTGATGCAACCCCAGCAGAAGAATCAGGTTGCGATGATGGCTGGCAACCGCGGCTTTCGCGTCGACCGCGACGAGATCGATCAGACGGAGGAGCTCGACCTCATCCCTCTTACATGGATCGATGAGGACGACGTCCGCCTGCACGTGCTCGTCGCCAGCAACGCGCTCTACGCGCGGATGTTCGGCACAGCACGCGTGGTGCAACTCCACAGCCTGGAGATTCGAGTCCCCTCCGCCGAGGACACCGCGCTCCTTCTCAGTATGTCGGAAGAACACGACGACGTACGCATCCTTGCCGGGTCCGCGCAGTTCGACCGGCGGGCCTTCAACGACAAGCTGGTGTCGATCGGGTTGAGGGAGCTGGTGTTGTGATCTTCATCGACAACCAGAAGGACTTCGACACCGCCATGGCCCGCGTGGCCGCGCAGCCGGTCATCGCACTCGACACCGAGGCCGATTCGCTGCATTCGTACTTCGACAAAGTCTGCCTCATTCAGATGTCGTTCCCCGGCGAGGACCTGATCATCGATCCGCTGTGCAAATTCGACCTGTCGAAGTTCGGAGAGATTCTGGCGAACCGCGGCATCACCAAGATCCTGCACGGGGCGGACTACGACCTGCGCATCCTCAACCGCGACTTCGGATACACGATCGCCAATCTGATCGACACGATGGTCTGCTCGCAGTTGCTCGGCTACGAGGCCTTCGGCCTGGCGGCGCTGCTCGACCGTCACTTCGGCTACAAGGTCGACAAGAAGCATCAGCGCGCCGACTGGGCCATGCGGCCGCTGCCGCCGGACATGCTCGCCTACGCCTCCACCGACACGCGTCACCTCATCGATCTGGCCAATCGCCTGCGCGATGAGCTGACCGCGCTGGGACGTTGGGAGTGGGCGGTCGAGGAATTCGCGCGCCTGGAGCAGATCCGCTTCAACGAGAAAGACAGCGACGAGGAGCCGTTCCGCCGCCTGAAAGGCCTCGGTGCGCTCGACCGCCGTTCGCTGGCAGTCGTGCGCGCTCTCTACGACTATCGCGATGGCCTGGCCCGCGAAGCCGACCGGCCGCCGTTTAAGATCTTCAGCAACGATCTGATCTTCGAAGTGGCCAAGATCAAGCCGGTGACGCTGCAGGAGTTCGGCGTCATCAAAGGCGTCTCCGGCTATCACCGCGGCCGCTACGGCCGCGACATCGCCCGCATGGTGGAGGAAGCACTGGCCATCCCCGACGATGATCTGCCGGAAAAGAGCGAGTCGAAGACGTGGCTCCGCGACCGCGAGCTCGAGGCGCGCATCGACCGGATGAAGAAAGCGCGCGACAAGATCGCCAAAGATCTGAAGGTCGATGCCTCGGTCCTGGCCCCGCGCCACATCCTGCTCACCGTCGCCCAGGCCCAGCCACAGGAACCAGCCGATCTGGACCGCGTTCCGGTGATGCGCAACTGGCAGAAGGCCTTGCTTGGCCAGGCGCTGATCGACGCGCTGCGCGGCGGGGCGAAGCCGCCCCAGTCGAAGCTGTTTTGAGCCGCACACAGGGACGAAGACTCCCAGAATGAAGGCGGATGCTGCGTCTTTTCTCGTTGATCACCGTCTCATCGTATACATGTCATGCTGATTTCCTGATGCAGCTCAGGTAGAACCTCGCCTTCACCTGCCAAAGCCTGCCATCCAAGATACTCGACACGACTTCATTACGCACGAAGTGGTACTTTTCGCACTCCCTGTCAGCGATTTCGAATGCCTGCCTCTTGAGCTCTCCGCACATGTCTCCAACGTCTAAATAGGAAATGCTGTCTTTATCGATCTCAACCGTGTGTGCCAGCTCGATGACATCATTGATCGTGTCAGTCGCCAGCTTGAGACGCTGCACCGCTTGCGCACGAAGATGCCGTTCAAGATAATCGCCAAATCTCCTGCCACGCAATGGCTTCAATCGAACCCAGGCGATCCATGGCATCGGGTCCACGCGGCGAAACGCCGGGTTGACGTGAATGAACGCGCTACGCCACCGGTAGTTGCAAGCCTCGGCATAAACGGTAGCGAAGGCGCCTAGGAATACGATCAAAATACCGAGAATGTACTGCGGCATCATTTCAGCGTTCGCCAAACGTTTGTAGAGTTGGAGCACCTCGAGAGTCTTGTAATTTGTGTAGATGATATAGAACTGCACGAGCGTGGGAATGAAAAACACTATGTTAGGAACGTTACGCTTCAACCACGATTGACTCCAGACAGCCAGGGTTGGCGGAGCACTGAATACCTGACTCATCGCCAACGCATGGTACAAATAGTTTGCCGTACTGGCGCCACCTTCTTCACCGGCGCCAGCATCGTGAAGGTGCCTAACCTTGAATAGCGCCAGATACAGATTTTCATACTCGCGCATGACCGAGAATGCCAGTAATGCCAGGAGAGCGACAAACGCAATCCCACTAAATACGCCGAGATCGTTGACATCGAAAGTAGCGCCCAGACCTGGTATGCCCACGATGTAGACGTTCTCTACACCGAGGCGGCGATAGTCCGCGAGTGTATCGCGCAGCTCATCGCGGCTCTTGTAACGCGATCGCGTTGAGTTCTGTACCTCCTGATCGGCCGAAACAGGCTTCATGTTCGCGACACGATTGTAGATCTCGACGAAGCGGTTGTAGCGTTTTTGCCGCCAGCTTTGTTCGTCGGTGTTCCATTGCGCTATCAAAACGATTATTGATAGCACCATCATCACGAACACCACGTATCGAACTCGTTCCGCTGATCGACGATAGATGTCGACGTAGTGAGCTAGCTCTAGGTGCTCGGATATCGCTTCGGCTAGGTCCCCGGATTCTGGCGTCTTTAGAATGTTTGCCATTTGAACAAGGAGTGCTCGAAAAGCGACTTTCCCTACCCCCAAATTCGGAAAATGTGCGGACCACCCCGAGGATCTGCCTGGGTCCGGAGTGTGGATAGGGCACCGATGGCGCGAAGCCCTCGTGAATTGCCGACTCGCTGGTACTGTTATTGGTCGCGCCGTTCATACCTCAGCAGGACGCGATGGGGAAGCTCGAGGCGCGGGCGATTGGCGTCAGACCTTGATGGATCGCCGCGTCGGCAATCTCATGATGAGAGGACTCGACTGACTGATGACCTCGCGCGATAGAATGCGCGCCGCATGGAACGAATCAAAGACTACAAAGTGATCGTCATCGGCTCCGGCCCGGCTGGATGCACGGCGGCGATCTATCTCTCCCGCGCCAACCTGGCCCCCCTCGTCCTCGAAGGACTGCAACCCGGCGGACAGCTCACCATCACCACCGACGTTGAGAACTATCCCGGCTTCCCCGATGGGATCCTCGGGCCGCAGCTGATGGACCTGATGCGCCAGCAGGCGGAACGCTTCGGCGCAATCTTCAAGATGGAGCAGGTCGACAGTGTGGAGCTGGCCGGACATCCGTTCGTCATCACGACCGACTCGCACATCTACGAATGCGAGGCGCTGATCATCGCCGCCGGCGCCTCGGCGATGCAGATCGGACTGCCGAGCGAAAAGGCGCTGCAAGGCTTCGGCGTCTCGTACTGCGCCACCTGCGACGGTTTCTTTTTCAAGAACAAAGAGATCGTCGTCGTCGGCGGCGGCGACTCGGCGATGGAGGAAGCGACCTTTCTGACGAAGTTCGCCAGCAAGGTCACCGTCATCCATCGCCGCGCGGAGCTGCGCGCCTCGAAGATCATGCAGGATCGGGCACGCGCCAATCCGAAGATCAGCTTCCTCTTCGACGCGACCGTCGACGAGGTCATCGGCACGAAAGAGGGCGGCATCACATCGCTCAAACTTCGCAACCTCAAGACCAACGTCGTGACCGACTTCGCGACCCAGGGACTCTTCGTCGCTATCGGCCACACGCCCAACACGCAGCCGTATGCCGGGCAGCTCGAGCTCGATGAGCGCGGCTACATCTGTCTGCGCCATCCACACTCGACAGCCACCAACATCCAGGGCGTCTTCGCCTGCGGCGATGCCGTCGATCACGTTTATCGCCAGGCCGTCACCGCCGCCGGAACCGGCTGCATGGCGGCTCTCGACTGCGAGAAATGGCTGACACACGAGCGCATCACCGAACGTTGGGACCTCCCGCGAGGGGAGGAGGAGCGCGTTTGACGCGCGCCGCGCGCACAGTCCTCATCCTCGGCGGCGGCGGCATGGTGGGCGTGCAGGTAGCACGCGAAGTCGCGCGCGAGCTGAGCCCACAGCGCATCGTCATTGCCGCCGTGCGGGAAGACGAGGTCAACTCCGCGCTGGCCTTTCTCCGCGAGCAGTTGGCCGGCGGCATCGAGATCATCGGCGAGTGGGGCAACATCTTCGTCCCGGAGGAGCTGAAGGACGTCGATCGCGTGGCAGTCGTCGAGAACGAGGAGTACTACGACAAGCTCTTCGACGCCGTCTTCCGCCGCGACGTCAGTTACCAGACCTCGGCGCTCTACCATCTCGTCGCCAAATACCAGCCGGAGATCGTGATCGACGCGATCAACACGGCCACCGCAATCAGCTATCAGAATGAATTCGACCTGGCCATCGAGACCAAGGAGCGGATCGACAGTTTCCGCGACCGCTCCGGCGCCATTCCGCGCGAGGAGCTGGAGCCGCTGTTCTCGACCGTGCGCAAGCTGCTGATCGCCCAGGGCATCCCGCAGATCGCGCGGCACATTCTGCTGCTCAACGAGACGCTGGCGAACACGAACGTCGAGATCTACGTGAAGGTCGGAACGACCGGCACCGGGGGGATGGGGCTGAACATCCCCTACACGCACAGCGAAGACAAGCCCTCGCTGACGCTCCTGGCCAAGTCGGCCATCGGCTTCGCGCACACCGGGCTGCTGTTTCTGATGGCGCGGACGCCGGGCGCATCGGAGGACCAGCACAGCACCATCGTCAAGGAAGTTAAGCCGGGTGCCATGATCGGCTTCCGGCGCGTGGAGAAGCGGCACATCGGCGTGCGCGGCGAGAGTGGCAAGGCATACCTCGTCGAACCGCACGAGGAGGCGCTCGGCGCGCAGTTGCAGTTGCGCGACGACGCGGTCTACGAGCGCTTCGAGGGCCGCGACGTACCGCTGGAGGTCATCGGCGCCGATACGGGCGAGAACGGCTTCTTTTCCATCGGCGAGTTTCAGGCCATCACCTTCCCGCGGCAAATGGAGTACGTCACTCCGGAGGAGGTGGCGCGCACGGTGGTCCTGGAGATCATGGGAGCATCGACCGGCCGCGACGTCCTTGCCGCGATCGACGGGGCGATTACCGAGCCCAGCTACCGCGCCGGCGTCCTTCGTGATCACGCCATCCGTCAGATGCAAACCCTCGAGGAACGGAAGCGCGGCGAGGTTCCGTCGATCGCCGTCGGCCACCTGGGGCCTCCGCGCCTTTCCAAACTGCTCGCCGAGGGATATCTGATCAGGCAGGCCGCAGGGACGGCGAAGATCGTGGAGATCGCCGCTATCGACGCCGCCGACATGCAGCAACGCGTCGAGCAATACCTCGTCCAGTACCCCGCGGTGGCCAGCACCATCGTCCGCGTCGGCACACCGATTCTCCGCGAGCGCGCCGGCGCACTTACCCTCACGCGCGGACCGCGTATCAGCATCCCCGCCGTCGTGGCCGGCCACAGCCTGGTCGAGCTGAACACCCAACGTGTCGATCAGTACGCGGCCTCGGGATGGGTCGACCTGCGCCTCTCCAACTTCGAGCGCTGGCGCCAGCGCCTTACGAATGCGAAGCCCGGAGACATCGAGCGCTTCGGATCTGCCGCGTTCGACGCGACGCGCTACCCCGGCGAATCATTCGAGCCCGGCGATTTCGTCGGCTGGCTCTTCGTCAACGAGACCGACGAACAGGGAATCTACGGCCGGCGGCTGTTTTAGCGGCGCTTCGCGCGTTGTCTGCGGCTTCGCCGCGTTGTCGGTTGTCTGCGCGCCGCGCGTGGACAGTGGTCAAAAGCGTCGGCGCCCGCAAATCAAAATCAGGATTCGCGCAAGCCTCAAATCATCGTCCACGCGCGCCGCAGCGCGCAGACAACCGACCACGCGGCGAAGCCGCAGACAACGCGCGGAGCGCTAAAACGCGTTGAGGATGTACTCGAGCGGATTCACCGGATTGTTGTTCAGGCGTACCTCGTAGTGGAGGTGTGGTCCGGTGGAGCGGCCGGTGGAGCCGACGTAGGCGATGATGTCGCCCCGTTTGACGTGCTGGCCGGGTTTGACGGCGTACGACGAAAGATGACCGTAGCGCGTCGAGTAGCCGTAGCCATGCGATATGTAAATCACGTTGCCGTAGCCATTCGCCCACTCCGCCTTGACCACGATGCCGTCGGCTGGCGCGCGGACGGCCTGACCGGCCGCGGAGGAGATATCGATGGCGTTGTGCGTGCCCGGCTCACCGGTGAAGGGATCGGAGCGGCCGCCGAAGCCGTCCGTCAGGATTCCGCGTACCGGTGCGATCGACGGCGTCGACGCCAGGAGCTGTGACTGCGCCACGAGCTTCTGCTCGAGCACGGAGAGATCGCTCTCGATGCGGTGCGACCGGAAGGCCATCTTGTCGACGTCATCACGATACGGGTTGTCGCCGAGGTCGGGCGGACGAAGGCCGCCGACACCGCCCTGTGCGCTGTCATCAAGGCTGCTGATACCGGCATAGATGGCCAGCTTGCGGGTGCGGTCTTCTACGGTACGGAGCTGGCCGCGAAGCGACTCGACCGACTTGCTGAACTGTTCGTTGGCTGTCTGAAGCTCTTTGTTTTCGTGACGCAGCTTGCTGAGCTCGTGGGTCTGGGAGAGCGATGTGAAGTACTGAACCGAGAAGAACGTCGAAAGGCAGAGCGACGACGTAACCACCGAGAGAAGGGAGAAGAGCAGGCGGTGCGACACCTTCAACTTCCGGAACTTCGCCCGCGCGTGCGGGACAAAGATGATTGTTGAATATCGTTGATCCATGCTCACTCCTAAACTCGATGTACCGACCGGACGTTGGTGGGGCCGTATTCTATGGAAAGGAGGTGCGGAGTCAACGCAAAATCGATCCGTAAGTTATGTGAAAGCAAGCACTTGCAGGCGCGTTTTATGTGGTTACCACATATTCCATGAGCATGCGTTAGTGTTTCTCGTGCATAACGCGAATAACTTATTCGGAAGCCGGGTGTCGGGGGTCGGGAGGGTCGCGGGGTTACGCGGTCTCGGGGTTACGCGGTCTCGGGTATCGAGGTGCCTACACCGCGCGACCGCGGAACCGCGAGACCTCGCAACCCCACCCCCCGGCAAGCTCCGGCACCCTACCCCGCCTCCCGACTCCCGTCACTCATGCTATCCTCCCGCCGCCCTTCCCCACGACGACAAATCCACGCTTTCCAAGGTCAGCATGAACGTCAAAAAAAGGCTGCTCGACGGTCCCCGGATGAATCGCGCCATTCGGCGCATGGCCATTGAAATCCTCGAGAAAAACCGAGGCACCCAGGACCTCCTCATCGTCGGCATCCGAAGCCGCGGCGTCCCCATCGCCGAGCGGATGGCCAAAGAGATCGAGGAGATGGAGGGTCATCCGGTCAGCTCCGGCATCCTCGACATCACCCTCTATCGAGACGACCTGACCACCATCGCCCCGCAGCCGGTAGTGAAACCGACCAAGCTTCCGGAGCCGATCGACGACAAGATCGTGGTGCTGGTCGACGACGTGCTCTACACCGGCCGCACGGTTCGCGCGGCGCTCGACGCGCTGATCGACTTCGGCCGCCCGAAGGCCGTCATGCTCGCCGTCCTCATCGATCGCGGCCACCGCGAGCTTCCCATCCACGCCGACGTGATCGGCAAAACCGTCCCCACCGACGCCGAGGAAGTGATCAAGGTGAAGCTGGTGGAGACGGATGGGGAGGATGAGGTTTTGATCATGGAGAAGTGATGTTTGGTTGCTCAGTTGCTGGGTTGCTACGTTGCTGAGTGAGAAAAAAACCCAGCAACCTAGCAACCCAGCAACCAGCAACTCCACAAGCCCACAGCAAACCCCGCAACCCTACATGCGTACCTCAACCTCCGCGCTGAAATCCAAAGACCTCCTCGGCATCGAGCCGCTTCTTCCGGAGGAAATCGATCTCATCCTCGATACCGCCGAAGGGTTCAAGGAAGTGAGCGAGCGACCGGTCAAAAAGGTGCCGGCGTTGCGCGGACAGCTGGTCATCAATCTGTTCATGGAGGCGTCGACGCGCACGAGAGTCTCGTTCGAGATCGCCGAGAAGCGCCTCTCCGCCGATACGCTCAACTTCACCGCCTCCGGCTCTTCCGTCGAGAAGGGCGAGACGCTCATCGACACGGCTGAGAACCTCGTGGCCATGCATCCCGACATGATCGTCATCCGCGCCAAACATCCCGGCGCGCCGAAGATGCTGGCCGACCGGCTTCCGAACGTCTCGATCATCAACGCCGGTGATGGCGCGCACGAGCACCCCACCCAGGCGCTGCTCGACGCCTTTACCATCCGCGAGCGGCTCGGGCGGCTGGCCGGGGTCAATGTCTCCATCATCGGCGACATCGCGCATTCGCGCGTCGTCCGCTCGAACATCCACCTGCTGACGAAGATGAAAGCCAACGTCACCGTGGCCGCGCCGCCAACGCTGATCCCGGCCGAAGTGGAAAAGATGGGAGTGCGCGTGGTCCACTCGCTCGATGAGGCCGTCGAAGGGGCCGACGTGATCATGATGCTGCGCATCCAGCTCGAAAGGCAGGGAAAGCTCTCATTCCCGTCGCTGCGTGAGTACTACAACACCTTCGGCCTCACGCCGGAACGGCTTCGACGCGCCAACAGCGAGGCCATCATCATGCATCCCGGCCCGATGAACCGCGGCGTCGAGATCGCCAGCGATGTGGCGGATGATCCTCGCCGCTCGGTGATTCTCGAACAAGTCACGAATGGCGTGGCGGTGCGGATGGCGGTGCTGTATCTCATCGGTGGAGCTCACAACGTTGAGTGAGGAAAAGCGAATGTTGAATGTTGAATGTTCAGTGTTGAATGTTGAATGGAGAGGCGCTTCGCCCGTCCCAATCCTCGGCTGCATTGAACATTCAACATTCAACATTCAACATTCAACATTGCCTCTTTTTTGCGCATGAACCTCCTCATCACCAACGCCCGCGTCATCGACCCCAGCCAGGAGCTGGACACGAAGCTCGACCTCCTCATCGAGGACGGCCTGATCGCCCGCGTCGACAAGCGCATCAAGGCCAGCATCGAAACCATCGACGGCGAAGGCCTGATCCTCGTTCCGGGCCTCATCGACCTCCACACGCATCTTCGCGAGCCGGGGCAGGAGCACAAGGAGACCATCGCCACCGGCACGCGCGCGGCGGTGGCCGGCGGCTACACCGCCGTCTGCGCCATGGCCAACACGCTTCCGCCGAATGACGAGCGGGCCGTGACGGAGATGATCATCGCCGAGTCGCGGCGGAACGGCGCCTGCCGCGTCTATCCGATCGGCGCGGTCAGCAAAGGCTTGAATGGCGAGGCGCTCGCGGAGCTGGCCGACCTGCGCGCGGCCGGCTGCGTCGGCGTGAGCGACGACGGCAAGCCGGTCTGGAACGCGCAGCTCATGCGCCGCGCGCTCGAATACTGCACGATGCTCGGCATCCCCGTGATTGCCCACGAAGAGGATGCGAATCTCTCCGACGGCGGTGTGATGCACGAGGGCTATTTTTCAACATTACTTGGTCTAGGCGGCATCCCGGCTGCCTCGGAGGAGACGCTCGTGGCACGCGATGTGATCCTTGCCCGCATGACCGGCGCGCATGTACACATCGCACATCTCTCCACCGCCGGGGCCGTCGACTCCGTGCGCCATGCCCGCGCCGCGGGCGTTCACGTGACCTGCGAGGTGACCCCGCACCACATCGCCCTCGGCGACGAGAGCGTGCAGTCGTTCTCCACGAATCTGAAGATGAATCCGCCCCTTCGATCGGCAGCGCATCGACAGGCTCTCCTCGCCGGCATCGCCGACGGTACGATAGACGCGATCGCCACGGATCACGCACCCCACCATTTCGATGAGAAGAACGTCGAATTCGACATCGCTCCGTTCGGCGTGATCGGTCTGGAGACCGCCTTTCCCGTCTGCTACGACCGCCTGGTGCGGGCGGGCGTGATCGGAATCGATCGCCTGATCGACCTCATGTCCTGCGGCCCGGCGCGGATCTTCAACCTCCCGGGCGGCACGCTGCGTCCAGGTGCACCGGGTGACGTGATGCTGCTCGATCTCGATGCGCCCTTCAAAGTCGCCGCGACATTCCACTCCAAGGCATCGAACTCGCCGTTCGCCGGTGAAGCATTGCGCGGCCGCGCGATGACCACGATCGTCGGCGGCGCGGTTCGCTACGACATCCGCACACCGAAGCGGAAAACGAAGAAATGAGCGAGCTCAAACCGAAACGGGTCGTCATCGTCGACGACTCTCCGGCGTTCTGCGACCTCTGGTCGAACTTCATGACCGAGCGCTACGCCGCCACGGCGCACGTCGAGACCTACGCGCACCCCTACGATGCCCTGCCGAAGATCGACGACTCGATCGACCTCCTCATCGTCGACCTGGAGATGCCCGGTATGGATGGCAAGAAGTTCGTCGAGTACGCACGCGCCAAAGGCCTTCCGGCCCGCCGCATCGTCGTCACCTCGTCGCACTCCGCCGACGAGCTTCACGAGCGCTTCCGAATCGGCGAAACGATCGCCGTCATCAACAAAACGGAGGCCAGACAGCAAGAGGCCTTCCTGATGATTCTCGATTCGGTGATGCGTCGGTGAAAAAGCGCCTTCAGCGCGTTGTCGGTTGTCGGTTGATTGCGCTCGCGCGTTCGTGAATCGGTGACGATGGCTGACAACGCGACCAGACCGCACCCAAACCGACAACCGACAACTGACAACGCGGCAAAGCCGCAGTAGTCACGCGCCGCATATAATTACCACCGTGACAGTCCAGGCACCCGCGGCCGAGCAGGCTCCCAGCTTCACGCTCAACGACCTGCTGGTCTACATGGCGAAGCAGCAGGCTTCCGATCTTCATCTGAAACCGATGCGGCCGCCGCTGCTGCGCATCCGAGGAAAGCTCGTGCCGGTCAAGAGCGATCCGCTGAAGCCGGCCGATATCGAGAAGATGCTGCTGCCTCTGCTCAACCACCATCAGCAGGAAAAGTTTGAGACCACGCAGTCGGTCGACTTCGGCTACGGTGTTGCGGGCGTAGCCCGCTTCCGCGTCAACGTCTACAGGCAGCGCGGCACGGTCGGCGCCGTCTTTCGCCGCATTCCCATCAACGTGCTGACGATTGACGCGCTCGAGTTGCCGGACGCGATCCGTGACCTGACCCAGATTCCCGACGGCCTCGTCCTCGTCACCGGCCCGACCGGCTCCGGCAAGTCGACCACGCTCGCGGCGATGATCTCGCACATCACCGACACCGAGCCGCTGCACATCGTCACCATCGAAGATCCGATCGAGTTCCTCTTCGTCGACAAGATCGCCGCCATCTCCCAGCGGGAAGTCGGCAGCGATACGCCGAACTTCAAGGAAGCACTCCGCAATGCCATGCGCCAGGACCCGGACGTCATCATGGTCGGCGAGATGCGCGATACCGAGACCGTGGAGACGGTGCTGACTGCCGCCGAGACCGGGCACCTGGTCTTCTCCACGCTGCATACCAACAACGCCGCGCAGACCATCGACCGCATCATCGACACGTTTCCGGCCGATCAGCACAAGCAGGTCCGCTCGCAACTGGCCCTGGTCCTGCGCGGCATCATTTCCCTGAAGCTGATCAAGACCACCACCGGGGCATTGACGGCGGCCGTGGAGATTCTCAAGAACTCGCCGCGCATCGCCAGGCTCATCGAAGACGGGCACACCAAAGACATCCTCGAGGAGATGGAGAGCTCGGTCGGACTCTACAAAATGCAGTCGATGAACCAGTCGCTCATCGCGCTGCTCGTTCACCAGAAGATTTCATATCAGGACGCGATGGCACTCTCCAGCGACCCCGACGACCTGTCGCTCAAAGTGCGCAAGCTCTTCCCGCAGATCGAAGAGCGCGTCCGCCAGGGGGGGGAAATGGCTCCGAGCGATTCCGATTTCTCGCAGATCACCGAGCTGATGGACATCAAGCGGCTCTACGAAGAGCAGGAGGTGCATTGGCGCCACCGCGTGTCCGTGAAGGAAGAGGAGATCGCGAACCTCCACCACGACATGGATTTGCTGCGGCAGCAGATGCAGCAGACATCCGCCTCGCGCTCGCAGCACGATGAGGAGGTCGGCCGTCTGCGCGGTGATAACGAGCGCCTCCGCGCCGACGCCCAGGCCAAGATCAATCAGCTCCAGGAGAGGATCAAAGAGCTGAATCAGAAGCTGATGGCGGCGGGGACGGGAGTGAAGAAGTAGGTTGCTAGGTTGCTGGGTTGCAGAGTTGCTCAGCGTCAATCAGCAACTCAGCAACTCAGCAACCTAGCAACTCAGCAACCCAACCATGCCCTCCACACCCTCCCAAACCCTCGCCACCTTCCCCAACCCCAACCCCGAGCGCGACTACGAGATCGCCTTCGAGGCGCCGGAGTTCACCTGCCTCTGCCCGATGACGGCACAGCCGGATTTCGCCACGATCCGCATCCGCTACGTGCCCGATCTGAAGTGCGTCGAGCTCAAGTCGCTCAAGCTCTATCTCTGGTCGTACCGTGACCAGGGAACGTTCCACGAAGCGGTAACGAACAAGATCGCCAACGATCTCATCGCCGCTCTCGATCCACGTTACCTGTACGTGGAGGGCGACTTTTATGTCCGAGGCGGGATCAAGACCGTGGTGAAGGTGGAGCACCGGAAGTAGGTTTCGGGCCAGCGTTGCGCAGCGTCTGGTGATATTCGGGCTGGAAACGAGACGACGAACAAATGAAGCTGAGTTGACGTTCTGCCCGACTGACGTAAGGGGAAAACGCCCATGAACCGTGAAGAGCTTCTGGCACGTATCAGCATCGACCCGAATATCTGCTTCGGCAAGGCCTGCATTCGCGGCACCCGAGTCTGGGTTGCACTCATTTTGGAGAACCTTGCACTCGGTGTCTCCGAGGAAGAGCTTCTGGAGTCGTATCCCAGTCTTGACCGTGCGGACTTTCAGGCAGCGTTGGCATACGCCGCTGAAATCACCCGGGAGCGTGTGATTCCAGCCGAAGTCGGGATGCGATGACGTCCCTGAAACTCGATGAGAACCTCGGCGACCGCTTACTCGTGCGAGTGCGCGAGGCCGGACTGGACGCGGAAAGTGTCAGGACGGAGAAGCTCGACGGTACGACGGATGAGGCACTATTCGAACACTGCCGCACCGAGCAGAGAACCCTCGTTACACTTGATCTTGATTTCTCGAATCCTCTTCGCTTCTCGCCGGTGAAGACGGCCGGTACGATTGTTCTCCGGCCCAATCGCCCTTCGATGCCTGAGATCAACGCCCTCATGGAAACCGCGATCGAACGCCTCGGGGTCGACTCACCGAGGGAACGAATCTGGATCGTGGAAGCAGGCCGTGTTCGAATTTATAGAGACTGGTATTCCGAAAGCGAGTGACTAGAACACACTCCCGGAGGCATTTAAATAACTGCCTCGCCGGATCAGCGTACTGTCCTCAGAACAGCTCAGCCTCGCACCGCGAGACCGCGCAACCCCGAGACCGCGCGACCGCGTCTCACAGCACCGGCTCAACCCCCGTAATCGTCCGGAACGCCTCGATGTACTTCTCGCGCGTCTTCATCACCACGTCCTCCGGCAGCTCGGGCGGCGTCGATGCCTTGTCCCACCCCGTCGTCTCCAGCCAGTCGCGGACGAACTGTTTGTCGAACGACGGCGGGTTCCTGCCGACGGCGTAACGGTCGGCGGGCCAGAAGCGGGAGGAGTCGGGGGTCAGCGCTTCGTCGATCCAGACGATGATGTTTCCCCTTGTCGCGTGTTCGTCGATACCGAACTCGAACTTCGTGTCGGCGATGATGATGCCCCGCGTCTCCGCGTACTCGGCGGCGCGTTTGTAGATCCGCAGCGTCAGGTCGCGCAGCGCCGCGGCGAGGTCGTCGCCTACGATCGCGCACATCCGCTCGAACGAAATGTTCTCATCGTGGCCACTCTCTTCCTTGGTGGCCGGCGTGAAGATCGGTTCACGCAGTTTGCTGGCTGTCGTCAGGCCGGCCTCCAGCTCGATGCCGCAGACGTTCCCCGTCTCGTTGTACTCCTTGAGTCCCGAGCCGACCAGGTAGCCGCGGGCGACACATTCGACCGGAACGACGCGGCACTTCCGCACGATGACGCTGCGCCCGCGCAACTCGGCATGCGCACGTACCTCCGACGGGAAGTTCTCCCACTCCGTCTCCAGCAAATGGTTCTCGATATCGCCAAAGTGCCGGAACCAGAACGTCGACATCTGCGTCAGGATCTTCCCCTTGTCCGGAATGCCCGGAGAGAGGACGACGTCGAAGGCGGAAATGCGGTCGGTGGCGACGAAGAGAAAGGACTCGCCGAGGTCGTAGACATCGCGCACCTTTCCGCGTCGGGCCAGAGGAAGAGGGAGGCTGGTTTCGAGAAGCGCTGGCATGGTGATCAAAGTCTATCGCAGCGCGTCAGTATCTCCGGTTCAACGATACCCTCCATCGTAAGCAGCGGCCAATGTGGCACAGACACTCTTGTCTGTGCCCCGGCCGGAGCCACCCGCCCGTGAGGGCTTGCGACTCGAGTCGTGGCGAGACCGGCACAGACAAGAGTGTCTGTGCCACATCGGTCTCCTATTAGCTATCGAACGCGGCTATTCACCACAGTCGCCTCGCCGAGGTGTGTCGCCGTGTCGCGAATACTCCGGGCGAAATCGGAGTCGATCTTGCGGCCGAGGGTAAGAGGCTGCGGCAATCCCATCTTGAAGAGGACCTTCGCGCTGGCGAGCAGCGTCGGGCCCTGGTAGGTCGGGTCGCCGGAGAGATCGTCGATCGTCGATGAGTAGGGGAAGACCACCGCGGTGTTGGCCGGATCATCGACGAAGAACTCGATCGAGCCGCCGTCGACCTCGATCGGCAGACTGGCCTGGCGATGTCCGAGCGGAGGGAGGTCGAGCGTGGCGTCTTTCAGGATCGTCGCGCCGGCGGCGTTGTAGACGTTGATGCGAAGCGTGACATTCGACCGGCCGAGGTTCACCGCGCCGACGTTCGTCCGCCAACCGAGATTGGCAACGTTCCGGACACCGTGCGCCACCGCGCTGATGCCGTCGTGCGTGAAATCCTGCAACCCCGCCCACACACCGGGGATCGTCTGACCGTAGGTCCCGCTCTTGACGTTGTTGTACGTGTTGGTGATGACGAGGAACGAGCGCGAGAGGACGTCATTCGGCGCCTTCGGATTGTCCTCCGGGAAGGTGGCCACGAGGAGCGCTCCCGACCCATCCTTGATGTCGAACAGATCGCTGAGGATGTTGTCCGACAGCACGGTGCCATTCGCCGGAACGGTGAAGGTACGCTCGAGCCCTGTGCCTCCCCCGGTTGGGAGAAACGTGACGCTGACGGTGAGCGGGTAATCGAGCTGCGGATTGAAGACGCTGAACTGCGTCAGCCACCGCGTACCGAAGTTCCCGGCGGTATTGGCCGAGGCCGGGATGACATAGGTGTCATTGATCTGCGCGGTGAGAGGAAGTGAAACGACGACGAGAAGCAAGGCAAAGAAAATGTACCTGGAAGTGTTCACGGTGAAACCTTTCCGGGTACCGGCGTTGGAAGGAACGGCTGCGCGAGCGCTGTCATTCCGGGGGGACTAAAACCAGAAACCAGAAACTAGAAACCAGAAGGAACCCGGTCTGGTTTCTGGTTTCTGGTTTCTGGTTTTCCTATCTCTGCCCCATCTCTTTGTAGTCCCGCTTTCGCGCTCCCGTAAAGATCTGCCTTGGACGGGCAATCTTCTGATCGGGATCGTTCAACATCTCGCACCACTGCGCCAGCCAGCCGGAAACACGCGGGATGGCGAAGAGGACCGGGAACATGTCCATCGGGAACTTCATGGCCTGGTAGATCAGTCCTGAGTAGAAATCGACATTCGGATACAGCTTGCGCCTGATGAAGTACTCATCCGCGAGCGCGATCCGCTCCAGCTCCAGGGCGATATCGAGCAGCGGGTTCATGCCCGTAACCTCGAAGACGCCGTACGCTGCCTTCTTGATGATCGTGGCGCGGGGGTCGAAATTCTTGTACACGCGGTGGCCGAAGCCCATCAGCTTCACCCCCTCGCCTTTCTTCACCTTTTCGATGAAGGCGGGGATGTTCTGCTTCGAGCCGATCTCGGTCAGCATCCGGATGACCTGTTCGTTCGCCCCGCCGTGCAGCGGTCCATAGAGCGCCGCGCACGCGGCGGCGACGGCGGAGTACGGATCGACATGCGAGCTGCCGACGACGCGCATCGTGCTCGTCGAACAGTTCTGCTCGTGATCGGCGTGGAGGATGAAGAGGACGTCGAGGGCATGGACGAGAGCCGGATCCGGGTCGTACTTCAACTCCGTCGTCCTGTACATCATGTTCAGGAAGTTGGCCGGATAGGACAGCTCGTTGTCGGGATAGACGTACGGCATGCCGACCATGTGCCGGTAACCGAAGCCGGCGATGGTGATCATCTTGGCGACCAGACGTTCGATCTGCCGGTTGCGCACGTCTTCATCGAAGATGTTCTTGGCCTCGGGGTAGAACGTGCCCAGAGCGCTGATCATCGCGATCAGCATCCCCATCGGATGGGCGTTGTAGCGGAACGAGTCGAGGACGCCTTTGAGATTCTCGTTGATGAAGGTGTGGTACGTGATCGTGTGTTTCCACGCGGCCAGCTCGTCCGCGGTCGGAAGCTCACCATGGAGCAGCAGCCACGCAGTCTCGATATAGGTGCTCTTTTCGGCGAGCTGCTCGATGGGATATCCGCGATACTCGAGGATGCCCTTGTCGCCATCGATGAACGTAATGGCGCTGCGGCAGGCGGCCGTATTCATGAACGCCGGGTCGTACGTCATCATGCCGAAGTCATCGTCGTCGACTTTGATCTTGCGCAGATCGGTGGCGCGGATGGTTTCATCGGTGATGGGGACATCGTACGTTTTGCCTGTGCGGTTATCTGTGATCGTGAGGCTGTTGGTTGGCAAGAGAGACTCCCTCCGAGGCTATCGAGCGCGCAAATCTATCAAATGTCGCCACTTCGCGCAGTGACAAGCGCGGTGGCGACGATCGCGGCGGTCTCCGCGCGAAGCCGCCGGAGACCGAGGCGTGCAAAGGCACAACCGGTCTCACGGGCAAGGCGCAGCTCGTCCTCGCTCCAACCGCCCTCGGGACCGATGAATATGGTTGCCGGTTCGCCGGGTTGCCACGCTGACGGTTCGGCGTCGGCGTCGGCGTCGAAGAGGATTTTCAGTCCCGCGCGCCTGATGACGTCCCCGAACAGGGCCGGCTCTTCGATCGTTGGGATGATCGAACGGCCCGACTGCTTGACCGCTTCGAAGACGATCTTCCGCCATCGCTCCGCTTTGCCCCGATAACGCTCCGCGCGAATCTCCACGCGCTCGGTGACGAGCGGGATGATGGAGCGAACGCCGAGCTCCGTCGCCTTCTGCAGGACGATGTCGAACTTGTCGAGATTGATGATGGCCATCGCCAGATGCAGCGCCGTCCGCGCCTCCCTGTCCGGCGCCGGATCATTGATCAGCAAGCCGCCGGCTGAGTACTTCGCGACGAACGAAATGCCGCGGCCGTTGAAAACCTCGACCTCCTCGCCGTCGCGAACGCGCACGACATGCGCGTGATGCTGCTCATCGCGGCTCAGCGCGACGGCGGTCCCGGACACGAGGTCGGCGTCGATGAAGAAGCGGTGTTTCATTCATCGAGAGTACAGCGTCACCGGGAACCGCTTCTGTCCGAACGGCGTGTGGTAGTAGGCATTGCCGTGGATCGCGTAGTGGGCGCGGTTGCCCTGGACCACGTCGGCGATCTGGCGAAAGAGGGCCTTGAGGTTCCCGTAGCCGACGCGCGTACGGAGGTGAACGTCGCCTACTCCGTGCGCGGGGATGTGGACGCCCTGCTCGGCACGGACGCTGGTTAGGATCGGGGTGTCGTTGATGGCCAGGTCGAAGTCGAGCCAGTCGAGGCGCAGGCCGATGGCGTTCGGATTGTCGACAACGATCGTGAAATCGAGGTCGATGGCCGAGGCCGAAAGTGGCAGGGCGATGGCGACATGCGGCACGACGCTACGCAGCGCATAGCTGGGGTTGACGATTTCCCCGGGCAGCAGCGAACGGCATCCGGAAAGCGCCAGCGCGACCGCCGCCAGCACGACACAGCTCACCGTCAGCGGGTTTGCAGGAATCAACGTCCGTTTCATGCCACCGCCATTCTATGCAATGGCCCGGCCGCCCTCGAACAGCCGATTCCCGGCTCCCGGCGCCCGTTTTCGGTGTGGTATGGTCTGCCGGTTGCAATCCCACCACCGTGCTCAGGAGAGTTGATTGATCTCGGCCATCATTGCGGCGTACAACGAGGAAAAGACGCTCGCTGAGGTTCTGGGCGTTCTGACGAAAAACGCTCTGATCGACGAGATCATCGTCGTCAGCGACGGCTCCACCGACCGCACCGTCGAGATCGCACGCTCCTTCGATGTCACCACCATCGCCCTGCGGGAGAATCGCGGGAAGGGCTACGCCATGCGGCTCGGCGTCGACTACGCGCGGCACGACGTCCTCTTCTTCGTCGATGGCGACATGTTCAACCTCACCAACGAGCACATCGAGTCGCTCGTCCGGCCGGTTCTGCGCAGCGAATGCGATATGAATATCGGCGTCCGCAGCCGCGGCCCGATCCGCAACTTCTTTCATCTGCAGATGAAAGTCGGCCCGGTCCTTTCGGGCATCCGCGTGATGCGCCGGGCCGTCTGGGAGACCGTTCCCCTCCGTTATCAGGAACGCTTCAAGATCGAGGCAGCGCTCAATTTCTTCTGTTCGCGCGCCGGCTATCCGCAGCAGCAGACGGTGATTTATGACCTCGGCCATCTGATCAAGGAAAACAAGCGCGGACTTGGTCCAGGCCTGACGGCGCGTTGGGAGATGAGCCGCGAGGTGTTCCTGCTGCATTGGGATCTCTACCTTTTCGAGATGTGGCGCTCGGACGTCGAGCCGGAACCGCTTCCGGTCGCCGAGTACGATCTGTTCGAGTAGTGAGCACGCGGACCGTCGTTCTCGTTTTTCTTCTCGCGGCGCTGGCATACTCCGGCTGCACCCGCCACTCGCAGTTTCTGGAGCGTGAGATCAGGCTTGGGAATCACTCGTACAAGTACCGGGTCTGGCTGCCGCACCACTACACCAAGCTTCGTCGCTGGCCGGTCGTGCTCTACCTTCACGGCAGCGGCGAACGAGGCTCGGACAACACCAGCCAGTTGAGCACCGGCCTCGGCCCCGCGCTGGAACGCTACGGCGAGCGGTACAAAGTCGTCGTCGTTTTTCCTCAGGCTGATTCGGGACAGGAGTGGCTCGGCGAGATGGAGACGATGGCGCTGGCGGAGCTGGATACGGCCATCCGCGAGTTCCACGGCGACCAGCACCGCGTTTACCTGACCGGCATTTCGATGGGAGGCGCAGGCACCTGGTACATGGCCCGGCACAATCGGAAATGGGCCGCGCTCGTGCCGGTCTGCGGAGAAGTGGCCCGGCACGACGATCCGTTTCCGAGCGATCCACCGCCGGATATCGCCCGCATCGTCGGATCCCGCGATCCGTACGCAACGCTGGCCGGTCAGATCGGCCCCACGCCGGTCTGGGCGTTCCACGGTGCGATGGATGACATCGTGCCGGTTACCGAGTCACGATCGATGGTGAACGCGCTCCGCCAGGCCGGCGGCAACGTCCAATACACCGAGTATCCGGACGGCAGCCACGACGTCTGGGACGCGGCATACGGCGATGCCACACTGGTGCACTGGATGCTGGAGCAGAGGTTGCGGTGATGCGAGGTTACGGTTGTTCTTGCGTTGTCGGTTGTCGGTTCTCGGTTGTCAGAGATTGACAAGCCGACCGCTCTAGGCCGGCACGGCCGGCGGCGTTGGTTGCCCAAGGCTCCGCCACCGTCTCCGCCTATCGGTTTCTGCCGCGCAAGCTGCTAGCCTGCATTTCTCACCTCTCACTTGAATTGTTCCCTCGAGAGCCTTGCCACTCCCTTCGTCGAGAGCCCTTCTCCCACCGCGGTTTCTTGCGGGGGGAGAAGGTTCCGAAGGCGGATGAGGGGGGCGCTTTACGAAATATGCGCGATTTACCGACGCTGGTCCGAGAGCGCTCGAAGGAACGCGCGAATGACATACGTCGTGAAACGCCCCCTCATCCGCCTTCGGCACCTTCTCCCCCGCTGAAAAGCGCGGGGGAGAAGGACTCTCGACGAAAGGGGTTGCAAAGTGGTTTCAGACAGAGTGTGAGAACTGCCGGCTAACTCACGGCTGACTCCCGAACTCCGACTCCCGACTCCCGATCTCCGACAACCGACAACCGACAACCCCAAACGAACTCGGTTACCGCGACATCACTCCCCGTACTGACTCAACTCCTTCACGAATACGTGTCGAAGGTTCCCGTTCGGCGATTCGAAATAGAGCGTGCCGCGGATGGTTACCGGCTCGTTCGTGCGTCTCGACTGACCAACGCTGTACGCCTTCACCCACAAATCGACCGCGGCCATCTGGTGAGCATCGATGACGTTGTGCAAGTAGTAGGCGCGCCGGTAGAGCGAATAGGCACCTCCCGCCGGGTTCACCGTCACCAGCTCCACGCGGCTCAGCGTGATTGGTACGTCGGCACGATTGCCGATGTCGAGCCGGAACTTCATATCGAAGTTCCCTTCGGGATAATCGAGTTGCGCCGGCCCGACGACCTGATGGATTTCGAAATCCGGCGGAGGGATCTGTGCATTCTGCTTCGGCGCGGCCGGAGCTGACGAGGAGCATGCGGCGAGAGTGATGGCGGCGGCGGCAGCGATGAGGATTCGCATCGGACGATTCTAAACCCTGACCGAGACGCTATGATCCCCCGGGTGGGGGCCTGATTGACTGATGTAAAGCCTATCGATGTGCGTGCCGACCCGAAGCAGACTCAGGAACTGCTGGAGCATCGCCTCGCCTTTGAAACGCTCGTCTCCGGGATCTCGACAAACTTCATCAACGTCGCCGCCGCCGACGTCGATTGTGAAATCTCAGCCGCGCTCGAAAGCGTGGGCCGCTTCGTCGGCGCCGACCGCGCCTACATCTACATGCTCACCGAAGATGGGAGTGCGGCCGCGCTGGTGCACGAGTGGAACGCCGATCCGAATTCCGTGCGCGGCCCTGGCGCGCTCGTCCCCCTCTCCTCGTTCCCTTGGACCAGCGAAAAGATCAACGAACTGCGGTATGTGATGGTCTCGATCGATGACCTCCCGCCGGAAGCCGAGGCCGAGCGCGAACGGTTCAGGCAGGCCGGAAACCACTCCATCGTCGTCGTCCCGATGATCTACAACCGCGCCTTTCTCGGCGCGCTGGGCGTCGCGTCCGCCGTGCCGCGCACATGGAGCGATGAGGCGGTGTCGCTGCTTCGCATCAGCGGGGAGATCTTCGTCAATGCCATGCAGCGTCATCGCGCCGAGAAAGCCTTGCGTGCGAGCGAACAATGGCATCGCCTCCTCTTCGAACGCAATCTCGCCGGCGTCTATCGCACCACGATCGACGGCCGCATCCTTGACTGCAACGAGGCCATGGCCCGGATCCTCGGCTTCTCCTCTCGCGAGGAGCTCATGGAGCAATCGGTGAGGGATCTCTACCAGGATCCGTCGTACCGCGACGGCTACATCGCCATTCTCCGCCGCGAGCGGATGATGACCAGCAACGAGATCTCATTGCGCCGGAAAGACGGCCGCCCCTGCTGGCTCATCGAAAGCGTCCATCTGCTCGACGGCGATCCCGAGATCCTGGAAGGGACGGTCATCGACATCACCGACCGCAAGCTCGCCGAAAACGCCCTTCGGGAGAGCGAGGAGCGATACCGCCTCCTCGTCGAACGGATGCGCGAAGGGCTGGCACAAGCCGGTAACGACGGGGTGCTGCAATTCGTCAACGACCGGTTCTGCGAGATGGTCGGCTACGAGCGCGAAGAGCTCGTCGGCATGCAGGGGGACATCCTCCTCGCCTATTCCGAAGACATCGCCCTGATGCGCGAAAAAAGCCGGCTGCGCATGCGGCATGTGGCCGACCAGTACGAGGTACGCGTGCGCCGCAAGGACGGCACGATCATCTGGTTTGAAATTGGTGGCGCGCCGGTGGTCGACGCAGCGGGCAATGTAGTCGGCTCCATCGGCGTGCACAACGATGTCACCGAGCGGCGCATGGCGGAGGAGGCACTGCGCGAGAGCGAGGCACGCTATCGGCTCATGGCCGAGAACTCCACCGACATGATCTCGCGGACGTCGAACCGCGGCATCCTCCTCTATGCCTCCGACGCCTCCCGCCGCCTCCTCGGATACGAACCGTCCGAGCTCGTCGGCCGCTCCTTCTACGATTTCGTGTTCGACGCCGACCGCGACGAGGTCCGCCATCTCTCCTCCTTGATCCACGAGTCGGGACCGACCACGTTCGCCTACCGGGTCGAGAAAAAGGACGGTTCGCTGGTCTGGTTCGAAACGACCAGCCGCAGTGTGCGCGACGTCCTCACCGGCAGGATTCGCGAGGTTGTCGGCGTCTCGCGCGACGTCACGGAGAGGAAGCGGGTCGAGGAACAGATCGAGTATCAGGCCTATCACGACGCGCTGACCGGACTGCCGAACCGGCGCCTCTTCCGCGACCGGCTCACCGTCGCTCTCGCCCACGCGCGCCGCATGAAACATCCCCTGGCCGTGATGTTTCTCGATCTCGACCGGTTCAAGGTCGTCAACGACACGCTAGGTCACTCGACCGGCGATGAGTTGTTGAAGACCGTCGGCACACGGCTCCAGGCATCGTTACGGGAAGAGGACTCGATCGCCCGCATGGGCGGCGACGAGTTCACCATCCTGCTGGCCGATCTCAAGACAACCGACGATTCCGCCAAGATCGCGCAGAAGGTCCTCGACACGGTCGCGCAGCCGCTGAAGGTCGACGGGACGGAGCTATTCGTCACCACCAGCATCGGCATTGCCCTTTTCCCCAGCGACGGCGACACCGCCGAAGCCCTGCTCGCCAACGCCGACCACGCCATGTACCGCGCCAAGGACGCCGGGAGGAACTCGTATCAGATGTTCACGCCGGCGATGAACAACCGGGCGTTGGAGCGGCTGTCGCTCGAGAACGATCTGCGCCACGCGCTCGATCGCGGCGAGCTGGAGCTCCATTACCAGCCGCAGATCAATATCGCCTCGGGACGGGTGACGGGAGTGGAGGCGCTGCTGCGATGGAATCGCCCGGGCTTCGGTCTCGTCGGCCCGAAAGACTTCATCCCCATCGCCGAGGAGACGCAACTGATCGTGCCCATTGGCGAGTGGGTGCTGCGCGAGGCCTGCCGCCAGGCCAAAGAATGGCAGAGCAATCGCCCCAGCGGCTTCCGCATGGCGGTGAACCTCTCGCCACGTCAGTTCCAGCACAGCGATCTCCCGCATGTCATCGCCTCGGCGCTGGAGCTCTCCGGAATCGCCCCGCATGACCTCGAGCTCGAGATCACCGAGAGCCTGGCCATGCAGAACACCACACGCACGATCGCCACGCTGCAGCGGCTGCGCGAGATGGGCGTGCAGATCGCCATCGACGACTTCGGAACCGGGCACTCATCGCTGAACTATCTGCGCAGCTTCCCGATCGACAGCGTGAAGATCGATCAGGAATTCGTGCAGGAGATCGAAGGGAGCGAAGCCGACCGCGCCATCGTTTCGGCGGTCATCGGCATGGCCCGCGGCCTGCGCCTGCGCGTCACCGCCGAAGGCGTGGAAACCGAAGGCCAGCTCGCCTTTCTGCGGGAACAGGGATGCGAAGACGTGCAAGGCTTCCTCTTCGGCGAGCCGGTTCCGGCGTCAGCGTTCCGGCCGGGTTAGCCTGCATTTCTGGCAATAATCGACTTGACGCACCACAAGGGTGCCTATAAGATGGTAGATCTGGCAGGACGCCACAGTCGCGTTCTGAAATATCGGCCGGAACGTCGCCTCCGAAATGGCGGCAAGGAGTTCCGAACCATGAACTGCACATAACCTACCGCCCCGCGCGACGTTCCGTCGCGGTCAATCTCACTTCGCCCGAAAACACGAAAGCCGCCCCGACAGGCGGCGAACGTGTGCCACAGCTACTAGGAGACTCTCGACATGAGCATTCTACTAGGCAGCCCGAGGTGTGTCCAGTTGGGGCCACGCTCTGGGCGGACACGTAGACCGAAGAATCATTGGCCGAAACCACAGGGGCCGTGGCGTCCGCGCAAGCGACCGCGCCCCATTCTCAGGCTTTTGACCGTCTAACCTGTTTCGTAGGCTTCTCCGACCGCGTAGCGCCTTGCTGCGCGGTCACTTCGCTCTTCGAAACCTTCACGATCGCCTTCATGAAGTCGGTGAATCGCTGGAACTCTGTCCGCTTGTCCGCCATGGTTCAGGATGATACTCGCCTCGGCCTCTCCATGTCGGGGTAGAGATACGCCTTTCTGAAGCCGGGGTGACTCGTCTCCATCTCCTCGGCCCACACGCCCGCGAAGTCCATCAACTCCTGATGGAGGCATGCGTCGACAGTCGTTCCGTTCGCGCTGGCGATCCTCTCCAGCGTGCAGACGATGAACGCGGGCAGCCTGAGCGTCACGGTACGAAGGGCGAGCAACGGCGGCAGAACGGCAGCGGCATCGCTGCCGAGGGCATCCTGCACTTCCCCGAGGCTCCATCGACGGAGGGCGATGCATGCAAGCTGTCGCCAACTGAACCGCCACTGATCGCCGGATCGGTACTCCTCGCGCCGGTCCTCCTCGGCTTCCCGTCTCAACGTGGCCGGGGCGATTCCGAGGAGTCTCGCGCCTTCGGCGAGCCGATACCACTCCACCGGGCGTAGAAAAAGAGTCTGAATGCGTTGCTCTCTACCCTCGCCGTTTCGCATTTTCAGGAACCTCCGTTCAGAGTCAGCATAGCCGGGGCTAATTGAATCTATGCCGTAGCCGTGGCTATGTCAACTCATGCCGCCCCGAGCGAAACGTGACCGACTCCCGGAAGCAATCGCTTTCGGAAAGCGCCTGCGTCAGTTGCGAGAGGCGGCAGGATGGACGCTGGAGGAGTTGGCGGAAGCGGCGAAGATGAACGAGCTTCAGGTCGGACACATCGAACGGGGTGCGAGCGATCCGAAGCTATCGACGATTACGAAGTTGGCGAAGGCGTTGGGGATCAGCGCGAGTGAGCTACTTCGGCCACCACGATAAAGGAAGACTCAGGCGTGAACTCGATAAAGTACCAGTTTCCCGGCACGAGGCCAGGGATATACACATTCGGTATCCACATCCCGGACGAATCCGACCTCGGCACGGGCAGCTTCACGACCGTCTTTTCGCCAGCAGCATTTTCAGGTTCCGAACAGGTGCCTTCCATGATCGTCAACCCCCATATTTTCGGAATATTTGCTACGCTTGATCCACAACGCGGAATAGTTGGGGTACGCCTGCATGAGGCCGACGGCGTCACACCGAAGCATGAATTGGGATTTCATGTCCCCGCCGGTCTCAACCGAGATATTGCGCATACGCTCATAGTCGAGTTTGTGAAATGGCGCATCCTCTCGGCATCGCTTGATGATTCGCCGCTCAGCATCCTGGAGTTCAGGGGTCATTGAATTAGGGCAACGCGGGAAGTGATCGTCATGCTAAGTGCTTTCGCCACCGTCCTGCTACTAGCTGCGTCACCCGCTAGAACCGCTACTACCTCAGCACCCAAAGCAACGAACACCGTAGTAGAGCGGAATGAGCCCAACAAGAAAGCAGCCAAGGCCGACAAACCCAAGGATAGTGCCGCCGTAGGTAAGACGATAGCCTATGGCAAAAATGACAACGAAGACAATCACAAGCGCGATGCCAGCCAATGGACGCACTCGGACGTCATTCAGCTTTTTATGGCGATATTCGCCGCCGGATATCTTATCGCTACTTATATTCTCGTCAAACACGCGAGCGAAGCGAACGAGGAAGCCAGCAAGGCAAACGCGGCCTCTCTTAAGCAGACGCGCACCAGCAATGCGCTTACCCATAAAGCTCTCACGTTCAACAGGGAGTCGTTTAAGCTGACTCATAGGGCCTCCCTAGGAATTCACAAAGTTATATCTGGAGAAGCGCCTATTGACATCGTTGTTGTTATCAGAAACGTCGGCGCTACTACGGCGCATTACATCCTTCCGAACGGCGGCTTCACGCAAGAATCGATACGGGGTAAGCCGGATATTCGAGCCGTCAAAGACCCGCTTCTGCTTTTGGGTTTCCTGTCTCCCGGAGGCGGCGTCAGCCTCGGTCCAGGTTGCGATATAGCCATTAAACGAAGTCCGCATACGGACGGTCTCAATGTGGACGAGTCGTGTGATGATCTCTACTACAGCGCATCCATTCTTTACCGCGACGAATGGGAAACGTGGCATCGTTATCGATTTATAGCGACATATGAGCCAAAGCTCAAAGACCACTGGACCGCACATAGCGACCAACACCGGTCCGAGATTGAATTTATGGGTTTTGCGAAGGCATTCATAGATAAACTCACAGCGCCTGATTAGAGAACGACTAAGACGACTATTTACGCCGCCCTCGCCGTTGCCGTCCACGCTTTCAGTTAACGCTTTCATTGCGAGTCAGTTCCTTGTAGGTCAAGCGGCGTCCGCTCACCTGCGATAGCGTCCTCACGAACCTATCGCCGTCGTCCGTCTTGCGGTTGTTGAACCGGAATGCCTGTTCGTCAACGTACGCGCTCAGGTGGTACGGCTCTACGCTAATGTACGTCCCGCTCAGGCCGCGCTGCAAAAGGCTCCAGAAGTTCTCTACGCCGTTGCAGTGAACGTTCCCGCGCACGTACTCGATTTGATGGTTCACGAACTCGTGAGCGAATGCGGCGTCCACCTGCGGGCTGTCGTAGCCTTCGTCGGTCATCAGTTGCGCGCCAGCCTCGGCATGCTCTTGCAGGAAATCGAGACGCGGCGCGAGGGTTAGGTTCTCCAGCACCTGCGCGCGGACTTCGCCATCGCGCTCTAGCACGGCCTGCACGATCGTCTTGCCCGTTGAGCTGTTCGCCTTCTTCCCGCCCTTGATGCGCTCGCGCTTGCCCTTGTGCATGTTCTTGAACAGACCGCCAATATGGCATTCATCAGCTTCTATAATGCCGCACAGCTTCTTATCGAACGATCCCGCCTTCATCGCGCGACGCAGGCGATGCAGAACGAACCATGCGGTTTTCTGGCACACGTCCAAGTCGCGGGCGATTTCGTAGGACGAAATTCCGTTCTTGCAATTCGAGATCAACCATGCCGCCGCGAACCACAGGCCGAGGCTGAGAGGCGAGTCCTCAAAGATCGTCCCGCGCTTCGCCGTAAACTGTTTCCGGCAGCCCTTCACTTTGCACTTGAACACCCGGCGAGTGCTGAGCAGGGTCACGTTGAAGGTGCCGCAGAACGGGCATTGCGGACCTTCCGGCCAGCGGATCGCAACCATGAAGGCATGCGCGTTGTCTTCGCTGGCGAAGTGGATCATTGCTTCCCTGAGTGTTTCCGGCTGTCCGTCGCGCATTGGTCAAGTCCTCGTTCGATTTGAGAACTTTACTACTTTAGGCGTGGTGTGTCAAGTCGATTATTGCCGCATTTCTCGCACTCTTCGTGGAATCGTCGCCACCCTGTTACTCGTCGAGAGCCTTCTCCCCCAGCGCTTTTCAGCTGGGGGAGAAGGTGCCGACAGGCGGATGAGGGGGCGTTGGTTCTTGCCGAGCAGTGGACTGTTTTCATGAACGGGCCGGTGGAAACTCATGAAAACACGCAACTTCAGCGCGAGAACCGCCCCCTCATCCGCCTTCGGCACCTTCTCCCCCCGCAAGAAACCGCGGGGGGAGAAGGACTCTCGACGAAGGGAGTCGCGAGTGGTTCAAGCAGACTGTGAGAAATGCGGGTTAGGTAGGTAGGCAGGTTTACATCTTCCCTGCTGGTGATGCAACTCGTTATCGCACTGCGATTAACTCACGAGTGGATTTACAACGGTGAGGCCGGCGAATCGCCGGAAGTCGTTGTCCGTGGAGTAGATCGCGTATCCCTGTTCGATCGCCAGCGCGGCGAGGTGCGCGTCCGAGGTCAGGTTCCCGCTGGTTCCACTGGCTTGAAGAAGATTGCGCAGAATCGGCCAGTGCTGCTCTCCGGGACATACGAGAGCAACCTGCGGCTGCGCCAGCCACGAATCCACATAGGCAACAGCGCGCTCGGGGGGCAGGGGGTTGTGCATGATGCCCGGACGGGTAGTGACCCTCAGGAACGCCAGCACCACGATCCACGCCAGACCGACCGGAGTGGTATTCGAAAGGATCGCCTCGAGCCAGTCATGCGCTTTCCTGTGATGAGGTGAGTCCCGATCGATGGCGTAGATGAGCAGATTGGCATCGACCAGGATCATTTTCGCAATTCCAGCTTCCGGGCGATTTCCTCGTCTTCGATCGCATCGGCGAGGCTCAGGGCCTTGTCGAGGTTTACGCCTGCCCGCACACCGCCGAGGGAAACCGTGGCTAAGCGGTACGCCTTCGGCGGCCGGGAGTGTTTCGCGGACAGACCGTTGCGGAGCGTCTCGTTCACGACATCCTTGAACGGTTTGCCGGCCCGATGCGCGACCTCCTTGAGCTCCTTCGCCACCTGGTCATCAAGGGTCAGCGTTGTTCGCATGAAGACATCATAGCATCACCGGGAGAGCATCAATACATCAAATTGCCGAAGTCGATACGACCGGAGCAGCCGCGGCCGTACGATCGACACTTCTTGACCCACCCCCTCCTCAATCCCTGGGTCATCTTTTGACTTCCCGATCGTTGTTGACCCATCTGTAACAGCAGCTCATTCATATCATTCCTTTGTTATCAGTGACTTAGCGATTCAAGCATCCTGGCAGCCCGATTGCCTTACTGCCGGACCCACACCGAAATCGGACCGAAAGGATAAACTTGAATGCGCTACCGCTATGTCCCAATGATTCTGGTTCTCTCTCTCTTATGCAGCACCGCCGCTCTTGCATCCAATAACGGCCACAGCAAGCGAAACGTCGACGACAACGACACCGTCGCCATCCACGGAAACGTTCCGCCGCAAGGCGAAGCACAACACGATCGCGGTCCGAGCGACCGCAATCTCAAATACGAGAAGATGATCCTTCTCCTTCAGCCGCGAACCAACGCCCGGGACTCCGTCGAGCGGCTGGTCGCCCAGCAGAACGACCCGAAGTCGCCGCTCTATCATCAGTGGCTGACGCCGGCTCAATTCGGCAAGCGCTTCGGAATCACCGACGATGATCTGAGCGACATCACCGACTGGCTGCAGAGTCACGGCTTTACGATCGATGAGATCGCGCCGGGCCGCGGCTGGATCAACTTCAGCGGCAACGTCAGCCAGGTGGAGCGTGCCTTTCATACGGCGATCCACGACTTCGACGTCGACGGCAAGCAGTTCCACGCCAACGTCAAGGATCCCGAGATTCCGCGCGCTCTGGCTGACGTCGTGAGCGGCGTGGTCACGCTGCACAACTTCCCGAAGAAGGCCATGAATCACGGCTTCAAACCGGTGCCCTTCTACACGTCCGGCACGAGCCATTACGTCTCGCCGGCGGATTTCGCCACGATCTACAACGTCGGCCCGCTGTATAGCGCCGGAATCAATGGCACCGGCAAGACCATCGCCATCGTCGGCCGCACCGATATCGCCCTGGCCGACGTGCAGTACTTCCGCAGCTTCTTCGGTCTCGTGGCGAACGATCCCGTCTTCGTCCACAACGGCACCGACCCGGGCGACCTCGGCGGCGGTGAAGAGGGCGAAGCCGATCTCGATGTGGAGTGGTCGGGGGCCGTGGCACCGAATGCCACCGTGAAGTTCGTCATCTCCATGTCGACGTCCACCACCGACGGCGTCGACCTCTCCGCGCAGTACATCGTCAACAACAACGTCGGCGACGTCATGAGCACGAGCTTCGGCCAGTGCGAATCGTCGATGGGCACGACCGAAAACACGTTCTACAACAACCTCTGGTCCCAGGCGGCCACGCAGGGCATCACCTCGTTCGTCTCCTCCGGCGACGCCGGCGCGGCCGGCTGTAACGGCGGCAGCGACACGACAGGCAGCGGCGCGGCGGTGTCGGGCCTGGCCTCGACCCCGTTCAACGTCGCCGTCGGCGGCACGCAGTTCAACGACACGGCCAATCCGTCGACGTGGTGGAACGCCACCAACGCCGCCAATCAGAGCTCGGCCAAGAGCTACATCCCGGAGATGGCCTGGAACGAGAGCGGCAACGTCAGCGGCGGCTCGGGGCTGTGGGCATCGAGCGGCGGCGCGTCGACCGTCTACACCAAACCGTCATGGCAGGTGTGCGTCGGCGTTCCGGCGAACAACGTCCGCTACATTCCCGACGTCTCGCTGACCGCGGCCGGTCATGACGGCTATCTGGTCATTCAGGGCCACACCTCCACGGTGACCGGACTGGGTGCGGTCGGCGGCACATCCGCCTCCTCCCCCTCGTTCGCCGGCCTGATGGCGCTCGTCGTCCAGAAGACCGGACAGCGCTGGGGCAATGCCAACACGAAGTTCTATCCGCTGGCCAACGCGCAGTACGCGAGCGGCGGGACGGTGATGTTCCACGACGTCACCAGCGGCAACAACAGCGTTCCGGGCGTGACCGGTTTCAGCTGCGGAACGGGATATGACGCCGTGACCGGCGTCGGCACCGTCGACGCCACTGCCTTCGTCAACAATTTCAACGGTACTCCGACGCCGGACTTCACGATCGCGGCGTCGCCAACTTCCGTCACCCTGGTACAGGGGACCGCCGGCCCGTCGACGATCACGACCACCGCGTCGGGCGGCTTCAACAACGCCATCTCGCTGACCTCCTCCGGCGCACCGACAGGAACCACCGTCAGCTTCAGCCCCTCATCGATCGCCGCACCCGGAAGCGGTTCATCGACGATGACCATCACCGTCGGTGCATCGACAGCCACCGGTACCTACACGATCACCGTGACCGGAACCGGCGGCAGCACCACCCACAACACGACGGTCTCTCTCACCGTAACGCCCTCGGGCGGCGGCGGGGGCGGATCGGAGCTGATGGTCGACGGCGGCTTCGAGCAGGCCACCGCCAGCGGCAACAGCGCCCCCGGCTGGACCGGCACGCCGAGTCCGACCGGCCGCAACCTCATCGTCAAAGGCGGTTCCTTCCCGCATGCAGGCACGGCGTACGCGGAGCTCGGCGGCGGCGTGAACCAGACCGATACCCTGACCCAGAGTCTGACCATTCCGGCAAACGCCACAGCGGCGTCACTGACTTTCTGGACGAACATCGTCACGCAGGAAACGGCCAACACCGGCCCGTACGATTTCCTCTACGTCAACATCATCTCCGGCACAACCACCACGAAGCTGACGCTGAACAACAACAGCTCCACCTCGTCGAGCAACACCAACGGCGTCTACTTCCAGCCGGCGGCGATCGATCTGCTGAGCTACAAGGGCTCGACGATCACGTTGCAGTTCCGGGCCACGACCGACGTCTCTCTGCCAACCTTCTTCCGCATCGACGACGTCTCGTTGCAGGTGACCACCGGCACGGGCGGCGACACGACGCCGCCGACGACCTCGATCACCGCTCCGGCGAACAACGCCACGGTCAGCGGCACGATCAACGTCACCGCTACCGCCTCCGACAATGTCGGCGTGACCAAGATGGAGATCTACATCGACGGCGCGTTGAAAACGTCGAACACGAATGCGACGTCGCTCACGTACTCGTGGAACACCACCACGGCCGCCAACGGCGCGCACACGATCACCTCGAAGGCGTATGACGCCGCGAACAACGTGGGAACGTCGACGACGGTCAACGTCACCGTCTCCAACGGTGGATCGCAGCAGCTCATCGGCAATCCCGGATTCGAAAACGGCTCGACGAACCCCGCGCCGTGGACGACCACCTCGGGCGTTGTCGACAGCTCCACCGGTGAGGCCGCGCACAGTGGCACGTGGAAGGCCTGGCTCTGCGGCTACGGCACGACCCACACCGACAACATCGTGCAGACGGTGACCATCCCATCGACCGCCACCACCGCCACCCTCACCTTCTGGCTGCATATCGACACCGCGGAAACGACCACCACCAGCGCCTTCGACACGCTGCAGGTCCAGATCCGCAACAGCGGCGGCGCCGTTCTGGCGACGCTGGCCACGTACTCGAACCTGAGCAAGAACACCGGCTACGCGCAGAAGTCCTTCGACGTCAGCGCGTACAAGGGCCAGACCATTCAGGTCTTCCTGGTCGGCTCCGAAGACAGCTCGTTGCAGACGTCATTCGTCGTGGATGATTTCGCGCTAAACGTGCAGTAGGGCTTTACGGAAACGCCCCGCGGTGGCAGCACCGCGGGGCGTTTTGTTTGGGCTCAATCACGTCACACGAATGGATTCAGGACATCGATTCGGAGCCCGTCAAAGTCGCGAACATTGCGCGTGACCAGAGTAAGGCCGTGAACCTGAGCTGTCGCTGCGATTAGCATGTCGCCTGAAGACCGGGTGATTCCCTTTGCACGAAGCTGTCCACGCAATTCACCGGAGCGCTGCGCAATCGCGGCCGTAATCGGAAGCACGTCGCACGCTTGTTCGATGAAGTTTTCAGTCCAATCTGAGATCTTCCTGGCTGGCTTCCAACTCAAACCAAAGGCAATTTCCTCGATCGAAACGACGCTGATCGTGATCCGATCCACCTTCGCGGCCCATGCCAGAACACCGGGATCGGGCCGAGGCCGGATGAGCTCACTTAGAACGTTTGTGTCTGCCAGCAACCTCATTCAAGGCCCTCACAAAAGAATTCGGGCGCGTCCGACGGCGCGTCTGGGGCAACTGATAGTTCTCCTGACGAAAGAGCTCGCGGGCTTCCTCAAAACGGTCGGCGATCGTTAGCCTCTTCGAGACGGATTCCGCTTTCTTTTCGTCCATCGCCACGACCGCGGCAATCAGTTGATCGCGCCGGTAAATGAGTTGAGGCTCCGTCGCGCTACGCCGCAGCACCTCGGAGAACTGCTGCTTGGCCTCTCCGACATTCCATCCATTCTTGTCCATATCGTACCTGCAACATGTCCAAAACCAACGGCCATTCCTGCAGGCAGGCAGCAAGGGAATCACGCGCAACGCCTCGTCTCGTACCTGGTCAGGACCACGCCGCCGGGAAACGTCCGCGTCTCCACCAGGTTCAGGTTCACCCAGCGATCCAGCGCGGCGAAGAACGGTGTGCCGCCGCCCACCAGCACCGGATGGGTCACGATCTCGTACTCGTCGATCAGCCCGGCCCGCATGGCCGCCCCGGCGAGCGCTGCGCCACCAACCCTCATCGGCTCGCCGTCCTCGGCCTTGAGCCGGGTGATCTCCGCGACCGCGTCGCCGGTGACCAGGCGAGTGTTCCAGTCGACCTTGTCGACCGTCGAGGAAAACACCACCTTCGGCGTATCCCGCCAGTTCCGCGCAAACTCGATCTGCGCCGGGGTGGCACCCGGCTGCTGGTCGCCGGTCGGCCAGTAGGAGCTCATGGTTTCCCACAGCTTGCGCCCGTACAACAACAGGCCAATCGCCAGCTCCTGGTCGAGCCACCACTGAAACAGCTCCTCGCTCGGCCCACTCCAGCCGAGGTCGTCGCCGGGCGCGGCGACGTAGCCGTCCAGGGTCAGGTTCATGCCGTAGATCAGTTTCCGCATGGCGCCATGCCTTTCTGTCAGTCGGTTTCGGAGTCTAAACCGGCTCGGGGGGGAAGTGGGGGTCGTATCTGGCAAATCAACTTAACGAGCGGGAGGGAGCGGGAGTTAAGTTGATTTTCCAGATCCGACCCCAGCTTTCCCCCTCACAAGCAGCGACTTGTATCGTGGTCATACGTGGAACGTACTCCACACCCGATTTCACGTCAAAGATGGTTTGCGACCCAGACGACGATCCGCAGATGACGCAGATGTACGCAGATAAAACCGCCTTCCATCTGCGTTCTATCTGCGTCATCTGCGGATGAGCCTTTTCACGATACGCGGCCGAAAGACCTCGCTCTCGCTTACACGCGACTCAGAAGCAACGAATAATCGTTGGCAGATTCAAGCTCCGCCGTGCCATCCCTGCAAGCGACTGAATAGTCGTGACTTAGAAGCGAAAGGAAAACGAAGGTCTGACCCCACGCGTTTCCCACAGCAGGTCACGTGTTGAGCGCCGCTACAGCCCGCATGAAGCGGTTGTGAGATGTTCGTGCAGCGGTGTAGAGCGGAACGAGGGAAATTATGAGCACGGATAACCGAAAAGCGCGGTCGGCATTAAAGACGCCGCCGAAGCCCGTTGGCACAACTAGACACACGTACGTCAAGATCGCCACAATCGCGTTCCCATAGAATTGATACGGGCGTTTGTCGCTATTGACCGCTTCGCGGTACACGTCCAGCCGTTTCTTCACGGCGATCACGAGAAAATCTGGCTCGATCCTCTCGTGGCCTTTTAAGATCGACCCGTCTAATCCATGTTTCGGCAGACGCCGTGCGTAAACGCCAAGCACCGGAACCGTCGCAAGTAGTGAAAGCACAGCAATTCCCTTCGGCGAAAACGTGAACGCGCCTTCGAACGTATGGTCAAGCGTCGAGACGCGCACCACGCTAATAATCATACCAGCGACAATTGAAAGGGTTGCTAGAGCGAGCAAGGAACCGGCCTCGTGTTCGCCGCGATAGGCTTGGCCGAATATGTCGCGCAATGGCTTCTGCCAATGCGCAGCTCCAGCAAGTGCGAGAGCTCCCGGGATCGCATATGCTATGAGTAATCCGAAGTCGAGATTCAATTCCTTCATTGTTGGGTCTCCCTCCGCGGCATTCGCCGCCTATAGATTGTCGTATTTGCCTCAGCCGGCAAGATACTCGTCTTCGAGATCTTCGTCGCTGAGCTTCTTCTGTTCTATTTGGCCCTCAGCATGCTGACGGATGCTTTCGAAGAAGCGCCAAGCCGGGCCGTGAGGCTCGAGGTCACTCATCGCTGCGGCAGCGGCATCCCGGTCGTGTTCATCTTGGGGAAACGCCTGACCGTGTGATCCTCTCTTCATCTCGCATATCACAGGAGAGACGAGGTTCGAAGCGGCTCGGTTGTAGCAGTCCTCCGAGACATTCCACGCATTGTCGAGCAGGCTCGCGATGTACCTTCGATGCGCGAAGGCGAAGTCGTGTGGCGCTTCGCAAAGCAGCTTCGACGCCGCTTCGATCTTCTCAGCATCTCCGGAGTCGAACCACTCGTTCAGCAAGGCAAGCGTCGTCGGATGATCGAGCACTGCCAGAGCGACGAAGAGCTTTGGTACATCCCAACTACGCAGCGGTGTCCGAGGCAGCAACGCGTCTCGAACCGTACGGAGGATGCCTTTGTAGTCATCACGCGCCGCGATCGCTTGCGAGTCGAAATGAAGCTGAAAGGGAATCGCATCGTAGCGGTCCGGTGCCTCGTCAGATTCCGCGAGGGCGATCCGATCGAGGAACATCTGAACCACCGAGCCTGGGATCACGCTCGCAGCCCCCGAGATGAAGTCCCCGATCCAGTAGTCGTCGAGCTCAAGTAGCGCCACATGGTGCCCGATGAGATGCTCAAGCACGGCTACAGGCAGTTCTGCAGGAGCAATGTTGTGCTGGTTGAAAAGCTCGCCGAGTTGTTTAGCAATCCCTACATCTCCGCCGATTTCAAACGTGCGGAGGAGTTCCGATACAAAAGTGAGGTTCTGCTTCAGCGCCCACCGTATCCAGCCAAGCGTTGTTCGTCGAACGCCGGGATCAGCGTGAAGGAGCAGTTGCCGAAGCAACGTCTTCTCGTCATCGGTGAACTCACGGTCGGCAGCGAAGATCGCGCCGACACCTGCTGCTAGCGTTGTGTCGCGCGTGTTGATCGCTTCTTGCGCGAGCGCTAGCGCGCCGCTACTATCAGCGTCGGCTAGCGCTGCGAGAACGGTGTGTACGTACGAGGCTAGTGGATGCTGAGGATCTGCGAGCAATCCTCGTGCGATGGCCGTCGCGTAGGGAGCCCCGCCAGCGTGCGCAACGGCGCTGAGGAACGGACCCGGAGAGGTACGCACCCGGAGATGCTCGGCCATCCGCATCCGCTCTGCACTCCAAACTAGAAATGATTCAGGCGTCAGGCGCGAGATCAACGACACAGCGGTATCTCGCATGAGAGTGCTGTGCGCCTGCTGTGCTTTCTCGAAGTCGTAGTGGCCAGGGTCGCTATCGTGGAGCTCGTACTTGTTGCCAAACCCATCTACCAACACGCGAGTTTCGGCTGTATTCGCGCGCGTCAGGACGGCATCTACGATTGTTCGCGCGCTCGCACGAACTTCGGAATCGCTGTCGTGGAATGCGATCCACTCGACTTCATCGAGAACCTCAAGCTGGACTATGGACTCATCGCGTTCGCCCAGGAAGTGCTGCAGCGTCGCGAGCGCATCGAGGCGGTCGGGCTTCCACTGGTCCTGTTGCTCGTCCGTAATCAAATGACCGCCCATTTGGCTCTCGACAGCATGCGCCTGCTTCGCCAGCACGGACGCGGCTCTTAACGAGACGTCGAGCCTGGCTTCTCCGAGGCAAGTACGCACGACAGCTAGGGCATGTGCCCGAAGGTCGACGACTCCCTTCCGCGTGATCGTAAAGGGCCCAATGGTGAACGAGGCCGCTTCCTCCGACCACGTGTGGGTACCACTGCGCGCGAGAGCTGCGCTGATGATGTCGAGCACCGAATAGTGGTGATCGTGGACATCGGGATCATCGATGAGCCGAGCGACGGCATTGACCACCGCGGTTTGATACGTCACTGGCTTGAATCGGCTGAAGCCTGCCATCTCCGCGAGGAGGCGAATTGGATGCCCCGGATTAGGACCTAACTCGTTACGATTGTCCCGTCCTAGCTCCCAAAGGAGTCGCACGCAGCGCGGGAGGAAGTCGATGTGGAACGCGATCTCGGTAAGGATGGATGGTAAGTGGCGCAACACGGTCTCCGCACCCAAGTGGAAGGCCGCCTCAAGCTCCGATATCTCCTCGACCGGTTTCCGAACAGCGTACTCCACGAAGCGAAGCGCGTCAGCTGGCTGATACGCGGCGACGGCTTTCACAATCTCAAGAATCTCTGCTCTGCGAACAACCGTGGCTGATTGAAACTCGGCCATCAGCTCATCCCAAATCGGCCGCAAGAGCGCTGCCGACTGCGGAGCCTCGCGACGAACGCGCCAGTCGACCTCGCCGAGGTTCCGAAGGAGTCGCGCTGCCGCAACCTCTCGAAATGTCTGGAAGATGCGGGTCGCATAACCCGTTGGTCGCCGGTCGCGCGTAATGCACGCCTTTTCCAGAATGAAGTCGGAAAGCACGTCCGGCGTGATACGGGTCCGTGTTCCTCGACGGCGAAGTACGCCTGCGGCGAGGAGCGAGTCCATGGCCCGCACCAGCTCGTCTTCGGTCGTGTTGAGGAAGCTGGCCATGGCCGTGCGAATGCCAGCGCCATCGAGTTGCACGGGCCCGAGCGCTGCGGTCAGCGTGAGCAGGTCGTGGGCGAAACGGATATCAACGTCGGTCGCCCGGCCGAGCATCTCTTCTTGGAATCGGCTGAAGACGACCAAGCGGACATCCTCGTCGCTCGAGAGCGCCGCGATGTTCAGGGCCTTTGTCTGCGCCAAGCGAGCTGCAACGACGGCGAGCACCGGCGAGTCCATCACGCGAGGCGTCAACAGCGCGATGAGCTGCTCGTGATCGCCGACGATCGCGCGGAGCAGAGCCTTTGTCTCAGCACGGTCGAGCTCATCCAGCGGTGTGACCGCCGCGACTTCAGCGGGCGCGAAGTAACGGGATAGCGTAGCCTGAACGGCGTCAACTCCCGTTGAGCGCGTTGCGACGATGAGCTTCGTTGGGAGGGGCCGTTGACGGACGATCTCCAGGATAGAAGTCATGTCCTCTCGCTCGTGGGCATCGTCGACTACGATGATCGTCGGTGTGAGCGGCAGTTCGCTCACGCTTGTTGCCGTGACCGTCATGCCGGTGACGTATGAGAGCGCCCAATCGCTGTGCATCGCACTCAGTTCCCGCAGGACGCGCGATTTTCCAATGCCGCCGCGCCCCGAAATGACCGCAGCCTTCGCGTCTGACCGCACGAACGAGGTGAGCTCCTCCAACTGTACCTGCCGGCCGATCATCGGAAGATCGTGCCGGAGCGGGTCAGCTTGACCGCGCGGCGCAAAGAAGAGCTGAGGGGAAGCGAATGTCGCCACTACTCCTTCCTTGAAGAAGTTTCGCACCCAGTCGTCGCCGGCGAACTGGTACACGAGCCGTCGGCCTTGCTCGGGTGGCATCGTGCGCACGTAGAGCGAGATGTCGCGAATGTCCCAAAGTTCCCATTCCGGAAGTGCCTCAAAGAACTTCCGGACGGTGGTACTCACTTCGCAGGCCACGAAGACGAAGTGACGTACAGCCGCGATCGTCGTCTCCTTCACGAGCTTTTTCGCGCTCGCGGGCCGAAACGCTCCTACCTGGCGAAACTGCAACGTCCAGCGCGCCTGTGGCTCGGCATCAACATACGCGTCGATGGCATGCTGCTTCTCACCCTGCTTGCCGAAGTGAATCGGCCGTTGGTTGACCAAGGCGAGAGTCATCTGCTCGCTGAACGTTTCGAATTGCTTCCACGAGAGGTTCTCGGACCGAAGCGGTAGGAGAGTCTCCGCCGGACGAACGGGCGGTCGCGTCTTCATCGAAGTAGGTAATCCGGAACGAGCTTCACATACTCCCCTCTCCCGCATCAACTTCCGTTCACAGTTGCGGCCGCGACGGCAGAGAGAAGAGAGACCGAGCAGCAAGAGAAATCTACGAACTGTAGACTCGTAACTGGCGGCGCAGTTATACGATCAAGCGCGCCGCGTACGTGATTCTAAGAGTAGGGATACATAGCTTCGTCCTTTCGCCTGGCCGGATACGGCAGAGCTGCACCGTGGTTGGGGATAGATTTACGTTTTCTGGAGTGAAAGCCGAAGGATTGCGAGTACGATCTTGGGGTCACCCGTTCGGTTTTTAGCGATAGCTAGAAGCTAGCCTTGAACGAGACTGGGAGATCATTTCGGCAGAAGCGACCCAAGATCTTCCTTATCGAATACGCGTACGAGCGTGCTCACCTTGCACTCGAGTGCCGCTGCGAAACGGATCAGCGTTCCGAGCGTCGGGAGCTTCGCGCCTCGCTCAATCGTGCTGATGTGGTTTTGCGGGATACCGGTCATCTCTGCGAGCTCCACTTGCGTGAGGCCGCGCCTCGTCCGCAGCTCGCGCAGGTGCTCGCCGAACAGCGCTCCGGCTGGCGTCACCGCTGTCAAGGAGCTGTACTCCACTTGACTTTCGGGGATTTTGAATATATGCTGTTGTTCATATCAACGAGGTGCCAGAACATGCTCGACCCAACCGTCACCGAACGCATTCGCTCCATCTTCCTACATGACGAGGCGCGCGTCACTATCGAGGACGCGGCGCGGCTGCTCGGGAGGTCGGGTGGGGAGATCGCGGCGGCGATCGAGGAGGGCGAGATCGAGGCGACGTCGGGGTGCGGCGGGGCGATGATCGACATTCATGAGCTGGCGGAGCAGGCCGTGCATGTCTGGCCGATCGACGCCATCGAGGAGGCGCTGGGGAGGGATGCCGCGCTCGTCCTGCCGGCGGGGGTGCGGACGCGCAGGTTCACGGCGCGGCTGCCGCGCTACGTCGTCGCGGCGCTCGAGTGCCTGGCCGAGGAGAACGGCGAGAGCGCCGGCGCGCTGCTGACGCGCGAGCTGCACGGGCTGGCCTACGCGCACCGCGAGCGCCTCGGCGCGTCGATCGCCGGGTTCGCCGAGGCCGTGAACTGGCCGTTTCCGGAAGAGAGGCAGCAGGGGTAGCCGGTGCGCGTGCCTTCGCTAACGGCCAACAGGGTGCGGCATCACACCGGCGATGAGATGATCTTGAACGGACAAAACTGGTAAGTCGGCCGACTCCGGAGTCAGTTAACACACTCCCGTAACACACTCCCGGAGTCAGTTAACGCACTCCCGGAGTCAGTTAACGCACTCCCGGAGTCAGTTAACACACTCCCGGAGTCAGTTAACACACTCCCGGAGTCAGTTAACACACTCCCGGAGTCAGTTAACGCACTCCCGGAGTCAGTTAACGCACTCCCGGAGTCAGTTAACGCACTCCCGGAGCCAGTTAACGCTCTCCCAGAGTCAGTTAACACACTCCTGGTCGTCGCTGCATTTCCGGAATTGGTGGCTCGTTAGCTTGGACGAGCGCCTTCGCACAGCGCCGGCTTCGCCGCAACCTGACGCGATTGGCGTCCAAGGTCTCCCGGATGCGCGCGAAGGCGCGCTCCAGAATCCAGCCCCGCGCTCGGCGTAGCGCGAGCGCGGGGAAGAGGGTGTCGCCAATTTGCCGGCCGCGGAGGCGGCCGGGACAACGCCGCCCGATTCGCAACAGAAGCGCGATTGCGCAAGATCCTGTGGCGGCCGCCTCCGCGGCCGCACGTCCCTATCACCACTGATGCCCCGCGCTCGCGCTACGCCGAGCGCGGGGCTGCCTTGTGCGTGCGCGCCTCCGCGCGCGAGGCCCTCGCATGACACGAGTGCGGTGAAGGCGTGCTGGAGAAGTAATGACTCCTCGTGAACCGCCGCGAGTACCGTCGTCGCGCTTCCCGCCGTTAGACGCCCGGCGGGCAGGTGACGAAGGTCCACGAGCCGTTGACGAACTCCTGGCAGGCGTGTCCGGCCGGTTGCCCGTCTTGGCAGAGTGTGCGGTTGCGCACGCGCCAGTCGCTCGTCGAGCCATAGCCGGTCTCCGAGCCGTCGCACAAGAAATCATCTTCGCCGACAGAGGTCGTGAATGTACCGTCCGAGTAGTAGGTGTAGTCGATTTCCCAGACCAGAGAATACGCTGAGCTGGCGATGAGCAAGAGCGCGAAGAGAAAGGCAACCCGCACAGGCTTTTTCATACAGCCATCATACACTACATATACCCCTGTGGCATGACCGCCGGCCGGCGTCAAACATTCACTTTCGCACCGCGCGCCCCCGCGGCCGTGAGCCGCCGACGGCGAAGAGATGTCCGGCGTTCTGCGCGTAGATCCTTCCGTCCGGGCCGATCGAGATGGGGGTGTAGCCCGCGCCGATGGCGAGTTGGAGAAAGATCTTCTCCTGAACGACCCCGCCCTGTCCGATGGCGTAGAGGTTGCCGTCTTCGCTGTTCGCGTACACCGTTCCACGGATATCGATCGCCGGCGCGTTCACACACCACTCGAAACCATCCGGCTGGTCGTTGACGCAGGTCACCTTCCCGTCCGGTCCGCGGCCGCAGGACTGCGTGTTCGTGTTCCTGAACTGCCACTCCTTCTTCAGATTCGGATCGAGTTGCGTGATGAAGTAGGCCTCGGGAGGGCTGTAGAAATTCTCCTTCATCACGATCGAGTACGTGCCGCCGTGCTCCCAGACCGCCGGCGTCGTGTCCCAACCGAAATCGTAGGAGCCCACAAATGCGCCGGAGGGGGAGAAATGGACCAGATGTCCCCGCACGCCGTTGTAGCCGGTGTAGGAACCATAGAGAACGGATCCGTCAGGAAGGCTGACGGGCGACGATGTCGAATTATCGTCGACGCGGGCGGAAGGCAACTGGTTGTCGTTCGGATCAACGCCCTGCGTCGCGCCGGGGCGGCAGGATGAGTTGGTTGCTCCGAATGGGACGAGCACGCCGCAGCCGTCATTGAGGATGTTGCGCATCGGCGTGCTCCACTTCGGGGTGAGGTCGGCGTTGACCGCGACGATGAACGAATAGCCGGAATTGAAGTTCGTGCGGCCGGCGAGGTAGACCGTGCCGTCGGCGGCGATGGCCGGCGCCGCGTTGATGCCCGGGCGCATCGAGCCGCAGAGGCTCGCCGGCGCGACCGCGGTCGGGGAAGGCGGCCAGGGACGGGGCTGCGTTCGGTCGAATGTGAGCGTGCACTGATCCGTGGGCTTCGGAGCGTTCGGCACCAGCGAGGCAAAGTCGATTTTCGTGACGCTGCCATCCGGCCGCACACGGACCAGCCAGGCGCCGGTGATGTCCTTCCCCCACGGGTCGGCCCCATCGAGCGAAAATGCGCCGTAGTAAATGTTCCCCGCGGCGTCGGCCGCGGGAACGCCGGAGACATAGATGTTCGGATCGAGGCTATTCGGATCGATCAAGGCGAACGGATTGATGCGCCTGACCAGGTGGCCGTCGCCGCGGTCGATCTGCATCAGCGTTCCACCGGAGGCCGGCATGTAGAGGAAACCGTTGGCGAGCAGGGAATGGAACACCGGCTCGAAGAAAACAGGGCCGCCAGCCGGCACCGGTTTCCAGTCGCTCGGTGCGGTCCACCGGTCCACAAGCGCGCCGCTCGTCCAGCGCAGGTCGTGGATGCTCCAGACTTGCGTCTCCCAGTGGTCGGGTGTGTACGTGCCGGACTTGAACTCCATGAAGACGTCGTCGCCGTCGGCGAGTGGGACCTGGTAGTGCGGGGGGCCAGACCCCCCTGCCTGCTCCTGGGCAATGAACGGCTCGTAGACGATGTCGGAAAGGAGATGCAGCAGCGGTTGCGCGGATACATTGACACTCCCCGTATGCCTCGGGTTCGCGCCGATCTGCAGCCACTGCGCATTGGACGGCGGAACGATGAGCGACAGGAGAACGAGGGGAGCAAGTCGTTTCATGGGGGCTTGATGGTACTCCGATCCTTGGAATCATCTGCGGAGTCCCATGTGTGCGCTTCAGCCGGCGAATGCGCGGCTTCGCCGCCGGGCACAGACAAGAGTGTCTGTGCCACATTAGTCCTTGCTTTGTGGCACAGGCCTCGTGGCTCGGCAGAGACTGTCGGCCAAAAAGCAGCGGCCAATGTGGCACAGACAGACACTCTTGTCTGTGCCCCGGCCGGAGCCGCAGCCGTTGAGGGCTTGCGACTAAAGTCATCGCGAGACCCGGCACAGACAAGAGTGTCTGTGCCACATTAGTCCTTGCTTTGTGGCACAGGCCTCGTGGCTCGGCAGAGACTGCCGGCCAAAAAGCAGCGGCCAATGTGGCACAGACACTCTTGTCTGTGCCCCGGCCGGAGCCGCTGCCGTTGAGGGCTTGCGACTAAAGTCATCGCGAGACCCGGCACAGACAAGAGTGTCTGTGCCAGTCAGTGCCACATCGGTCTCCCTATCGTGAATCGATGGCTCAATCTGACCCATCTCTCATCTGCGTTCATCTGCGTCATCTGCGGATAAGCCTTTCGCAAACTCACCGCTTCTCTTTCACCGCGCTCTCAAACGCCTGTACTCTGCCGAGGATCTCGGCGACGGCGTGGCGGCGGTCTTCGACGGCGGCGGCAAGCTGCGTGGTCGGAGCGGCGTCGTCTGCCTGCAGGACACGCAAGAGCGCGCGGAGCGACTGCGTGAGACTGCTCAGCGTTTCGTGGTCCGGCGCGGCGGCCGGCGGCGCTTCGTCATCCTCCTCGCCCGCGGCACCGGAGAGCTCGGCGGCCTGTTTGCGGAGGGCCTTGACCGAATCGCTCTGCGTGGCTGCGCGGAGCTGCGCGCGTGTCGTCTTCATGCGGCCGCTGACCGTCTCGAGCTGGCCGATGTCGTCATACATCTCTTTTGACAGCGCGAACTGCCGTTGAAGATCATTGATCGTCGTTTTCACGCGCGGATCGATGTCCACGGTCAGCCACTGCTTGTATGTCTTTCCATCAACGGTCAGGCGAAGCTCGTAAACGCTCGGAACCACCCACGGTGAGGTCGGCGACGGCGCGGTGTCGTGCGGCGTGGCGGCGATGGGATAGGCATTGCGCGAGCCCGGCGCCGGCGGATAGTGAAGGTCCCACGTGAAACGGTGCATCCCGGCAGTGGACGACAGCGCCTTCACCGGACGGATCCACCACCACGGGATGTTCCCCTCGTCCTTCGGCGCGGGGGCCGGGTCGGTGCTCGCGTAGTGCCGGATCACGGCGCCGGAGCCGTCGAGGATGTCCAGCGTCACCGGCCCGGACGCGGCTGCCGGCAGGTAGTAGTCGATGACGGCACCGTCCGGCGGGTTCTGCCCCATCGGCTCGTCCGGAGGAAGGGGTGTATCGGTGTTCTTGTTCCAGCGGACCCGCAACGCACGCTGCGGCTTGAAAAGCGTCACTTCCGCGATCCGCGCGCGCATCTGCCGCAGCGGCTCGATGTCGTCGAGAATCCAGAACCCGCGGCCGTGCGTGGCCGCGATGACGTCGTCCTCGTGAACAACCAGATCGCGGATCGATGACGCCGGCATGTTCTGGCGCAGCGACTGCCACGAATCGCCGTCGTCGATGGAGAACCACACCTGCGTCTCGCTGCCGGCGAAAAGGAGTCCGTGCCGCTTCGGATCTTCGCGGACGGCATTGATCGTGGCACCGTCGGCGATCCCGCTGGTGATGTGCTGCCAGCTCTTGCCGCCGTCGCGGGTGCGGTAGATGTGCGGATGCAGCTCATCGATCCGGATGGTGTTGATGGCCGCGTAGGCCTCGTTGGCATCGGCGTGCGACGCCTCGAGGACCGACACCTTCGCCCACGGCTTCATCTCCGGCGGCGTGACGTCGTTCCACGACTTGCCGCCGTCACGCGTGACCTGAATCAGCCCGTCGTCGGTTCCGGCCCACAGCGTATTGATGTCGATCGGCGACGGCGCCAGCGCGTAGACGACGCCGCGCTGGGTCACCTTCGTCACCGGCGTGTTCGCGTATCCGCGCGCACTCTCCGGCACGGTCCATGTCTTTCGCGTCAGATCGGGACTGATCTCCGTCCAGCTCTCGCCGCCGTCCGTGGTTTTCCAGACCGTGTTCGAAGCAAAAAAGAGCGCATGCGGGTCGGCCTGCGAGAAAACCACCGGCGCGGTGCGCACCGTCCGATAGCCACCCTTGCGGAGTGGCTTCGGAGTGACATCTCTGACCTGACCGGTGCGCCGGTCGGTGCGGCTGACTTTGCCGCCGAAGATGATGTCGGGATCGAGCGGATCGGGGACCGCGTAGCCGTACTCCTCAACACCCACCGGATGCCACTCCCGGAAGGTGATTTCGCCGTCATCTCCGCGGCTGGACACGCACGCCGAGCCGCTCTCCTGCTGCCCGCCGCAGACACGGTAGGGGAAACCGTTGTCGGCGTTGACGTGAAACATCTGCGCGGTCGGCTGGTTGTACCAGGAGCTCCACGACTCCCCGCCGTTGACCGAGACGATGGCCCCTTGATCGGATGCGATCAGAATCGTCTTCGTATCATTGGGATTGATCCAGACACGGTGGTAGTCGTCGCCACCCGGCGCTCCTCGGAAGGAGGCGAAGGTCTTGCCGCCATCGGTCGACTTCCAGGTCACGACGTTGGCGACATAGACGACGTCCGCGTTCTTCGGATCGCTGCGCACCTCGTTGAAATCGCCCGGCCGGCCCCAGATCCGTTCGTCCTTGTTCGCGCGCGTCCAGGAGGCGCCACCGTCATCGGACCGATAGAGTCCGCCCACTTTGGCGTTTTCGCCGCAGATGGCATAGAGCCGCTTCGGATCGGCCTGCGAGACCTCGATGCCGATGCGCCCGATCGCGTCCGAAGGCGGCAAGCCGCCTTTCAGCTCCTGCCATGTCGTTCCGCCGTCGGTCGACTTGAAAAGCCCGCTGGCCGCGCCGGCGAAGTAGGCGTTCTCCCACGGACCCTGCTGCGCCTGCCACAGCGCGGCGTAGACGGTCTGCGCGTTCGAGGGATCGAGGATGACGTCGATACCGCCGGTGAATTCGTTCTTGTAAAGCACCTTCTGAAACGAACGGCCACCGTCGATGGAGCGGAAGATGCCGCGCTCCTCGTTCGGGCCGTAGGGATGGCCGAGCACGGCCACGAACAGCCGGTTCGGATCGGCCGGATCGACGACGATCTGCGGGATCTGCTGCGCGTCGCGCAGCCCGAGGTGCGTCCAGGTCTTGCCGGCGTCGGTAGACTTGTACATCCCGTCGCCGGTGGCGAGGTCAGGACGCTGAAGGCCCTCCCCGCTGCCGACGTAGAGGACGTTCGGATCGGACTGCGAGATGCCGATGGCACCGATCGACCCGGAGGGCTGGTCGTCGAAGATCGGCGTCCAGATACGGCCGTAGTCGTTGGTACGCCACACCCCGCCGTTGTTGACGCCGATGTAGAAAACGTTCGGCTGCTTCGCGATGCCGACACCGGCAACGGTGCGCCCGCCGCGGAAGGGCCCGATCATTCGCCATCGCATATCACCGTAGGTTCCAGGATCGATCTGGGCGGCGAGCGGAAGGGCGAGCGTGAGGAGGAGCAGAAAGGCAAGCTTCTTCATGGCGCGACATTGTAGATGTGTCTCAGACTCATTTCGCCCGCAAGCCAGCGTGGATACAGGCAAGGGCATGGCAAGCGCCGCCCCCTCATCCGGCTTTGCCACCTTCTCCCCCGCTGAAAAGCGCGGGGGAGAAGGCTCTCGATGTTAAAGAAGCGCGAGCTCTTTCCAGAGAAAACACGCCCTCGAAGGTCTTCCGACTCTCCCGCTGGCAGGCCCTTCCCTCGAGAGTCCTTCTTCCCCAGCGCTTTTCAGCTGGGGGAGAAGGTGCCGACAGGCGGATGAGGGGGCGGTGCTTGCGGCGCCCTCGACGGCATCTACGCTTGGTAGCGGCTTCGTCGCGCTGGACGCCTCCGTGGTGAATACAATGCCGCGCCATGCGCGTCCTGATTGCGATCTTCGCTCTGCTCCTGCCGATGTCAACCTTCGCCGCCATCGATCTCGCCAAGCTCACCAAGGACCAGGACGTCGACGGCTTCACCGTCACCTCCGTCTATCTCAACGATGCCGACAAGCCCGTCGGCGCGCGGTTCGTTCATCGAAAGAGCGGGTTCACGCTCGATCTGCTGCGGATCGAGTCGGTGCCGCAGGCGCATACGTGGGTGAATTCGTTTCCCGTTTCCGATCAGGGGGAGCCGCACACGCAGGAGCATCTCCTCGTCGGGAAGGGGACGACGGGACGGGCCTTCGCGGGACTCGACACGATGTGGCTCTCGCAGTCGAGTGCATACACCGGCCAGTGGCGGACGAACTACGTGTTCAACACCTCGGCGGGGCCGGAGGTTTTCTTCAAGCTGCTCGACGCGCAGCTCAACGCGCTGCTGAATCCCGACTACACCGATGAAGAGATCCGCCGCGAGGTGTGCAATTTCGGCGTGACCGAGAACGCCGATCACACCCTCCGGCTCGAAGAGAAAGGCTCCGTCTACAACGAGATGACCAGCTCCTCATCGAGCCCGTTCCGCCAGCTCTTCCGAACGTCCGGTCAGCTCGTCTACGGGAAGAATCATCCGTTGTCGTACAACGCCGGAGGGGAGCCATCCGGGATTCGCACGATGCAGCCGCCGGACATCCGCGGCTTCCACGACGCGAACTACTTCCTCGGCAACATGGGAGCGATCGTGGCCCTGCCGCCGGACGTTCCTGTTGCCGAGGCGCTGACGCGCATCGATGCCATCCTGACCCGCATGCAGAAAAGCACGGCCGCGCGGCCATCGAAGCGGATGGAGGATCAGCCGAAGCCGGCTGCTTCGCCAGCCGGCACGATCGCCTTTGCCGACTATCCGAACCGCAATCCGCAGCAGCCGAGTCCCGTCACCCTGACGTGGCCGGCCACGCGGATGAATCTCGATGCCGGCGACCAGTTGCTGCTCGATCTCTTCTTCGAGAACATCGCCAGCGACGCTACGTCGAACCTCTACAAGAAGTTCATCGACAGCAAGACCCGGACGATCGACATCGGCGCGAAGTCGGTCGGCAACCGCGTGAGCGCGGATGAGGGGCATCCGGTGTCGATCTTTTTCGGCGATGTCACCGCCACGAACCTGACCGCGGAACGGCTGGCCGAGGTGCGCGGGGTCGTCACCGCGGAGATCGCGCGCATCGCCGCGCTGCCGGACGGCTCGCCGGAGCTCGAGGAATTCAACAAACGGATCGCCGGCCGCGTCGTGGAACTGCATCGCGATCTCTCCAAGTTCGTCAACTCGCCGCCGCTCTTCGGCTTCCGCAATACCGGCTCGGCGTGGATGGATCAGTTGCTGTCGCTGGAGAAAACCGGCGCGTTCCGGAAGTCGCTGACGATGAAGCCGCAGCTCGCGCATGTGAACGAGCTGATCGCCTCGAAGAAGAACTTCTGGCGCGATGCGCTGGCCAAGTGGCAAATCACCGGTATGGAGCCCTATGCCGTCGCCGCGAAGCCGAGTCCGGAGCTGATCGCGCGCAATGACTCCGAGCGCGCCGCGCGCGCCAACGCCGAGGCACTGCGGCTGGCCAATCACTACGGCGTGACCGATCCGCAGGAAGCGATCAAACGGTACCGCGCCGACTACGACGCCGAAACCGCCCGCATCGACACCGCGGCGAAAGCGGTCGCGCCGCCGAAGTTCGTCGACGCGCCGCCGATGACGATCGACGACGGGCTGACGTTCGCGATAACGAAGCTCGCCCACGACGTGCCGATGGTGGCCTCGACCTTCGAGAACATGACCAGCGCCACCACCGGCATCGCCCTGCGCCTCGACACGCTAACGCCCGACGACGATCGCTATCTGGCACTCCTGCCGAACCTCCTGACGCGCGTCGGCGTGATCGACAACGGCAAACCGGTGTCGTTCGACGAGATGACGGAGCGGCTGCGCAACGAGATCCTTTCGCTCAATGCCAGCTTCAGCACGAACACCCGCACCGGCCGCGCGGAGCTGGTGATCCGAGGAGCGGGCAACGATCTGGCGGAATCGAAGAAGGCCATCGAGTGGATGCGGCTCGTCCTCGAGCATCCCGACTGGCGCGTGGAGAACCTCCCGCGCATCCGCGATGCCGTCGATCAGTCGCTGAGCCAGTTGCGCAACACCATGCAGGGTGCCGAGGAGCAGTGGGTGAACAACCCGGCGGAGGCGTGGCGGAGGCAGGACAGCGCGCTGCTGATGGCCACCAACTCCTTCCTCACCCGCTCGCACAACGCGCTGCGGCTGCGCTGGATGCTGAAGGAGGCGCCGTCCGCGGACCGCGATTCCATCGCCGCCTGGCTGACGTCGATCGTCCCCGCGGCGAAGTCAGTGTCGCGCGCCGATCTCAAGGCCTTCATCGCTGCGACGGTGAACGGCAAAGGGACGACACCCGAGAGCCTTCAGTCCTACGCGGCTGCCTTCTCGCAGCTCTCGCCGGGGGCGAAGCCGATCGCGTCGGACGCGCTGCGCGATCTCGATCTGACGCTGGTCGAGATCCCCGACGCCAGCCTCGCCGCAGACTGGGCGCAGCTCGTCACCGATATGCGCGACGATCTGGCCATGCCTCCGGCCGAGGTGCTGGCGCGACTCGACCTCGTGCGGAAACACATCCTCCATGCCGGCAACGCCCGGATGTTCATCGCCGGCTCGTCCGCGACGCAGGCTTCGCTGGCCGCGCCGATCGCTGGCCTGATCGGCGAGCTCGATCCGGCGCCGGTGCCGCGCGTAACGATCAAAGGGCAGAACCTGGTCGAGGCGCGGCTGCGGCAGCGTGGCGCGATCACCGATCCGCCGCCGTTCGTCGGTCTGCTCGCGCCAAACATGAACGGCGGCGTGGTCATCACCTCGGTGGCCGGTCCGACGTATGCCGATTTCGGCGATCGTGAGAAGCAGCTCGACTTCCTCGCCTCACGCCTCTTCGCCGGCTACGGCGCGCACGGCATCTTCCTCAAGACCATCGGCGCAGGTCTGGCCTACAGCAACGGCCTGCGCGGCTCGATCGGCGCGGGTCGCGCCGGCTACTACGCGGAGCGGACGCCAGAGCTGCCACAGACGATCCGCTTCGTCGTCGGCGAGTTGCGCGGGGGGGCGCGCGATACCTCGCTGGCCGACTACACCATCGCCCAGGCCTTCGCCGACCTTCGCGGCGCGCAGACGTACGAGTCGCGCGCCGAGGCGATGGCCGCCGATCTCGCGGATGGACAGACGCCGGACGACGTGCGCAAGTTCCGCCAGTCGATCCTCACACTCCGCAAGGACCCGAACCTCGGCAACGTCCTCTTCGACCGCAAGGACCGCGTCTACTCGGCGGTACTGCCCGGCTACGACGGTGCATCGTGGAAGCCTGCGCCGGACGGGATCTACTTCGTCATCGGACCGGACAAGCAGCTCGACGCCTACGACCACTACCTGCAGACCTTCGGCGGGACGCTGGTGAAGTTGTATCCGCGGGATTTCTGGATGTGATGCCGGGCGCTGCGCGCGTTGTCGGTTGTCGGTTGAATGGCGCGAAGCGCCGAACGGAGCGCTGGCGTCTCGCCGGCTGGCCCGGGTGGCTGGCCCGGGGGCGTCTCGCCCCCGGTCTGGCAAGACTCCAAGCATTTGCTGTAACCCTCAGCGGCGAGACGCCGCCGAGCCAGCCGGCGAGACGCCAGCGCTCCGGACGTTGCGCGTCAAAAGCCGTGTCGGGTTGTGTCCTCCACAAAGGACAGTGAACCAGCAGGATCTGAGTCTCTCGCAAGCAAATCCAATTCCCTTGCGAGGGAATCAAAGTCCCTAACGAGGGGAACGGTCCCTAACGAAGGACTTCGTTTCCCTAACGAGGGACTCCAAGTCCTTAACGAGAGGGGCAGGGGGGTCTCTACGTAGAGGGGCAAGGGTCTCTATCGAGAGGGACCGGGTCTCTACGTAGAGGGACGAGGGTCTCTATCGAGAGGGACCGGGGTCTCTACGTAGAGGGGCAAGGGTCTCTATCGAGAGGGACCGGGTCTCTACGTAGAGGGACG
>DATMNC010000043.1:0-81218 GCA_035569395.1 Thermoanaerobaculia bacterium | reverse complement strand
CACGCCGTCCGGACCGGTCAGGGTCAGCGTCGTCGTCCACGTTCCGTTGGTGAGCGTGACGGCGGTTCCATTTACGGTGACGCTGGCCACGGCTACGTCGTCGGTCGCGGTGCCGCTGACCGTCAACGTCGTCTGTCTGGTAAACGTGTTGTTCGCGGGTGAGGTGATGGTGATGACCGGGGCCTGTGAGTCGGGGTTGTACGTCACCTGGCGCGTGGCCGACGCCGTGTTGCCGGCGGCGTCCGTGGCCACTACGGTGATGGGGTTGTTGCCGGAGGCGAGCGTCACGCCGCAGGAGAATGTGCCGCCGGTGATCGTGGCGGTGGCACCGTTGCAGGTCACGCCGGCAGGGCCGGAGAGACTGTCGCTGACGGTGCCGGTGACGGTGAGCGTGGATGAGGTGACCGTCGCGCCGCTGAGCGGCGAGCTAATGGCGACCTGGGGCGCGGTGGTATCGAGCTTCACCACCACCGAGGCAGCCTTCTGATTGCCGGCCCTGTCCGTGGCCGTACCACTGACGGTCTGCGATGCGGTCTCCGCGGAGACGGTCACCGCCGCGGGGCAGGTGGCGATACCGCTCGTGGCATCGGTGCAGGTAAACGAGACCGTGGCGCTGTTCTTGTTCCATCCCGCCGCATTCGGTGAGGGGGTGACGACGGTAGCGACCGTCGGGACCGTCGTGTCGTTGGTGACGACCGGACTGATCGTGGTCGACCCTGACGCGTTCGTGCCGATGATCGTCAGCGTGTGCGCGCCGTCGTTGCCGAGATCGAAGGCGTTGCGCGACCAGGTGCCCCCCGCGATGGTCGCGGCCGTTCCGTTGACGGTCAGGCTGGCCGATGTGCCTGCCGAGCCGGAGAGGTTCGCCGTCCGCGTGTTGATGAAGGATCCTGGTGCCGGAGTTGTGAGCGAGATCGCCGGAGGAGGTCCGGTGATGACATGGATCGTTGCCGTGGTCGTGTTCCCGCCGGCGTCGGTGGCAACCGCGGAGACGGTCACGGGTGAGGTGCCGCTGCTGAGGTTGAGCGTGATCTGCCACGTCCCGTCGGCGGCAACGGTGGCGGCTTGTCCGTTGACGGCGACCGTGACGTCGGTTTCGCCGTCGGACACGGTCCCTTTCACCAGGACGTGTGCGGGATCGGCGGCGACGGAGTTATCGGCAGGCAAGGTGATGGCCACGTGCGGCTGGATGTCGTCAATGGCACGCGTCACGTGCGACGATCCGCTGACGGAGACGGTGTTTGCGAAGAGACTGCCGGTAAGCGTGGAATTGGAGAGACTGGCCGAGGCCGAAGGGGCGTAGACGAATGCTTTGAACGTGGAGCTGCTGAGCGCGAAGCTGGCTCCGGAAACCCAGAAGTGCAGTCCGTAACCGTTGCTGCTGACCACGCTGCCGCCGCTGATGCTCACGGTTCCACTGCAGAGAATGTGGACCGGACCGCTGAGCGTGATGACCGAGCTGCCGGAGATAGCCACGCTGGTGAAGTAATAGGTACCCGCGGCAAGGGTGATGCTGTCGGTACCGCTCATGACGAAGTCGGTGTGGTTCGCGCCGCTGAGCGGGTTGTGGTGCCCCTGCGTGGTCAGCGGGATGGTGGCGTTGTCGTTCGTCGTCTGAACGATGTTTTTCAGCGCGACGAGGTCGACCGGCTGGCAGCCGAACGCCGACGTCGCCACCGTCGTGGTGCCGGCGATGTGTGCCGTGCCGGAGGTGGTGACGTGCTTGGCCGGGCCGACGATGGCGTCGCCCTGAACGGTGGCCGAGCCGGAGAGTGTGATGTTGCCGTTGGTGGCGACGTTCCCCTTGTTCACCGGGGACGACGATCCCGAGGCGACGCCGGCGGAGTCGATCACCGCGGATCCCGACAGGGTGACGTCGGAGCAGGAGGTGACGGCCCGCCCGGACAGCGGCGCGGTGATCGTGAATCCATCCGCGGCTTTGCAGACAGGCGCCAACGCGGCGAACACGGCCAGGGTGAGCCCGGCGAGGAGGGATTTCGTTGTGGTTTTCATCAATGAGTCTTTCGCCGATCCGATCATGACGTCGGGCGGCCCAGGTCGATTTCGATTTGCTCACCAGCACCGCTGGTGACTTCAAGGAGAAGGTGGTCACCCGGGTCGGCACCGCTCTCGAACGGTCCGTCGTCCGATACCGGTGCTACCGCCCCGCTCGTGCCGAGGGTCGCGTTTGCAGGCTGTTGTTCACTGCACGGGAGCAGCGTCAAGGTCGCCGATTGAGTACCGCCGAGAACGCCGGTAATCGTCACCGAGACCGCTGCGCTGATTCGCCCAATCGTCACGGTAAACGGCGCCGCCAGAGCGCCCTCGGGAATCGTTACGAGTGGCGTCACCGCGGCCAGCGAGGGATTGGATGAGTGGAGCTCAACGAGAGCGCCGCCTCTCGGGGCTGGTCCGGAGAGGACGACCACACCATCGACGAGAGCGTCGCATCCGACCGAAGTCGGCGCAAGCGTAATGGAGACAAGGCCCGCTGCTCCGCCAGTGCCGGTCGTCGTCGACGACGGTGTGCCTTCGGTCCCTTCAGTGATTGCCGCCGGCGTCGTGGTACTGCTGGCGGTGATCGTGCCGCCGGTAATGGGCGTGGCCGCATCAACCGGATCGGCCGAGGTCACCTTCGCATTCGCAATTTGAACGGAATCAAAGCGAACGATGCCCGAGTATGCCTGGCCGGTCTGGGCAGTGAGCGGCGTGGTGGAAACGTCGAGCGTAAGCGTGGTGGAGGTGTTGCTGGTGATGGTCCAGAACACACTCTTGTTGCCGTTGACGTAGACGTGCGTGCCGGTGAGGAGATTCGGCGTTGCGAAGTGAGCATTCGAGTCGCCGATCGTATCGGCAGCGCCGCCCGTGCTCGAGGTCACGCTGGTAATGACGCCCGAGCCAACACTGGTGAGAGGTGTCGGGTTGGTCGTCGGATTCGTCCCGTTGTCGACGATGAGCTCGCCGTAGCTCTGATCCGAGCGCTTGAAGTAGACCGTACCGGCGGCTCCCTGGCGATTGCCGGAGGTTTGGGCAGAGCCTCCGGACGATGTGATGTTCGTGCGCGTTACACCCATCCCGGTCGAGCCGACCGAGTAAATGGCAAGACGGCCACCGCCGCCGCCGCCGAAACGCGAGGCTCCACCGTCCGCGTGAATCTCACCCGAGCCGCTGATGGTCGTGGTGTCGATGCGAATGCTGCCGCCCGCGCCACCGACCCAGTCGTGATTCATGTCGCCCGATCCGGAAGCAGTGATCTTTCCGGCCAGCGTGATCGCCGGCGCCTGGATGCGGATGATGCCGCCGCCACTCAGCGCGCTGCCGTTCCAAGACGCACCGCCTGAACCTGCCTCGTTCGGGTCATACAGCGACCCGTACGCCGATGTCGGCGAACCGCTGTTGCCCGGTTCATACCCACCCACACCGCCGTGGCTGCCTGCCGTGGCATTGACCGGCCCGCCGGTCGTCGTGTTTCCGAACGTCCGTCCCGCCACATACCCGCGGCCTGCCGCATCGATCACGCTCGACGAATCCACCGACAACGTTCCGCTCACTACGATCTGCAGTGCATTCGTGACTGCCGTGGTCGTCGCCGTCTGACGAACCGACGCTCCGGCGAGCGTGAGGTTGTGCGCACGGATCTCGGTCGTGTCGATCTCACCGCTCAGCGTGATGTCGTCGCCGTGTATCGCCGGCGTCTGCAGCTTCCCGTTCTTGATCGTGATCGTGGCGATCTTCGACGAGCCGCGATACGGACTGCCTACCGGTGCGTTCAGCAGACCGCTCGGCACGATGACCGTCACCGTGGTCGTAGTCGATGCGCTGATCTCGTAGCTCGAAAGAAGCGTACCGCTCGCCGTGAGAATCTCGATGGTCGAACCGGCCACCCAGGCCGGCACCGGATTCGACAATGTCAGCACATTGCCGTTGACCGCCGTAATCGTTCCGCTGCCCAGATCGACCACCGGCGTGAATGTGCCGAAGGGCGTTCCGGTACCGTTGTCAAGGATCAGTTGATCACTCGTCTTTGCGCCCAAGGTGTCCAGTTGACGCAGATACACCGTCCCAGGCGAACCGTTGCGCGGAGCCGCATTCGTGGTGCTCGTGCCACCGAATGCCGTGATGTTGCTACCCGAAATGCCCATCCCGGTCGAGCCGACCGAGTAGATGGCAAGACGGCCACCGCCGCCGCCGCCGAAACGCGAGGCTCCACCGTCCGCGTGAATCTCACCCGAGCCGCTGATGGTCGTGGTGTCGATGCGAATGCTACCGCCCGCGCCACCGACCCAGTCATGATTCATGTCGCCCGATCCGGAGGCAGTGATCTTTCCGTCGAGAACAATCGTCTGCGACTGCAACCGGATGATGCCGCCGCCACTCAGCGCGCTGCCGTTCCAGTTTGCTCCACCCGAGCCTGCCTCATTCGGGTCATACAGCGACCCGTACGCCGATGTCGGCGAACCGCTGTTGCCCGGTTCATACCCACCCACACCGCCGTGGCTGCCTGCCGTGGCATTGACCGGCCCGCCGGTCGTCGTGTTATTCCACGTGCGGCCGACAAGGAACCCACGGCCTGTCGCATCGATTGTCCCTCCGCACGCGACGAAGACTGTCGTGGCGGCCACGTCGAGACGGTTGGTCGTTGTGGCATCGGTCGGCGTTTCCACGACGCTCGCGCCATTGAGAACGATCAACCGATTGAAGGTGTGCTGGCCGACGATCGTCAGCGTTCCGCCGGTGACGATAACGGTCTTGCCGTCCTTCGTCGCGTCGGTTGCCAAGATGGTGGCGTCGGCCGGGAAGATGACGTTCGCCGATGAATTGGCGAGGATAGTCAGCGAGCCAGGAAGGCCGACGGTGTGTGCGCCGAATGTCGTAGCGACCACACGGAGCGTGACCGAGGCGTCCGAGGCCACACTCGGAAGCGTGTAGTTGTAGAAGTAATTGTCGTTCCCCGCCGACGCCATCGCCACCGTGGTCGTGCCATTAGGGTCGGTGATGGTGACGCTGACGTCCTTCAGCGAATCGCCCGCGGCGGCCTTTGCAAACACCTGCAACCTGGCCACGGCGCCGATCGGGTAGATCGCGCCCGGGGTATTGCACGTCCAGGCTAATGCCGGCGCGAGCGGATCGATGATCGGATGAACGTTGATGATCACGCCGGCGGCTGAGGAGACGTTGTTCTCAAAGTCGCTGGCGGTGACGGTGATCGTCTTGGGCACGTCGGCCGTGCCGTCGATATCCGGCGCCGTGAGCGTGGCAATCCAGACGTTCGACTTCACCGGGTCGGGCGTCATGGCCACGCTCACGCCGTCGATGACCGCGTTCGCCTGCTTCACGCCGACCTCGGCATCGACGATCGTCGCCTCTACCGCGATGGGCTGGCCCTCGGTGATGATCGCTCCCGCGACAGGCTTGGTGATCGTCACCGCCGGCGGGTTCGCATCGTGGACGGCGGTCAACGTCGCCGTCCGCGACGTACCGGCATAGCTCGCGCTGATGGTGATGCTTACCGGCGAGGCCGCCGCGGATACTGAGGTGGTACTGACGCTGAACGAAGCGGTCGTCGCTCCGGAGGCGACGGTTACCGTCGCCGGTACCGGCGCGATCGTCGCGTTCGAAGTGCTGATGGGGATGACGGCGCCGCCGGCCGGCGCGGGCGTCGCCAGCGTGACCGTGGCCGTCGTCGTCGCGCCGCCGGCAAGCGAGGAAGGCTGCAACGCGATCGACGCGACACCGCTGTCGGCCGGAAGCGTGCCGACGATTACGTCGGCCGTTTCCATGACAAACGGATGTGCATCTTTGGCCCGGACAGCGATCGAATCACCCTGCGCGCCGTAGAGGAAGAGCGAGAACGGTGCACCGCTGGCGATGGAGAGGGTCGAAACCGCGTTCGTGCGGCCGTTCGTGACCGTGACCAGGATCGGCGCGTCGGGATCGGTGACGGCGTTGGCCGCCGCGATGAGCTGCATGCCACCGGCGGTCGAGAACGAGAACTTCGAAAGATCGACGACCGGAGCCCCGAGGTTGCCGCTGACGACGGTCGCGGTGGCATCGACGTCCGCGGGCGCGTTCGTCAACTGCAGGAGATCATTCAACTGGACGGTGGCAAAGCGCGCCTTCAGTGAGTCGAGCCTGTAGAGACCGCGGAACGTGCCGCCGGCCGGCGGCGCGAACGCGGCGTCGGGAGTGACGGTGACGGTTGTGGCCGTGTTGCCGATGATCGGCCATGACTTCGAGATGTCGTTTCCGAAGATCAGGTTGACGCCACCGAACGAGTTGGGGGCATCGAAGTGCGCATTGGCGTTCGTCACCGATGTGGCAGTCGACGAGGTGATTGGATTGATGCCGAGCGCGGTCAGCGTCGTCTTCACGCTCGTTGCGCGTCCGCCGTTGTCGATGACGAGATCGCCGTAGAGCTGCGAGCCGGTGCGGAACAGGACCGTGCCGGGAGCGCCGCTGTTCGTTCCGCCGACGGCGGTGACGTTGGCGCGCGGCAGGGCCATGCTGGTGGCGTAGATGGCGATGCGGCCTCCGCCGCCGCCGAAGTTGAACGGCGCGGCGTCGGCGCCGTTGGCGTGGACCGCCCCGGCGCCGGCGAACGAACCGGCGTCGATGCGGATCGAGCCGCCCGCGCCGGAGCCGGCGTTGAGCTGGTTGGCGTAGAAGCCGTTGGCGAGGATCGATCCGTCGAGGTTGAGCGACTGGGCCTTGATGCGGATGATGCCGCCGCCTTCATTGCCGGCGTAGGTACCGCTGTGGCCGCCCGCACCACCCGGCTCGTTCGGATCGAAGGCCGAACCGAATGTCGCGGCAAACGGCGAACCACCGTGGCCGCCTTCGCCGCCGTGGCTGCCGGCCGAGCCCTGATTGCTGCCGCCGGTAGTGGTGAACGGCCAGGTGATGCCGTAATCGTTCACGGCGCCCTGGTAGCCCTTGCCGCTGGCGTCGATGCGGCTGGTGGCGTCGACGGTCATGGTGCCGGCGTTGATGACCAGGCGGCTGACCGTGGCCGAGCTGTTCGCGGCATGTGTGAGCAGCGAGTTGTTCTCGATCGTGGCCGTGGCGACGTCGACGAGCGAGGCCTCGACGCGGCCGTGAAGTTTGAAGTCGCCGCCGCGTACTTCCGCGGCACGCAACAGACCGTTCGCGTCGGTGGTCACGAGAGCTGGGCGTATCGTCGCCGCCTGCAGGAACTCGGCACCGAGGACGGTGACCTGGTCAAAGGCCCAGACGCCGCGGTACGCGGTGCCGACGACGACGCCGGCTGCCGGGGCCGTCTGCAGAACCACGCTGGTGCCGTTCGCTCCGCGTGAGGCGATGGCCGATGTGCCGATGATCTGGCCGGTGGCGTCGAGGAAGTCGATCTGCGACCCGGCTACGAACTCCGGCACACTGGCAGACAGAGTGACGGTTGTTCCGCTGACGGCGGTAGCCGTGCCGGTGCCGAGCGCCGGAAGAGGCGTGACGCCGGCCGTCCTGACGACGCTGTTGACGGCCAGCAACTCGGCCGCGACCGCCGCGCCTGAGGCATTCAACTGTCCGAGGTAGATCGTGCCGGCGCTGCCGCCACCGGGGCTGCTGTCGCCGCCGAAAGCAGCCACGTTCGCGCGCGGCATAGTAAGAGTCTGGTAGTAGAGCGCGATCCTGCCGCCGCCACCGCCAAAGTTGAACGAAGTGCCCGATGCGCCGTTCGCGTGAATGCTGCCGGCGCCACCGATGGCCGTTGCGTCGAGACGGATGGAACCGCCTGCGCCCGCGCCGGAGCCGATCTGACTGGCGTACAAGCCGTCGGCGGCGATGGTGCCGTCGACCGTGATCGATGCCGCGCCGCGGATGCGGACGATGCCGCCGCCCTGGTTGCCTAGGTAGTTGCCTGCATGACCGCCGGCGCCGCCGGGCTCATTCGGGTCGACGACCGAACCGTACGCGTCCGCAAATGCTTCACCGCCGTGACCGCCTTCGCCGCCGTGGCTTCCGGCCGATCCCTGGAAGGAGCCGCCGCTGGTGGTGTTCGGCCAGGTGCGGCCAAAGCCGTTCACGGCGTCCTGATAACCCTTGCCGGTGGTGATGATGGAGCCGCCGCAGGAGACGTAGACCGCGCCCGTGACCTGGAGATCGAGTCGCTGCGAGCTGGTGGCATCGACGGCCGCGTGCGTGACCGACGCACCGTCGAGGACCGCCAGCCGGGCGAACGTGTGCGCGCCGGCGATGGTGGTTGTGCCGCCGGTGATGATCACACTCTTGCCGTCGTACTGCGTGTCGCCGTCGAGGATGGTGGTGGTGGCGTTGATCGTCGTGCCGGTGATGAGCGTGGCCGTGACACGCACGTCGGTTTTGTTGTTGCGGATGGTCGTGGCCACAACGCGGAGCGGCAGCGGAGTGCCGTCGCTTCCCGTGGGCAACTGCACCGTCGCTTCATAGATGTCGTTGCCGGCCGCGGTGGCGGTGACCGGCGCCGTGGAGTCGCCGATGTAGAAGACCACCGACGTCACGCCGTTGTCGGATGTGGCCGGTACTGCTGCGACGCGTAGCTTCGTGCTGTAGCCGCTCGGGAAAAGCGCGCCCGCGCTCGGACAGCTCCACGAGACCGTGGCACCGTTCGGATCGAAGACCGGATGGATGTTGACGGTCTGGGGAGCAGAGCTGCCCGTGTTGTTGCTGTAGTCCAAAGCAGAAACGACCAAGGCTTCCGGAACCGTCTGCGTACCGTCGACGGACGGAACCGGCGGGTCGGCTTTCCAGCCGTTGGTAACGGAGGGATCGGGGACCATCGGGATCTGCGCGCTGTTGCCGATGGTGGCCCACACCTGCGACACACCCACCTCGGCGTCGACGACGACGGCGCGGATGGGAATCGTGGCGTTGGAGCTGACGTCGAAGGTGGCGCCGGCGGCGGGCGAGGTCACCGAGATCACCGGCGGGTTTGTGTCGGCCAGGACGGCTACGTTCTTCGTCTGTGTCGTGGCGGCGCGGCTAGGGAAGTTGTCGCTCGCGGAGAGCGTCAGATCGATGTTTGTGCCTCCGGCGGTAGACAACGGAACGGCGATGGAGAACGAGCGTGTGGTCGACGGGCCGTTGGTGACCGGGCTCTGCGATGTGATGGTGAGTCCGCTCGCCGTCGACAGAGCGAGTGAGGTGACGGCGATGTCGTCGGTAGCCGCGCCGGCGACGGTGATGGTGTGTCCGGCGTACGTCTGCAGTGAGGACGGTGTCACGTCGAATGCGGTGATCACCGGCGCGCTGTTGGCGACGACGTTGAAGGTAACGGCCGCGGTCTCGGTGGTGCGGCCGGCCCGGTCGGTAACGATCGCCTTCAGGGTGGCGTTGCCCGTGGCCGCCGTGACGGCGACGCCGACATTCGCGTTCGTCGGGGCGATCGTGCTGCTGTAGTCGAAGTAGACCGGCGAGGGGGTGCCGGCCGAGAAGGCAAAGGCAATCCTGCCTACGCCGGCGACCGATGAGCCGTTCAGCGTGGCGGTGATCGCCGAGCCCTGGAGGACGTCGGCGCCGGCCGCCGGCGTGGTGGTCATCGAGACGGACGGGACGTCCGCCGGTTGGACGATGAAGGACGACGCGTCGTGCGTGACCTTGCTGGCATCGGCGACCGTGTAGTCATTGTCGAAGCGCGCAAGCGCCCTCGAAGCAACGGTGATGGCGTCGAAGGTCAAGGCGCCGTTTGCTGTGCCGGCCGGGGTATAGCGGGTGAGATGCGCCGTGGCCGGGAACCGCTCATCGAACGAGGAGACGATCAATTCGCCGAGCGTGCTGCCAGGCTGTTTCAAGAACAGCGTCCCCGCGCCGCCGTCAAGCGTCGTGCGGATCTCGGATCCGAGGTTCCGGCCGCCGCGCACCTGGAGGAGCGTGGCGAGATCGGCGGCGTCGAAGCGATCCGTCGCCGAGACAGACATGCGTCCGCCGCCGGCGCCGCTGGCGTTGTTGTCGGCGCCGTCGTCATCGCCGCCGTTCGCGGTGATGCGTGAGCTCGGGCCGGTGATGAGGGCGCGCGATGAGAGCAGCACGCTGCCACCCGATCCAGCTCCCCAGCGGCCGCCCGTTCCGGTTTCGCCGTCGGCGCGAACGACGCCGGCGATGACGAAGCGCGAAAGGTCGCCCGCGGCCGTGCTGCCGTGGAGCGCGATGGCGCCGCCTCCGTTGCCGCCGATTTGCGAGCCATTCGGCTGGCCCGCGCCGCCCGACCCGAAGTCGGCCGGCGTTTGGATCGAGCCATAGGTGGTATTCGTCGCGCCGGCGAGCGACTCGCCGCCAACACCGCCGTACGAGCCCGATGCGTCGAGCGCGCCGTGTCCGGTTGTCGTATCGCCGAGCGTCATGCCGCGGTCGCTGCTATTCGTCAGCGATGCGTCTTCACTCGTGTGGTGCCCGCCCAGGAAGCCCTTGCCGCTCACGTCGACCGAAGAATCGGCGTCGACAAAGAGGTGATCCTTGATGGTCAGATCGAGCTTGACCCGGTCGGGATCACCCACGTGACCGCCGTTGATGACGATGAGGTTCTTCAGCGTGAGCGGCACCTTGACGTAGACGTCGGTCTGGTTTCCGCTGACGACGATGGTGCGGCCGGTGTACTTCGCCACGTCCGCGGCTTCGATCGAGGCGTCGCCGGTGAGCATGGCATCGCCGGCCGAAACGTCGACGGCCACGGGATCGATGGAAAGTGGCAGAACGACGTCGTGCAGCGGATCGGAATCGCTGACAGTGGCGGTGACGGTGAACGGCGTTCCTGCGGCAGGCGTGGTGAAGCTCACCACCTGCTCGTAGAGGTCGCCGCTACCCGTCGGAGCCGTGAGCGTCTGCGTCGGGAAGGCCGGGCTGGTAAAGACGACCTTCTCGACCTTGATGTTGTCGATGGCGTGTACGCGCAGTGTCAGCGACACCGGGGTGTTCGCCGGGAGTGCCGCGCCGTCGAGCGGCGTGAGCCACTGTGCAACCGGGATCGTGCCGTCGTTCACGCTCTGGAAAATCACGTCGGCGGAGACGGGCGTTGTGTTGCCGTGGTAGTCGTAGGCCGTGGCCACGATATGGATGCGGGTATCGGCGTTCTTGGCCACGATCTGGCCGGTGGCGCTGAACGTCCATGTGGCCGAGGCAGCGTCGTAGCTGCCGTTCGGCATGTCGAGGTCGTGACCGTCGTAATTGAGGTGCACGCGGGCCACGCCGCTCTCGGCGTCCTTCACCTTCACCACGATCGGGAACGTGTTCGCGGCACCGGGGACAAACTTGTAGACAGACTCCGGCTGCGGATCGAGCGAGACGATGACCGGCGGAATGGAATCGGTGAGCAGATTGACGTCGGTGCTCTTCGTCGAGGCCTGGTTGTCGGAATCGGTGACGGTAACGGTGACGTGGAGCGGCGTCCCTTCCTTCAGGTTGTTCGGGATGGTGACACCGAACGTGACCGGCGTGGGCGACCACGGCGCGGCCGTGTCGGGACGCGTGGCCTGCTGGTTGTTCGACGGCTGGAACGCGGTATCAAGGAGGGGATACGGGCTCCCATCGGCGTGCTGGCCGGTGACGGCGAGGTTGAGCGATGCAACCGTCCCCTCGTCCGTGAATGTGACATTGGCATTGAAGTGACCATTGAGATAGGCGCTCGCCGCGGACGTGGTCAACGTGACGTTCTGGGGCGGTTGGTTGGGCGTGACCGTCCAGGTGAACGTGGCCACGTCGCTCGAATTGAAGGAGAGATCGGTGGCGCTCGCCTTCAGCGTGAAGCTGGTGACGGTCTTCGGGACGACGAGGAGGAAGGTGTAGTCGGGACCGACGCGCGTCCGCGCCACGGCGGTGTCGGCCGTGCCGTCGGTGGTGAACCAGTCGACGTATTGGATGTCTTTCGAGGGGATGGAAGTTCCCTCGTCGACGATCGAGACCTTGATGATGTACGACGCGCCGGCGATGAGGGCCACTCCCGAGCCGACCGGCGAGACGATGGTGACCACGGGACGAACCTTGTCGATCGACGAGTACTCGAAGACCTGGGCCGCCGTCTGTACGTTCGGCGGGGTCTGCAGATCCTTCGTTCCGGAGACGGTGACCCGGTAGAACGACGACGGGGCGATGGCAACGCCGGTTGGCGCGAGGAGGAGTGTGGATGGATCGACGGTGTCGAGATTGAGGACGACCGGGATGGTGGCGATGACGGTGCCGTTCGGCGCGGCGAGCTGCTCGAGCTTGGCCACCCCGCCGTTGGGCGCGGTGTACGAAGTCATGTCGATCGGCTTGTTGAACTTGAGACGGAAGGTCACGCCGTTGTCGATCGGAATGGCCGTCGATGGAGTGATGGCGGTGATGCGAGGCTCCGTGTAGTCGACTGTGGTGAAGCTCATTCCGACGTCGGCCTTCATCAGATTGCCGGTGGTGTCGGAGATGCCGGCGGCCTTGGCCAGGAAGCGGTAAATGGTGTTGCTTCGGAGCGGAGCGACCGGGGTGATGACCACCACCGGCTTGCTGCTGATGATTTTCTGCTGGAGGCTGGTGCTGACGACGGTACCGTCGCTCGTGGCGATGAGCTGGAAGTTACCGCTGGAGATCGAGCTGTCGGAAAGCTGCTCGCTCATCGTGACCAGAACCTGAGCGTTCGGCGCCACGCTATTGGAGTTGTTGGCGGGGAAGATCGAGACGACGGACGGAGGCGTGGCGTCGAGCTTGACGCGCGTCATCAGCACGGCGCCCAGAGTGCCGTCGGCGATGGTCACATTCGGGAGCGAGGCTCCGATGGTCACCTCGTCCGGACCGAAGAACGTCAGCGCAACGCTCGTCGATGCGACGGGAATACCGTTGAAGATGTAGTGGCCGGTGGCGTCGGTTCGGGTCTCCAGGTGAATGGGGGCCGAGCTGCTGCTGGTGATATCCGCGACAACCCGTGTTCCCACGGAGACGCCACCGAGCTCCGCGTCGACGAAGCCGTGGATCGAGGCCCGGCTGCCGAGCTTGACCGTCAGCACGAGCGGCGTGGAGCTGCTAAGGAGTTTCCCGCTGGCGGCGGCGGAAAGGTTCTGGGAGGTGACGTAGACGCTGTAATCGCCCAGCGGCATGTCGTTGAGCTGGGCCTGGCCCGAAGCGTCCGTATAGAACGTCGTGTAGCGCGGCCCGTTGACGAGAACGAACGCGTTGGGAATGAGCAAGGGATCGTCCGCGGTGACCCGCACCTGCACAATGCCCGTCGTGGCCAGGACGATCGGCACGTTCACCTGCGCCGTATTGGCCGGAATGAAGACGTCGGTGGCAACGGAGCGCTCCTGACCGCCGAACTCATTGACCACGACGTGGACGCCGTTGTTCATGAGGAGTTTCGGGAACGAGACCGGCCCGCCGGCGGCCTGCTGCTCGCGCGAATAGAGCGACCCCTGGGTCACTTTCACGTCGGCCAGCGGAGCGAAGACGCCGCTGGAATGGCCTTGGTCGTCGGGGAGGAAGACGGAGACGTTGACCGTGGCGGTCTGCTCGAGATCGATGCGGATGCCGCTGCGGTCGGGAAAAAGCTTGTCGATCGAGAGCGGGGCCGCGTTGTGCCCCTGGCGGGCGGTGTCGATGTCGACCGCCTGGAGGCTGAAAGAGCCTTCCGGGACGCCGTTGAAGACGAAGGCGCCCGTGCTGTCGGTCGTGGCTCGCGTGCTGAACGTCGGTGTCGAGAGATAGACGGGAATGCCTTTGATGACCACATCGGGTGTGTCGCCATCGTAGACAGTCCCCGAGACGCGGCCGGTGAGGTTGAGCGCGACCTGCACCGATGCCGGCACGCCGGATGTGAGCACGATGCCGTCGACACTGCCGGAGCGGCCGATGGCCTTCGAGGTGGCGCGGATGCTGTAGGTCTGACCCGCCGGAAGCTCGTCGAAGACGATCACGCCGTTGGAGTCGGTCGATCCGAAGTCGTAGGCGTCGTTGCCTTTGATCAGGGTCACTTCGGCGTTCGGAACTTTGGTGTAGGCATTACTGGAGTCGACGACGGAGATGCTGAGGGATGACGTCCCGGCACCGGCGGCGACGGTGATGACGATGTTCAATTTGTGGTCGAGCTCTCCGGCGATCTCCACCTGTGCGTCGCCTCGCCGATCCTGGAACGTCGGAGACTCGGCGGTGATGCGGACGCCCCCGGAGAAGATATTGTTGATGAAGAAGCCGCCGTCGGTACCGGCGAGCTGCGGATCGGAAGGCGAGCCCCAGCTACGGTACGGCCAGGACAATTCGCGGGCCCAGTAGCGCGCCTTCGGAATGGGCGCGCCGGTGGAGTCGACAATGCTGCCGCTGACGTTCGCCTGCTGGCGCATGACGATCACCAGCCCGCTGACCGGCCCACCACCTGTCGGCGTCGAACCATCGACGTATCCCGTTCGATAAATCCCGTCGACGGTCGCCTCGGCGGTAATACGGAAGCCTTGCGAGCCGGCGGTTGCCGGAATCACAAACGAGCCGTCGGGCTTTGTGGTGATGCCGTCGATGTGAACGACGCTTCCCGCGAAGGTGAGCGAAGCTCCCCCCACCGGGGTCTGACCGTCGTAGTTGACGACGCGGCCGGTGACGGCGCCCTGGGCTGCAAGCTTCAGATCGACCGACTGGACGTCGCCTTCGAAGCTGATGAAGGTGCTGGCGCTGGCGTAGCCGTCCGGATGTTCGATCGTCTCGGCCACGGCCGCACCAATCGGCACCTTGGTGATCGTGTTGTAGCCGGTGACCGGATCGGTCTCGACCGGCGGGCGCTCCTGCAGGGTCAGCGATTGTTCGGCGTCATCCCACATCTGGTAGGAGACGCCTACAGGTCCGGCGGCGGGAGCGTACGAGGGCGTGCAGGTTGGGTTGGTGTCGGGACAGTGTTGCAGCGTGAGGATGTGGGCCTTCAACGTTCCCTGACCCGGAAGCCGCAGTTCGAGCAGCGGTTCCTGTCCGTCGAAGTCGGCGCGGATCGTTGCGTGCGCGGTCTGGTCGCCGTACACCGGGTGGCGGCCGACTGGAAATGCCCAGACCTCGGCCTTCATCGGCACCTTGACGTTTTCCAGCCAATACGTGCCGTCCCCCTGCAGCAGGAACGGATACGACGGAAAACCGGGGAGAGTCACGTGGTACGAGCGCACCTGTTCGCCCGTCGCTGCATAGAGGCGTACACGCAGTTTCGCGAAGCCTTGCGCCGTGGTCGTCCGCAGCGTGAACGGGACGTTGTTGGAGACTCCCGGGTTGAGCGTTCCCGGCAGACTGAGCACTCCTCCCCGTTTGGTGTCGGGATCGAAGACCTCGACCTTCTTCCCTGCCATGACCACAGGGACGTTGAGCACGACGTAGTGGCCCGACGCGTTCGCGGTGACGGCAGACATGCCGCTGATCCGCACGACCGCGTTCGGAACGAGCACTTCCTTCGAAGGATCGTTCGGGGAGGTCGGATCGTCGCGCTTCACGTCGCCTTCGACGGTGGCGTAGCCCGCCTGTTCCGCGGGGGTCGGCACGTGAAGGGTGAGTGTTTCCTCGAGAACGGTATCGGGCTTGAGGTCGAACTCCACGCCCGCGCTTTCCTGGGTGATGGAGAAATCGGCGGCGAGGATGGAGACCAGACCGGCCGGCACCTTGTTGAATTCGAAACGGCCGTCAACGTCCGCGAAGCCGTCGATGAGGCTGTAGCCCTGCGTGTACACGCCGACGTGCGCGCCCGGTACGACCAGACCGTTGTCCGAGCGTTTGACCGTGACGCGCACCGTGCCCAGTCCGGCCAGCTCGCGTTTCTGGATGACCAGGTCCTGGGTGAGGACCTCGCCGGCCATTCGCACCTGGTTGGTGGCGTAGGCAACGTTCCCTTTCGAGTCCTGCACGGCGAACGTGAGCGTGCCCACCGGCAAGTCGGTGGCGGTGTAGTCGCCGTGAGCGTCGGTGAAGATGCGATGGAATTCGTTGTAGATCAGGCTGCCGACGGTCACCGGCGCGTTCGCGATGAGCGTTCCGTCGCTGTAGCTGACGTGGCCTTGTACGGTGCCGCGGCCGAGGAACTGCAGAATGACGTGCTGCACCTCCTTGTCCGTCCGGATCACGCCGTCGAGGGAGGCCCCCTTATTGTCGACAAGGGTCTTCAGCGAATAGTTGCCGCTGATTCCGAGATCGATATCGCGCGGAACGAACTCGAAAAGGAACGAGCCGTCCGGCTGCGTGACATCGAATTGCAGCAATTGATTGGCGGTGAGCTGAATCAGCGCGTTCGGCACGCCCGAACCGTCGCCGAGGAGAAGCTTGCCGAGGACGATGCCGCCCGGCTGGTCGTTGTCGATGCGGGGGACGACCGAGGTCGATGTGTAGGTGCGGCCCGGCACGACGGCATCGGCGATTGGATCGATCGACAGCGTGTAGGTCGCGTGCGTCGACAGCGCATGATCGAAGCTGATGTTGATCATGCGTCCATCGTCCTGTTGCGCGGCGCCGGGGATGACGATCGGTGCGTTGGCGTCGCTCGGATTGTTCTTCCGCGTGACCGAGAAGTTGGCCGAGGGGACGGCCGTGGTCAGACCGAAGAGGTTGCGCAACCCGTCCTGATCGGCGATGGTGACCGGCCGGTTGAAGAGCAGCGTGACGATGTGGCCCCCGGCATCGAGATGGAGATCCTGCGCCGCGCCGGCCAGCGCCAGTTGCGTCTGATTGACATCGCTCACGATCGGCGCCGGCACCGCACCGGTGACGTTCAAGGCATGGTTGCCTCGGTCGATGACGATCTTCACCGGCGATCCCGGCGTGGCGCCGGAGAGGTTGATGCTGTTGCGGACGAAGGTGCCGTCGGTGGTGCCGGGGTAGATGAGTTCGAGGCTGAAGCTGGCGGCGGCGGGAATGATCGAAAGCTCGATGCTCTCCTTCCAGCGGCCGACGATCGCCAGCTCTCCGGTGTCGGTGGCCGAGGCGGCGTTGAAACGCGTGAGCTCACCGTAGAGGAGCGTGCGGCTGGAGGTGTCGGGCGTTTCCGCGACACCGGTCATCGAGGTGCGCGAGATCGCACCGGTGACCGTCATCGCATACGGGCGGTCGGCGCCACTCACCGCCGCGCCATGCGCAACCGCGAGGAAGTACGGGGTACGGTGGGAGGTGGCCGCGGCGAAGTCGTCGACGAACGTCCTGACCGGCTTGCCGTTTGCCAATCCGACGCGCTCGAGCTCGCGGGCCATGGCCGCGCCCGATCTCCGTCCGTCCGGATGGAGCATGCGCAGTTGATCCCACTCGCTCATCTCGGAGCTGACGGCCGCACGATCGAGCCGCTCGATGTTGCCGAGAAGGTCGAGCGCGAGGTGAAAGACCGGATCGCGGTCTTCATCGGCGTTGTCCGTGATCAGGGCATGGCGGCTGACGAAGATTCTCTCGCCGGCGCGCGCCATGTCCTGCGCCCGCTGGTAGACGTCGTCCTGGATCAGACGCGGATACTTCGAGATCTGCGCCGACAGCGGAGCCGTGGCCAGCGAATAGCCGATGCCGAGCAGCGGCATGTTCGCTTCGACCAGCGCCGAATTGATGAACTGCGTATAAAACGGCAGCACCAGCGTGGCCGGCGAGAGCGGGATATCGCCCGCCTGCACCTGCATCACCAGCGAGATCTGCGCGGAGATGCCGTCGGGTGCATCGGCCGCGGCCGCGCTGAAGTGTCCTGTGATGTCGGGCGTGAGCTTGTACGGTACCGGGATGGTCTGCCCCGGCTGGAACGTGAGGTCGCTGACGCCGCTTCCCCCTTCGGTACGGCAAAGGTGGAAGTTGAAGCCGGTGCCACAGGCCGGAATCGACTCCAGACTGAGTTTGACCGTTTGCGCCTGCGGGGAGGTATTGGTAATGAAGGCGTAGGCGGTGTAAGGCTCCTGCGCGCGCACGTTCTGCGGACTGACGAAGTTGATCTGGAAACGCGGGTCGCTGACGACGATCGTCGACGTGGTGTGGCCGTGCAGCAGGACGTCGGCCTGGTTCGGCGCCCTGTACGTGGCGTGAATGTCGATGTCGACCGGATGGGTACCGCTTCGGAGCGCTTCGAGACTCCAGTCCGCGGAGCCCTGGGCCATGGCTACCAGCAGCGTGGCGCCGTTCGCGTCGCGGATCGGCACCGCCTGGCCAATCGTCACCGGCGGATTCACCTTCGCCACACGCAGCCCTGCCGGTGTGGTGATCGTCGCCGAAACCGAGTCGAGCACGATCTGCGAGCCGGCCGGGGCGTTGTTGGAGACGTTCAGGATGACCGCGAAGAACTGGTGCAGCACGCCGAACCCGGTCGGGATGATGATCGCCGCCGGAATCGACGGATGGTGCGTCTTATCCTTGGGGTCCGGGGGCGCTTCCTCGTCGCCGCCCGGCGATTTGTCCGACAAAAGGTCCTCGAGGAGCGACATGCCGATGACCTGAGGCGGCTGGAAACGCGGCGGCGGTCCGCTTGTCGACGGGTTTGGGAGAGCGTGCGTCGGTTGATTCGGCAGTGTCACCGGCTGGTGCGTGCGGCGGTCGATGATCACCGGATACGGCACCACCACCTGCTGCCCGTTGATGGTGAAGACGAAGGTGTAGTCGTAGACGTCGTAGTTGCGGGAATCGATGGTGATGCCGCGCGCACGGAGGTCGTCGGCCGTGAGCTGTCTGATCGTTACCGTTGTGCCCAGAGTACCGACGACGTGGACGATCGTGAACGTCGGCGTCGCGTACTGAACGAAGTTGCCTTTGCTGTCGATGAGGCGGATATTCAGAACGGTGTAGTCGCCCTGATCGTGCAACGCCGGCAGCGTGAACTTCCCGCCGGGCCGCGTCGTCACCGTCACCGGCGCGTCGAGGCCGGGGCCTGTCAGGTCGCCGACGGCCGTCAGACCGGTCTCCGGCACATCGCCGTTCATCTTCTTGCCGAACATCGTCTGGATGACGGCGGGGATGTCGGCCCCGGTGTCGACGCTGTTCGGGACTTCAAGCGCAAGGCCGGTGATCAGCAGGTTGGCCGAATCGATCTGGCCGGCCTGACCGGCAGGAGCAAGAAGGGCGGCGATGAGAATGAAAACAGGAAGCGCTCGACGAGAGATCATTCGTTAGGGCCTCGGTGCGACGGGAATCGTGTCGGCTTCTTTCATCTCGCGCGCGAACCGCACTACCGGCGATTCGACACGCTTCGCACCCGGCTCGATCAGCATGGCGTTTTGCGGCGGGAGGTCAGCATCGAAGCGAAGGACGGAGGTGCGGACCGTGACCGCTCCACCCTCGGCGTCCATCGTGATGGCCTGTTCGGACGGCAGGGCGTAACCGGTTGCGTCGCCCCCGTCCGTAGCGCTGGTGGCCATGATCGGGCCTCCGCGCCGCGCCGGAGAGGCGATGCCCAGGATGGCGTCGTGCTCCGGATGATGTGCGTTCGGATACGAGGAGCCGATCAGCGCTTCCACCGCGGCACGGGAGAGCGTCACCGAGCGGTCCACCCCGATGGTCACCTTCGTGCCCGGCAGTTCGACGTCGAACGTATCGACGGAGCGCCCGCCGCTGCCGCGCTTCATGCCGGCCTGCGTGATCTTCGGCGCGGCGTTGGACTTCGCCGCCATCTTCGGGCGGGCATTGGCGATCTCGTCGAAGCGCGTGATCGAGTACGTGCCCCTGGCGTGATCGATCTCGGTGAGTGTCTGCGCGTCGTAATCGAGGATGGTCACCCGATCACCGGCCACCGTGACGATGCGGTTGCCGTAGCAGTACTCATCGACGTTCTTCGCCGATCTGGCGAACGGATCGTCGATGCGCTTCACCAGGTGCAGCGCCTTCGGAAAAAGGGCATTCGCCCCATAGGCCGGCAATGCCGACACGAGCAGCAACAACGCAATCTTCTTCACTGGACTCTCTCTCTCCCGGATGGACCAATCCGGACGAATGCAGGGCCGCAGACTCTACACTTCCTGAAGCACGTCCACAACCCCGATTTGGGACAATGAGGCGACAACGCGTGCCAGAACCGAGGAATATGGGGACTGCTGAAGGAGTGCCCTGGACAGAGCGTTCGTTACACTGACCCCTCAAAAACACCTGAAGCGAGCGCGGTCGGCGCGCCCAAAACATGGGCCTACTTCCTGATGTTGCGCCGCATCTGATCGACGGAACGGAAGCCGGCCAGGTATGCGGCCTCTTTCTTCGATCGCCCCATGGCGATCAGCCGTTTCGCGTGCCGCACGCGCAAGCGGCGAAGGAGGGCCGACGGCGTCTCGTGGATGCACTGACCCCACACGCGGTAGAACGACCGGCGTGACGGCCACTCCCGCGTCAACGCGCTCATCGGCGGTACCTGGGGCTGGGCTGCCACCGCCTCGAGCTGGCTCCGCAGCTTGTCGGGCAGCATCGACAGCGAGCAGCCGATTTCGTCGAGGGCGGCCACGAGGTCGGAACAGAATGTCTCGTCGCCGACCGGCTCTTCACGCCATCGGTCGAGCTCCTCCAACGATGAGAACGTCAGGATGTGCCCACCGCCGGCGTGCACCAACTCTCGCACGAGCTCCGGCGCACCGATGATGCTGCTCTGCCTCACCTTTGCCATGTCTCATGGGAGTGACAGAAAGCGGCGTTTCCCCCTCAAGCTGCCAAAACGGCTCGAAACAGTGGCATGCAGGCCTTCGTTAGTCTGCGTCATCTGCGGATCAGTTGTCCGCTCAATTTCGCATATTCCTCTCGTGCCGACTGAAGAATTGGTAGATCGGCATCAGCGGCTTTCCATCCTTCGAAAAAGATCTGGTAAGCCTTGAGTGCATGAGCTCGATCGCCGGCTTGCGCGGTGGCACGCGCCAGACCGAGTTGCGCGAGCGGATAGAGAATCGACAGTGGCGCTTCGCCGGAATGGGAGAGGATTTGGCGGAATTCAGCCGCGGCGTTCGAGCCACGATTGAGCTTCAGCTCCGCCTCCCCCCGAAGATAGTGCGTCCAGAATTCCGCCGCCGGCTCGTAGGTGCGTGTTGTGTCCAGCGACCCGAGTGCACCCTCCGCGTTCCCATCGGTCAGTTCCACCGAGGCGCGAACGGTGGGCATCCAGAGGCCCTTCAGGAGTGTGTCGAGTGTGTCGAGTGTGTCGCCCGGCCGTTGTTGCGCCGCCGCATCGAGCAATGACCGCGCCCTGCGGTCGCCGCACAGAGCCTGGCTCAGCGCGATGCGTTCCCGTGTCACCTGATTGTGATCGAGCGCGAGCGACTGCTCGCCGTAAGTGTTCGTTTGATCACACTTTCCCAGCACCGCCGCCCGCAAGGCCTCCTCGGCAGCGTAGCGCGCGGCCACCTCAGTGACGTCGACGCGGACTGCCAGGTCAATGGCGCGCCGCGCAAACCTTTGTGACTCCCGCCATTGCCCCCGATACGCCGCCGTCTCGCTCTGCAAGGCGGCGGCTTCATATTCCTCCGGCAGCCCGCGCGCCCAGTCGATTTGTTGCTGCATCGCCTTGTCATCATGCTCAATGAAGGCGAGCTGATACAGCGCCCGGTGCATCCGGGCGTCATTGAGGCCCATCCCCAGCGCGCGCTCGAACGTCTCTTTGGCCTCCCGGAAACGGTTGAGGCATATGAGTGAAGTCCCCAGCGTCACATGCCATGCGGAAATACCGGGGTTGAGGTGCACGGACTCGCGCGCCTGGCTGACGGCTTTCTCGTATTGCCCCAGAAGCAGATAGGCCAGCGACAGGTTCCCCGAGGCGCGAAAATTATTCGGGTAGGATTGATCGTAAACACGAAACGCCTCGATGGTCTTATCCAGGTCACCCAGCGTGTAATTGTCATAAACGCCGGTAATGTAGAGTTTCTCGCGATCAGATCCCTTGTCCTTGAGAGCAAATGCTTTCGCGGCGTTCTCGGCGGCGCGGCGGGGCTCGTTCACAATCGTGTAATTGCCGGCCAGCAGGGAGTAACCATAGGCAAAGTTCGGATCGAGCTCGACGGCCCGCTTGAACATCGGGATCGATTTGAAGTACTCGCCTTTATTGGAGAGATCAAAGCCGATGGCGAATGACTTCAGCGCCTCGAGCGAGGGAGTGGTCAGTTGGTACAGCGGGATGTCTGATTGCCGGATGGAGCTGAGGCTTTCGCCGAGTTTCGCGCGAATGCCGCTGGCGGCGGATGAGAGCGATTTCAGGACTTCCTCTTTGCTCTCCGCCTCCGTCTGTTCGCGGCCGATCGTTTCGCCGCTCCTGGCGTTGATTGCCTCGAGCGTGATCACGTAGTGGCGGCCGAGCGCGGCAATCGAACCGGCGATGAGAGCCTTGAGGTCGTTACGCTGGCAGATCTCTCGCCCGGTATCCACCGTCACCCGCTCATCCGGCGAGCGCTCCATCTGCCGTAGTGTTTCGCGCACGCTCGTTTCAGGAAAAATGCTCAGAAACGGCGACTGTTGCAACTGCATGGCCAGGCCCTGTTTGAGTGCATCGTCAAAGACGGCGTCGCCGGTCGTGTTCGTGAAATCGGTAATGAGGATTGTGTCCTTGTCGGTCAGCGTGGATGCGCTGCGTCTCGAGTAGAGGCTGTAGGTCACGATTGCGGCGGCTAACAGAAGAAGGGCGGCCGCGGTCACCACGAATCGCCCATTCAAGCGCGGCAGATGGCGCAGCCTTGCCGGCCTGAACGCTTCCAGAAAACTGGCCGTGCTGCTCTCCTTCGACTCCGGCAGCTCACGCAGGACTTCGATCAGCGCATCGCGCAGATCCGACATTCGTTGATAACGACGCGCCGGTTCTTTCGCCAGTGCCCGGCTGACGATCGCTTCCAGCCTCGCCGGTATCGGGCCGCCCCGCTTCTCGTTCATCGGGGCCGGCTCGTCGTACAGCACGGCGTGGCGCGCCTCGAATGCGTTCTTTCCCTGAAATGGCCATGTGCCCGACAACATCTCGTAGAGCAATACGCCCGTCGAAAAGATGTCCGCGCGATGATCGACCTTCTCCCCTCGCGACTGTTCGGGGGCGGCGTACGTCGGCGTTCCATACGGCGAACCGAGCGCGGTGAGCTCGGTCTGATCTCTCACCTCGGTCCCGTCGCCGATCAATTTCGCCAGGCCGAAGTCGAGAATCCTGGCCTGCCCGCTTTCGGAAACGATGATGTTCTGGGCCTTGATATCGCGGTGGATGATTCCTTGGGAATGCGCGGCCGCCAGCGCGTCGCAGACCTGGATGGCGATTCTCAGCGCTGTCCTGACCTCGAGCGGACGGCCTCCGACGAGTTGGCGGACGGTCTGCCCGGCGACGAACTGCATGACGATGAAGCTCGCTCCGTCGGCATCGATCAGATCATGCACCGTGCAGATGTTCGGATGGTCCAGCGACGAGGCAAGCTGGGCTTCGCGGCGAAATCGCTTGCGGGTGGTGTCGTCGATGGAGGCCATTTCGGGCGGCAGCAGCTTCAGCGCTATGGTGCGGCCCAGCTTCGTGTCCAACGCTTTGTAGACAGTGCCCTGACCGCCGGCGCCTAACTCGGAGAGGATTCGATACTGGGCGACGCTCTGACCGTTTGAATACTTGCGAGGCTGGCCCGCTGTGATCTGATCGGCAACTTCCCCCACCGCCGGTTGCTCCAGGAAATTGTGGGCGTCGTCGAGGGAGCGCAGAAGGGAATTGACTTCCTGCACGAGCGTGTCGTCGCCCTGGCAGGCCTGGGTGACATAGTCGAGCCGCTGGTCCGGAGCCCGGTCCAGGGCTCCCTCGAACACTCTCTTGATTTCCTGCCAGCGATCGGGGTCCATTGCGCGGCGTCACCTCGACAATTCGCGATGCAGCCAGGCCTTGGCCATGCTCCATTCACGCGCGGCGGTCGCTCGTGAGATGTTCAGAATGGCCGCCGTCTCTTCGAGACTCAGGCCGCTGAAATAACGCAACTCGACCAGGCGCGATTGCTGTTCATCGATGGCCGCCAGCCGCGTCAGCGCTTCGTCGAGCGCGATCAGATCGACCGGCCTTGTCTCGCTGGCGATCTCCTCGGCCGCGGAGATGGAGAGCCGAACGTCGTCTCCCCCGCGCTTTGCCCGATGCCGCGCCCGTGCATAGTCGACCAGAACGCGCCGCATGGCTTGCGAGGCGATGGCAAAGAAATGCGTGCGGCTCTCCCATTTGACTTGTTTCTGTCCGACCAGCTTCAGGTAGGCCTCGTGAATCAGCCCGGTGGTTTGCAGCGTGTGATCCCGCCGCTCGCGCCGCAAGTGCCGCGCCGCCTGACGGCGCAGTTCCGCGTAGACCAGCGGCATGAGCTGATCGAGCACCTCATCCTTCCCCTCGCTCCACTCCCTCAATAGCTCCGTGATGTCGGTTGGGCCTGCAGGCGTGGTCATTCTCTCTCTCTTCCGGGAATGAGGTCAGTAACCATAACAGCCAGGGGCCTTCCGGAAGAAGAATTTTGAGACGTTCTGCCGCGGATTGTCGCGCTCATGGAAGAAGGCACTTGGAAGAACAGCACCACAAACCGCGGGTCTTCGGACCAGCACTAACCAGGAGACGACGATGAAATCGAAGTTGATGACCATGTTCGGCTTTTTGATTCTGCTTTGCACCGCATTTGGATCGAGCGCCAGCGCTCAATGTGTCTTTTCGTTCGGGCGCAACGGGGCCGCTGTTACCGCCTCGTCGATGACGAAACGGATCGCTGCCACGACGAAACCGGCCGCGGAGACCCGCGCCGACCTGACGGCCGGCGGCAATCAGACCATCACCGGTCTCTGGGATCTGCAGTTCCTCGCCGGCGACCAGGTTGTCGATGAGGGCTTCGACCAGTATCACAGCGACGGAACGGAGATCCTGAATGACACTCCGCCTCCATCAGCGGGAAACGTATGTCTCGGTGTCTGGGCGAAGACCGGTGTGCGCACGCTCAAGCTCAAGCATCCGTCGTGGATCTACGATCCGACCAACACGACCGTCATCGGAACGGCCACCATCCTCGAACAGATCACTCTTGACGACGACGGCAACGGCTTTACGGGCACGTTCACCGTGCAACTCCGCGATCTCTCGGGAAACTCGCTTGGGCCGGACCTGACCGGTCAGTTGGAGGCGACGCGAATTACTCCCGATTGAGCAAGAACACGGATGTTGCGCGCACCCAGGGCACGCGTCACCCTCGCCGACGTGTTGCCCTCGGGTGCGCGCTCCCGCGGCGCGCGATCCCAGGTTGAAGCGGTTGTTGATCGCGGATGACGCACATGAAGTGAAAACGAGCCGGTCATCCTCTACACTAGCGGGCATGAGAATCGGCTCGATCGTGATTGCCCTCTTCATCATCGCTACCTCGGCGTTTGCGCAGCCTTCGGGCCAGTACCTCCGGATGCAGGGCTTTCCGCAACACGGCTATATCGAGATCCCGCATGACGTCCTGCTCGATACGCAGGCGATGACGGTCGAGGCCTGGGTCTCGGTTCGTGACGCGCACGGCGGTACGGGCTGCTCCTCGATCGCGGGGAAGGGGTACCAGACCGGTTGGTGGCTCGGCCTCTGCGGCACGACGATGCGCAGCTATTTCAACGGCACCCCAAACTTCAGAGACGGCGGCGTCATCCCGACTACACCTACCGTCTGGATCCACATCGCGGCCGTGACGGATGGGACGACACACAGCCACTACATCAACGGAAATCTCGTCTCCCAGGGACCAGAGGCCCCGCGGTCGGTATCGACGCTCCCCATGCGCATCGGGAGCGACCCGAACTGGGACTTCACGCCCGAGGGAGGCATCGACGACTTGAGGATCTGGAAGGTGGCGCGGACGCAGGACCAGATTCGCCAGACGATGTTCACGGGCTTCATTCCGGAAGCGAACGACGTCGCGGGCCTCTTCCAGGGACTCGAGGCCTGGTACCGGTTCGAAGGCAACGCCTTTGACTCGTGGCGCACGCACCACGGAACGATCATCGGAACCGGAATCTCATTCTCCCCTGCCCCGCTGTTCCGGCGTCACTCCGTGACGCGCTGATGGGATTCGGGGAGACGTCATGACACGATTCGTTGCCGCGCTCGCGATCAGCCTCGGCCTGGCCACCCCCTGCCTTGCCGGAGACACGCTCGCCGATGCGCTCAGGATCATCCAGAGCAAGGAGATCGTCGATCTCACGCATAGCTTCAGCCCGACCACGCCGGTATGGAGCGGTTTCGGACAGGCGACGATGAGCGCCGCGTGCGATTCGAAAACGCATAACCCCTACACGATCGAGCACGACGGCTTCCGTACGACGTTCTATTCGATGGTGGGGCAGTACGGCACGCACGTCGATCCGCCGGCGCACTTCCGAAGCGACGGGTTGACGATGGACGAGATTCCGCTGAAGCAGATGATCCTGCCGCTGGTCGTTTTCGACATCACGCCGCTGCTGGCCAAGGATCCGAATCACGCGCTCACCATCGACGACATCAGGGCGTGGGAAAAAGAGCACGGCACCGTTCCGGCCGGAGCATTCGCCGCGCTGCGCACGGACATGAGCAAGGACTGGACGGCCAATCCCGAGCGCTTCAAACGCTCGCCATTTCCGGCCTGGTCGCTGGCCGCCATCAAGTTCCTGTTCGAGGAGCGGAAGGTAACGGCGATCGGACACGAGGCACTCGACACCGACACGACGGAGACGATGGATTCGGAGACGTGGATCCTGAAGCAGAATCACTATCAGATCGAGGCGATGGCGAATCTCGATAAGGTGCCGCCCGCCGGCGCCGTCATCGTCGTCACCTGGCCAAAGGTGGAGCACGGCGTCGGCTTTCCGGCGCGGGCGATTGCGATCCTGCCGTGAAACGCTGGGGAAGTTGTCGGTTCTCGGTTGTCGGTCAGCTCTTCCGAACCTTGTAGCCGAGGCGCTCGAGCTCGGCGGCGACGCGTGCGGCGTGATCTCCCTGGATCTCGATCTCGCCATCTCCCGCCGTGCCGCCGGCACCGCATCTCTTTTTCAACGACGCCGCCAGATCGGACAGCGAGTCAGCCGTCCACTGAAACCCACTCGCGACCGTCACGCTCTTTCCCGCGCGGCGCTTGCGATCGATGAGCACGCGGATCGTCTGTTTCGACGGATCCTGATCCGCCCGCGCCTCGATCGTCCCCTCCTGGCGTAGCCGCTTCGCTTTGACGGTGATCGAATGGAAAATCGTCCCGGCCGTGACAGTGAGAATGCGGGCTAATCATGGGTTCATCAATGCTTCGCGGCGCGGCGCCGCTGCGGAACCGATCGGGTGAAGACCCAGACGGCGCCGGCATTGTTGTTGTCCTGGCGCCCTCCGACCAGGGCCGTGTTGCCGTCGGCGGAGAGGGAGACCGCAAAGCCTTGTTCACCAGCTCCCGCGGCGCCTGAGCCGACCAGCTTGTCGGACTGGGTCCAGACTCCCGCGCTCCTGGTCCAGACCCAGGTGGCTCCCGCGCGGCTGTTGTCGAAGTCGCCTCCCACGATTGCGGTGTTGCCGTCGGCCGAGAGGGCCACGCTCTGACCCTGCATCGAGCTACCCGCCGCTCCGGCGCCGGCCAGCTTCCCCGATTGCTGGGTCCAGACTCCTCCGCTCCTCGTCCAGATCCAGGCCGCCCCCAAGTTGATGTTGTCGCCGGCGCCCCCGACGATGGCGGTGTTGCCGTCGGCGGAGAGCGAGACCGAAAGGCCCTGGTCGGAAGCGGTGCCCATCGCGTCCGAACCGACCAGTTTGCCCCCCTGCTGGATCCAGACTCCGCCACTGCGGGTCCAGATCCACGCGGCGCCACCGAAACTGTTGTCGGCGAACCCTCCGATGATGGCGGTATTGCCGTCGCCGGAGAGCGAGACCGCCCACCCCTGTTCCGCGTTCCCCACGGCGCCCGAGCCCGAGAGTTTTGCTCCCTGCTGGGTCCAGACCCCTCCGTTTCTGGTCCATACCCAGGCCGCTCCAACATTGCCGTTGTCTTCGAATCCTCCGACGATGGCGGTGTTGCCGTCGGCGGAAAGGGAGACGGACTCGCCCTGTTGGGCCTTTCCGACGCCGCCCGAGCCCACCAGCTTGGCTCCTTGCTGCGTCCAGACTCCCGCGCTTCTGGTCCACACCCACGCCGCACCAGCCTGGCTGTTGTCGAAGCCTCCTCCGACGATGGCCGTGTTGCCGTCGGCCGAGAGTGCCACGGACTGGCCTTGACTGGCGTTGCCGGTGGCGCCCGAACCGACCAATTTGGCCGATTGCTGGCTCCAGACCCCTCCGCTTCTGGTCCAGACCCAGGCAGCGCCGGAATTCCCATCGACGATCCCTCCGGCGATGGCCGTATTGCCGTCGGCGGAGAGGGCCACCGATTGGCCCTGGAAGGCGTTCCCGACCGCACCGGAGCCGACCAGCTTTGGCCCCTGCTGCGAGAACTGCGCGAGGAGCTGACGGGGAGAAAGCAACAACGCGCAGACGATCGCCGTCAGCGTTACAAGAAATCGCATTTTCATGGGTACTGAACCCCTCCGGACGAGTGCCATCGTACGTCCGATTTCCTCGTGCCGTGGTGACCGGGGACACGCTGCGGCCGAGTTCGTCGCCACCGGAGCGCTGGCGCTGCGGCTGCGCCGCCGGGCACGGACAATGATCAAGCGGAGATCGTGGCCGAGCCTTGGGCAACCGGCGCCGCCGGCCGTGCCGGCCTAGTAATCACCGTAGTGCCCTTTCACGGAATCGAGCAGTTTCTTTGTGGGGAGAGAGAACGCGGGAGCGTCGTAACTGTAGTCGGCTGCCATGTTCGGAAAGGCGAAGCAGTAGAGGTGCTCATGCATGCCGACGATGCCGGGCATGACGGAGTAGCCACGCAGATCGAGAAACGTCGTTCCGTCCTCCGGTAACGGATCTGCGCCGGCGGAGATGGCCTTGATCTTCCCGTCTTCGATGGAAATGTTCTGATCGGCGATCGGGGTAGCGCCTGTTCCATCGATGATCCGGACGTGCGCGAGGACGATTCTCGACGCGCCGGCACGGACGTATTTGCGCACCTGCGGCGTAAGAGCGTCCATGCTCTGGGCCACGGCGAACCCCGGCACCGCCGTCAGGACCAGGAACGCCAGCCAGCGTTTCATCGCACACTCCGCACGGCATGAGTACGCGCACATGCGTCAGCCGCCGCGGCTTGCGCGACCGGCCCGACGACGGCAGCGAGTCGGCGGCAATGACTCTTCCCGGCGTAAACCATGCCACCGGTGATGGCCACAGTCGGGCGGGAACCACGCTGAGCGGCAGGATGAAATTGAGCGATGTGGCCACCCAGATCCAGTATTTCGTCGTGGCGGAACCGCGCGGCATCGATGTCAGAAGGGAGGCCGCCAGCCAGACGATTGACGCAAAGAGCAGATGGCTTCGATGGGGTGCGCGACGCGCGCGGCATGCTCGAGCATGTCATTTCCTTCCGCGGCCGCGGCTGTTCTCTCTGCCCGCCGCCTTTTCAAGAGCCTTCAAGTCCCTGAGGGTGATCTCGCCGTTCTCGATGAGGCTGGAGACGAGAAGTCGAGGCGATCCGCCGAATAAATCGAGGAGATCCCGAAGCAGCCCGGTTCGGTGCTCGTTCTGATCGATCGCGGCCTCGAACAGTTGGGCGTTGCCGATCTTCTTCACCTTGCGCACCGCGCCTTTTTCCTCGAGCCTGTAAACCAGCGTCTGTACCGTCGTATAGGCAACGCGTTCTTCCGCGGGCAAGCTCTCGAGAACTTCGCGGACGGAGCACGTTCCGAGCTTCCAGACCTGCTCGAGGATTCGTGTTTCGGCTTTGGAGAGGCGAGGTGTCTTCATGTCTCCCACGGATGCCGGTGATCCTACTACAACCTCCGTAGCACGGCCGGTGAACGTTTTGTTTCGAGAACGGCGTTTAGGCCTTCGCGGGGCGGGATCGCGTTCCCCAGGGGTCTGCGCGGCAGAACGATTCGAGCGGAGATGGTGGCCGAGCCTTGGGCAACCAGCGCCGCCGGCCGTGCCGGCCTAATGCCGTACCGATCGGCGGCGCGCTTCCGGCGGCGAGTCGGGGTAATAGACCATCACATACAGGTTGTTGACCATCAGGTCCGTTCCCAGAAACCCGTTGCCGAACGAGAAGCTCCATCCGAAGTTCGGCGCCGGAGGAGCGGCCTGGCAGAGCACGTTGCTCCCCGCGGCGGCAGTGCACGCCCAGTAGAGATAGGGTTGAAGATGGGAGAACGGTCCAACCTTGACATCCGGGGTCGGGACGGCGGGCGTTCCCTGGGTCAGGTGCAACTGGTTGTAATAGAGATTCCCCATCGGATTGTCCGTGCAGTCGAAGCCGCACGACTCACCGACCGAGATCGGAGGTAACTGCCAGTTTGCGTGGCCCAGATAAACGGCCGCGTTCATCCCGTTGATCCAGTTCTCCGCGGTTGTGTGCGACATCGATCCGTCCGGATTGATGCACGACGTGCCGTCGCCATTCGAACACTGCGCGCCAAACGATTGCGTCCTCGCAAGATTGGCGTTGGCGATCCAGGTCACGTCGGCCACAGGATCGTAAACCGTCTGTCCGTCGGCGCTGACCTGAAGTCCGCTCCCGGCCGGGGCCGGAGAGCCGGGCAGTCTGCCTTTGATCATGGGAAAGGCGTACATGTAGTGTTTGTCGACGTTGGAGCCCTCCCACCCCGTATTGAATGAGAACGTGGCATATCCCTGGCTGGCGATTGCGCTCGTGGTATCCGACCAATAGAGATAGGGTTGAAAATTCGTGAACGGACCGGTGGCGGTGGCAGGGATCGGCACCGCCGTGTTGGGAAAGGGAAACCCCAGCGAGGTGTAAAACAGCGACCCCATCGCGCTGTTCGTGCAGTTCGCTCCGAAGGAGTTCCCGCTGGGTCCTTTCGCGCCGCACGTCAGATCGATGGTCGGCGTGGCGGGAAGCTGCCAGTTGCTATGCCCGAGGTAGCCCGCACCTCCCAAGGCATTCAGCGCCGCGACCCACTGAAGCGCGGCCTGATAGCTCATCGCCCCGTTCGGCATGATCTTGGTAACGCCGAACCTCCCGGCCGCCGTCCCCGCCAGGTTGGCGTCGGCCAGCCATGTCACGTGCAGGACGTTGTCATGAACGGTCAAGCCGTCCTGACTCGGGATGAGTGCGGCAGCGGCGCCGGCGGCGACCAGCAGCGCGGAGCTCATGGCAAGGAGCGATGCCGTGCGTGTGGATCTCATCGGTTCATTCTGGTCCGAAACGTTCCGACGGGCGATGGTGCCGCTTCGTTTACGCGGAGCGTTGCCCGCAAATAACACTTGCAGGCTTCAAGTGCCTCCGATCCCATCCCGCAAGCCACTGCATTGCAGTGAACTTACGTGCGACAGCAAAACGAAGGCTTGACCCTCGCGATCAGCGGCTCCGCGGCACCCCACATTACAATCGCCTTGTGGGCTCTTCTGTGTGCATCGATCGAGCGACCGTGGTTGGATCGAACGGCGACGCCATCGTAAGGGACATCTCGCTGCGAATCGATCCGGGCCAGTCGGTGGCGGTCATTGGCAGGAGCGGGGCGGGCAAGACTACGCTGCTTCGGCTTCTCAACGGACTGGCCGAGCCGCTCCGCGGGACGGTCGACATCGATGGCATTCCGCTTCGTGGGTCTGACCTCGCCGAACGCCGGCGGCGCATCGGGACGATCCTGCAGGCTCCGGCGCTGTTTCCTCATCGGACGGTGTTTGAGAACGTGGCCACCGTGCCCCGTCTCCTGGGCTGGCCAGGCGAGCGCATCCGGCGAGCGAGTGCGGAAATGCTCGAACGCCTGGACATGCCGTTCGGACAATTTGGCGGACGCTTTCCGCGCTCGCTTTCCGGGGGCGAACAGCAGCGCGTCGGGATCGCCCGGGCCATGGTGGCAGCTCCGCCGCTACTGCTCTGCGACGAGCCATTCAGCGCACTCGATCCGATCGTTCGCCGCGATCTTCAGGATGCCTTCGTCGCCCTGCGCGATGGCGGCAACGTCACATTGCTGTTCGTCACGCACGATGTTGGCGAAGCGCTTCGCGTGGCGCAGAGGATCGTGCTGATCGAAGAGGGAGCGATCGCCGCGGACCTCCCGGCCGGCGATTTCGTTCGATCGGCGCATCCGCTGATCCGTCGCTTTCTCGACGCCGCCCGAATCCCGGAGGCATCATGAGCGACCTGAGCGCCGAGGTCGTTCACGCCACCGCGCAGCACCTGCTCATCGTCGGAACGGCCATGCTCGTGGCCACGTCCGCCGGCATTCCCATCGGCATCGCCTGCATCCGGAATCCGCGCTCCGGACGCATCGTCCTCCGTCTGATCGACATGATTCAGACCATTCCCTCGCTGGCACTGTTCGGGTTCCTCATTCCCTTGCCTCTGATCGGCGGCATCGGCATCCGCACAGCCATCGTCGCTCTGATTCTTTACTCACTCCTGCCGGTGGTCCGGAACACAGTGACCGGGATTGCCGGTGTCGATCCATTGATTCGCGAGGCGGCCACGGCACTGGGAATGACCGAGCACCAGCGATTGGTGCGAATCGATCTCCCTCTGGCCCTGCCGTCGATCTTCGGAGGAATTCGCATCGCAACGGTGATTGCCATCGGCGTGGCCACGATCGCCGCGGCCGTCGGCGGCGGAGGGCTTGGGACATTGATCTTCCGCGGCGTGGCCATGGTCGACAGCAATCGTATCCTCGCCGGCGCCCTGCCGGCAGCGGCCCTCGCCGTTGCTGCCGATCTGCTCTTCGGCGCCCTGGAGCGGGTGGCCGCCAGACGACTGGGCGTGTGAGCCTGCGACCCTGCGACAATGTCTCCCATGCGCCGCGAACGCGTAATTCTTCTCAGCATTCTTCTCTTCGTTGCCTGCTCGAAACAGAAAACGGTTGTCGTCGGCTCCAAGAATTTCACCGAGTCCGTGCTCCTCGGCGAGATCGTGGCGCAGCGGCTCGAGCGCGCCGGCTGTGACGTCGAGCGCAAACTCGATCTCGGCGGCACGCTGGTCTGCGACAAGGCCATCACCGCGGGATCGCTCGACGTCTATCCCGAGTACTCCGGAACCGCGCTCACGGCCATCCTTCATCATGAGGCGATGCGCGATCGCACGGCGGTCATGAAGAGAGTGGCCGCTGACTACGGAGCACGCGGGCTCTCGTGGGGACCGGCACTCGGTTTCGAAAACACCTTCGCCATGATCGTTCGCACGAGCGACGCCCAACGGTTCTCGCTCAAGACCATCTCCGATCTCACCCGGGTCAGCGCGACGTTCCGTCCGGGCTTCGGCTACGAGTTCGTCGAACGGCCGGATGGATGGAATGGACTGCTGCAGCATTACGGACTTCGTTTTGCAGAGGCACCGCGAACGATGGATCTGGGATTGACATATCGGGCTCTGGCCGCTGGGGAGATCGACCTGATCGCCGGCAACTCCACCGACGGCCTCATCGAGGCACTCGGTCTCACGGTCCTGGCCGACGACCGTCACTTCTTCCCACCGTACGACGCGGCCTTGGTCGTACGTCGTGACCTTGGGACAAAATGCGCCGCCGGTCCGGCCGCGCTGGCATCCCTCGAGGGCCGGCTCGATGCCTCGACCATGCGCCGCCTGAACCTGGTCATCGACCGTGACAAACGGAGCCCATCCGAGGTGGCCAGAGCGTGGCTGAAGTAAGCGCCTGGCGGACGTCATGACCATGACCTCCTCACATAGCCGCAACTGGACGCTTGCGGCAGCCATCCTTGGCTCCTCCATGGCTTTCATTGACGGGACCGTAGTCAACATCGCCATTCCGGTGCTGCAGCGTTCGTTGGGCGTCACCGTCAGCGATGCGCAATGGATCGTCGACGCCTACCTGCTGGTGCTCTCGTCGCTAACCCTCGCGGGCGGCGCGCTCGGCGATCACCTCGGCCGTCGAAAGGTCTTCGCAATCGGGATCGCCACGTTCGCCGCGGCCTCCGCCGTCTGTGGGGCCGCTGCGAACGCCCAGCAGCTCATCGCCGCGCGCGCACTCCAGGGTCTGGGCGCGGCGCTGCTGGTTCCGGGCAGCCTGGCCATCATCACGGCCACGTTCCCGGCCGGTGAGCGAGGCCGCGCCATCGGGACGTGGTCGTCACTCACGTCGCTGGGCGTCATCGCCGGCCCTCTCTTCGGCGGTTGGCTGGTACAGACCGTGTCATGGCGCGCCGTCTTCTACATCAATCTTCCGATCGCGGCGATCACACTCCTGATCGTCTGGTTTTCCATGTCGCCGGACCGGGCAGCGGAGGAACCCGGGCGGATCGACTGGGGCGGCACTCTCCTGGTGACCATCGCCCTGGCCGCGCTCACGTTCGGAATGATCGAGGCCCCGTCTCGCGGAATGCGAAGCTCCCTCGTGATCGGGTCGCTGCTGCTCGGGACGATTGCATTCGTGGCCTTCGTCGCTCTGGAGCGCCGGATCGAGAGTCCGATCATGCCGCTCACGCTGTTTCGTTCCCGCGTCTTCAGCGGCGCGAATCTGTTGACGCTGCTGCTTTACGCAGCGCTTTCGACGGTCACGTTTCTGCTCCCCTTCAACCTGATCCAGGTGCAGCACTACTCGCCGTCGCAGGCAGGAGCAGCGTTTCTTCCGTTCGTGGTCACAATGACAATCCTCTCGCGATGGACAGGCGGTCTCGCCGATCGCTTCGGGCCGCGGCTGCCGCTGACCGTCGGTCCCCTCCTCGCCTGTTGCGGATTCATTCTTCTGGCTTGCCCTTCCATCGGTGGTTCCTATTGGATGACCTTCTTCCCCGGGGTGCTCACTCTGGGACTGGGCATGGCCACGACGGTGGCGCCGCTGACGACGACCGTCATGACGTCGTTTGGAGAGGAGAAACACGCCGGCGCGGCTTCGGGCATCAACAACACAGTCGCCCGTGCTGCCGGTCTGCTTTCGATCGCGCTGTTCGGCGCGCTATGCATCATGATTTTCGCGCCGGCACTCGACACACGTCTGGCCTCGGCGGGCGCCTCTCCCGCGCTGCGCCAGGCGATGGCGGCACAACGGTTGCGCCTGGCCGAAGCGAAGCCTCCGGCGACACTCGATGCCGGCGAGCGAGCCCGCGTATCCGCGGCCGTCGACCAGGCCTTCGTGCGCGCGTTTCGCATCAGCATGCTAACGGCCGCTGCACTGGCCGCCCTAAGCGCGGTTGGAGCGCTCGTGATCGGCCGGCCCGCAAGTACCGCGGGCGGCCACGCCCGATCTGGCATATCGTCTGGTTGATGGCCTCGTTCGACGTTCTTCTTGCCTGGCTCGTCTCCGTCGTCGGTGTGGCCACTGGTGCCGCCTACGTCCCGCAGGCGGTGCGGATCTGGAAGCGCAGGAGCTCGGATGACGTATCGATCCTCACCTACCTGCTCTTTCTCGGTGGACAGATCGTCTATCTCACCTATGGGATCCGCATCCGGCAATGGCCGCTGATCGTCGGGATGGCGGCAAACATCGCCGGAAGTCTGGCCGTGATCGGGAGCGCCCTCCGGTTCCGCGCCGGCAAGCGCCCCCAGGAGTAAGGCAGCGGACCTATACTTTCCGAAAAGGAGACTCTGATGATTCGCACACGCGGGATCCTCATCGCGGCGTTGTTCGCCCTCTTCGGCACCGGCTGTTTCGAAGTCGAGCAATCGATCGAGCTGAAGAGAGACCTCTCCGGCACGGCCAATTTCAAGCTTGGCGTCGACATGGAGCCGATGGTCATGATCATGGCCAAGGTCCAGAAAGAGATGAGCGGCGACAAGAGTCCGCTGACGAAGGCGGAGATCGCGAAGGCCAAGGCGGACTTCAAGAAGAACGAGAAGAAGAGCACCACCTCGGAGCCGGAGGATCCGCGCAAACAGGCCGAAGGCGGCCTCCCGCCGGGCGTCAAGCTGCTCGACGTCAAGGTTGACGAGAAGGAATTCGGCGTCACCACGAACATGAAGTTCGCCTTCGACAAGATCTCCAGTCTCGTCGGGGTGAAGCTCAATGCGAAAAAAGACGGGGACCCCCCCGCCGATCCCACCAAGAAGTCGATCCTCGATACGCCGTTCCAGGGGTTGGAGATCTCCGAGACGGCGAAGACGATCTCCATCCATACAAAGCCGCAGAACCCGGCGGACAAGGTGAAGGCCGAGGCCAGTCAGCAGGGTCCGAAAATGGATCCTGAGACCGAGAAGATGATGAACGACGCCTTCAAGAACATGCGGGTGGCGTGGAAGATCACCGCCCCGTTCGAGGTGGTTTCCAGCAATGCCACGCGTAAGGAAGGGAACACGCTGATCTGGGAGTACGACTTCCAGAAGCTCCAGAAACTGGCCGCCTCCCCGAAAGCTCTCGACGACCTCGCGGTGAGCGTCACGTACAAGAAGTAGGGATTGAGAGATCGCGCTCGGCGCGATCACCGTCATCGATACATGTCTGGAGGAGGAGGACTCGCGTGAGTTCACCTGACCTACAAACAATCCTGAGCGATCACGCCGCCTGGCTGACCAGTCACGGGAAGAGTGGCGCCCGAGCAGAGCTCGCCGGGATTGACCTTCGCGATGCGCTTCTTCAAGACACCGACCTGCGCAGAGCGAACCTCAACCGAGCCAACCTTAGTGGATCTGACCTCTTCGGAGCCTCTTTTCGCGGCGCCGATCTTCAGGGAGCAGACCTCACCGGTGTAACAGGACTCGGCTCGCAGCAAGTCTCCGGTGCCAACCTGTCGGGTGCCAAACTATCAGAGACAAGCGCGATCTTTGATGGCCTGGATCAAGTTCGGGAACTATCAAAGAACGCGGGAACGGCGTTCGTCTTTCTTCTCTTCGCATGCCTTTACTCCTGGGTGACAATCGCCACGACCACCGACGCGACGCTACTGACAAACTTCGTTTCCTCGCCGCTCCCCGTCATCCAGGCCGCGATCCCGCTCTACCTGTTCTACCTTGTCGCACCGCTTATTCTCTTCGCGTTGTACTTGTATTTGCATTTGCAGTTACACGACCTCTGGCAGGAGGTGGCCGACCTGCCGTCCATTTTCCCGGACGGCCGGTTGATCAGCCAGAAGATCTATCCGTGGCAGATCGCTGCATTGGTCAGGAGCTTCCCCTCCGTTCATCACAAAGGCCGCTCCTTCGCAGATTTCCTGGAGGCGGCGATCTCACGAGTTCTTACCTGGTGGCTCGCTCCACTTACGCTGGCCCTCTTCTGGCTGCGATATCTTCCCCGCCACGACTGGTCCGGGGCATTACTGCAAGTGGGACTGCTTGGAGCAATCAGCTTTCTGGGCGCGTGGTCGCTGCAACGCACTTCGAGCTCTCTTTCTCACGACACCCGGCGCTCCTCCTTCACCGCTCCCGTGAGCGCCGGGGCAGTCATCGTGGTTGCTGGTTTGACTGTGTCTTACGGCGCAATCGCTGGAATCGACGAATCCGCCGACAGCCGGATGCCAGTCCGCCCGCCGGACAGGTCTGTTGTGTTGACATCGCTGCGAACCGCGATCCCTATGGTGTTGCCATATGTGGGCCAGCGCGCGTTTGCGGATATGAAAGATACCGTTGTTTCAGGGAAGCCTAGCAACTTGGCTTTCATTCCTGCGCCCCAGATAAACTCGCCGCTAGGCGACCGCCATGCAGCGGAAGAAGCGTTCGACGACGAGGCACTTCGCGGCGTCGTCGGTGCCAATTTGCAGGGAAAAGATCTGAAGTATGCAAACGCACGGGGCGCTTTCCTGGTCCGTGCCGATTTACACAACGCGAACTTACATGGCGCCGACTTGTCTCATGCGTACCTTCAACAGGCGTACCTCGAGAGCGCCACGCTGACCATGGTGTACCTATCCAAGGCCCATATGGAGGAAGCCCACCTGAAGGCCGCCGACCTGCAAAAGGCCTACCTTGGCGAGGCAGAGCTGCAACGCGCGGACCTCCGTAGCGCCCAGTTGACGGAAGCGATACTCGTTGACGCTCATCTTCAGGATGCAGACCTGCGCTTTGCACACCTCGACGGAGCGATGTTGTCCAAAACCGACCTCGCTAATGCGAAGATGTTCGGGGCGACGTTGTGCGGCGCAAACTTGGAATTCGCGCAGCACCTCACGCAAGCGCAAATCAACGAGGCATTGACCGACGGCTCAACTGTCCTTCCGGTTGGAATCGTAAGGTCAAAGCAGTGTGCAGGCCCGCCCAAAGCAAGCGCGGCGATCCCTCAACGCTGCGAAACTCCCGCCGCTACGCCCCTTAAAATGCACGATGGCGTTTATACGATCACACTCAAAAGCGATTCCGGGACGTGTGCTGTGGTCCGGGGCACTCCCGGGGCGGCGGCGAACGACATCGTTTGGGAGCTCGGAGGCATCGATAAGGTGCCGCCTGAGGTCCAGGGTCTCACGTTCACCCGAGCGGTTGTTGGGAGGTTCTATACGCTTACGCCGATTCCTCCCGGCGCGCCCGACGGCACGGAGGTCCTGAATATCCCTCCCGGCGACGGACGCAGTGGCTATTTCAAATTGATGTTCGTCGCGCCGGAGCGCTTTTCGAGTGTTCACCTTGAAGGACGGGCCAACGTCGACGATACAGGCCGGGTCTTCTTGAACGGCACGGAGATTTCGCCGTCGGTCTTTTCCAAAGACGCGATCTCTGAGTTTGGAAATGCGCGGTTCTATACAAAGGTGAAAGCGCTTTTCATGCCTGGGGCGTTAAACGTATTACTGGTTTCCGACGTGAATACGGGCGCCGGTCCCAGCGGCGCTGCCTTCTGGGTCCGGATTACATTTCAGGAGTAACGGCAGAAGCTCATGCGTGAACTACACGTCAGAATCAGGTCCGGGTGAGCAGCTCTCGTTTCAGCGTCCACGAATCGGCGAGAAGGCGCATGATCGCGCGGGGCATGTTTCGTAGAGGAAGTCCGCGCGAGGTGCGGCCTCGGCGGTAGGACACCGGTACCTCGAGGCAGCGAAGGCCGCACTTGGAGGCTCGTACCGCGATCTCGGTGGAGATGAACCCGCGGAAGAGCAAGGGCGACGCGAAGACCTGATCGACGACGCGGCGGTTGCAGAGACGAATACCGCTGTCGGCGTCCCGCATATCGACTCCGAAGAAGCGACGTACAAAGAGATTGAGCGCAGACGTTAGCAACAGGCGGTACCACTGATCGCTGCGCTTTGTTCTTCGGCCGACGATCAGATCGGCGTCGTGGCGGCGGGCATAAAGCTTCCAGAAGTCCGCCGGGTCGTGCTTCTCGCCACCGTCGCAGATGAAAACGAAATCGCCGCCGGCTTGCGCGACTGCATTCCGAACGGCCCTGGCATATCCGAGCCGCTCGACGGCACCGACGATTCTCAGCCCATACTTCTCCCGGACAGCTTCGATCTGCTCCCTTGTGCCGTCGGAGCTGCCATCCTCGGCGATGATGAGCTCATGCCGCGGCAGATGGCGGATCACCACGTCGTTGAACGCGGCGATCTCCCGCTGAATCGAGCCGGCTTGGTCGTGTGCCAGAAGAATGACTGAGATCAGCGTCACGGCGTGAACCTGGTTCCGGCCGAAAAGACCTGAATGGTGCGATCGCTCCTGTCGGCGGTGCCATAGACCTCGGACGGCTTCCAGACGTGATCGCAGTCGAGAGTGATCTGCACGATCAGCCCCATACCGCCGTGCGAAGTCATCGGCGACGTAGACAGCCGGTAGTCATGGACGCCATCCTCTGTGATCTCGATGACGCCGAGGGGCGCCGCATAGCCGCTCTCGATGTCGACGAGTGAGACGTGTACCGGAATCGAGGTCCACTCCGGATGCGTCCGCCGCAGATCCGACAGCGGCGCCGCCAGGGAAAGATCCAGGTCAGACGAAGCAAGCATCACGAACAGCTCACCGCGTCTGCCCATCCATCGAAAGGGTTTTTTCCAGCCCTGAAAGCCAAGGATCGAAGTGTCAAACGATTCCCTGCTGAAGTCGACGGCCGTCGGGAAGTGCGTGTTGATCAGGCGGCCGTCGATGACGCGCACGAAAGGAACGGTCTCCCCGATCTCACGGGCCCAGTCATCGAGCAGCGGATTGAGTCGCTGCTCATCGACGTGCTCGCCGCCGAGCCGCAACCGTTTACCATCGGAGAGGACATTCGTCAGTACGGCGGAGTCAACCCGATCGCACATTCCTGCGTACCAGAGACGGTCGTGCGGAATCTCGATCGGCCCCGCGCTCTCCAGGCGGCGTACGAGCCGCTCCAGCGCCGCGAAGCTCCGGCCGTGAACGGCGTAAACGTCGAATGGGACAAGCCGCAGCATGGCCCGCCGGTGGAGTCCGATCTCGCAGGCAACGCCGGCGCCGAGTGCAAGAGCGAATGTGATCCGGGCCAGCCGCGGCCAGCCGGCCAACGAGATCGACGCGGTGATGGCGCCGGAGAGGAGCGCAATCGGGATGAGCAGCGGGAAGAAGTACCGGTCCAATTCGTAAAGCTCCAGGAACGTCAACCGAAAGCGAAAAAGGCCGATCAGGAAAAGAACACCGATCGGCGGGATCGCGCAGAGGGCGGCCAAGCGCGCGAGCGGAGGCACACCGCGTCGCCAGAGTGCAACGAGCAGCGCGGCGACGATCGCACCGACGGCCACTCCGAGCGTGATGCCGAGAATGGCCGTCGATCTTCCCGAATCATCGCCGGCGATCGAGAGGCCTGGGAAGAAGAAGCGGAAGGGCGCGACGAGAACGAGAAAAATCGCGTGGGGAAGCCCGTGACGCACGCTGCTTTCGACATGCTCGGTAATGAGGCCCCTGCCAGCGAACACGACGGAAAGGACGGCCCCGAGGCAGAAGAGGGAGAACGCGCCAATAGGGCCGCGGGCTCCTTCGCGTCGACGCTCGATTTCGTCGATGATCGCCGGTAGAAACGCCATTGGCGCGAACGATCTCCAAGTCAGCAGCGCGCCAACGACGGCAATCCCGGCGATGATCCGCCTTGCCCGCAAATGATTGCGCCAGGCCAGGAGCGCGCAGGCGCCTGTGAGCGCAGCGAATGACAGCGGCACCGCCGCTCCCGAGGGGAACCAGATGAACATCGACGAAAAGCCGCAAGGGGCGACGTAGGTAATTGCTGCCGCGGCGCCCGCCCGCGCCTTACCGCTAAAGCGCCAGGCGAGCAGAGCGACGAAGACCGCCGATGCGGCATGCACCAGCGCGGTCAGCACCCGCCAGATGACGACGTTGAGACCGAAGAGCTTCAGATAGACGAGGAAGAGAAGGCGGAACGCGGGAACGACATGCTCATTGTGAGCGAGCAGGAGCGCCGACGCGAGAGAAAGTCTGCCTGCCAGAACGTTGGCGGAGGTATTGATGTAGCTGATGTCGTCGTAGGCCCAGGAGTTGCGGAACGTGGGAACGTAGAGAGCGAGCGAGAGAGTGGCCGCAAGAACGACCAGCGCGAGCGCGTAGCGGACGGAGATTGCCGGCGCCTCAGGCGTGGTCACTCGCATCGCTCGATTCTATGTTGAACACCTTTGTCATCTCCGCGTCTCCGTGGTTGATTCCATCAGCAGATATAATCACGCCGCTCTTCCACACCACAGGCCGGAGGCTCTTCATGCGACTTGCGCACGTTGCAGGCGGAATCGTTCTCAGCGTTCTCATCGTTGCGAGCGTGTCGCTGGCCCAGCAGCCTCCTACTCCCTACGCCCAGGCCATCCCCCAATCGCTGCGAGGCCCCTTCGTCTCCGATCCCGCGGTGGTCACGTTGCTCGATTGCCCGACGCCCGCCTGCGAAGGTCGGCTGAACTTCGCCCGGCTCATGCAGGCACGCAGTCCGCGAGCGGCGGAACCGGGACAGAATCCATTCAACCTCCCCGTCGCGGCGAAGATCCTCGCCACCGTGAAATCGGATTTGACCGACGTGCGCACGACCGCGCACGCGACCGAAGGACAGCTCAGCCCCAGCTTCCTGACCGACCCCGGATCGCGCGTGGAGCTCGTCGGGGCAATCAACCGCATGGATCGGCAGTTCATCAAAGACCCAACCGTCGCCCTCACGCACGCACAGCTCGGCTGCGGCGAGATCAGCCTCATCTACCGCTTCTCGTACTCCATTCGCGACGGCAAACAGACGTCACGGCTCCCGGTCACGCTGAACATGGTCTTTCCCGCGCTGCCGTCGAAGAAGGTGGCCGGGCCGCTCCGTTGCGCGGATATCGCCCAACGCTGGATCGACGAGAGCAGGCAGCCGGCGGGGAGAACACCGGAGCAGCAGGCCGCCGACCTGCTCGATCGCAAACACGGACCGCTGGCGTACATCGATGGCCGCGATCTCATCCGCCTCGAATTGAACATGCAGGCCTACCGCATCGGCGCGTCGGGGGACGAGAGCGATTTCGGGACGGCGGCGGCGTATCTGATGCGGGTCTTCAAGTGGGAGCCAAACCAGAAGCTTTTCCTCCCCGAATTCCTGCGCGACCAGATCGATCGCACGAAAGTCCTCTGCGATTCGTCCGATACGCCCGCGGTCTGTGGGGATAAACGGATACGACGCGAACAATTGGTCCGCTACCTGAGCCGCCCCGACGTCGTGGCCTCGATCGACAAAGGGACGCTCGAGGTTCCCTACGACCTCGGGGTGCTTGCCACCCGCGCCGTCTCCGTCTCGCCGGGCGGCTCGCACCGCTCCGCCAACCAGCCGTACTGGAACGCACTGACGCCGGATCAGCAAGTCATCTCGGATAAGGAGATCGCCGCGGCGATGGCAGGAGCGCGCGCCGCCGGCATGGCCTTCAGCTTCGTGAAGTCGGCGGACGACTTCCGCACGCGCCTGAACGAAATGAGCTGCACGAGCTGCCACCAGACGCGCGGGATCGCCGGCTTCCACTTCCCCGGCGCGGACCGCCCCGGGACGCCGGCCGTCAACGCCGTCCTTCTCCCCGGCTCCCCGCAGTTCTACGGTGATCAGCCGCGGCGTGCGGAGATCGTGCGACAGATGGCACAACACCGGAGACAGCGACTGTCCGAATACGAGCTGGCAACAAGCTACTCAGCGCGGCCGATGAACCGATTCGCAACCGGCTTGCACGACACGCAACTCATCGGCGGATGGGGCGGCGCGTGCATCATTCCCGCCGCCCTGCCGGACACGCATCGGCAGTGGACCTGCCGCGAGGATCTCGGTCTCACCTGCATCCGACTCTTCTCGTCGCAGAACGATCCGACCATCGGTACGTGCGTCCCCTCCGGCCGCCCCCAGATCGGCGATCCACTGCAGCGCGGAAACGTGGTGACGACGGCGTTCGGCATCGACAAGTACACGCGGACGGAGCCGGTGAGCCCGGACGCGCGAATCCCGGCCTCGTCCTTCCCCTCGCCGACACCGGCCGGCAACACTTACTACGGGGCACATCAGGAGTTCTATACGGGGAATCTCGACTCGACGGACTACGCGGAGCGCCGCGACGCCTCGACCGGCGGCTTCCCGGCGGGTATGTTGCGCCTCTCCGAATGCCTCGGTCTGCCATCCGAGGCCACTTGTGGACTCATCGCATCGAGCGGGTTCAATAGCTGCGTGAGCCGCCTGGCCACCGATCCAACCTACACGATCGGCGTCTGCTTCGAGCATTTCACCTCCTACGCCGGGATCCGGGCCTGCGACGCAGGGTCGCCCTGCCGCGACGACTACATCTGCGTCATGCCAATGGGATACACCCCTGACACCGCGCAACAGTCATTCGACAAACGGGCCGCGCTATTGAAATCGTCGACGTATTTCCCTGTCGTAAACAAACGTCCCTACGATCCGAACGACTTCGGCCAGAAGCAACCGGATGCGGCATGGGTGGCCAGGAACGACCAGCGCGGCCTCTGCATCCCGCCGTACTTCGTCTTCCAGTTTCGCTCCGACGGCCATCCGCGCCGCCGGAGTTGGTACCGCCCCACTGAACCGCCCGCATGATCGAGATCAGCACAGACAAATCGCGCATCGACGTCGCCCTGGTGCACGACTTCCTCTGCAATCAGTCGTACTGGGCCAAGGGCATTCCTCGGGACGTCGTGGAGCGCGCCATCGCCCACTCGGTCGCCTTCGCTGCCTATGACGACGGCGGCCTGGTCGCGTTCGCGCGCGTGATCACCGACCACGCCGTCTTCGCCTACCTCGCCGACGTCTTCGTCATACCGTCACATCGCGGCCGCGGGATCGCCAAGAAGTTGATGCAGGCGATCCGCGGCCATCCGCAACTGCAGGGACTGCGCCGCTGGTCGTTGGTAACCAGCGATGCCCACGCTCTCTACCGGCAGTTCGGATTCCGTGAGCTGGCCAGCCCGGAAAAGCACATGGAGGACGCGGTGCGGAATCCGTACAGGGATGGCGGCTAGAACTTCTCGTTGGGGAGGCCCACGGCCATTTTAGGGTCTGGCCGCTAGATCCTCAGAGCAGAAAAGCAGCTATAAAGATCTGACCGCCAGATCTTCTGAGCAGAAAAGCAGCTACGAAGATCTGACCGCCAGTCCCTCAGAGCTGCAAAACAGCTATGAAGAGCAGAAGAACAGCTCCGAAGATCTGACCGCCAGATCTTCTGAGCAGAAAAGCAGCTACGAAGAGCTGGCCGTCAGCTCTTCAGAGCAGGAAGACAGTTACGAAGAGCTGGCAGTCAGCTCTTCAGAGCAGGAAAACAGCTATGAAGATCCAGCGGCCAGCTCTTCACTAGACATGAACTGCTGACGAAGAGCAACACGATGCTCCGGGTGACGGGAAAACTGCTGGGGAAAAGGGGAATGGCGATCCTGATGACGTGAGAATTGCCGGCGCGCCCTTCGGTTCCATCAACCTGGACAAAGGACTTTCACCTCCTAGCTATCGAACATGCTCGGCACACCCTGCATTCGCTTTTATGTAGTTCAACCCTGCTGTTGGCGGGACCCACCGCCGGGCGAGACGCCGCGGCGGGAGCAGGCGAGACGCCCGCTCTCCGGCCCGACCTCCACCGGCCCCTCGGCGTTGTAGAGCGGCGCGAGATAGATTCCGTGCCTTGCGGCGATGGACTCGATCTCCTCCACCCGCTCGGGAGTGATGGCCCCTCTTCCCTGCGAGAACGGTTCGAATCTGCCCTCCAGAGCGAGGGCGATTCCTTCGAGGAGACATCCGTGGACCACGTTGGGGAACGGATGCCGATTCAGAATTCCATGGAGATCCGGCGCGAACGTCAGGCCGCCGGTGATCTGTCCCAGACCCCCGAAGAAGAGTCGCGCGCCAGGCATGTCGGCCCCTGGAGAGAGGTTCTTCGGGTAGCCCGCATCGCAAACGATTGCGTGCGGCGCATTCCCGCCCATCAGAAGCGAGGGAAAGGCCATGCTCGCTGCGCAGATCACGATGCCGGCTTCGACGGAGAATCGCTCGACATCCGTAGCGATCTCCACCCGCACGCCATCGGCTTGCAACTCCGCCGCGAGCCTTCGCAGCCGCTCCCTGTTGCGTGCACAAATCAGCACGCGCTTCACAAACGGCGCGAGACAACGGGCGCAACCCGAACCGACGTCTCCTGTTGCTCCGACGATGAGCAGAGTTTCGTTTCGGAGGTTCCGCCCCTCCAGCGCGCACATCTTCCGGATGCCCTGAACGATGAAGGCGACGGTCAGCGTATTGCCGGTCGTGAAGACCGTATCGTGTCTCTCCGGAAGCTGATCGAAATTGCCCTCGATCAGAATGGAGCTGAATCCGCCGAGGCTGACGATCTTCGCTCCTGAGTGGATGGCGCTGGCGGCCGCCGCGCGAACGCGGGTGACGTTCTCGCGCAGGTTGGCCGCTTCCAGACGGTCGGGAGGGATGAACGAGTCGATGTAGAGACCGCGCGCCGTCGCGCCGGCAATCGGGGAGCCGGCGTCGACATGGCAGACCGTCCTCGGCGGAATCCAGGGAAGGATGTCCCTGACTTCGTCGTCCGGCAGAGGCGTGAGCTCCGGTCCGCGCAGAAACGACAGTACGTCCGCGGCCGCGCGCCAACTCTCCGAGTGCCCGATCAGGGCGAAATCAAGGCTGGTCATGCTCTGGACCCGCTACACCGGTAACTGCGCCACCCAGGCGAGACTTACCTCGCCGGGGATTCCCAGCATGTCCAGCGTCTTCAGATAGTGTTGCAGCGATGCCCCGCGAAGCTCGGCCGCGGACAACCGGACCTCGAACAGCGATGGTTTCACGCAGGAGGTCTGGCACACCTCGCAATGTCCGTCCTTACACTCCTTCGCCAGCATCTGCGCAAGGATGGTCATCACCTCCAGATGCAGACGGTGCAGCCTGTCGTCGAAGTGTTGCGTGTCCCGGGCTCGCTCGATTCTGAGAAAGGCCAGGGCGTGTTCGATGTGCTCTTCTTCCTCCGCCGCGATACGGGCAAAGGTTTCGCCCAAACTCCCCGGCGCCACCTTCCCGACGCGGGAGTAACTGGCGACGGCGAACGACTCCAGCATGATCTCCTGGACGATGAGGCAGCCGATGAAATCGCGCTCCGCGATTCGTCCCAGGAATGCCTGGCGAAGCCGTTTCCAATGTTTCGCCTCGACGTTGCTGGCGACGTTCACTCCAATCCTGCGCCCCTCGGCGGCAAAGGCCGCGGCATGCCCCCGTTCGTTCTGCGCATGCTCCAACGCCTCGGCGACCTCCGCCGGATCGTCGCAGACCTCCGACAACGAGGTGTAGTTCATCGCGGCTAGCAGTTCCCCGGTCATCGCCTGGGCCAGAACGTCCTGCCAGATCGGAGCACTAAGAGAGATCGAGTTGCATTCGATCGGTGACGGGACAAAATCGACGGCAGCTTCCATATGTCCTCCTGAACACGTCTTCGGTGTTGTAGTTAAGTACAACACCTAGTCAGAAAAGTTTCAAGTGGAAGGTGCTAACTTCCAAATTCGAGCGGTTGGCAACGGAGCGCAAGCGGTCTTGCCGGATGCTTTACGGAGAGCTGGCGTCTCGCCGGCTGGGCGCGGGGCGTCTCGCGCCCGCGGTGCCAGTGAAGGTTTCGACTCTTGCCAGGTCGGGGCGAGACGCAGCGTTTCCGCAACACTTTCCCTGCGCCGTGACCGGTACAGTTTTGCCGAGGCGTACTCTGTATTGATGACAGAAGCCGTGAGCTCGCCTGCCACCCCTCTTTACCTTCGCATCGCCGAGAACGTCACCCGGCAGGTGGCTTCCGGCGCGCTGCGCGACGGTGATCGCGTCCCTTCCCTCCGCCAGATCAGCCGGCAGATGCGGGTCAGCATGACCACGGCGCTGCAGGCCTACCTGTGGCTCGAGAATCGCGGCTATCTCGAGTCGAAACCGCAATCGGGCTTCTACGTGCGCAAGCCGTTCTCGACGCTGATCCCGGAACCGCAATACGAGACCCGCAAGAGCGCGCCGGCGGAGATCACCACAGACATGGTCTTGTCGGAGGTCATCGAGGCAGCCAACAAGCCATCCGATATCTCATTCGGCGTGGCCAGCGCGCACCCCGATCTCTTCCCCACCCGCAAGCTGAACCTCATCCTGCGCCGCATTCTTCGCGAGAATCCCCACCACAGCGCACGCTACGATTTCGGCGCAGAGCCGCTCCGCCGCCAGATCGCGCGGCGCACGTTGTCGATGGGATGCGCGCTCTCGCCAGGCGACGTGACCGTAACCTCGGGCTGCCTGGAGGCGATCAACCTCGGGCTACGCGCCGTGACCAGGCCGGGCGACGTCATCGCCGTGGAGAGTCCGACATACTTCGGCATTCTCGGCAGCGCCGCCTCTCTCAGCCTCAAGGTTCTGGAGATCCCCACCCATCCGCGGGAGGGGATGGATCTCGAGCAACTCGAGCGCGCCATCCGCGGACACCGTGTCAAGGCTTGCATCACGATGACGAATTGCCAGAACCCCCTCGGCTACATCGTTCCGGATGCGGCCAAGAAGGCTCTCGTCGAACTGACGGCCAGGCACGACATTCCGATCATCGAAGACGATGTCTACGGCGACCTCGCCTACTCCGGTCTGCGCCCGAAGACGCTGAAGGCGTTCGACCAAAAGGACCTCGTGCTCCTCTGCTCGTCGTTTTCGAAGGTCCTGTCGCCCGGCTATCGGATCGGATGGATCGCCGCCGGGCGTTTTAACGAAGAGGTGAAGCGACTGAAGCTGCTGACGTCCGTGGCCACCCCCTCCCTTTCGCAACTGGCCATCGCCGGCTTTCTGGAGTCGGGCGGCTACGAGCGGCATTTGAAAAAGATGCAATCGACGTTCGCCCGGCAGGCGGAGCAGATCCGCAACGCCATCGCGCGGTATTTCCCCGAGGGGACGAGGATCAGCCGGCCGGCCGGGGGTCACATGCTGTGGGTCGAGCTCCCGCCAAAGGTCAATGCGATGAAGTTGTACCGCGCCGCGCTGAACGAGCACATCGGCATCCTGCCCGGACCACTCTTCTCCGCGACGGGTCGCTACCAGAACCATATCCGGATCAACAGCGGCAGCGGCTGGTCGCCCGAGCAGGAGCGGGCGGTGGTCACGCTGGGCCGTCTCTGTGAGCGCGCGCGCTGACGGTCACCCCCAAGGGGAGAGCGGGCGTCCGCGCCTGCTCCCGGTGGGCGTCTCGCCCGGCGGTGGGGACGAAGGCGAACGTAAATGTTGCGCAGAAACGGCGCGTCCCCATCGGCGTTTATGACGTTCAACCCTGCCGCTGGCAAGGACCCACCGCCGGGCGAGACGCCACGGCGGGAGCCGGCGAGACGCCCGCTCTCCGTACCGGCATCCGAGACGCAATAGTTAGAGCAGGGCGGCGACAATTCTCTCCACGTGAACCCTCGTCGTATCGAGTAGCGGAACCGGCATATCGCCGTCATCGCGGAGGATCTGCGGCAATTCGGTGCCGCCGAGAATGAGTCCATCGATTGCGTCCCTCTCCACCATGCGACTGATAATGCGCAGCAAGCCCTCGCGCGTCTCCGGCAGAAAAATCGCGTTGACGAGCTCCCCCACGTACTTGTCGTGGATATAGGCCTGTTCCTCCTCGGCGGGCGCGACCACTTCGATTCCGGCGCGCGCGAAGACGCGCGGATATGTGGGCCCCCGCATCGTGAAGCGTGTCCCGAACAGGCCAAGCCGCGGTGAGACCCCGCGCCGACGCCGCTTCGGCGGCAGCTTCGACGATGCTGATCATCGGAATGGGAACGCGGCGCTGAATCTCGTCGAAGACGATATGCGGCGTGTTGGACGCGATCACCGCGAAGTCCGCGCCCGCGCGCACGAGCGTATCGACCTCGGCGACCATGTAGTCGGTCAATCCGTCGAGGTCGTTGGCTGCCAGCGCCAGCGTCTTGGTCAGATCGATGCTGTTGATGATGATCGAGGGATTGCCGGAGCGGTCTGACCGCGCGCGGTACGACGCCAGAATCAGACGGTAATACTCGATGGTCGATTCCGGCGCGATTCCTCCAACGATTCCGACTCTGCGATATCCAGTCATCACTGCGTCTCAATCCACGGTCATCGACGCCACGGTCACCGGTACGACGTGGCCGCCAACCTCGATCCCTTCAGAGCCCTGAGCTCCGTTGATCCGCACGTGCAGCAGGCTTCGCCGTCCCATCTTCCGACCTTGTTCACTGACGAAGCGGGTACCGGATGCGCTGGAAACCAGGCCATGACGCATCATGAATGCCGCCAGCGGCCCCGTGGAGCTTCCGGTGGCCGGGTCTTCGATGACGCCGTATTCCGGTGCGAACATCCTTGAATACGCTCCCTCCGCCGTGGGGGTGAAGACGAAGACGCATGCCGGCGTCGCATCGGAGCCGAGAAGCGCCCGGGTCAACCGCTCGTCGATCCACGCGCGATCGACCGCATCCCTGCTGCGAAGAGGAATGAAGACGGTCGGATTTCCGGCGTCGAGGAGCTGGGGAGGAATGTCGAGCAGGTCGTCCGCCGCCACCCCCAGCGCCTCGGCGCAAAGGAGCCGGTCGAAGACGGGACCGCTGCGAATCGGAGGGGTGGATAGCCAGATCAACGGCTGCTCTCCCTCATCGACGCGCACCGCGACCGGGCCGATCTTCTCCTGAAGTACGATCCCGCCCTGGCGAGCGGTGACCAGCCCCTCATCGATGAGGACGAAGGTCACCCCAATCGTTGGATGCCCGGCGAACGGCATTTCCCGCCGCGGTGTGAAGATCCTGACGCGCGCATCATGTCCGGCCTGCGATGCCGGGAAAGCGAATACGGTTTCCGCGAGATTCAGCTCGTTCGCGATCCGTTGCATCGTCTCGTCATCGAGACCTGACGCCTCAGGAAACACGGCCAGCGGATTTCCTTCGAGCCGTTTTTCGGTGAACACATCCACGACCCGGTACCGATAGGTTTTCATGGTCATAAGGTAGCGGCCGCGGACGCGCACGTACAGAGACAGATTCGGCGCTTTGTGATGAGTACAGTGTCGAATTACGTATCGCGACGGAGCGCTGGCATCAGCGCTGCGACGACCATCGGAATATGTTGCGTTGCCCGAGCAGCCGGCATGAGGGGACGGTTGCGCGCGGGGCTGGCTTGTGGAGCGCACCGTCGCGCGCAACCGGCCAAGAGCCAGCGTCAAATCGCGTTGGGTTGCGGATGCCGTGGTGCGTCTGCTCCGCGACAGCGTGCTGGCCGCCGCCTCTGCGAGGCCGCGCGCGGATCTGGAAAACTTCACGTTGCAATCAAGCGCCGTCCGCGCCGGTTTTTCAAACCGGTGCCGAAGATGAGCCGACGCATTCGCATCGCCCAAGTCGCCGGCCTATGGAACGGCTGCGACTGGTTCGTCGGCCTCTGCCGCGATCTCACGACTCGCGGCTATGACGTCGTCGCCGTCATCGACGAGCGGCCGGGCGACATCGGGGCGCGGCTCGAAGCGGCCGGCATTCGCTGCCAGCGTCTGGCGCTGAACTTCGCCACGGACCTCGATCGCGCGCGTCTTCCCATCTATGCGGCGAAGATGCCGCTGGCGGCCATCCGGCTGGCGCGCATCCTTCGGCGCGAGAAGATCGACATCGTCCACTCGCACGTTTTCGCCTCGGTCGTTGTGGCGCGCCTGGCCTCCACGCTGGCGCGCGTTCGTCACGTGGCCGGCATCCCGGGACCTCGCCACCTCGAGGCGCGGCTCACGCGGGTCGTCGATCGCCGGACGCTGTGGATGGATGACGTCACCATCGCCGGATGCCGTTATACGCGCGACCTCTACACCGCCCTCGGCGCGCGCGATGACCGCCTGGACTGCATCTACTACGGAGCCGACGCGGAGCGCTTCGACCCGGCGCGCGCCGATCCCGCCGCGGCACGCCGCGCGCTCGGCATCGCAGTCGGCGCGCCGCTCGTCGCCCTCGTGGCGCACTTCTATCCGCCGATGCGCGGCGCGCAGACACCGCCGCATACGATGGGAATCGGGCCGAAGGGACACGAAGACTTCCTGGCCGCCGCGCGCTTCGTGGCGGAGAGATTCCCCGAGGCGCGATTCGTGATCGCGGGGAAGGGCGTGGTGGAAACGGGGGAAGCGTACCGGCGGCGGTTGATCGAGACATACGCGAGCGATCGCGTGCTCTTCGCCGGCCATGTCGACGACGTCGTCTCGCTTCTCGCCGCGGCGGACGTGGCCGTGCAATGTTCGCTCACCGAAAACCTCGGCGGCACGATCGAGGCGCTGCTGATGGAATGTCCGGTCGTGGCCACGCGCGTGGGCGGCATGCCCGAATCGGTGCGCGACGGCCAGACCGGCCTGCTCGTGCCGGCATCCGATCCCGCGGCCCTCGCGGCGGCGATCGTCCGGCTGCTGGACGATCGCGAAGAAGCGACCGCGTTCGGACGCGCCGGCCGCACGCTGATGCTCGATCGATTCACCGCGGCGAGAACGGCGGATGACGTGGCCGCGGTGTATCGGCGATTGGTGTGAATTCGGCGCTTCGCGCGTTGTCGGTTGTCGGTTGTCGGTTGTCGGTTGTCCGAGGCGTGCGCGCCGCGTGGTCAGAGATGCAAGTCTGCTCGCAAAAGCACTGACGCCCGATAACCGACAACCGATAACCGACAACCTCCGTACCGAAATCACCGCCTGGATCGAATCCTCGCCGGCACGCCCCAAGCCGTCACCTCGTCCGGTACATCGCGCACGACCACCGCCCCCGCGCCGATCACGGCGCGCGCGCCGATGCAGATGCCCGCGGCCACCGTCGCGCCCGGCCCGATGAACGTATCCGCCCCCACCCGCACGTCGCCGGCGAGCGTCGCCCCCGGCGCGATATGGACGAAGTCGCCGATGAGGCAGTCGTGATTGACCGATGCCTTCGTGTTCAGCAGAACCCCTCGCCCGAGCACCGCGCGTGGCGACACGATCGCGCCGGCGCAGAGCACCGCCCCCGCGCCGATCATTGCCGATGGCGCGACGGACACGAAAGGATGCATCGCCGTCGCCAGCCTCTCACCGGCGCTCACGACACGTTCGGTGACGATCCTCCGCGCGGCGTTGTCGCCGATAGCCACGATCACGCCGTCGTGCTCGATTTCGGCGAGAGAGGCGAACACCGGAAGTCCGAGCACCGCCGTACCGTGGAGTAATGCCGAATCGTCGACGAAACCGGCCGCGCGCTCCCCCAGGATGTCCGCGACGACCGCTCCATGCCCGCCGGCTCCGATGATGACGATGCGTTTCACGCGTGTAGCGATCTCATGCTGCCGGTCTCCTTGGCCACCGCGTCGCAGACATAGTCAATGTCTTCCACGGCCAGGTTCCCATGGAACGGCAATGCCAGCAGCGACGCGCCGGCAGCCTCGGCGTGCGGAAACATGCCGGGCCGGAAGCCGAATGTTTCGCGATAAACCGGCTGCAGGTGGATCGGCGGAAAATAGGGACGGCTGTCGATGCCGCGCGCGGCCAGCGCCGCTTGCAGCCGGCCGCGAACGATTCCCTCCGCCAGCCGGATGATGTAGACGAACCAACTGAGCTGCATCCCCGCGCGCGGCGGCGCCAGCGGCGTGACGCCGTCGAGGCCGGCCAGCCGCGCGTTGTAGCGCATCGCCACCACCTCCCGCTTGTGCAGCAGCTCGCCGAGGCGGCGGATCTGGGCCAGCCCGATGGCCGCGCTGATCGTGTTCATGCGGTAGTTGAAGCCGAGGCGCTCATGCTCGATCGATGTGCCGGAGTCGGAGCGCCCCTGATTGCGGAGACTGCGCGCCAGCCGCGCCCAGTCGTCCCGATCGGTGAGCAGCACCCCGCCCTCCCCAGTCGTCATCTGCTTGTTCGGATAGAAGCCGAAGGCCGACGCATCGCCCCAACGGCCGGCGAACATTCCATCAGCAGATGCGCCGATGGCCTCGCAGGCATCCTCGATCACCACCACGCCATGCCTGCGCGCGGCGGCGAGGATGGCCTCCATCTCCACCGGCCTCCCGAAGATGTGTACCGGCAGCACCGCGCGCAGCCGCCCTTGCGGCGCAAGCGTCTCGATGGCATGCACCGTTGCCGCCGGATCCATCGTCAGCGTCACCGGATCGATATCGACGAAGTAGGGAATGCCGCGCTCGAAGAGGATCGAATTCGCCGAGGCCACGAACGAGAAGGGGGTGGTGATGACGACGTCTCCCTGCCTCACCCCGGCCGCGATCATCGCCACATGCAACGCCGCCGTCCCGCTCGACATCGCCACCGCATGCCGCGCCCCGAACCGCTCCGCATACTCGTTCTCGAACGCCTCCAGCACCGGCCCAAACGAGAGCTTCCCCGAGGTCAGTACTTCGTCGACGAGCCGCCGTTCGTCGGCGGTGATATCAGGAGCGGAGAGCTGGACGCGCCGGGGCGGCATACGCGGGCGAAGATACCGCATTGTCATGAGAGCGAAGCGGCGCGCCCACGCCCCGGAGCGCGGGCGTCTCGCCGGCTGGCCCGGCGTGCGTCCCGCCGCCGGGCTACCGCGAATGTCACCCGCTTGCCGGGTGGGCGGCGAGACACCCGCAGGGGACGATCCGCAGATGACGCAGATGTCCGCAGATGAAACCGTCTTCCATCTGCGTCTATCTGCGACATCTGCGGATAAGACTTTCATCAGCGAAGACAGGGCAGCAACGCCATCGCTCACCTCATAGTGCGCCTGCGAGGTCCGGACTACGCCCGTTTCCCATTCTCGAGTTGCCCGAGCCGCATCGCGAGAGATCGCACAGGAATCGCTTGCGTCGTCCCTCTCGCGAGCTCCTCTTCCCCGCCGTAGACGAGAATCGAGGTTTCGTGCTGATGCGGGAAGAGGCTATGAAATTTCCCGAGCGCGACGATTTGGCTGGCCGTCACGGTTTGCCCCGCTTTGATCTCGATCGCCAGATACCGATTCGCAAGCGGATAGAGCAGGTCGATCTCGAGACCGCTGCTGTCGCGATAGAAGTTGAGATTGCTTCGTCTCCCGGAGTTGTACCTGTGTTTCAGGGCCTCGGCGATTGCCATGTTCTCGAAGAGAGCGCCGCGAAGTGGGTGTGTCTCGATCTGCGCCGCATTCTCGATCCCGAGAAGATAGGCGGCCAACCCGACGTCGTGGAAGTACAGCTTTGGCGTCTTGATCAGTCTCTTCGACACGTTCGCATGCAGTGGCGGCAGCAGGAACGCTACGTAGCTGGCCTCCAGGACGCTGATCCATTGCCGGGCGGTCGTGTGCGACACGCCGGCATCATTGCCGAGGCTCTGCAGATTGAGAAGCTGTCCGACCCGTCCCGCGCAGAGGCGCACGAATCGTTGAAACGTGGAGAGATCCCGCACACCGCCGAGCCTCCGGACATCACGCTCGACATACGTTTCGAAATAATCGCCGAGGGCCTGCGTGGGACGCAGGCTCTGGTCGTAGATCCGAGGGTAGAAACCGGTGAAGAGCAGTTCATTGGTATCCATACCGGGATGGATCGAGCTTGCCTCCTCGATGGAAAAGGGGATCAGGTGCAGGATCGCGGTGCGTCCTGCGAGTGATTGGGAGATCCCTTCGGAGAGTAGGAACTGTTCGCTGCCTGTCAGGACGAACATCCCGTTCCGACGGCGTTCATCGACATGAGCCTGAAGCCAGGAGAAGAGTTCGGGAACACGCTGGACTTCGTCGATGATCGCCCCATCGCCTGCCCTGGCTAGGAAACCGCGAGGATCGGCCACCGTGGCTTCACGGAGGTCGGGTCGCTCGAGATTGAAATACGGAAGCTCAGGAAAGAGCGTCCGGCAAAGCGTGGTCTTCCCGGACTGGCGCGGTCCGGTGAGAGTGACTACCGGGTAACTTGAGAAGAGCTCCTTGAGGACGGGCGCGATGGAACGTTCGACAAGCATGCAGGTCTTTAAGAATGAGCATGATAGGTGCGGTGCGTGCAATTTGCAAGTTGAGACTTCAAATTGCACAGCGGGGATCCCGTGTCTGCTCCTGGACTAAGTTATCGCGTGAAGCCTTACCCGCAGATGACGCAGATGGGACGCAGATGAACCCCGTCCTCCATCTGCGTTCATCTGCGTCATCTGCGGATAAAGCTTTTCGTCAATCACCCGGCCAGGCCATCGCCTCGGCGAACCCCGGGCAGCGCCGCCGACAGCTCGTCGATGTGCGCGCTGGCGATGCCGTCCAGCTCCCGCGCCAGCACGCCGCCGACGGTGGTCTCCTGCTGGTCTGCCCGATAGTGCAACATGTCGATGTGATGCCGCGGCAGCCGGACGCGCAGCTCCGCGCTCCGGATCGCCTGCGGCAGGATGCCGTCCGCATCGTCCCCGAGCGCTTCTTCGATGACGTGCATCGGCCAGATCTCCAGCGCCTTGGCCATCATCTCCGCCCGCGGAAACCACTTCCCCAGCGGCGTCGTCCACAGCTCGACGTCACCAGAGGCAATGGCCTCGGACATCTGCCGCCGCGTCCACCCGAGGAGCCCCTCCGCCTGCATAATGCTGACATGCGAGGTGAGTTAGCTTGCGCCCCTTGATGACACAACCTCGGCCTCGCCAATAATGAATCATGGGCCGCGTAGTACCGTCTCAAGCTCGACGCGCTTCAAGCTATCCACGAGACTTCGTAGGTCTGGATGCGCGCGTAGATGCTCCGGGATGGATCTCTTTAGCTCGTCATGCACGAGACGAAACGCCTCCGAACGATCTCGTGATGGCACCCACCGTCCGATATAAGCCATCATCTGGCTACCAAAAATGTGAAACGGATGGACCGATGCGCGTCCCGACTCACTCATTTGGGCGCGAAGCGTTCTCAGGCCGTTTTCCAGCAATTCCTCGGCAACCAGACCGTTCGGCGCAACTAGAGCCTTTCGTAGCATCAAGCGGGCCGTGGCAGTGTCGACCTGCGTGTTCTGAGATGACAAGAGTGCGGACGCCTGGTTAATGTAATTCTCAGCTGCGTCGAGAGCGTCGCCATACTCAAGTTCGTAAGAACCGAATTGCAGCCAGTAGTGACCATCATCGCGATAGTATGGCTTTACACGCTCATAAATATCGCGAATGATCTCAACGCGTTCATGAAAACATTGAAATAATCGACGGTGATTAATCACATCGCGGTAGATCTTAAACGCCAAACTCCAACGGCGCTCTCTACCTTCGGGAAGAACGGTCGACACGCCCCGCAAGAAGGAAACCACCGCTTCTGCCAACGCATCACGAGGAGCCGCCACCAGAATAAACTCAGCGATCGCTGGATGACGAATCACGTATCTATCAGGCTGCGTCTCCTTCGGTACGAGTATTTCAAACAGGCTGCTCTCGGCAAGGAGAAGCGTCTCGTTCGGAGGGAGTGCCATTGCCGTTATCATTTGCTGATGAGTTAGGCCATAGTCACGGCTCGAAGCAAGCGCAACAATCAGATAGAGTAAGCGCGCTTCCGGAGGTTCCAGCTTAGCATACTCATCTTTCAATATTTCATCGAATCCCAATCCGCTAGTAGCCTCGCGCATCGCGACAAGAATCTGTTTGCGTGCCTTGCGCTTGAATACGTCAAATTGTTCATCCGAGCTTTTGCCTCGCAATTTGCCGAGGGCGTCATGTTGTGCTAGTGTATCTATTATCGATAAAATGTCAGCGTCCGAAAGGTGAGGCACAGCGATACGGGCAAGCGACGACACCCGTGCGAGCTCATATCCCCAGTTGGCCATGTCATTTGATCGAGTCAGAATCAAGAAGATGTGCTTGATTGGCTCAGCCTTCAATAGTTCACATATTTGCGCGATCAGGTGAAGATTTTGACCAGCGTTGTCGAATACAAACAGCATTCGCTGATGAAATCCGCGAGCAAATGAAGCGATCGCATCAGGGTTTGGTCGCTGATCTCCCTCAGAGAACACCACAGAAAAACCTTCGTCGACAAGCTCCATCGCCACACGTTTCGCGACGGTCGACTTACCACCTCCGGCTGCTGACGTTAAGATGAACATAGCCGGCTCATCTTGATTGAACGCTGCACGAAGTTGGCCTTTCAGCAACTCGTTGATCTCGCGGTGGGCATCTACGTGCGCCGCTATATCCTCCCAGGTCGGTGGAGTACCCAGTAAGAATCCCGGTCGTGCTCTGGGGCTTGGCTGCCGATGTGGAACCTTAAAGAACGAGTAGAAGTACTCTGCTAGCTTGACTTCAGGTTGCGGCTTGCCCTGCTCCGCTGCCGCGAGAGCAATCTCTAGTGTGGGATCGATAAGGCGGAGAACTTGCTCTCGTGAAGTTGCGACGGCTTGGTTACCGGGCCATAGGAAGAACTCTTCTGCGGTCCCACGGATTGCCACAATGTGGTATTTTCGAAGGACCTCCTCGTTGGGTACCGATATCTCCTTAGCAACGAGGAAGCACTTTGGGCGACGAAGGTGCTTCTCCCGAGGCCTCTGCTCTCCCCTGAGCTTAACATACTGCCAGAATAGTGGTTCATCCAGTGATGACCCAAGGAATACTGTAGGTAAGGTCGAATAATCTTGTACAAAATGCAGGTACCAAACGTCAACGCGATCTGCGGCACGGGTACCGTATTCGCTGATACCGAATGTCAGGGGGCGCCCATCTGTAATGCTTCCGTGCAATTTGATGAGCTGCAGCGCGAGCGCAAGAACTGATCTCGTTCATGAAAGTGGTCCGGTGCGATAATTGTTTGGAGCCTCGTGGTTCCCTCACTGGCGTAGACCTGCTCCAGAAGGTCATCCGCGTTAAATGTGTAGATGCGGTGCCAAAACCAACGGGTCACTGTTTGGTACCACTGCGGCCACTGCGTAGCGTGTAGCGAGTCAAAAAGAAACTGCCGTAGCGACGCTACGCCGCGCTGGTGTGTCTGACCAGCCTCGTACAACGTACGTAGCGATGTCTTTTCGTCGTATGGGGTGCCATACAGGAAAGCCCAGAGGTCCGAGGCGAGCGCTGTGGCGTCTGGAAGGTGTTCCTGCTTTGCATTGGTAGCGTCTTTGGAGAATCCAGCGCCAGTCACGAGAACCACGCGACCCAAGTTCAAGTTTCTAATCAGATTGTGTTTGTCGTTCTCACTTAACACGAAAACCATTCTACTCCGAACTCCTCTACACGGGCCACCCTTCCTGGGAGACCGCCCGCCATCTGCGTTCCTCTGCGTCCATCTGCGGATCAGGCCTTTCGCCCCCCCCGCCGTCCCAGCTCCTTTTCCGGTGAGATGGCGAGAAGGAGAGTCATAGGGCCAGACCTTCGTTATTTCACTTCAGCTAAACCGTGACGAAGGGGACCTTGTGCGGCGCGATTTTCGTCGCTTGCGCAGCGCATTAGTTATTCGGCGTGCTTGCCATCCTCAATTCCTGGTCGGTGGTCAGGCGCGGGACGTTCGATCCTCGTGCAACCGCCCGCCCTCGGAACGGCCGCGTCAGCGTGTGTGCCGCGGATTCCAGGCCGGGGATTCTTCGCGTCGCTCAGAATGACAGCGCGGAGGCTCACCGGAGTCACACTTGATGGAACGGGGAGAAGACAAACATGGAGACCATCCTCCATCTGCGTTCCTCTGCGTCCATCTGCGGATCAGGCCTTTCGCTCCCGCGCCGTCCCATGTCCATTCTCCGATGACGTGCCCCGCGAGGCAAAACGACCGGGCGCGCTTGCGCGCGCCCGGTCTCACTCCCACCCATCACATGTCACTGCTTCTGATTGCCGGACGTTCCGCTACCGGCCGGTGCCGGCGTAACGGGGGCCGGTGACGACGGGGTGCCGGGTGCCGGAGACTGCGGCGTACCGGGAGCCGGCGCCGCCTTCTTGCGGCGGCTGAAGCTCTTCAGTCGCTTGACCTCCAGCACGTGCGGCACGAGCACGGCGTGCGCTGGGTCGCGGGCCAACTGCGTACCGATGCTGTACGCCCCGGCAACGATGGCGATGCGCTGGCGGCGAATGAGGTTGGCACCGGCGACGCCGTTCAGCATCGACCGGAGCTCATCCTCCGCCGCCGTCCAGCGGTTGGCCTCGTCGTACAACTGACGCATTTCGTCGGCCGGCTGGCCGACCGCTGCTCAACGATGTCCAGAGCACCGATGATGTTGATCGATGCCTGCAGAACAGGGTTGGACGGGCGCCCTTGGTGCGCAGCGTCTTGCGCTGTGCGGGCGTCAGTGGCGACACTTCGCCGATCTGCGACCGCATGGCGCGCAACTGCTCGACCACCGCCTCGGGTGACAATAATGGTGCCGGCTGCGGGAGATCCACGACGGCCACTTCCTTGGTAGTTTCCTGCTTGGTACTCATTTCATTCTCCTTAGACCAGGGGCTGTAAGGCCGGAGGGAACGACGAGCACTTTGTGCACGAGTGCGGGCGGCCACCGGCTGGAGGAGACGGCAACGCGCCGGCTCTTCCGGTTGGATGTTCCCCGAAGTGCGCGCACTTCGAGAGCCCGCGGCAGGGAGGAGCTAACTCAACTCCCCGCAAGGATGGGCACTAGTTGCACGCTATCCAGCGCCGTCCCATCCAATGGCCGCCAGGAGTATGGGGCTCTCACGAGCGCCAACTCCAGTCTCGATGGGCTGGCGAACCAACCTGTCGAGGTTCGGGATAGTACCACATGTAGCAAGCGATGTCAAGCATTTTTTCGCCCTTGGAAACCGGGGGCGAGACCCTTCGACTCCGCTCAGGGAAGGCTCGGGCCAGCCGGCGAGACGCGAACGCTCCGGGGCGCAGTCCGGTGGCTTCGCGTGTCAGCAGCACGACTCGCCGTGTGAGCCGGACGACTCGTCGCGATGATCCGGGTGACTTGCCGTGTGAGCCGGATGACTTATCGTGTGATGCCGCGTGACTTGCCGTGTGAGCCGGGTCACTTGTAGTGTGACGCCGGGTCACTTGCCGTGTGAGCCAGGTGACTTGTCGTGTGATGCCGAGTGACTTGTCGTGTGATGCCGGGTGACTTGCCGTGTGATCCGGATGGCGCAGCGCGTTCAGTCGGATGACTTACCGCGTGAGCCTGACGGCCCACCACATAATCCGGACGACTCACCACATAAGCCCGGACGACTGACCACATCAGCAGGACGACTGATGGCGTCAGCCAGACGGCGCACCACCTCTACCGGACGACTCACCACGCAATCCCGCACGACTCACCACCTAAGCCGAACGACTCACCCCATAAGCCGGGCGACTCACCATGTGTGGTGACTGATTCACCACACACGTTTCCCGACGCACACGCGCGCTCGATCGCACGAGCGACGCTTCCTCGGGGTCTCACGATCCGCGGCGCCAACAAAGGCTTTAATGCTGAGGGAGAAGATCCCGCCCTGAGCGAGCGAAGCGAGTCGGCGGATCCCGCGCCTCAACCGGCCTTCACCCTCCAATACGCCCGCATCCGATTCCGCCACTGTCGCGCCTCCTCGGCGAACACGATCGTGGCCAACGCGAGGGCCTTCCCCTCCAACTCGTTGCGCCGGTGGTCGGCCAGATCGAGGAGATTGGAGAACCGGTCCCGGTCGAGGGAATCGCGCAACACGATCAGATCGTGATGCTCGCCGAGGAAGTCCGAGAGCTGCTTGATGGTATCGGCGTACGGCTCAAGAAGATCGGGAGCGGCGGTGCTGAGCAGGCGCACCTGGTACCAGTGATCCTTGACCCGCCGGCGAAGGGTGTGAAGATCGGTGGGGGAATGGCTGACGATGGCCCGGTGGAAGGCGCGGCGTCCCGCGCCATAGGTTCGCGACAATCCCCTTCCGATCGTGGAGAAACGATCGGGGATTTCGGATCGAAGAGGTAGACGCGTGCGCGCGGCCGCCTGCAATTCCTCGGCAATCCCCGGCTGCGTCCCAAGCCGGCGGTTCCGCATGCGAATGGATCGTTTGGCTCGGCCGATGTCCTGACGAAGCGCGCGATCCTCCGTCCTCTTCCTGAGTTTCTCCAACGTCTCGATCATGGCCTCGGCATCGCGCGCGCCGGTGAGTGAATGCGCGGCGTCGCGCAGCCAGGTGTTCTCGACGACATAGTCGTCGCCGAGGTCACGGCGAACGAGGCGCAGGAGCGCGCGGGTTTCCTTGATCCGCTTGCGCGCCTCATGCACCTCGGCCGAAGCGAGATGCGCGCCGATCCGATCGAGCTGTTCGCCGAGGATTCTTTGGACCGCGTCAGGGATCGGCTCGCCGGGGAGAAACTGGTAGACCATCGGTCATCAGCCTACACCGCATTGGGGTGGTGAAAAGGGCAGGACTTGCGCAGAATGGTCGCCGATGCTCCGGCCCCCGCTTCAGCGTTCGCGCGCGGCGCAACAGACCATCGCCCGCAGCGACAGCGCGCGGACGATTCTGATCGCGCTGGCGGTGAATGTCGCCATCGCGATTGCCAAGCTGATCGCCGGACTGATGTCCGGGTCGACGGCGCTACTCGCGGAATCGGCGCACTCGCTGGCCGATGCCACAAACGAGGTGCTCCTCGGCATTTCGCTGCGACGCGCCTCCGCTCCCCCGGACGACCTCCATCCACTGGGCCATGGGAGGGAGCGATTCCTCTGGGCCTTCATGGCAGCGATCGCATCGTTCCTGATCGGCGGCTGCTTTTCCATCGCCATCGCCATCCGCCAACTGACCCAGGGCGGGATGACTGGACACATCACCGCCGCCTGGATCGTGCTGGGGGTGGCGTTTGTCGGAGACGGCATCTCGCTCACGCAAAGCCTCCGGCAGGCCAGGAACGATGCCAAGGAGCGCGGACGCAACGTCTGGCGTCACCTGCTGCGTTCCAGCGAACCGACCGTGCGCGCCGTGGTCGTCGAAGACAGCGCGGCATTGATCGGCATCGTGATCGCCGCGGTGGGATTGCTGCTCAGCCATCAGTTGCAAAGCGGCCGTCCGGACGCGATCGCATCACTGCTCATCGGACTGCTCATGGCCGCCACCGCCTTCGGCCTGGCACGACCGCTGGCCGACTTCCTGGTCGGCAAATCGCTGGCGCCGGAGTTTCTCGATCAGATCCGCGCCGTCATCGACTCGGATCGGGCGGTGGAGGAAACGCTCTCCCTGCAGGCTGTCTACATCGGGCCGGAGGAAGTCATCGTGGCCGCCAAAATCCGTCCGTCGCCGGGGATGACGACCGAAGACCTCGGCCGCGCCATGGACAACCTCGATCGCGCCCTTCGGGAAGCCTCACCGTTCGTGGCGGACGTCTACGTCGACGTGACGTTGCACCACAAAAACGAGAGCGACGGTTGATTTCCAACGCTGACCCCGCTAGTATTCGTCGCCACAGCAACATGTGCAGTACGAAAGGCCGGGTGCTCCCCGGCCTTTTGTCTTTGCGTGAAACGGGAGGGAGGGGGTGTGATGATTTCCGCGCAACAGATCGCCAGGCTGGCCAAGCGGAGGAGCTGTCCGCGCTGCAGTCTCGAAAAGACGGAAGGGACCGCGCTCTGCCGGCGCTGCCGGTTCAAACTGCCGGCGCACATGCGCCTGCCCCTCCAGGAGATCGCCACGCGTGATGAGTGGGTCGTCGCCGGTGCCCTTCGCGCCGCCGCCAACTACTTCGAGATTCACTACAAATCGATCCGATTCTTCGGCGGAGGGCGAGTGCGGTGAATCAAAAGCAGAAAGCAGAAGGCAGAAAGCAGAAGGCTCCGCTCCGCCGCCATTTTCTGGTTTCTGGTTTCTGGTTTATGGCAGTTGATACAGCGAGATCGACTTCCCTACGCGTTGCAAAGGTTTCTCCGGAAGCCAGCGCCAGCCACCGTCGACTTCGCTCATCCGCCGCTCGTGATCGCTGACCGCGAGCCAGCCATGCAACGGCAGCGCTGGATTGGCGGAGTAGACCTCGGGATATCCGAGCGCGGCGTAGTCCGCCGGCCCGATCAGCGACAATCCGATGCGCGTGATCTTGCGCTTGCGGATGACCGTGCGCAGGCGTAGTGCGTCCTGTCCCCAATCGAGATTACTGTCGATCAGGTAGCGCGACGGTTCGCTCCCGGCGAGCACGTTGAAATAGGGAAAATAGTCGGGATGCGCACCCAGCGAAACGCCGGCGTGAAAAACGAGCAGGGCAATCGCAATCCATTTTCCGGCCAGGCCGCGCCGGCTCATCGCCAGCACGCCGGCCGCGGACGCAACCGCAAACGGAACAAAGAACGGCAGCAGGTAGCGCACGCCGATATCGAGCTTGCTGGTCATGGCGATGGCCACGATCGACAGCGCCGCCGCGGAGAACTCGAGGCAGGGTCCGCGCAGGTCGCGCTCACGGCGCGTGAGCAGGAGACCCGCGAGGAACAATGCCAGTGCAGCGAGAGAGATCTTCAATAGGAGCGCAAACGGGAAGTACCACCACCAGCCGCTCTTCCCCGAATGTCCCCACAGATAAGTGTTCATTCCGGTGGTGTCGATCATCCTCAAGTTCGCGATTCCGATGAAGAAGTCGGGCGCGGGAATGCGCGTCGCCGGATAGAGACGCGCCACCATCGAGCCGATCCTCGGTCCAAACGCCTCCCGCCACGGCGCGAGATCACCGAGCGGGCGTAGCGTGAATCCGTAGCCAGCCCAGACGATGAAGAGCGTGACCGCCGCCGCGGGAACCATCGCAAAAGTCGCGCGCGCGATTTGACCGCGCAGCTCACGCTCTTGAATGACCCGCAGCGCCGCAATGGCCATGCACGCCACCGGAACATCGACGATACAGGTGAATTTGCAGAGGATGCTGCAACCGAACGCGGCACCGAACAACAGCGCACGCCACCAATCCGGCGCGCGCAGCCAGCGAAGAAATGCCATCAGCGCGACGCCGGTGCCCGCGACACCGGCAGCATCGGTTGTGGCGAGTCCCGAATATCCGAGGACGATCGGTTCCGTCGTAAAGAGAAAGAGCGCGATCAGTGCGCCGGCATCACCAAGCGCTCCTCGCGCCAGGATCCAAACCGTCCACGCGGCGAGCGCGAAAAAGAGAAGATTGCCGCAGCGTGCGAGCACCAGGTTGCGCTCATACTTTCCGTTTCCATAGAAAACGCTGTGCAGTCCGGCAATGAATCCCCCCTCCGGGTTGTAGCGCATCCCGCCAAGCCATGGCCCGGCAGAGAGGATGATCCGCGGCAACGGCGGGTTCTCGCGCTGTACTTCATACCGATGGAACTGAATCAGCTCCAGCCCCGCGCCGATATGCGTCGCTTCGTCGTTGGTGGCCGAGAAGACGCGGAACGTCATCGCCACCCGAATCAAGGCAAACGCGATCAGCAGAGGAACGATCAGCCGCGGACGAGGAATCATCATCCTGCTCTGGTCTTCATTCGCAATTGGCGTGAATGTGGCCGCCGAGGTGAAGGCGGTTATCAGTTATCAGTTATCGGAAGGTGGTTTCTCCTGACAACCGACAACCGATAACCGACCACCCTACGAACGAGATCTCTCTCCTATCCCCTACCTCCCCAACTCGTACAGATACTCCACGAACGACATCACCGCCCCGTCGAACCCTTGCACGTTCGGTGTCGACGACTCGATCACGTAGTACTCGTCGGGGGCATGGGCGCCGCTGCCGTGGCCGAGACCGAAGTGGCCGGCGGCGAGGCTGAGGGGAGCGTTGGTGAAGACGTAGCCGGGGTACGAGCCGGCGTTGCGCGGCCAGAGAACGGGATCGATGCCGGCGCGTTTCAGGACCGCGATCTGCGACTGGATCATCGGTGCGCTCGCGGCGGTCCCGGTCGGATCGTAGCCGCCGGTGACGTTCACCTCGATGTCGCCGAAACCGTGCTTGGCGAGGTGCGCCTTCAGCGCGGCGACGGCGTCGTCCTTCTTCATGTCGGGCACGAGGCGCATGTCGATCTTGGCTACGGCACGATGTGCAAGGATGGTCTTGCCGCCAGGGCCGGTGTAGCCGCCGACCAGCCCCTCGATGTTCACAGTCGGCTGCGACTCCAGGCGTTCGTTGGACTGCTCCCACGGCAGATCGTCGATCCAATGCTGTACGCCGAGCGACTTCTTCGACTGTGCTTCGCTTCGCCGCTTCGAAGCCTCGGCGATCATCGCTTTCTCGTCGGCGTTGATCGGCCGCGGCTTCGGATAGCCATCGATGGTGATGGTGTTGCCGTCGGCCGACACGAGGGTATCGAGGGCCTTCACCAGATGCCAGGCCGGGCTGTCAACCATCGCTTTGAGTGATGAGTGGATGTCCTTGGCCGGACCGCGTCCCCACTTCTCGCCGCTCGATACCAGCTCGAGCTCGACGACGCCCTTCGCGCCGAGGCTGACGGTGACGATGCCGTCGAGATCCTGCGACGCCGCCGGCATGAACACGCCGGCCGTCTTCCGAAACGCCGCCTCCACCTCGGGGCGATGGACGAGCTGGCCGATGTGCGGCGAGCCGATCTCTTCCTCCCCTTCCGCGATCAGGACCAGATTCACCGGCATCTTCTTCCCCGCGCCGCGTATGGCGTGCAGCGCCGCGAGAAAGGCCGACTCCGGCCCCTTCTGATTGACCGCGCCGCGGCCGACGACGGCCTTGCCGAGGCCCGGCTTATCGACCAGCTTCGCCTCCAGCGGTGGCGAGGTCCACTCCGCTGGATCGAACTGCTTCACGTCGTACATGAAGTACAGCCCGACCGTCTTTGCCGCGCCGGCATCGAGTGTGGCGAAGACACCGGGCTTGCCGTCCGTGTTGATCACGACCGCCTGCTGGAAGCCGGCATCGAGCGCCAGCCTGGCCATGTACTCCGCCCCCGCCGGATAGTTGCGATTCTCCGCGGCGATCGACGGAAGGGCGATCCAATCCTGCAACCGCTTGACCGCCTCATCGTGGCGTTTTGTGATCTCGCGGCGGATGTCGCCGAGGTCATCGGCGTACGCGCCGACAGCCAATACGGCGATGATGATGAATGAGAGATACCGTTTCATAGTGCGCTCCCCTCGGCCTGGACGTTCGAGTGAACGGATGTTACTGCAAGCACCGCATCGCCGATCGGCAGATCCAGGCGCTCACTCGCAGCCGGACGTAGGACCACCTCGAACCGCCTGAACGCGAGACGCGCAACCGCTGTTATCATCCCCCCTCGCACGTCCATCCCTGTCCGATAGGAAATCTCATGACCGCTTCCACCCGGCGGGCGCTCATCCGCGCCGCGTTCTTTGCAACTGTCCTAACGTGTACGGCTCCCCTGCTCGCACAGACCGCCTTCGATGGTCCGCCGTTGAGCGCCGATCCGAAGGCGTTGCTGGCCGCGGCGCAGAAGGTCGACGCCAAAGACCTCAACATCCTCTATCTGCTCGACGAGGAAACGATCTCGTTTGAACCGGACGGCCGCGCGAAGTCGGTGTTCCGCGCCATCGAGTACATCGTCACGGAGGACGGTGTCGCAGGCGCCGGCACGGCCAGCGCGGCGTGGGCGCCGTGGTACGACGACAAGCCGGTCATCAGCGCGCGCGTGATCACCAAAGACGGCACCGTCCATACGCTCGATCCGAAGGCGATCACCGAGTCCACAGCCGAGGAAGAGCAGGACATGTTCAGCGACCAGCGCGTGCTACGTGCGCCGCTGCCGGGCGTCGCCGCGGGAGCGGTCATCGAGAGAGTCATCACATTCGAAGGACGCAGCCCGATCGCCGGCGGCGGCAAGTACGGCCTGTTCCTGTTTGGCGGAAACGTCCCCTTCGAACGGCAGCGGCTCGTGCTCGACGCCGATGCTTCCCTCGCGCCGCGCATCATGAACAAGTCTGGCTTCGAGCCGGTCACGACCGAGCAGAACGGCCGCAAGCGCGTCGTCTTCGAAAAGGGCCACACCGACGCCTTCGATAACGACGAGGAGTACCTCCCCTCGGACGAATTGAACCTGCCGTACGTCGCCTTCGCCAACGGTTCCTCGTGGCACGACATCGCCCGGAACTACTCGGCCATCGTCGACAAACAGATCGCCACGGATGGCGATCTGAAAAGCATTGTCGCCGGCGCGATCGGCACCACCACCAACCGTGCCGAGATCATCGACAGGCTGCTCGACCTGGTCGAGAAAAACGTCCGCTATGCCGGGGTCGAAGTCGGCGACGGATCGATCGTGCCGCGGCCGCCGAAGAGCGTGTTGCAGAAGAAGTACGGCGACTGCAAGGACAAAGCGACGCTGCTGGTGGCCTTGCTGCGAACGGCCGGCCTCTCCGCACACGTGGTACTGCTCGACGCCGGCTCCGGATTCGACGTCATCGCCGGTCTGCCGGGAGTCGATCGCTTCAACCACGCCATCGTCGTCGTTGACGGCGCGGCGGAGGGGGAGCCGGCGCTGTGGATCGATCCGACCGACGAATTCGCAAGGGCGGGCCAGTTACCCCCCGAGGATCAGGGGCGGATGGCGCTGATCGCCGCCGACGCGACGGCCGCGCTCACGCGCACACCCGAGGCGACGTCGGAGGCCAATCGCGCCATCCGAACCCGGGTGGTCACGCTGCCGGAAGAAGGAAAGGCTCACATCGTCGCCACGGCCGAGGGAACGTGGGCTGAGGATGCGCTGGCACGCCGCGTTTACGCCACCAGCACGAAGAAGGATTATCGCGAGGCGCTGGAGAAGGCCGCCACCGCCTACTACGTCGCCACAAAGATGGACAGCTTCGAGACCGGCGAGCCGCACGACTTCACGAAGCCGTTCCGCGTCATCGTGCACGTGTCGAATTCGAAGAACGGCGTTGTGTCGGCCGGCGACGCCGACGTGGTGATTCCGGTGCACGACCTCGTTACGCTCGTGCCAGAGATCCTGCACGATTACGAAGAAAAGACCGCGGAGGCGAAACAGGTCAAGCCGGAGAAGAAGCGGATCCATGACTTCGTCTTCCCGCGTGCCATCACCGAGGAGCGGCGGTATCGGATCATCCCGGCGGCCGGATTCGTGGCCCGCACCCTGCCGCACAACGAAACGACCAAACTCGGCACGGCAACGCTGAGCAAGGAGTACTCCACCGACAGCGATGGCGCCGTCATCGCCAAAATCGTCTTCGACAGCGGTAAACGGCGGATCACGCCGGCCGAATTCGAGGAGACGCGCGCCGCGCTGAGCAAGTTGTCACACACCGAGGGAGTGCGCATCGGATTCAACTCCCTCGGGCAGGCCAAACTCAACGCCGGCGACGTCGGCGCGGCGCTCACGGAATTCCGCAAGCTGGCCGTGCTGCATCCGAAAGAGGCCCAGCACCATATCGAGCTGGCACGCGCTCTCCTGGCCGGCGGACTCGGCGAAGCAGCGCGCGACGAGGCCAGGCGCGCCGTGACCGTCGAGCCGTCAAATGCGAAAGCCTACGCCATGCTGGCGACGGTTCTGGAGCACGATCTCCTGGGGCGCCACCAGCGCCAGGGCTGCGATCTTCCCGGCGCCATCGCCGCGCTACGCAAGGCTAAAGAGCTCGATCCCTCCGACGCCCACGTCCGGGCGCGGCTTGCCGAGCTTCTCACGTTCGGGGATGGAGCGTTCAAGTTCGAGCGCAACGCCCATCTGACCGAGGCCATCGATGAGTACAAGTCGTTGCTCAAGGACCTCGGCAAGGACGCGCGACCCTATTCGCCTCCACTCATGCTCGCTCTCGCGCACGCCGGCCGCTGGGACGAAGTGAAGGAATTGGTCAAGACGGAGACCGACGTCCGGCAGCGCGATCTTTTCAAAATCACGTCGGTGATGGTCACGGATGGTTCGGCTGCCGGCCTCCGGGAGCTCGGCGCGTTCGACGACGCGAAGCGCAAGGATTATGGCGCCGTGGTTGCCCGCGAACTGATGGCCCTGCGCCGCTACGGCGATGCCGCCGATCTGTTTGAGGCCGCATCCAAAGGAACGCCGCAGGCGGGACAGACGCTCGCGCTCGTGCAGATGCTGCGCACGGCCAAGCCTTACGAGAAGACACTCGACGACAAATCGCTCAAGTCGCTGATCGTGAAGGCCATGGAGGCGATCTTCCTGAACGATACGAGCCAGTTCAAAGCCCTGCTCGTGCCGGAGGTCGCCGCTTCGGACTTCACAGGCCAGCAATTGCGCGTCTCGCTGCACGCGATGCGCGGCAACGCCAACATCGGCCCGAGCATGTTGATCGACCTCTTCGCCGCCGGCGTGGAAGTGCAGCAGGACGGCAGCGATGAGATCGGGTACCGCCTGCGTCTTCGCTCGACGTCAGGTCTCAGTGCGGCTCCGACTGTTGCCTACTATCTGCAACGGCGCGATGGCCGCTACCTCCTGGCGGCGCTGAGCACCTCACCGGACATGATCGGCGCTGCCGCGCTGAAGCTGGCCAATGATGGCAAGACCGAGGCCGCGCGTATATGGCTGAACTGGGCGCGTGAGTCCATCGCCGCGGGCGGTGGCGACGACCCGCTGGCCGGCCCACCCTTTGCCCGGCTCTGGCAAAAGGAAAAGCCGACGGCCTCGCTGGACGAGATCCGGCTGGCCGCGGCCGCGTTGATGTCCTCGACGACACACGCGAAGGACAGCGTTGCCGTGCTCATCGCGCTGCGCGACAAAGCACCGACGGATGACGCCAAAACCGCCGCCGATGTCGCAATCGTTGCTGACTACCTCATCCTCGACGATTGGAACAGGAGCGTTCCGATCGCCGAACGCCTGTCAAAAGCGAATCCCGATTCCGGATCCGCCTTCTCCACATGGATCACGGCGCTTGTGCAGACAGGCAGGCACGACGCGGCGCTGACGATCGCGAAGGAGCGGCTGGTACGGCTGCCGAAAGATGAGTATGCGATGCGCGCCATGGCGCGCATCTCCGCCAGCAAGGGCGACTACGATACTGCCGTTACCTGGGCGCGGCGCACGGTCGACGAGGTCAATTCAACCACGAGCGATTACAACGAGGCGGCCTGGATGGCGCTCTTTGCCGGCAAGGGGCTCGACCGCGCCATCGACGACGCACGCCGAGCCACCGCGGACGAGGCCCATGCCAGCTACGGCAGCCTGCACACCCTGGCCGCGCTCTACGCGGAGAGCGGGAAGAGCGTCGAATCCCGTCAGACACTCCTCACAGCGATGGACAGGAAAGCGACCGACGAACCCGGCAGCGACGATTGGTTCGTCCTGGGCCGCATCGCCGAAAACTACGGCGTCCGCGACGCCGCCCTGGCCGCCTACAAACGCGTGGAGAAAGGCGAGCTGACCGGAACGAGTACGTGGGAGTTGACGCAGAAGAGGTTGGCGGCGATGGGGGGGAAGTAGGCGGATACCAGCTTATCTGTCCTTGGTGACTATCGATTTGCTCACGGCCCCAACCATCGCGCAAAAATGGCATTGATGAGAGCATCGTCGACATAGAAGCTCGTGACCCGGAGATTTGACACCGTGTCCGGGACGTCGATGATGCCCTGCTCCGCGCCCGCGCGAAGCACCCCCAGCGTGCCGGTCACGCGTAGGTTCCGTCGCCTCGCCTCCTCGCGTCCTGCCGCATCGTCAATCAAGAGGAGATCGGCTCGGATTGTTCCGGCAAGCGCAATCGCCGCACGCTCCCCGAGATCGAGGTGATCTGTAATGGATTCGATCTGTTCCTGCGGCACAGGAGTAACCGCCACCCATTCCGGCGGATGTGCGATCCAACTGCTCACAGCCGCTGGAGAGCCCTCCGCGCGCAACTCATTGGCTACGGCTTGAGGAATAGCCACCCGTCCATAGAAGCGGTGAAGCAGCTCGATGTGTCCCAGAAGAATGAGGTAATGCGGCGGCCCGCTATCGGCGACGACGATCATCGACTCGGCAGAATCCCGAGCGTGCGATGCACTGACAGGTCCGCCTCGAGATCCTCTGCCGTGTACCGGAGCGGCACCTGGTGCTCTTTGAGCAACGCATGAACCTGGAATCGGGTCTCGAACCCCAGCAAGCGGCGAATCTGGCTTTCAGTCAGCGCTCCCGTGCGATACGCCTCAACGGCAATGGCTTCCAGGGAACGGCGAGGGACGTCGTCCCACCGCACTTCGAGCGCAGCCGAAATATCCTCGGGCATATCGATCGTGACTGACATCGTGCTCTATTTTACGCCCGTCAATCATCGCCTTTTTGGCGGGATGCTCTCACCACAGCTCGTCGACCGGTTTGTACGTGCCATCCTTGGCGAAGGGGACGTACTCGAATCCGCGATGCAGCGGGTCGTCGGTGCGTACGGTCGTGTAGTCGATGCCGAGGGCTGAATAGATCGTGCAGACGATGTCTTCGGGCCGCACGTCGCGGTTGCCGCTCCATTGGTAATCGGTCACGTTGTTCCCGGTGGTATCGGTCTTCCCGATGACCTGTCCGCCGCGAATCCCGGCACCTGCCCAGACACTGGACATCCGCAGATTGTGGTCGCGTCCCTGCTGGTCGTTCAGGGCACCGACCGTTCGGCCGAACTCCGCGAGGATGACCACGAGGGTTTCGTCCAGCAGCGTCTTGCCGGCAACCGAGCCGGGCATCGCCGCGAGATCCGTCATCAGCGCTCCGAATGCCGGATCGAACTCGGCGGCCTGCGTGTAGAGAGAGTTCACGCCGTTGGCCGGCTTGTCGTAAATCCCGCTATGGTGGTCCCAGTTGCCGAACGTGGCCTGGACGAAGCGGGTTCCCTTGCCGGCCGCGACGAGATTGCGCGCCACGACCAGCGAATCGCCGAAACCCGAGCTTCCGTACCTCGTGTGCTCATCGGTGGAAAAGCTGAAGACGGCGTTGATGTTCGGCGCGTCCATCAGCGTCTTGGACTGGTTGTAGAAGTCGTCCATGTCGAGCGACTTCTTGGCCAGTGCGCCGGTGGCGCGTTTGGTGTCGAGAACATGCAGCTCGTTCCACCGGTCCAGAAATGTCGCTGCTCCATCCGGCGGCGTGATCGTCGGCAGTCCGGTCGCAGCCGGAATGACCTGGAACGGCGCGTACGTCGCCGGAAAGTAGCCGGACGACGGGATCCCCGCCGAATTCAAGGCGATGAATCCGGGGAGCACGTCGGTCACGGCGCGCTTGGCCTGCGACTCGAGGGAGACAACAGAGCCGATGTGCGGAGCGATGGCGCCGGTGGCGCCGCCCGGGTTGCGCGCAAGTTGGACCCACGCCTGGCCGAGCGGGTGGACGGCCGCCCATGACAGCCCGCAACGGATGAAGGCCAGCTTGCCGATCTGGGCCGCCGTGGCCGGCATGAGACCTTGAGGGAAGCGGACGTTTCCGCCGTCATAAGACGCTGGTGTGAAATCCGACGGCGTCCACGGGCCTTCCTTCAAATCCCAGGTGTCGATGTTGCTCGGTGCGCCGGGTAGGAAGATGAAGATGCAGTTCTTCGCGGTATTGCGAAGGGTGACGCCCGGCGCGGCCTGGGCACGCAGAACCCGCGGATCGAGGACGTCGAGAAAATAGGATGCCACGATGCCGGTCCCCGCGATTTTCAGGAAACGGCGGCGCGAGAACCCCTCACCCTGCAGCGGAAAGCCACTGGCCTTGCTGCAGGTGGGACATTCGATGGTGCTGCGAGGAAGCTTCGGTGTCCGCATAGGTGTCGCTCGCTTGGCTCAGTCGAAGATGAACTCGAGATGATTGATGAGAATCCACTGAAGATTTTCCGTCTTCTGCTGCAGCGTTCCGCTCTGCAGGTAGCTGATCGCGGTCTGGCGCTCAGCCGCGGATGGATAACGCGAAAGGGTGTTGAGATAGAGCTGATCGGTGATGGTTCCCGGATCGCTGGTCGTCGCAAGCAGCTTGGCTACGGTCGAGGCGGCATTCGACTTGTGAACGCGGCTGACGACGATGGTCTGATCGTTCATCAGCGACAGTGCCTGCGCGATCGAGGAATCGCTGGAGCGCGCGGTCTGATCGCGGTCGCCTCGTCCCAGCTCGTCGAGGAACCTTCCAAAGGCGTTGTTTCTCGACTCCGTCGTGTCCGGGAGCTGCATGGCCAGCGCTACCGTGCCGATGCCGCTGACGTTGTAGGTCACGGGAACGCTGGTGGCGCGGGCGATGGCGTCGAGCAGCATCTCCGCCTGCAGCCTGTGCGGATAATGGCGCGCGAAATACGGCGTCCACGCCTCGTCCCACGTGCCGGATGTGTATTGTCCCGAGAGCTGGTATGTATTCGAGTTGGCCATGATGCGCAGGATCGCGCGCACGCTGTATCCGGTGTTGATGAAGGCGGTGGTCAGATCCTCGAGGAGCTGCGGATTCACCGGCTGGACGGTCTGCCCAGCCGGAAGATTGTTGGGATCGAGCCGATTGAGATCAAACGAATTCACCGGCTCCACCAGCCCCATCCCGAACATCTCTTTCCAGAGATAGTTCACCGCGGCGCGGGCGAATTGACGGTCGGCCGTGAGAATACGGGCGTAGGCCTGACGGTAGGGCTCGCCGGGACGGGGCGCCTCTCCGGTAAACAGATAGACAGGCGGGACCGATGCCGGAGGACCAGGCGGGCAAACGCCGGCCGGAGTGGGCGCGCACCGCGGCGTCTTGTTGCCGGAGACCGTGTTCAGCAGATATTGGCCGGTCGTATTGTCCTCAACGTCGAACTTGAAGGCGTTGGCGTTATTCGGGTCGGCGCCTGTCATCTTCTTGACGGTCGTCCGCGAGAAGAACGCGGCCATTCCCCAGAAGTCGTTTCGGGTCTTGTGCACCAGATATTGATTGACGAGCTCCAGGTGGCCGAAACCGCCATGACACGAGAGGCAGAGCACATTCTGGCCGAGGAACTTGTCACCGGAATGCGCTGCAAGGTTGTCGAGGGTGTCCTGCCCCGGACCGTTCGGCTGAATCTGCCGGACGACGTAGTCCGGAGTGCCGGAGGCGAAGCTGTCGCCGGCTCCCGTGATCAGTTCCCGGACCATCTCGTCATACGGTTTGGCGTCATGAATCGACTGCCTGATCCAGCTGTAGTAGATGTTGCGGCCTTCGTAGAACTCCCGGATGTTGTTCGCCGACTGCACGTTCTGAACGAGGTCGCCGAACCACATGGTCCAGCGGTCGTTGAAGGCGTCGGAGGCCAGAAGCTGCTCGATCATCGTTCCCCGTTTGCTGGACGTCGGATCGGCTACAAACGATTGGACGGCCGCCGCGGTGGGGATCTGACCGGTAAGGTCGAGCGTGACGCGCCGAAGAAACTCGGCGTCGGTCGACCGGCTGGTCGGTACGATCCCGTCCTGCGTCATCTTCCCGAAGACATCGGTGTCGATGAAGTTCTGCGCGGGTGGCGGGAGAACAGCCCGGCGCCGTGCGGAGGAGCCGGCAGCCGCGGGGGTTGGTGAGAGCAGCTCAGCGTTCACGGAGAGCTGGTGCCAAACGCTCTGCTGTTGGGCTCTCGGCGAGAGCGCTTGCAGGCCGCCGGCCGGGCATGCTTCCCTCGGTGATGCGCCCGCTGGTACCAGCGTCGCAATCGCCGCAATCACAACGCTCATCGTTCTCATGTGTCTTGGACGCTGGCGGCCAGTTGTCGTTTACAGCAACGGAACGCCGGCGTCTCGCCGCCAAACCTGCAAGACTCCAACCATTCGCTGGTAACCTCTTCGCAGCCAGCGAGACGACAGCGCTCCGTTGCCTATGACAACGCCCACGGCGCGGTGCGTCCGAGCCGTTTCGCGAGCGCAATCCAGCGGGGTTGGCTGCGCAGCGGAATGAAGTCGTGCATGTGGATGCGGCCCCACATCAGTCCATTGCGCTCTTCGCGGCCACGCTCCAACGCGTCGAGTGCCGCCTCGTGGTCGCCGAGAGATGTCAGGACGACGGCGAGATCGATGGAGGGGACGTAATCGCCTTCGCTCCTTCGTCTCATGAGACCGGCCAGGACCTCCTCCGCTCTGGCCCGTTCTCCGCTCTCCGCGAGCGCGGCGCCGAGGAGTGAGACGTAGAGCGGGACCTTGCCGCTGGAATCGTCGACGAGCCGCTCGAAGATGGCAACCGACTCGGCTACCCGGCCGCCGTAGCGCAGCGCCAGGCCGTAGGTCCAACGGGCATAGCCGGCATTCGGATCGACTTCGACCGCCTTCTCGAGAAGGCGCCGGCCGGTCTCGTAGTCGCCGCTGAAGAGATACGCCCACGCCTGCGACGTGCGCACGTTGGCATGGTGCGGCTCGAGCTCGATTCCGCGCGCACCGGCTTCGACGGCATCGTCCCTCCGTCCACTGGCGGCGTAACCGATGGCCAGCCACGTCCAGGGATCCGCCGACTTCGGATTGCGCTCGATGGCCAGCCGGCAGAAGTGTTCCACCCGCGTGCTGTTCCAACCGTAGTAGTGCTCGAGGATGCCGCGTGAGAGCGCCACGCCGGCGGAATCGGGATCGATCCGCTCCGCTTCATCGACCGCGGCGCGCGCCCGCGACCACGCCTCCCACGTCGGCACGCCGCCGTAGTAACCGCGCACGGCCCAGGCATCGGCGAGGGCGGTGTGGGCATCGGCGAAATCGGGATCGATCTCGACCGACGCCTTCAACTCGACGATCGCCTCCGCGGCCCGGCGCTGTCCCCACAGATACGTCCCTTTCAGATAACGGTCGTACGCTTCGAGGTTCCCCGTCCTCCCCGCGCTACCTTTCGTCTCACCTTCCACGATCCGCACCTTCAACGTCGATGCGATGGCCTGGGCGATCTCATCCTGGACGGCGAAGACGTCGGCCAGATCGCGGTCCCAGCGGTTGGACCAGAGTTGGTAGCCGTTCTCGACGCTGATGAGCTGCGCCGTCACGCGCAGCCTCGATCCCGATTGCCGGACGCTCCCCTCCAGCATCATGGCCACACCGAGCTCGCGGCCGATGCGGCGGATGTCGTCGTTGCGCCCCTTGAAGGCGAACGACGTCGTCCGCGCCGCCACCTGCAGCGCCGGCACGGCAGCAAGCGAGTTGATGATCTCCTCGGTCATCCCATCGCTGAAGTACTCCGCGTCGGCGGTGGGACTCATGTTGCGGAATGGCAGGACGGCGATGGAGAGCTCGCCCGCGCGCGCCGCCGAATCGGCCGCCTTCGGCGTCGTCAGCCGCAACGTATCGTGCGTCGCCGGGGTCGATGCGGTGGTCCGCGCGGCCAGCCGCAGGGCGAAGGCGAGATCGCGCGCGGAACGGAATCGTTCGTCTCTGTTCTTTTCCAGGCAGTGATGCAGGATCTCCTCGACCTCGGCTGGTAGTCTGCCGCCGTCGCTCATCGGCTTGGCGCTGTCCCGGAGCACTGCCACGATCGTCTCAGCCATCGTGGGACGCAGAAACGCCGGCCGGCCGATGAGCATCTCGAACAGAACCGCGCCGAAGGCAAAGATGTCGGAGCGATGATCGGCCACTTCGCCGCGCGCCTGCTCGGGTGACAGATAAGCCATCGTTCCCATGATCATCCCCGGCGACGTCCGTGCTGCGGTCTTCATCTGGTCGGGATTGTTCCCATCCCCTTCATCGAGCCGGGCCAGTCCGAAGTCGAGGATCTTCACGACGCCGTCGCGCGTGACGAAGATGTTCTCCGGCTTCAGATCACGATGGGTGATTCCGCGCTCATGAGCAGCCGCCAGTCCCTGCGCGATCTGATGACCCCAGTCGAGCGCGCGGCTGATCTCCAGCTCGCTCTGCTCCAGCCGCTCGCGCAGCGTCGCTCCTTCGAGCAACTCCATGACGGCATAAAGGGTCCCGTTCTCCGTTCCGAAGTCGTGAATGGCCAGGATGTTCGGATGCGAGAGCGCCGCCACCGCGCGCGCCTCCCGCTCGAACCGCGGCAAGGCGTCGTCGCTGTGCGCGGTGCCGAGCAGCACCTTGACGGCGACGTCGCGATGCAGCCGCTTGTCGCGCGCCCGCCACACCTCGCCCATGCCGCCGGCACCGATGCGTTCGACGATCTCGTACGGGCCGAGCTGGGATCCGACATCCATCGGGAGATGTTATCCGCAGATGGGTAGACTGCGGCTTTCGCCGCGTTGTCGGTTGTCGGTTATCGGTTGCGCAATCCCGGCGCGACGCTGAATCAACCGAGAACGGACAACCGACAACGCGGCGAAGCCGCAGGTGGCCGGAGTGGCCTTTGATTGTTCCCACCCGGAATGTTGGACAACATGGCCAACATGGTGCAAGAATGCCTCGTCGTGCAATCGCGGGCCAAACAGGAACCGATTCGGCGTCCGGCCTCGGATGTTAAGGGCCGCTGGCGCGACATCGTTGACGAAGTAAATGCCAACGGAGAAGTCGTCGTGACGAACTACAACCGCCCCGCGGTGGTTGTCGTATCGATGGAACGCTACGCGAAGCTCAAGAACGATGCGGCCGCCCGCGATCCGCTCGTTGCTCTTCGCGCGGAGTTCGACCGCGAGATGGTCATCCTTCGCCAGAAAAAGACGCCGGGCAAATTGCGAAAGGCTTTTGCGTCGACGCCAGCCGAGATAGCAAGAGCAGCAAACGCTCCAAACCGGCGCAAACGCTGATGCCCGCGGCAACATCCGACGCGCCGGTCATCTTCGCGGTGGCGGGCGTCAACGGAGCTGGCAAGAGCTCGCTCGGCGGCACGCTCATTCGCAGCCTCGGGCTCCCGTACTTCAATCCGGACGAGGCAGCGAGGCGTATTCGGGAAACGATCGATTGCACGCCGCATGAAGCGAATTCGCTCGCCTGGGAAGAAGGAAAGCATCGACTGGAGGCGGCTATACGCGGCTTCTTCGGCTACGCCTTCGAGACAACACTCGGCGGACACACCATTCCCGCGCTGCTCGTCGATGCGGCCGCGTCAGGCATCGAAGTGGCCGTGTGGTTTGTCGGTCTTTCCAGCCCCGAGCAACACATCGCGCGCGTGCGCGCCCGCGTCGCTTCCGGCGGACACGACATACCAGATGAAATGATCCGCACACGATGGGATTCGTCCCGGCGTAATGTCATCGCGCTGATGCCCCATCTGACCGAGCTCAAAGTCTTCGACAACAGCGAAGAGGGCAATCCGGCGGCCGGCGCATTCCCGGAGCCGCGGCTACTCCTGCATTGGCGCCGCCATCGAATCGTTGCTCCAAGCCCTAAAGTCATACGGGAAACTCCGGGGTGGGCAAAACCAATCGTCACTGCAGCGATGAAGCTGCAACGATCCTGATCGACGACGCCGTATCCCGCGTGCCTCTGCGTCCAATCTGCGTCATCTGCGGATGACGACTTTCCCGCCCTTCATCACGAACGACACGTGTGAGAGCGCGTTGATGTCGCGCAACGGATCGCCATCGACGGCGATCAAGTCGGCCTCATAGCCGCCGGCAATCGTTCCGATGCGGTCGCCGAGGCCGAGCGACTCCGCGGCAAGTGACGTTGCCGAGGTGATCGCGTCCATCGGTTTCTGACCGCCGGTGGTGACGCGATACTCGAGCTCCTGAAAGTTGCGTCCGTGCGATCCCGCCACCGCGTCCGTCCCGAAGACGACCTTCAGCCGCGGCGTGGCCAGTGCGAGCTGAAACACGTGCAGCGCCTTCGGCACCGCCAGCTTCATCTGCGCGAACCCCTCCTCGGTGTAGTTGCCGATGCCGAGGTAGTGAGACTTGTTCTCGAAATAGTTGCGAAAGACGAGGTCGATGTTCGGATCGAAATACGTCCCATGCTCCGCCATCAGATCGAGCTCCGGCTGCTCGATCAGCGCGCCATGCTCGATCGACGTGCATCCGGCCAGCACCGCCCGCCGCACGCTCTCCGGCCCATGCGCATGCACCGCCACGCGAAGATGCTGCTTCTTCGCCTCGCCGCAGATCGCATCCATCTGCTCCTGCGACATCGTCGGCGCCCCGCCATTGCGGATGCTCTGCGAGGCGAAGACTTTGACGACGTCCGCTCCTTCCCCCGCCAGCTTGTCCACCGCCGCCCGCATCGCCTCCGGCGACATCTTGTCGTCGTAGATCGGCTCGATGGCGGTGAGAATGCGCGGCCCCGGCAACGTCCCCCGCGCAATGGCATCGCGCAGCGGCTTGTCGACCGGCGCGCCGAGGGATTGTACGGTGGTGATGCCCCCCTCCAACGTGTGTACGGCGTTCTCGGCCGCGTAGAGGACCGACTCCTGCGGCGTTTCGTTCCGATCGGTCTCATCGTCATGCGAGCGGCCATCTTTCGCATCGAAGTGCCAGCCGATGTGGACATGGGTGTCAATGCCTCCGGGCATGATGGTTCGATCGCCGAGGTCGATGGTGACGTTCGTCAGCGTCTTCGCATTCGGAACAATTCTCAGGATCTTCGATCCTTCGACGACTACCGCCGCATCCTCGGTGACATGGCCGCGTCCGTCGATGACGCGCGCCGCGCGGATGACGAGGGGTTGGGCGGTGAGGGTGGTGGCGGTCGCGAAGAGGAGGAGCAGTCGTTTCATGGGGAGAGTGTAGCGAAGCGGAGCTGGGCTGTATGATCATGGTGCGAGATGACGCATGAAGACGAACGGCAAGACAGCACCGAAGCGTGTCACCCGGCGTGACCTGTTCGCTGAGTTGAGCGAAGGGATGACCGCCCTTGCAGAGGCGCGTCTCGGCAAACGGACGCTGCGCACGCACGCGATCAAGTAACAGGGCGAAGCCAAGGATTTCGAGCCACCGTTAGTTTGATGGAAGGTTGATTACGTGGAAGATCCAATCGTTGAGGAGACTCGCGAAGCGCGACAGCGTTGCGCGAGTTTTTCGGCCGGCGACGCGCGGCCGAAGTGGTCTCGAACGGGAAGCTCCCGACATTCCCCGGGCGAGGGCTGCGTCCTGGTGTCAATCTGGACGACGGCGCAGCTCTGCTCGAGCTGATGGAAGGAGACCGAGAGCTCGGCGACGACGGTGGGCACCGCCACGCCGTCGCTGACCGCGAAACAGTGTCGCGAGAGCCTTCGCGTCTTCGTGTCTTCGCGTGACTGCTTCTTGGCGTCCAGCCGCCCTGTTCGAGAGTGTCTGCGGCTCAGATGGCAGTCATTTTCCGCGGCGAAGAGCTCCGGCAGCTCGACCATCCATCATCTTCCCTCCTCGATAACGGTTTCCACCTCCTCATCCGTAGTCTTCCCTCCTCGATAACCGATTTCACCTCCTCATCCGTCGATTTGCCTCCTCGGTAACTGATTTCAGCTTCCCATCCGTCGATTCACCTCTCAAGCTCTGATTTTCAGACCTTCAAGAGCCGGAATGCCTCCTGAAGCTCTGATTTTCAGACCTTCGAGGCTCAGAAAGCCTACCGAAGGTCTGATTTTCAGACCTGACAATCGCAAAAAACCTCATCAAGCTCTGATTTTCAGAGCTTAGAATGCCGAAAGGCATGTTGAAGCTCTGAAAATCAGACCTGAAGAAGCGATCCGTCGACATGAATGGAGGGAAGCATGCCCGGAAGAGCGATTCCGACGATTACACGGGCCGAACAACGAGCGGCGGTGGTGAAAAGGGCTCTTAAGGCCGCCGCGCTCCGTATTCCGGGGCTGAAAGCACCGCATGCGGAGACGAGGAAGCGCATCAGCGGGCGTCGAACCGTACCGAAGAAGTTCATCCGCTCGATGATGGCGGCGGTCGATGGTCACGCAGCGCTGCGCGACATTGTACGGTTCGATTCCGCCGAGGCGGAGTCAGCGCTGCAGTTCGAAGCGGCCTTTCGTTCGGTCCGCGATCAGATTGCGAACCTGCTGGCCAGCCTGACCTACACCATCGAACTGCGCATGGCCCCGGTCGCCGAGAAGGCCATGGACTCGTACGCCATTGCCAAGGGGCTGGCGCGCGATGATCTGACGATGGCCAGGCTCGTCGCCCGCCTCAAGCGCGACCTCGGCCGCAAAGGACCGCCAAAGAAGAAGAAATCGAAGAAGTAGCGCGGCTGCAAAACTCTCGCTACAGGTAGTCGATGAGCCAATAGGGAGACCGATGTGGCATGCCGCATTGGTCTCCCTATTGGCGCCAGTCTCCAGCAAGTAACCAGGGCAAATGTGGCACAGACGGCACAGACAGTCTTGTCTGTGCCTGGGCCGAAGCCGCCGCAGATGAGGGCTTGCGGATTTAAGTCATCGCAAGTGCCGGCACAGACAAGAGTGTCTGTGCCCACAGTTGTCCAAATTAGGTATCGGAGAGTTGGCCGATCGGAAGAAACGCCGGGCGCTGTAGAGTCAGTCAGTTCGACCAAGAACGACGATTCGACAGGAGGCCCGACGTTGAG
>DATMNC010000042.1:0-2690 GCA_035569395.1 Thermoanaerobaculia bacterium | reverse complement strand
CCATCGGTCTGCCTTCGCAGCGACTTCGCGGCCCCAAGGCCGCAAGCGAATTTCCTGACGCCGGCAGCAATCATCTCTTTGTTGAGCTCGTGGATCTCGCGGCCCATCGCTTCGTCCACCTGGGACGGGTCGAAGTCGTCGGGGAGGTAACCAGCAACCAAGTATTGCGGCATTGTCTTCTCCTGAAATGCTCTTCGCAGGCTAGTTGCCCTGCCTTCACTATCTCGACGAACGGCGGGAGCGGAATTCTACAAGCCGTCGAAAAAAATGATCGCTGACGTTTGTGGTTCTGGCTGTGGCGCAGGCAGTTGAACCGCTGCCGTTACGCGGGCGGTGGCGTAAGCGGGGTCTGTCCCGGAAACACCTGCTGCACCGCGTCGCTTTGCGACGCTTCGAGTGGTAGCTCCACCGTGAATCGGGCGCCGCGGCCGTGGCCGTCGCTTTCGACGGTGGCGTGGCCGCCGTGCAATTCGGCAAGGTGGCGGACGATGGCCAGGCCGAGGCCCAGGCCGCTGTGGGCTCGGGCGCTGCTGCTGTCGGCCTGGCGGAAGCGCTCGAAGACGTGCGGGAGGAAGGCTGGATCGATACCGGGGCCGTCATCGCTCACCACGATCCGTGCCGCACTCTCGGCGCGCGTGAGTTGGACCTCGATGTGCCCGCCGCGGGGGACGAATTTGATCGCGTTCGAGAGGAGATTCCAGACCACTTGCTGCAGGCGGTTGGCGTCGCCCTGGACGGGCGGGGTGAAATCGAGAGCGACGTCGATGGCGATCTGCTTTGCCGTCGCCGCCGGGCGCAGGGTCTCGATGGCGTTCGTGATCACGGCCCCGAGGTCGACCGGTCCGATCTCCAGCCGGAACTTGCCGCTGATGATGCTGGAAACGTCGAGGATGTCTTCGATCAGCCGCGCCTGTGCCCTGGTCGACCGATCGATCGAATCCACGGCCAGGAGCGCCGTCTCCTCGTCCAGCGAGCCGATGGTGAGCATGCGCACCCATCCGAGCGTTGCCGTCATCGGCGTGCGCAGCTCGTGGGATACCGTGGCCAGGAACTCGTCCTTGGCCCGATTGGCCTCGATGGCCGCCGTGTGAAGCTGTGCGTTCTCCAGGGCCAGCGCCACGCGGCGGGCGAAGAGTTGGGCCAGCTCGAGATCGGCGGTGTCGTAGCGGTTCTTCTGGCGGGAGCTGACCGTGATCGCGCCGATCGTTCCACCACGAGCGATCAGCGGCACGGTCATGTACGACTGCGTTCCGAGACGGCGAAGGACGTCGCGGTAGGCCTCGTCGCTGCCGCGCTTCGCAATCTCCTCTGGCGGAAGCTCATGAACCACCTCCGGCTTGCCGCTTCGGATCGAGGCAGGAGGTCCGTAGGGAAGGTCCGTCCGCGGATCGTAGGTCTTCAGCAGACGGACAGTATCCTGCATCGAGGGATCGACATGCCTGGCCGCCGCCCGCCGGATGGTGGAACCTTCGATGATGTCGATCACGCACAGCTCGCCCAGCATCGGCAGCGCCACCTCGGCCGCGCTTTCCATGGTCGTGCGTGCATCGAGCGACGATGTCACCTGCTCACTGACGCGCGCCAGGAACCGCAGCGACTCCTCGGCACGCCGGCGCGCGGTCATGTCGAGCGTCACCCCGCGCATTCCGACCGGTTTGCCGCCGCCATCCTTGACCACCATGGAATGCGATTCGACCCAGACAGCGCGGCCGTCTTTCGTGAGCCAGCGGAAAGAGTTGGTCCGGAAGTCGCCGGCGGCGAAGTGTTCCTGGGAATGTCTGGCCGCCTCCTCGCGATCGTCCGGATGGACGATCGTGAGCCAGAAGTTCGGCGTGGCCAGCCACTCCTCCACCGAGTAGCCGAGCATCCGCGTCACGTGCTCGCTCACATAATCGATCCGTTGCGAGCCCTTGTCGGGATTGCCGTGCGCTTCCCAGACGACCCCCGGGACGCTGGAGACGATGTCGGCCAGGCGGCGTCGCTCCGCCTCGATGCGATCGGCCATCTCCTGGAGATCCCGTCCTCGTGCGTCGCGTAACCGTGCGGTTTCGGCGCGATGGGCGGCGATGATCCAGGACAGCAGGATCATGAAGGCATCGATGACCGTGAGCTGCACGGTATTGGCCGAGGTGAATCGCCGGGCGTAGGCGGGAAGATCGAAGAGATACTCGACTGCCGCCGAGGAGAGCGCAATCGAAAGAAGGGCAGGGCCGAAACCGCCGTAGGTGGCGCTGATGACGATCGCACCGATCAGCAGGAGATAGCGCCCGCCGCCAAGGTACGGCGCGAGCCAGATCTGCAGGAAGGTGGCGATCGCGGTCACGGCGAGCGCGATGGCGTAGCGGCGCGCCAGCGAGGCATAGACGGATGGTGGGACGGTACGTTTCACGGGTGTGCTGTTTGTTCGCGCGTCCCGGCCGGTCTCGTGCCGAGTCCGGTTCGTGGCGTTTGCGTCGACTGATAGTACTCGCGACGTGGCAGCTTGCTGACAACGCAAAGCGGACGATGGTCGCCCGCCAGAAAGGCTTGCGGATTACGTGAACGGACTGTTGAAGAATTTGCAACCTGGGACCGCGCGCGTCTCGCGCGCGTTTTGACGACCGCGATCGACGAAACGAAGGAACCGATCGACGAAACGAAGGAACCGATCGACGAAACGAAGGAACCGATCGACGAAACGAAGGAACCGA
>DATMNC010000041.1:0-5945 GCA_035569395.1 Thermoanaerobaculia bacterium | reverse complement strand
CTCAACGTCGGGCCTCCTGTCGAATCGTCGTTCTTGGTCGAACTGACTGACTCTACAGCGCCCGGCGTTTCTTCCGATCGGCCAACTCTCCGATACCTAATTTGGACAACTGTGGGCACAGACACTCTTGTCTGTGCCGGCGCTCGCGGCAGCCGACCGGCAACTAACCAGGGATGCAATCTCGATAGGCGGTAGCGCGGCACAGACAAGAGTGTCTGTGCCACATCGGTCCTGTTGATCGAACCCCTCTGCCCTGGTCGTAGCTTTCTCTTTTGCGAAATCGGAACCGCGGATTGCGGCATCGCAACGATTCTTTGCGACATCGAAACCGACGATTGCGGCATCGCAACGATTCTTTGGGCCTACCCCGATTTCGTGGACGGGTTAGTGTTTGAGTCAGGCGACCGTGGCCTGACTGCGTTCGAACTGAACAGGTGAATGGTATCCGAGCGCTGAATGCCGACGACGCGTGTTGTAGAAGCCTTCGATGAAATCGAAGATCGCATCGCGAGCTTCGTCGTGATTCCGGAAAGTTGACCGGTCGATCAATTCGCACTCGAGCGTGGCGAAGAAGCTTTCGCACATGGCGTTGTCGTAGCAGTCGCCGACTGAGCCCATCGAGGGTCGCACGCCGGCTTGCCGGCATCGCTTGCCGAACTCGATCGACGTGTACTGACATCCCTGATCGGAGTGATGAATGACGTCGGTGGGTGATCGTTGGGCGATGGCCATGTTCAGCGCTGCCGTGACCAGCGGCGTCCTCAGATGCGATTCCATCGCCCAACCGACGATCTTGCGGCTCCACACATCGAGAACGACTGCGAGATAGAGAAAGCCGACCCACGTCGGCACGTACGTGATGTCGGCCACCCACAGGGCGTTCGGCTTGTCGGCGACGAACTTGCGATCGACTAGGTCGGGAGCTGGTCGCGCCGATCGGTCCCGGCGCGTGGTCACAGTCGACCTTCGGCGGCTTACTCCTCTGATCTTAGATTCCTTCATCAGGCGCGCTACCCGCTTCCGACCGACTCTGGTTCCTTCCTGTTGCAACTCCGCGTGAATCCGAGGTGCGCCGTATGTCTGACGCGACCGTCGATAAATCGCTTCTATCCTTTGCTGAAGGTTTTCGTTCTCTCTGGTTCTCACCGATTTCAGTCGCCGGCACCATGCGTAGTACCCGCTGGCGGAGACTTCCAGCACCCGGCACATCGCTCGGATCGAGAACAAGGCCTGGTTCGCGCTCACGAACATAAAGATCCTTTCGACTTCTTCTCGGTCTCCTGAGCGAACCAGGCCGCGGCTTTTGACAGGATCTCTCGTTCTTCCTTCAGCCGCGCATTCTCCCGGCGCAGACGCGAAAGCTCCTCACGCTCTTCCGTCTTCAGGCCGTCCGTGCGACTTCCTTCATCGAGATCGGCTTGCTTAATCCAGTTCCGGATCGACTGCGCCGACGGCTCGAACTCTCTTCCAAGATCCTCCGCCGTTCGACCCGATCGAGCCAAGCGAACCAGCTGCTGCCGAAACTCTTCCGAATATGACTTCCTTCTCTTTCCCATCGTGGACTCCTTCCCAACATCGTCAGGTGTCCACGAAACCGGGTCAACTTCAAGTCAAGTTTTGGCCGCACTGAGGCGTGACAAATGACCTGCCTCTCATGAACTGAAATAGGCCATGATGGATGCCCTGCGACGCGGCAAAGATATGACTTGCCCTCGTTCTTCGGTGGATGTTTCTCCCCTACCGCCCCCCATCCAAAATCGCGTTCAACCGCCCCGCCGCCTCCCCCACCCGAGGTCCCGGGCGGGTGAACAGGTTCTCGTCGACGGCGATGGCCACTACGTTCTTCGTGCCGGCGCGGGTCAGAAGGGCGTGGACGGCTTCGGGGGTGACGGAGTGGTTGGGGTAGAGGAGGAGGTCGGGAGGGTGGGCGACGAAGGATTCGAGGGAGTATTGCGGCCAGCCGTTCACTTCGACGGCGTTCGTCGCACCGCAGAGGGTAATGAGGTCGTCGGCGAAGGTGTTGCGGCCGGCGACGTAGAGAGGGTCGGTCCAGACGGCGAGCATGACGCGGGGCGGGTTGATACGCGTGCGGCGCTGATGGGCGAGCCTGTCGTTCAGGGCGGCAACGGCGGGCCGGCCGTCGAAGCCGAGGGCGGTGGCGATCGACGTCATCGACTTGGCGATGTCGGCGAGGCGCTCGTTGGTGACGACGAGGAGCGGGATGTGCACCGTCGCCAGCGAGCGACCGAGGTTCGGTTGCAGGCCGGCGGCGTTGGCGATGACGAGATCGGGGCGGACAGCGACGATCTTTTCGAGGTTCGGCTGGAGGCCGCCGACGCGCGGGAGCTTACGGTCGGGCATGGCGTCGGCGGAGAAGTCGTCCGTGCCGGCGATGCGCCCTCCGGCGCCGAGGGCGATCACCATCTCCGTCACGTTGGGGGCGAGGGTGACGATGCGCTGCGGCGTTTGCTTGGAGGCGGGTTCGTGAGCGGTGCAGGATGAGAGCACGGCGAGCACCAGCACAGACAAGAGTGTCTGTGCCACATTGGACCAGTGTGTCTGTGCCACATCCAAACAAAAACCGCGGCGTCGCCGCCGCGGTTCGCAAGAAACAGATTGCGTCATGGCTACGACTCGCCGCCTTCGTCGTCTTCCATGTCGTTGTGGATGCCGAGGCGGGCGCAGGCGGCGGCGTACATCTGCTTGGAGGCGTTGATCGCGTTCTGCAGCTCGGCGATCCGATCTTTCACCTTGGCCAGCTCTTCTTCGATCTGGTCCTTCAGGTCGCCGATCTCCTGCTTGGTGACCTGAAGCGTCGTCTCGTAGAACTTTTTTTGCTGATCCGTGATGACGGCCATGTTTTCTCCTTACGTCGCGTGCGGACGGTGGGCGATTATAGCTTGAAGTCGACGCTCACCGTCGTCCACGACTTCACGCGCACGCCGTCCTTTTCTCCGGGTGCGAATGTCGAGCGGCGGACGCTCTGATCCGCTGCTTCGCTGAGTCCCATCACTCCTCCGCGGATGATTCTGGTATCCAGCACACGGCCCGTTTCGGAAACGAGGACGCTGATGATCACACTCCCCTGCACATGCTGCAGGCGGGCCATCGGTGGATACGTCGCCGGTGCCTGGCGCGTGGTGTGCGCGGGGACGAGTCCCGGCGTTCCGGCGGCAACGAGATCGCCGACCTGTGTGCGCGGTGCCTCGGGTTGCGGCGCGGGACGCGACTCGGCCACCGGCTGCGGGGCCGGAGCCGGCGGCTGCGGGGCGGGCACTGGACGATTTTCAACCACCGGTTGCGGAGCGACCGTTTGCGTGGCCACCTGCGGCTGCGGCGTTGGGACTGGCGCGGACGGACGCGTCGTCGTCGCGGGCGGCTGGTTCTGCGCCTTGGCGAGTTGCTCGAGCCTGGCCTTCTCCGCGGCCATCCGCTTGGCAACCTCTTCGTTCACCTTCGACGCATCGATGGCCGGCGACGTCGATGCCGGAACGACCGTGCCGAGGGCGGGGGTGACCGTCGCCGTCGTGGCGATGCTTGTCGTGGTAGCCGGCCTGGTCACGACCGGCGTCCTGGCTGGCGTCTTCGTCGACGACGGCTTGCGCATCATCAGAAACCCGACGACGGCGGCGATGACGACGATGGCGGCGATGGCGATCGGCACGACCGGCGGTTTCTTCGCCGGCACCGCCGCAATTGGCGCAACCACGGGCGCCGGCGCCCGCGCCGGAATGGCGACGACAGGAGCGGGCTTCAGCGGCTTCAGCTCATTGGCCGCCAGCACCGGTTCGGGCGCGTGGTACTCGACCGGATGCTGCTGCACGGGCGCGCTGGTCGACAGCCGATGCATGTAGATGGCCACATCGGCGCTGGCCGGTGTCGGTTTGAAGCTGTAGAGAATGGCGTCGAGATCGCGCTGCATCTCGCCGGCGGTCTGGTAGCGGTTGGCCGGATCCTTCTGCAGCGCCTTGAGGACGATGGCGTCGATCTGCGGCGTCACCTCATCGTTGTATTGCGACGGCGCGGTGACGCGGGCTTCGCGTACCTGCTCGAGGATCGAGAGCTCGTTGTCGCCGCTGAAGAGCTTGCGCGCGGTGAGCATCTCGAACAGCACCGTGGCCAGGGCGAAGATGTCGGAGCGGCGGTCGATGTTGCGGCCCCAGGCCTGCTCGGGCGACATGTACTGCAGCTTTCCCTTGAGCGCGCCGGCCTGCGTGTGCGATGCCTTCGATGCCGCTTTGGCGATACCGAAGTCGCAGAGCTTGATGTCGCCTTCCTCGGAGATGAGGACGTTCTGCGGCGAGACGTCGCGATGGACGAGACCCATCTCCTTCCCTTCGAAGTCATGTTTCCGATGCGCGTAGTCGAGCGCCGCGGCGACTTTCGAAGCGATGAAGAGCGCGATCTCGGTCGAGAGCGGCTGATCGCGCTCCTGGGCTCTCCTGAGGATGTTCTTCAGATCGTACCCATCGATGTACTCCATGGCGATGTAGTACGAGCTCTGAATCTTGCCGAGGTCGTAGATGTGGATAATGTTGTTGTGGTTGAGCTGCGCGGCCAGCTTCGCTTCATCGACGAACATCTCGATGAAGTCCTGGTTGTCGGAGAGGTGCGGCAGGATTTTCTTGATGGCGACGATCTTCTGGAATCCTTCCACGCCTTTCATGCGCGCTTTCCAGACCTCGGCCATTCCACCGGTGGCGATCTTTTCCAGCAGGACGTACTGGCCGAACTTGATTCCGTCGGAGGGTTCCTCCTCCTCGGGATGCGGAGGGGGAACGACGGCGGGAAAGACCGGCTGCGAGATCGGCATCCGCTCGAGCGTGGGAATGGCCACGCGCACGGTCTCGGCGGGAGATGGAGCCGGGCGAGGGGCGGTCTGCTGCGGCGGTGGAACCGGCTGCGGACGCGGGGTCGCGGGCGGAGGGGCCGCGGGCCGGGGAGTGGAAACGGCCGGCGTCGGAACCGTTCCGGGCGACGTGTTGCGCCGGGCGTCTTTCTCAAGACCGGAGAGCGTGTCCTGGAAGCGCTTGTCGAGCGTGGGAGAGCTCGGCCGCGGCTTGGCTGGCGGTGCCGCGGCGGGGGCGGCAGACGGCTGCGCGGATGCGGGAACGGGTGGGTCCTTCTTCTTCTGCTGCGGCATCATGCCGGCCAGTGTGTCCGCCAGCATTTTGTCGACATCGTCCTTGGGGTTCATCGGTTTCCTCGCTGCGTTTGACGGAGCTCTGTCATCGTCCAGTAGCTCGCCGAAAATTTCGTTGGATGTCAATTGCCCTTGATCGGCGACCGGCGGAGAGGCCATGCGGACGGTGAAATCGCCGTCCAGCACCGGCGACCAGGAGGCCTGTGCCACGCCGAGCATCTGCTGCACTTTGCCGAGAAACTCGTTCTCAGTGTAAGGCTTGGGAAGGATGTCCGACGCGCCGAGGCGGCCGGCATCGGAGCGGGGACTCTCGCCACGATAGCCGGAGACGGTGAGCAGGATAGGCGTGCGCGCCTGCGAACTACGTCCGCGGATGGCCCGGATCAGATCGGCGGTGCTCACTTTCGGAATGACCGAAGAGAGAACGATGAGCTTGGGCTGGACCGCGTCGACGACCTTCAGCGCTTCCTCGCCATCTTTCGCGAACCATGCCTGGAACGGCTGACCGGCCAGGGCCTGCTTGACCCGGTCGGTATAGCGCGGCTCGTACTCGACAACGAGAATGTTTTCAGGCATGTACGTTTGGGTTTTGCATTTTGGCACAAGTGGGGGTGGGTGTGGGGGTGGGGTGTCGGGGTCGACGGTTATCGGTTGTCGGTTATCGGTTGTCGGCGGTCGGGGGTCGGACCGGGATCGAAGCAATGTTGAATGTTGAGTGTTCAGTGTTGAATGTTGAATGATCTGACAGGGTCGGCACATTCAACATTGAACATTCAACATTTGACATCCTCCCGCCAACTCA
>DATMNC010000040.1:0-145532 GCA_035569395.1 Thermoanaerobaculia bacterium | reverse complement strand
CCTGCACTTCCCGGACGATCGTACGTGCCTCGGGGGCAGGCGTCCCCTTCACCTTCGTCTGGACCACGGCGATGTTCACCAGCTCCAAAACCTCGCGCACCTCGTTGTAGTACTCGCTCTGGGCCGTGCCGTTGTTGCGGTCCTTGAAGCCGAAGGCGATGGCCGTATCGCCGCCGCGCTCGTTGCCGAACATCTCCACGCCGCGGGGAACCCAGACGTTGATCACCTTCTGGATCTCTTCGATCGAGTAGCGGCCCGTGTCGTTGTGCGCCGCCACGGCAAGATCGCGGAGGAAGCCGCGGCCGCTGCCGATGTGGAAGCCTTCCTCCGACAGCATCGGTCCCATCGACCGCGCCATCGGCGCGTACGAAAAGACCTTCTGCATCTCGAGCTGATATTTCCCGACCAGATCGATCACCGTGGCGAAGACGACGTTGTCGATGAAGTTCACGAAGGGGATGTTGAAGGCATCAAGGACGTGGTTGCCCAGCTCCATCGCCAGCAACTCATCGATCGTCTCCTGGGCCACGTCGGGATGCCCGGGCTTCTTCCAGCTCTTGTCGTGGTCGAAGACCCAGAACATCTGATAGCCGTGCCGCAGTTCCTCGGCCATGATGCGGAGCACGGCCATCTTCATCTGATCGGTCGGCGCTTCCTCCAGCGTGAGGCGGTGCTGCTGGATCGAGCCGAGCTCGGTCGACGCCTGAGCCCGGACGATGTCGCGCGCCGTGTAGAACATGTTTCCCACCATGTCGCCGGCCTGTTCGAAGCGCGGCTGGCCGGTCATGCGGCCGTAGGTGATGTTCTCCGAGGCCAGCTTGCCGACCTTGGCGAAGAGCTGGAACGGCGTCTGGTTGTAATACGTCGACCAGTTCGTCTGCAGAAACTCGAGCTCGGGGAAGTTCCTCTTCTGCCACGCCACCAGGGCATCGTGATGGATGGGCGTGATGGTTTCGGTCGTATAGGCTGCCAAGGGTCCTCCTGAGAGAAACTACCGGTGCGGTCGACGGACTGAACGCCCGTGGACGCGGCGACATTCTCGCCGGATCGGTGCGATAATCCGCCAGCGCGGCGGATTGTAAGCGGTTCCATCGCCGCATGGAAGATCGATGGGAACCCCCCGGTTGCTGGCAACGCTGACACTTCAATGCAGACGCTGACGCTGGTCCATTCCGAGAGCTTTCCGATCGGCAGGTACTCCGATGCCTTGCGCCGGGAATCGATCTTCACGTTTCCCGTGACCAGCCTCGACGAACTGAACAGCGATGCCGGCTCCCTTCGCGTGATCCTGCTCGATCCGGCCATCAACAACGGCCGGCCCTCCTCCTTCGATGGGCGCATGGCCATCGTCGGCGTCGGCCTGGAGGAAGAGCCGAAGTGGCTCACTGCCGGCACCATCTACATCGAGCTTCCGGAGAACCCGCCGGCGCCGGCGTTGATGAACGCCGTCAAGCGGGCCTGGCAGTCGCTCTATCAGAAGGTGCGCGCCGATCAGTTGGAGCGCCAGCTCGGCGAGCGGACCCGCGAGCTCCGCGAGCTGAGCGAAGTCGGCATCGCCCTCTCCACCGAGCGCGATCACTCGGTGCTGCTGACGACGATCCTCAGCAAGGCGCGCGAGCTCTCGCGCGCCGACGCCGGTTCGCTCTACCTGCTGGACGAGGTCGACGGCGATCGGGTGCTGCGCTGGAAACTGGCCCAGAACGATTCGATCAAAGTCGAAGCCTTCGAGGAGATGGTCCTCCCGATCACGCGCCGCAGTCTGGCCGGCTGGGTGGCACTGACGGGCGACACCCTCGTCATCGACGACGCCTACTCGCTCCCCGAGGATGTCGAGTATTCGATCAACCGGACGTTCGACGAAAAGAACGGCTACCTGACCAGGTCGATGCTCGTCTTCCCGATGGTCACGCACGTTGGCGAGCTCGTCGGCGTTCTGCAATTGATCAACAGACGGAAGAAGAGATCGCCGGCCAAGCTGACCGCGGAAACGGTCCCCTCGGAGGTCGTTCCTTTCGATCACGAGACCGTCGAGCTGATGCGCTCACTCGCCGCGCAGGCGGCGGTGGCGGTGGAGAACAATTCTCTCTACAAATCGATCGAGCGCCTCTTCGAAGGCTTCGTCACCGCCGCGGTCACGGCCATCGAGCAGCGCGATCCGACCACCTCGGGTCACTCCTTCCGCGTGGCCGATCTCACCGTCGAGCTGGCGCGCGTCGTCGACCGCGACGACGACCGGTACCGCGACATCTGCTTCAGCGCCGAGCAGGTGCGCGAGATCCGCTACGCCTCGCTGCTGCACGACTTCGGCAAAGTCGGCGTGCGCGAACAGGTGCTGGTCAAGGAGAAGAAGCTCTACCCGCTGCAGTTGGAGACGCTTCGCAACCGCTTCGACTTCGCCATGAAGTCCGCGGAGAACGATGCCAACAGGCGCAAGCTCGACTACCTCCTCAAGCATGGCCCGGAGTCCTTCGCCGGATTCGGCGCGCAGGTGGATGGAGAGCTCCGCGAACAACTGGCGAAGATGCGGAAAGACTTCTCCTTCATCACCAAATCGAACGAGCCCACCGTCCTGCCGGAAGGGGAGTTCCAGTATCTGCAGCAACTCGCGGAGATGGAGTTCGGCGACATCCGCGGCGAACGCAGGCGGCTGCTGAACCCGGAGGAAGCGCGCATTCTCTCCATCCGCAAGGGAAACCTCGACGCCGGCGAGCGCAGCGAGATCGAGAGCCACGTCACGCACACCTTCAACTTCCTCCGGAAGATCCCCTGGACCAAGGACCTCTCCGCCGTCGCCGACATCGCCTACGCCCACCACGAGAAGCTCAACGGCCGCGGTTACCCGCGCAAACTGACTGCCGAAGAAATCCCCATCCAGTCGCGGATGATGACCATCTCCGACATCTACGACGCCCTCACCGCCAACGACCGCCCCTACAAACGCGCCATCTCCACCGAGCGCGCCCTCGACATCCTCAAGATGGAAGTCGGCGACGGTCTTCTCGACGCCGCCCTGGTCAACATCTTCATCGATGCCAAGGTGTTCGAGCGCGCCGGGGTGCTGAGGACGTGATCATCGGCGCTCCAGAATCCATACGCCGACCTGCAGGCCGCCACTCTCCACGCGCCGCTCCCCGGTGACTTTCAGCTTCGTCGTCCGCCGCAAAAGAGCGATAAGCGTTTTCGCGTGCGCCGTGTAGAGCAGCGCGCGGCCGCCAGGTGCCAGCGTGCGGGCGATGTTGCCGACGATGCGGCGATACAACCCGTCGAGGTTGCGGTCTTCGGTGCGAAGGCCGAACGGAAGGTTGGCCAGCACCTCCTCGCATCGATCCGGCCAAGTGGCTGGATCGCCTCCATCCCCCTGGCGCGCGGCAATGCGCGCCGCCAGTCCGGCAGCGATCACGTTCCCCGCCGCCGCCCGTATCGCAGTCGGACTGATGTCGATTCCCGCCAGCATCGTGCCGCGATCGAGCATGGCCCGTTCGATGAGCAACGTCCCGCTCCCGCATGTCGGATCGACGATCACACCCTCGTCCCCTCGGCGTACAAGCCTCGCCAGGCATGCCCCGACGACAGGATTGATCGATGCCCCGACGTCGGCGACGCGATAGGTGAACCGCTCGTCCGCCTCGAAGGTCGGCACGAGCCAGATCCGCGTGGCATCGCCGTCTGCCTCCACGCGCAACATCGCCGCGTAGCTGGAAGGGGAGTCGGTCAGTCCCTGCCGCGAAAAGGTCTCGCGCGCCAGCCGCAGCAGGTCGTTGAACTCCTGCTTCGTGATCCGGACGTTCTCGAGCGAGAAGCGATAGGGGAGGATGTCCGACGCGCTGGTGATCCATTCGCGCCAGCGCACCTCAGCCTTCCTCACCGTCTCCGCAAAGGCCCCAGCCGCCCCCTCGGCGATGAGAATCCGAACGTCATAGACGCAGCGTAGTGCTGCTGATCGTTTCGTCAACGCGATCGTTCCGCGCCTGACGACTGTCGCCTCGATCCCAAGTTCGCGCGCCTCGGCGATGGCAACGTCTTCCAGACCGATCGGCACGCTTGCGAAAACGTTCGTTACCGCGCGCCACCCGAACCCCGTAGCCGGCCCGCTGACCCGATCCCGCGCCTTCCGCAACGCCTCGGCCTCCGACTCCGAGCGCGCCTCAATCCCGGCCAGCGCCGCCCGCGCCTCATCCCCGCCGATCCTCCCCAGCGCCAGGATCATCGACGGACGCACCCATCCCACCTCCTCCGTTTCCAGCGCCGCCCGCAACGCGGCGACCGAACCTTCGCCGCCCCGCTTCCCGAGTGCGATCGCCGCAATGCGGCGGGATTGTGGGGAGGCGTCGTGAAGACCAGGCATCGCGCGCGCAGTCTACCGGAGCGCTGGCGTCTCGCCGGTCGGCTCTCTTCACGGACTGTCTCGGCACGACTCACAGCACAGAAAGGAGAGTCTGCCTTTGCCGCGATAGCGGCAGCCAGACGATAGCCAGGGGTGCGAGCGCTTTTTTGCGAGCACCCCTGGAAACGGATGTTATGGATTTCGTGCCGCATCAGCGGCACTGGAAGTCGTCGCAATCGCCATTCATTGCACTCATCCAGTGCCGCTGACGCGGCACCAACTTCAATGCACCGCAACCAGAGGTGCTCGCAAAAAGCGCTCGCACCTCTGGCTACCCTCTTTGTGCCGCTATCGCGGCGTAGTTAACGTCCAAACTTCAGTGAACAGACAGGACTGTCTGTGCCGTGCGGCGCAGCCGCACGCGGTTCCCGCCTCCATGTAACACTATCCCCATGCCCACATACGACGCCGTCGTCGTCGGCTCCGGTCCCAACGGCCTTTCCGCCGCCATCGTCCTGGCTCGTGCCGGAATGAATGTTCTCGTGCTCGAGGCGCACGAAACCATCGGCGGCGGCGCGCGCACCGAGGAGCTGACGCTGCCGGGGTTCAAACACGACATCTGCTCGGCCATTCATCCGATGGGTGTCATGTCACCCTTCTTCAAGACCCTGCCGCTGGCTGAGCATGGACTGGTCTGGCTCGATTCGCCGTATCCGATCACGCATCCGCTCGACGACGGAAGCGCCGCGGTGCTGGAGCTCTCGGTCGAGAAAACCGCCGCACGCCTCGGCGATGACGGCGATGCCTACCGCCGGCTGATGCAGCCCTTCGCCAGCAACGCCGCCGCACTCTTCGACGAAATCCTCCGCCCGCTCCGGCTCCTCCCGCGCCATCCTTTTCTCCTGGCGCGCTTCGGACTGGACGGCGTCCGCTCCGCGCTCTCGCTGGCCAAGCGTTTCCGAGGAGATGCCGCCCGCGCACTCTTCGGCGGCTGCGCGGCGCACTCCTTCCTGCCGCTCGACGACGCCGGCTCGGCATCGTTCGGACTGGTCCTGGCCATCGCCGGCCATGCCATCGGCTGGCCGTGCGCAAAGGGCGGCTCGGTAGCCATCATCGAGGCGCTGGCCAGCTACTTCCGCTCGCTCGGCGGGACGATCCAAACATCGACGCCGGTCCGATCGATGGCCGACGTCCCCTCCTCGCGAGCCGTCCTCTTCGACGTCACGCCGCGCCAGCTCGCCGGCATCGCCGGCGATGACCTGCCGCGGTCGTACATGAAACGCCTGCGCCGCTTCCGTTACGGCCCGGGCGTCTTCAAAGTCGACTGGGCGCTCGACGGACCGATTCCGTGGCGTGCCGAGGAGTGCCGGCACTCCGCCACAGTCCATGTCGGGGGCACCATCGAGGAAATCGCCGATCATGAAGCGGCCATCTGGCAGGGGCGCAACACCGGTCGGCCCTTCGTTCTCGTCGCCCAGCAGAGCCTCTTCGACAGCAGCCGCGCGCCGGATGGGAAACAGACCGGATGGGCCTACTGCCACGTCCCGCACGGCTCGACCGACGACATGACCGAAGCCATCGAGCAGCAGATCGAGCGCTTCGCTCCCGGCTTCCGCCAACGCATCCTGGCCCGCCACACCATGAACACCGCCGCCTTCGAGTCCTACAACGCCAACATCGTCGGCGGCGACATTTCCGGTGGCGCCAACACCCTCGCCCAGGTCCTGGCCCGCCCCTTCCTCCGCCGCGATCCCTACTCCACGCCAAACAAACGCATCTACCTCGCCTCCAGCTCCACCCCTCCCGGCGGGGGAGTGCACGGGATGTGCGGCTACTGGGCCGCAAGGTCGGCAATAGGGAAAGTGTACCGATAACAGGTTGCCGGTGCTCGGTTGCAGGGTTGCTCAGCAACCTCAGCAACCCCACCGCGAGACCGCGAAACCGCGAGACCGCGAAACCGCGATTCTGGCTCGCCAGTTGCTCCTAATAATCATGAACTTGAAACCCCAACAGGAGACACCATGCTCAACAAAACAGAGAGTTTACGTGGCGGCTTAACCGCCGCCGTAGTTGCTTGTTCCCTCGCGATATTCGGCTGTTCCACCAACCGCACTCCCGGAGACGGCCAGCCGTCGATGACGCCATCGATGAATCCGGCAGCGACGCCGGGCTCTTCCTCGGGGACGACCAATCCGCCCATGGCCAGCGCGATGGATAGCAGCACCAGCGTCCAGCGCGCCAACGACGCCGCGGCCATCGTGGCCGCCCATCAACGCGAGCGGTTCCTCGGCTACATCAATCCGACCGGTCCCCAGCCCAACCCTCCCGGCCAGATGCCCGTAACCGGACAAGTAGTCCCCCCTTCGATGTACACAAACCCTGAAGTCACCGTCAACGCCTCGATCAGCTCCGAGCCCACGCCGGTCATCACGAGCGGCGCAGACGGCAGCGACGACGAGGCGGCGTTCCTCGCAGCCGTGTCTGCCGCATCCGCCCCAACGACAGGCGCAACGAACAGCGCAACAGCGACACCTGCCACCGCCGCCCTCTCCGCAATGCCCGGCCAGTTCACCGCAGGCCCATCAACGACGTCGGCGACGGCGGCAACGACAGCCGCAGCGAATACCGCCACGCCGACCCCGACGCTCTCCTCCGCGGCCACGCCGAGCCCGACCCGCGCCGCCAATCCTCCGCTGACCATCGCCGGCGTGACGTCGTCCCCGACGACGACAGGGACATCCTCGAAAACGTCACCCACGCTCGCGACCGGACGTCTGATTCCGCCCAGCGGAGTGGTGACCAACGGCTCGGTCCGCGCTGTCGCAAGCGCCAGCGGCGCGGTCACCATCACCAACATGCCGGTCGTCATCAAGAGCAAGTAGCGCCATTGCCGGTTTCGCGGCACAACACCGCGAGATAGTCCGGCGGCGAGGTGGCGTCTCGCCCGCGAGCTGTAAAGATTGGACGCACGGTAAGCCAAGGAGGGAGGTGGTGAGGGAAAGGGAACGGTGAGGGACTACGCCCCCGTAGGCTTCACCGGCCGCCGCGCCGCCGCCACCTCGCGGATCATCTCCCCCGCGTCGGCTCCGAGCACCTCGGCCACCTCCAGGATCGTGGAGAGGGTAGTGACGTTTCCGCCGTTCTCGACTACGCCGAGGTATTGAGCATTCATCCCGGCGCGCTGAGCGAGTTTGGCAATCGTCCACCCGCGAGCCAACCGCTCCCGTCGAAGAACCTGTCCGAAGCGGACGGCATCAGGATCCGGCTGTCGTGCACGAGGCATAGGTTAAGAGTAGAGCCATGGACGCTGAAAAACAACCGTTCTGTAGGTCCATGGACATGACGAAGAGGCTCTGAGCCTATTCAGTAGGGCCGTGGATCTATTTCAAAGGACGAAAAGCCTCCTAGGTAGAGCCATGGACGTAATGAAGAGGCAATTTCTGCTCATGGGTAGATCCTCGGCCCTATCGAAGAGGCTGTGAGCCTATTCGGTAGATCCCGGGATCTATTCCGGACGAGGAAAAGCCCATTCAGTAGATCCCGGGATCTACTCCGAGGTTGATTCGGATCTCGCGCACGTGAAACCGCCTATTCCTGACGAAAACCGCTGTCCCCGCCACCCACGCCGGCTCCTCGGTACGTGCGGATGCCACATCCACAAGCTCGCGCGTCAGCGAAGAGGGTGGGATGGCTCAACGGGAGGCGCCAGAGCCACCCTCGATATCAGACGGTTTGAACCGCAAGATCGCCGAGGTGGATTTCGACATCAGACGGCTGATCTGCGCGATCACCGGCGGACGTCTGCGATGTCTGACGGCAGATTTGCAAGATCATACGGGGAGGACTTCGATATCAGACGGCAGATCTGCAAGATTACTGGCGGAGGACTTCGATATCACCCGGCTGATCTGCGAGATCACCCGGGAGGACATCGATACCACCAGTTTTGTCATCTTGAAGCCGGCGTAGCGCGGCCGAAGGATCTCAAGTTACGTAGCTCAAGCCGGAGCCAGTAAAGCTTGACCCTCACGGACGCGCAGTCATCCGCGCCCAGGACGAGACCGATCAATCGACTCGCACCGAGCCGAAATCTCGCGAAAACGCCGGTTCGCTACCTCGCCGGCCACTGCATCGCCATCGCGAACCCCGGCACCCCCGCCAGCTCCTCGGCATACGCGGACGCCACATCCTCCAGTTCCCGGGGAGACTTGGTGTCGGACCTTCGTTTCTCCAAGCCGGTAAGTCTATGAAATAAAGTGACTTGTCGAGGGATGTCCGGCCTCCCATGCAACTTGATCAGTTATTGGTGGCAAGCCATGGCGGGAGGTTCCCCAGTTAGAAGGGCATGACGGGGCCGAGAATCTGACCGCCATCAGGAGGATCGAACGCTTGCGCCAATCGCAGTATCCTGCTATATGTGCATATGACGGGAAGGAGGACGGATGCCCCAGTTGCACCTGTACGTTTCTGATGAAGTCGCGGAGGCCGCGAAGTCCCGAGCCAAGGCTGCTGGAAAATCTCTATCCTCCTACCTGGCAGACCTCGTCGTCAACGAGGTGGCTGGCGAGTGGCCCGAAGGCTTCTTCGAGGAGGTCGTCGGTGGATGGAAAGGGGAGCCACTCGAGCGGCCGAAGCAGGACCGCCCCGAGCGCCGTGACCCTCTCTAACGATGTATCTCCTCGATACGAACGCCTGCATTCGAATCCTCAACGGAACTTCACCCTCTCTGGCCGAGCGGTTGCGGTTCATTCCCCGTTCGCAGTTGAGGCTCTCCTCGGTCGTGAAAGCCGAGCTCCTCTATGGTGCGAGGAAGAGTAGTCGGGTCGCTGAGAACATGCGGCTGCTGGAGCGGTTCTTCGACTCGATCGCGAGCCTACCCTTCGACGATGGCTGCGCCGAGGAGTATGGCCTTCTTCGTGAGGAGCTCGAACGCGCGGGAACACCGATCGGAGCGAACGACATGCTGATCGCTGCTACGGCCCGGGCTCACCACGCGATACTCGTCACGCACAACGTTCGGGAGTTCTCGCGCGTCGCGGACTTGCGTCTCGAAGATTGGCAGTCGCGCTAAGAGACCAGCCGTATGGCGAGGCATGACGGATCTGGCGGCGAACCTTCACCGATATCTCTACGGATGACGAGGAAGGGCCTCGCCGAGAGGTTTCCCTTCGCGCTCTTCGCGGCTTCGCGTGAGATCGAAGTTCACGCGAAGACGCGAAGCCGCGAAGAAAAAGGGCCACCGAAGATCGGCGGCCCTTTTCACACAACGGAACGAGCATCGCCAACTACTTCGGTGCCGGCTTCTCGAAGATCTTTGGATCGACGGTCGGGTTGATCTCCATGGTCGTCACCTTGCCGTTGCCGCTGGGTTGGCCGGCGGTGGTGGTGGTGAAGGCCACCGGGAGGGTGATGCCGTCGAAGGTCTTCCACTCGGTGTAGTCGGTCACGGCGTCGCCGCGGGGGGAGGAGGAGAGGCGTTGCAGGATCTTGCCGGAGGTGGGGTCGACGACATACTTGACGGGGGAACCGTCGGCGTCGATCGAGAGGATCGAGGCGTCGGCCGTTCCCACCTTCGCGCTGCCGTCGACGGTGAAGATGTACTTCGGGTTGTCGATGTTCTTGATGATGCCGATGATGTCGGCGCGCGACTCATTGTGCATCGCCGTCTTTTGCGAGCCGGGCATGTCCTGCGAGCCCATCGGGCTCGACATGAACGAGGCATCGGGCGTCATCACCATCGTCACCTCGCCCATCGGCGTCTTCGCGATCCGGCGGCTCGAATCGGGGTACTTGATGGTGCTGTCGACCTCGATGTCCATCGGTCCCTGCGGCGACTGCATCTGCATCGAGCCGACGGAGTGCGTTGTCTGGACGGCGTCGATCTTCGCTTTGCCGCCGACGAAGGCCTGGATTTTCTTCACCAGGGCAATTCCCTCGGAGCTGCTGGCGGCCGGCTTGGCCGGCGCTGCTGCCGCGCCGGGGGCGGCGGGCTTGGCGCCGGGCTCGGGGATGGTGATATCGATCGGCGTTACAGTGCCGAGGGTGGAGAGAGGCTTGTCGAAATCCTTCTCCTTGCCGACGACCAGCACCGAGGTCTGACTCGGCTGGACGTACTTTTTGGCGACCCGCGCCACGTCGTCGGCGGTGACGGCCTGCAGCTTGGCGGGGTACTGCTGGTAAAAGTCAGCGGGATAGCCGTAGAACTCCAGGTTCACCCGCTGCGACAGGATCTTGGCCTTGGAGTCGGCGGTGAAGACGTAGGCGTTGAGGATCGATTCCTTCGCCTGCGCCAGCTCGTCGGCTGTGAACGGCTTCGTCTGCAGGTCGGTCAGGTCGGTGCGCGCCGCGTTGATCGCTTCGACCGTGGAGCCGCTCTTGGTGCCGATCCAGATCTGGAAGAGGCCCGGGCGGTCCCAGTTCGTGTCGATGCCTCCGAAGACGCCGTAGGCAAGGCCGCGCTGCGTGCGGATGTCGTTCATCAGGCGCCCGGAGAACCCTCCGCTGAGGATCTCGTTCATCACCTGAGTAGCGTAGAAATCGGGATTGCTGCGCAGCACGCCGGTGCTGCCGTGGACGAGGTAGATGTTGCTCTGCGTGACGTCGTCCTTGGCCACGAGGTAGACGCCTGGTTTCGCGGGAGTGCCGCCGGAGGGGGCAACTGCCGGGGTCTGCGGGCCCTTCGGCCACGAGCCGAAGGCGGCGCGCAGCTTCTGCTCCATGGCGGGGGCATCGAAGTCACCGACGAAGCTGAGGATGATGTTGTTGGGATGGACGTACTTCTTATGAAACGCGATCAAATCGTCGCGCGTGATGGCATTGATGGTGGCGTATTCGGGGTAGCGGGCGTAGGTCGAATCGGCGCCGTAGCCGAGCTTCCTCATCTCGCGGCCGGCGATGCCCATGGGGTCGTCATTGCGGCGTGAGATGGCCGTTGCGGATTGGGTCCTGGCCAGATCGATTTTGTCCTGACGGAAGGCGGGGTGCTCGAGAACGTCGACGAAGATCGGGAGGACGGTGTCGAAGTCGCCCTTGAGCACGGACATGGAAACGTTCATGGAGTCTTCGCCGGTGCCTGTCTCGACGCGCGCGGCACGTGCTTCGAGGAAGTCGTCGAGATCATCGCCGCTCTTGGACTCAGTGCCGCCGGTGCGCCAGGCCGAGCCGAGCAGGCCGGTCAGGCCGCTCTTTTCGGCGGGGACGTCGCGTCCGCCGCCGCGGATGCGTGCGCCGCCTCCGATGAGAGGCAGCTCGTGATCCTCCATCAGGAAAATCACCATGCCGTTGGCAAGCTGTACGCGCTTCGGCTGCGGCTGCTGGATCTGATGCAGAGGGGGCGTCTTGATGTCGTGGTAATCGGAAACCTGGCCGAAGGCGGGCAACGAAAGAAAAACCGCCGCGGCCGCGATGGCATGCATGCGAAGCGATTTCATTTCGGGTCTCCCTTCGGTGCGGTGATGGCTGAGGAGGTCTTCTTCGCCGACTCGATCATGGCCGTGGTGCGGTTGGATGGGACGAAGGTGGCGTTGGCGACGCGGCGGATGTCCGCCGGCGTGACTTTGTCGATCCTGTCGACCTCGCGGAACAGGTCGCGCCAGTCGCCGAAGACGGTCTGGTACGTGGCGAGCTGCAGGGCCAGTCCGGAGTTGCTGTCGAGCTGGCGAAGAAGCGTCGCTTTCGCGCGAGTCTTGATCGACTTCAGCTCGTCCGCGGAGACGTCCTCCGATTTCAGACGGTCGAGCTCGGAATGGATGGGATCGGCCAGTTCGCTGGCCGTGTGTCCGGCCGTGGGGATGCCGATGCAGGCGAAGAGGTTCGGATACTTGTTTCCGGGGAAGCCGTTGAATCCGGCAGCCACGGCGGCCAGCTTCTTGTCACGGACGAGCGAGCGGTAGAGGCGCGAGGTGCGCCCTTGCGAAAGAAGCATCTCGATGGCGTCGAAGGCCGGGGCGTCGGGATCGGTCTCCGCGGGACGGTGATAGGCCTCGAAGTAAATCGGCTGCGCCTGTTCGCGCAGAACGACGGAACGCTCCGCGGTCTGTTTCGGCTCGACCGTGCGCAGCGGCTCAGGCGCGGGCGCTTTCGGCAGGCGGCCGAAGTACTTCTCGATGATCGGCATCACCTCGGAGGCCTTGACGTCGCCGACGACGGCCACGACCATGTTGGCGGGCACGTAGTTCCTTTTGAAGAACGCGGCCGCGTCCGTCGCCGAGAAGCTCTCCAGATCCGAGGGCCAGCCGACGACCGGCTGTCCGTAGGGATGGGCGGTGAAGGCGGCGGCCAGGGCCTGCTCTAAGAGGCGGCCGATGGGGTTGCTTTCGGTGCGCATGCGCCGCTCTTCATGAACGACGTCGCGCTCTTTGTAGAACTCGCGGAAGACGGGGTGGAGGAAGCGCTCGGAGTCGAGATAGGCCCAGAGCTCTACCCGGTTCGACGGCATCGAGTAGAAGTACGTCGTCTCGTCGGTGTTGGTGAAGGCGTTCACGCCGGTGGCGCCGGCGCGGTCGACGATCTTGCTGAACTCGTTCGCCACGACGTACTTCTGTGCCTCGTCGATGGCGGCCTTCCATGCTTTGTCCAGTGCGGCGACCTTGGCCTCGTCGTGGTTGACGGGATCGCGGCGGGCGCGGTCGTAGGCGGCGTAGGCCTCTTCGACTTTTCCCAGCGCGGCCGACTCGGCCGTGTAGTTCGATGTGCCGACCTGGGTGGTGCCTTTGAAGGCCATGTGCTCGAACATGTGAGCCAGGCCGGTGATCCCCGGGACTTCCTGAGCCGATCCGACATTCACGATCGTGGCGAACGAGAAGACGGCGGCTTCGGGGCGCTCCATGACGATCACGGTCAGGCCGTTGTCGAGCTTGCGCATGGTGGTGCGCTTCTCGAACGAGGCGAGATCCTGCGCGTGCAGGGTCGCCGTGATCGTCAGAAGCAGGAAGAACGATGTGGACAGTCTTCGAACTGCTCCCTTCAATTGATGCCTCCTTGGTTGGTTCGGTTGCTTGTTGATGAGTGAGAGACGTTGTCGATGAGGACTGGGGAAGTGGGAAGAGAGTACACCCGTCTTCCTTGATCCGTTGATAGGTTGCTTGGTTGCTTGGTTGCTTGGTTGCTTGGTTGCTGGGTTGCTGAGTTGCTAAGTGGCTTAACCCCAGCGACCCAGAAACTCAGCGACCCAGCAACTCAGCAACCCAGGTAAGCAGACCTCATCCCCTGTCCCTTATCCCAGGGTTTCTGTGATACGTCTTTGACACGGGGAGGGTTTCGTTGATTGAACGCGGATGACGATCTCGGCTATCGCGGCTGGCGGCGCCCAGGTCCGGTCCCGCCGCGCGGGGTCGACGCCGAGCCAGGCGAGACACTCGACTATCTGTGCGGCCACTTCCGCATCTTCCAGTACGAGCGCGGTCACCGCTATTCGACCGACGACGTGCTGACGGCGTGGTACGCGACGCAATGGTCTCCCCGCGTCGACCGGGCCGCCGACCTCGGATCGGGCATCGGCTCCGTCGCCCTGATCGCGGCATGGCGGCTTCCGGGAGCACGCTTCTGCACGGTCGAGGCGCAGGCGATGTCGGCCCGGCTGGCGCGCAAGAGCATCCGCTACAACGGACTGGAGGCGCGCTTCACAGTCTACGAGGGCGATCTCCGCGATCCGTCGATTCTGGCCGGCGAGGCGCCGTTCGATCTGGTGACCGGCTCCCCGCCGTACTGGCCGGCCTCCGCGGCGACGGGAGCTGTGCATCCGCAAGCGGTCCCGGCGCGCATCGAGATCCGCGGGACGGTGGCAGACTACGCGGCCGCGGCGGCACGGATTCTGGCGCCGGGCGGGATGTTCGTGTTCGTTTTCCCCTGCAACCGGAATCCTGGCGACGAGGCAACGGGGTCTCGCGGTCTCGCGGTTGCGGGGTCTCGTGGTGGGGACGCCATCACGCCGCGCGCGCCCGAAAGACCGCGAGACCGCGAAACTTCGAGACCGCGAGACCGTTTCTCCGGCGTTCTGTTTGTGGAGGAGGCGCTGCGCACGAATGATCTCGTCCTGCTGCGCCGCCGCGACATCATCTTCAAGGAGGGGGAGACGCCGATGATCTCGCTCTTCGCGGCCATGCGCGCCGCCGATCTCCCGCCCGGACGCGAAACGTGGATCGAGCCGCCGTTGATCATTCGCACGGCGAACGGTTCCGTGCATCCGGAGTATGCGGCGGTGCGGATGAGCTTTGGCTTTCCGCCGGGGGATATCGGACCCGGTTGATGGTGAGCGCAATGCGAGGGTGGGAAACTGGCGGTTCAGGGCACTCCAATGAAAGGAAAGGAGTTCTATGCGAAAGGTCGTTTTGCTGCTCTCAATCGCTCTGGTCATCGCGGTCGTGATCCCGTCGGCGCACGCCGGGACCTCGACGCTCACGTTGAAGCGCGGCCCCGTGATTAATGTCGCCGACGCCGCGGGATACTGGCAGTACATGGCGGGAAGTGTGTTTCGGGGGAACACGCAGGTCGGCGGCTTCGCGGCGACGCTCCGGTTCATCAACGGGGAGACACCGACTGCCAGCATGTTCACCCTCTCTCTCTTTTTCTCGGGAGCGAATCCCCCGCGAAACGTCACACTAATGGGATCGTGGACCAGCAGCCCGGGTGGAGGAATCGGTGGTGTGAGCGCGGCATCAGTGCCGTATCAGTTTCTCCAGCATGACGGGACGTTCGTCATGACCTCCACCAGTGCGACCACGTTCACGCTGACGATCAACTGGACCGGCGGCGGGGTGGTTCCGTAGGGTCAGGGGCCGTCAGAATCTTCTTCACGACGGTGGCTGCGCGGCTCGTCGAGCGTGAGCTCTGTCTCCAGTGTCTCCGTCATCCGTGCATCCGGACTAAGCCGCGATCCGTAGTACCTTCGGATTCGGCCGGTGTCATCCGGCCTGGAGGATGTGAATGCCCCTTGCCAATGCCCTGATCGCCGAGTTGGAACAGGAAGGGAAGTCGACACTGCGGATGCTGGAGCGTCTGCCGATGGATAAGCTCGACTGGACGCCGCATCTGAAGTCGCTGACGCTGGGCCGCCTGGCCTGGCACGTGGTGGCCATCCCGGCACTGGCTGTCGGGTTGATCAACGCAGGCCGGTTCGACATTACCAACGCCGGACCGCCGCCGATGCCGGAGAATCCCGAGTTCGTCGAGACCTTCCGCGGCAATCTGAAGGCGATCCGGGCGAAGCTGGCGGAGATGGATGACGTCGCGCTCAGGACCCCGTTCGCGATCGTGCGCGACGGCGACGAGCTGATGCATCCGCCGACGATTGTCTTCCTCAGGCAGATCATGATGAACCACCAGTATCACCATCGGGGACAGCTCTCGGTCTACCTGCGCATGCTCGATGTTCCGCTGCCGGCGATCTACGGGACGAGTGCGGACGAGGTGATGTGAATCGGCGGCTGCGCCGCGTTGTCGGTTGTCGGTTGCTGGGTTGTGCAAAACTACCGGCATGAAAATCGTAGCCGGGGACATCGGGGGGACGAAGGTTCTGCTCCAGTTTGTCGATGCATCGCAGACGGGGCGCACCGTCCTCGCGGAGCAGCGATATGAGAGTCATGCGTATGCGACGTTCGATGATCTGCTCGGCGCGTTCGTGAAGGAGCATGTGGCCGGACCGATCGACGCGGCGTGCTTCGCGGTGGCCGGGCCGGTGTTCGCCGATCGCGCCGAGGTGACGAACCTGAGCTGGAAGATGGACGCGATGGCGCTGGCGAAACAGTTTTCGATCGGGCGCGTCTCGCTGATCAATGATTTCTATGCCGTGGCGCTGGGTGTTCCGATCCTGGCGCCGGCGGACTTCCTCATCCTCAACGCCGGCACCCGCGTTCCGTTCGCGCCGATTGCCATCCTAGGGGCGGGCACCGGGCTTGGCGAAGCGAATCTGGTTCACGACGGCGTGAAGTGGAACGTCGTTCCATCCGAGGGAGGCCATGCCGACTTCGCGCCGCAGGATGAGGAACAGACGCGGCTCTTCCTCGCGCTTCACGCCAAATACGGACACGTGAGCTGGGAACGCCTGCTGTCGGGCGCGGGGCTGATCAACATCCACAATTTCGTTTCGGGCGAAGAGAAGCCGTACGACGAGACGCTGCCGATGGAGATCGCCAAGGCGCTGGCCGGCGGCGATTCCGTGGCGGTGAAGACATTCGCCATCTTCGTCGACATCTACGGTGCCGAAGCGGGCAACATGGCCCTGCGGCTCCTGGCCCGAGGCGGCGTCTACCTCGCCGGCGGCGTGGCCGGGAAGAACATCGATCAGTTCACCGACGGCCGCTTCATCAACGCCTTTCTTCGCAAGGGCCGCTTTCAACACATCCTCGCCGCGATTCCGGTGAACCTGATCACGAATCCGAAGGTGGGACTGATGGGAGCGGCGGAGATGGCGACGCGGGTGGGGTGAGAAAGGCGAAATGTTGAATGTTGAATGACCGGGGGCGGAGCGAAGCCGTTGCGGGTGATGGGGCGTGAGAAAGGCGAAATGTTGAATGTTGAATGGTGAATGTTCAATGTTGAATGACGGGGCGGAGCAAAGCCCATTTAACATTTAACATTCAACATTGAACATTGAACATTCAACATTGCAGTTCCTTCGCCCGCCCTCAGGAATCGCGCCCGCCCTCCAACCGTTCCCCCCGCCGCGGTTCAAGGAGTCACAACACGCATGGGTCTTTCAGTCGGTATCGTCGGGCTGCCGAATGTCGGCAAGTCGACGATCTTCAACGCGCTCACGGCCGCGGGGGCGCAGAGCGCGAACTATCCTTTTTGTACGATCGAGCCGAATGTCGGAATCGTTCCCGTGGTCGATGCCCGGCTGGACAACCTTGCCGGGCTGGCGCAGAGCAAACAGACGATTTACACGGATCTGAAAGTCGTCGACATCGCCGGCCTGGTGCGCGGCGCCTCGAAGGGGGAGGGACTCGGCAATCAGTTCCTAGCCAACATCCGCGAGACGGACGCGATCCTTCACGTCGTCCGCTGCTTCGATGATCCGAACGTGGTGCATGTGGAAGGTTCGGTCGATCCGGAGCGTGACATCGAAGTGATCGAGACCGAGCTGCTGCTGGCCGACATGGATGCCGTCGGCAAGAAGCTCGATCGCGTGGCTCGCCTGGCGCGCGTCGGGCAGAAGGAGTATGCCGTCCAGGCCGAGGCGCTCGAAAAGGCGAAGGCGGCAGCGGACCGGGGGACGCCGCTGCGTGCGGTCGACTTCACCGATGAGGAGCGCGAAACCCTGAGCGAGCTGAACCTCATCACGCTCAAGCCGGTGCTCTATGTCGCGAACGTCGCGGAGTCGGACCTCGGTAAGGAGACGCCGCTGCTCCAGAACGTGCGCCGGGTGGCGGCGGAGAAGAAGGGAGAGGTCGTCGTGATCTGCGGCGAGCTCGAAGCGCAGATCTCGGATCTCCCTCCTGCCGAACGGACGGACTTTCTCCAGGAGATGGGGCTGGACGAGCCGGGCCTGAACATTCTCATCCGCGCGGCGTACAAACTCCTCGATCTCGAGACATTTTTCACCGCCGGCCCGAAGGAAGCGCGCGCCTGGACGATTCAACACGGCTCGAAGGGGCCGCAGGCGGCCGGCAGGATTCACAGCGATTTCGAGCGCGGCTTCATCCGCGCCGAGACCATCGCCTACGATGATTACGTTTCCCTCGGCGGCGAACAGGGAGCAAAGGCGGCCGGGAAGATGCGCAGCGAGGGGAAGGATTACGTGGTGCAGGACGGGGATGTGATTCTGTTCCGGTTCAATGTGTAGCGACAGCGATGCAATTCACCATCCTCTCTGACGAAGGTCTTCCCATCCGCGGCGATCTCGATGCGCCGCCGGAGGCGAAGGCGCTCGTCGTGCTCGTTCACGGGTTCAAGGGCTTCAAGGACTGGGGCTTTTTCCCGTGGCTCGCCGAGACGCTCTTCGCGCATCGTTTCGCCGTCTGCCGCTTCAACATGTCGCGCGGCGGGATCGGCGAGAATCCGGAGACGTTCGAGCGTCTCGATCTCTTCGCTGAGGATACGTACTCGGGACAGATCGCCGACCTGCAGAAGGTGGTGCGGTATTGCCAGCAGCGGGTCGATGCGCCGGTATTTCTGGTCGGTCATTCGCGCGGCGGCGGAGTGTCGCTGCTGGCGGCTGAGGGGATCGAAAACCTGAGTGGAATCGTCACGTTGAGCGCGATCTCTCACACCGACCGATGGGACGACGCTACGAAAGCGATGTGGCGCCGCATCGGCTACGTGGAAGTGGAGAACACGCGGACGAAGCAGATGATGCGGATGTCGCCGCGCATGCTCGACGACATCGAGGCGCACCGCGAGCGTCTGGACATCCTCGAGCGCGTGACGCAGATCGAACAGCCGATTCTCGTCATCCACGGGGCCCGCGACGAGAGCGTGCCGGTGGCCGAGTCGGCCGAGATCGAGTCGTACGCCCTCAACGCCTCACGCGTCGTGATCGCGAAGGCGAGCCATACCTACAACGCCATCCATCCGCTGATCAACGTTCCGTTCGAGCTGAGCATGGCCGCGGCGCTGACGGCGCGGTTTGTCACCGTGTACGCGTAAGCGTCGGAGCGCCGGCGTTTCGCCGCTGAGGGTTACTGGGAATGTGTCGAGTCTTGCCGGGCCGGAGGCGAGACGCCAGCGCTCCGGCCGCTGCGCGGCAATGGAGATTGGACGTTTACGACGCCGCGTTAGCGGCTCAAGAAGGTAGCCAGGGGTGCGAGCGTTTTTTGCGAGCACCCCTGGAACCCGATGCGATCTGAAATCGTGCCGCGTCAGCGGCACTGGATGGAGTCCCACGTTACTCAAATGCCGCTGACGCGGCACCAAATTATGCATCTCTTTACCAGGGGTGCTCGCAAAAAAACGCTCGCACCCCTGGCTACCGTCTCGCTGCCGCTAACGCGGCAAGACCGTTTCGCGGCATGCATCATCGTTTTGGTTCGAGTAACTTCGCGACTTGAAGATAGTAGGCCCGCGCCTTCTCGCGATCGCCTGCCATCTGGGCGGCGTGCGCCGCTCCCGAGAGGCTGTTCAAGCGGCCGGGGGAGTCTTTCAGCGATCGCTCGAATGCTTCCAACGCCGGCTGCGGGCGGTTCGTCGCCAGCAGGAAGTCGCCGAGCATTTCGCGGGCGGGGAGGATCGAGCCCGGCGTGACGGGGCTCTTGTCCATCGAGTCTTCGAGGTCGGCCGCCGAACGAAGCAGCCCCTCGGCATCAGCATATTTATTCGAAGCGTAGGCGATCCATCCTTCGACGGCGCGGATCTGTACGTCGACCTGATCGGCCCAATAAGCGCTCTTCTGATCGATCAGCTTCTGGCGCAATTGCTTCAACCGCTCAACGTCGCCCTGCGCGCCTGCGGGATCGCCGTTGCGCGCGTGACCGATTCCCGCGGCGAACCAGGTCACGGCCTCGGCGTACGGGTAGCGGTCCCATGGGAAATCGGCAGGGCGAACGGTAAGCGCTGCCGCGTCCGCCCAGCGTCTGCGCTCCAGCGCGAACCGCGCGGGCACCGAGGCGAGGGCGTAGTAGCCGGCGAAGTTCTCGACGTCGAGAGACTTGGTCGCGGAGAGCTCGCTGACCAACTGGCGGACCGGCTCATCGTCAGCAAGCTGAAGGTACGCGTACGCGAGATAGTCGGAAGCGTGAAGGTCGTCAAAGGACGTCGTACCGGGATGCGTACGCGTCGCATGCTCCCGCGCCGCCTTCGCCGAGGTCAGGTTGGAGTCGATGGTCTCCTGCCACATGCCGAGGCGAACGAAAATGTGAGAGGGCATGTGAAGCGCGTGAGGGGATGACGGGGCGATCTTCGCGTATGCGTACGCGGCGTTGAGAGCCAACGGCGCCAGTGCGGGATAGTCGAAGGAATGGATCAGATAGTGGGCGATCCCGGGGTGATCCGGATGTTTCGCCAGCAGCCTGTTGAAGATTTCCGCGGCATTCTTCTGGTAGGTGTAGCTCTTGTCGGCGGGCGTGGACATCCCGTGTGCGATGAGCGCCAGGCCGTAGAAGATTGCCGCTTCATCGTCATTGGGGAAACTGGTGGTGAGGTGCGCCATCGCCGCTTCATAGGCGCGTGCGCGCGTGATGACGTCGTCGTGCTCGACGTCGTGGTAGAAGGCGGCGATGGCGTCGATATAGCCGTTCTCGCGGGCCGTCTTCGCACCGACCGACCTGGCTTTGCCGGCAGCAGCGACGCCGCGCGCGAGCTCGGCCGGCGAGTAGGGGGATGGCCAGACCTGGTGGTAATTGCTCATGGCCACGCCCCACCAGGCGATTCCGCATTCCGGATCGGCCTTGGCTGTTTCGGTGAAGGCTTTCTCCGCCTCTTCGTACCAGAACGAGTGCAGGAGCGCCACGGCACGCGTGAATCGGACCTGCGCATCGCTGCTGCAACTGACGGGGAAGGAGACGGTCCCCAGGTGCTCCGCGGCCGGGCCGTGATGGGCGTGCTGCTCGGTTTGGGCGCCGAGAGGTTGAGAAACGAAAAGAAGAATCGCGATTCCCGCAACGATCCGCATGAGCTTGCCTCGCGCCGATTGTAGCGGAGGGGTGAAGCGGTTGTCGGTTATCGGTTAACCGGGTAGGGAGTGCGCGAAGGAACACTTCTGTGCGAATGAGACAAAGCGCGCAGGAGCTTGCGCTTCCCTTTATCGAGAGTCCTTCTCCCCCAGCGCTTTTCAGCTGGGGGAGAAGGTGCCGAAGGCGGATGAGGGGGCGGTGCTCGCCGCAGCCTAACCGGTATTCACTACGTTGCCGGCGTATTCGGGCGTGCGCCACCGCGGCGGCGGCGGCGACGGCGCGGGCCACCACCGGCAGCCGGTTGCGGTCCCGGAGTGTCGTCGTCGTCCAACTCGGGCTCGGGCTCAGAGACCGATTCGGGCTTGATGCCGCGGTCCTGCAGCTTCTCTTCGTCGAGCAGCCAGACCCACTGGGTAGCGGCATTCTTTGCTTCGGGGCGTTCGCGTTTCGGCTGAGGAGGACGCGTTGCCGCCGGGCGCGGATCGCGCGGGATTCGCTGCGGCATCATCGGGCGGCGCTCCTCCACCGGCGCTTCCATCCGCTTGAGGCGGACCAGGACTTCTTCGCTGAGTCGCCGGTTGACCGAGATCAGGTCGGCCACGAGTCCGATCAGCAAGGTCTGAAATCCGATGATGAGGAACACGGCGGCCAGAATGAGTGACTGGATATGTCCGCCGCGCTCTCCGTTGGCAAAGTGCCACAGGAACCGTACGCCGAGGGCGGAGCCGGCCAGCATCAGCACGGCGCCGATGGCGAAGAACGTTTTCAGCGGTTTATAGATCGTGTAGATCCGAAAGATCGTCGCGGTTGACTTGCGCAAATAGGTTCCCATGCCGTGATACAGCCGCGACGGCCGCGTCGGCGCGTTCGTGCGGACCGGCACGGATTGCACGCCGAGGTTGCGGTTGCCGGCCTGAATGACCGTTTCGAGCGTATAGGTGAAGGGGTTGAAAACGTTGATCTGCATCGCCGCATCGCGGGAGAAGGCGCGGAAGCCGCTGGTCACGTCGCCGACGCGGATCCCTGAAGCGAGGCCGACGGTGCGGCTGCCGATGCGCTGCAGCAGGCGCTTGAACGCCGACATGTGCGGCGACTTCGACACCTCGCGGTCGCCGATGACCACATCGGCCGAGCCCCGCATGATCGGAGCGACGAGCTTGGGGATATCGGCACCGGCGTACTGGTTGTCGGCATCGGTGTTGACGATGATGTCGGCGCCGAGGCGGAGCGCCGCGTTGATGCCGGCCAGGAAGGCGGCGGAGAGGCCGCGATGCGTCTTGAGCTGCACGACGTGGGTTGCGCCCGCTTTGCGCGCGGCCTCGGCGGTGTTGTCGGAAGAGCCGTCGTCGATGACCAGACTTTCGATGCTGGTGATGCCGTCGATCTTCTTCGGGATGTCGCGAAGCGTCTGCGCGATCGTCGCTTCTTCGTTGAAGGCAGGGATTTGAACGATAAGCTTCATGCGGTGAAAGTGTCAGTCATCATGCCTGTGGAGCGGATCGGCGGCGACGCGGAGCGCGCGATCGAATCGGTGCTGCGTCAGGATGCGCCGTTTCCCTTCGAATTGATTCTGGTCTCCGCGGCACCGTTGGAGATTGCGGTCGGGACCGGCGTACGAAACGTCATCGAGCCGAATCGTAATCCCGCAACTCGAAGAAATCGAGCCGTTTCCGAGGCGATGGGGGAGATCCTGGCCTTCATCGATGACGACGCGGCCGCCGAGGCCGGCTGGCTTGCCACCGCGATCTCCTATCTCGATTCCCATCCCGATGTCCTGGCTCTCGGCGGCCCCGATGCCGCGCCCGGCGACTCCACCCGGGCGGAACTGATCGCCGAAACGCTGCTGGCTACGCCGTTCATCGGCAGCGGCGTAGCGTGTCATGAGAGCCGGCCCGGGATCTTCGCCGTTGCCAGCCCGAGCGATGTGGCGCTGGTCAATCTCTTCGTCCGGAAGAAGGCGTTCCGCGGATTCGATGAGTCGATCGGCTACATCGGCGAAGACACGTCGCTGATCGCCTCGCTGCTGCCGGCGGTCGTTTACCACTCGGGGGTGCGGGTGTTTCATCGCCGGCGGCCGTTTCCCGGCCCCTACCTCCGCCAGCGCTGGCGCTATCGCGTCAAGACGGGTGAGATGCTAGCCCGCGGATCGGCGCCGTATGCGAAGAACCGCAAGATCCAGGCGTTCCTTTTCGTGGGCGCCATCGCCATCATCGCCGCGCCGATCGCCATCGTCCCGTACTTCGTCACCACGTTCATCCTCGGCGCGCGCACCACGCGCCTGCCGCGACGCGATTGGATCGTGCTGCCGTTCGCCTTTGCCGCGCATCATGCGACGTATTTCGCGGGGATCGTGTGGGGGTGGATTGCGTCAAAAGGCAGGCCTGTCGTCTGCGAACCCCCCTCGTCCGGGGAGTGACGGCGGCGACGTCCAAAGATGAGAGAGCGGCCGAGCATCCAGCAGTTCGCAGGTCGCGCCCCGGGGAGAGCGGGCGTCTCGCCTGCTCCCGCCGTGGCGTCTCGCCCGGGGGTGGGTCCAACCGAACGGCAAGGTTGAACCTGAAAATGCGGATGGTGACTTCGCCGTTTATGGCCGACATGTACGTTTGCCTTCGTCCCCCACCGCCGGGCGGGACGCCCGTCGGGAGCAGGCGCGGACGCCCGCTCTCCCCTCCAGGCGCGAATGAGAAGACGATAACCAGCCACACACCCTGCTACGATTTGTCCATGCGCAAACTCGCCATCCTCCTTCTCTTCGCCACCGCCTGTGCTTCGACGCCACCGGCGCCGCAGGCCGCGCCGGCGGAAACGCGGCCGGAGCGTTCGGGCTCGGTTCCGATTGCTCCTCGGGGGATCTCCTGCAACAGCGCGGTCGTGGTCGATGGGGCGAACGGACGCGCGGCCACAATGGAAGACCAGTGGCTTGTCGAAAACTATCCCGGCGCGAAAGTGGTGAAGCGGTCTTCGGCAACGTGCAACGACAAGCCGGCCGATATCATTGAGATCGAGACCGCGAACGGCCAGCAGCGTTCCGTTTACTTTGCGCCTGCCACGCAGTGAAGGATTACGCGGCCCTGCCGCACCGTTGAGCGCTTTCGAGCGATGAAGTTCACCGACAAACTGCAGTACCTGCGTTACCTCGTCGACAAACGGGGGATGAAGCCCGTCTACATGATTCTCGGGCTGACGTACGACTGCAACTCCTTCTGCCGCACCTGTTTCAACTGGGAGCAGCTCCGGAAGAACAAGGAGCACGAGCTCTCGTTCGAGGAACTGCAGAAGACCTTCTCCTCGCTCGGCGATCTCCTCTTCGTGGTCATGAGCGGCGGCGAGCCCTTCCTGCGCCGCGACCTGCCGGACGTCTGCGCCATGCTGTCGTCGCAGAACCACGTCAAGCAGATCACCATCCCCACCGGCGCCATCGCCAGCGAGCTGACGGCGAGATCGACCGAGACGGCTCTCCAGCGCTGTCCCGACACGCAGATCGTCGTCAATCTGTCGATCGATCACGTCGGCGAGAAACACGACTGGATCCGCGGCGTGCCGGGCAACTACGAGCGCGCCAGGAAGACCTACGCCGCGCTGATGCCGCTCCGCGAGAAGTACGGCAACCTGACCGTCAACGTGCACACCTGCCTGTGCAGCTACAACGCCGACGATCTCGATGAGCTGTTCGCCGCCGTCCGGCGCGATTTCCCGGAGGTCTCCTTCCACTCGTTCGAGATGCTGCGCGGCGATCAGCCCGACAAGAACATCCAACCGATCTCGACGGAGAAGTACCGCCAGTTGCTGCCGAAGCTCGAGGCCTACTGGAACACCTATTCGCACTACGACAGCTTCCTGAAATTCGTGAAGATCTACACGCGGCGGCTGGAGCTGGAGATCCTCGAGCAGGAGACGCAGGTCAAGCCGTGTCACGCCGGCCGCATCTCGGGCGTGCTCGACGCACGCGGCGAAGTGAAGATGTGCGAGCTTCGCGACGCCGTCGGCAACGTGCGCGATACCGGCTACGACTTCGGCAAGCTCTGGTTCTCGCCGGCCGCCGACGCCCAGCGGGCGTCGATCAAGGCGAAGGAGTGCCACTGCACCCACTCCTGCTTCATGTCGTCGTCGCTGGTGTTCGACGTGCGGACGTGGGGCGCGTACTTCGCCTCGACGGTGGTGAATTTTTTGAGCGCGGCATGAGTAAAATGCGTTTATGAGTGCGATGGTCGACGATCTCTTCGCGAAAGCCGCGGTGCTCTCGGATGACGAGCGCGCCACTCTTGCCGGCCTGTTGATCGAGAGCCTCGAATCAGGTCCTGCTGACGTGGGAGCGGAAGAGGCCTGGGCAGTTGAGGTAGAACGGCGGATGGCCGACTACCGGGCGGGACGAGTGCAAACGATCGGCTGGAATGAGCTGCGCGGACGGCTTCAGGCGTAGACCAGCCGACGGCCTTTAGGCTGGGGAACGCTACGGCCATCCTCTTCGGCTGTCTCGATCCATAGCGAGATCGCCTCATTCGCATTGCGCAGTGCATCTTCGTGCGTGGTGCCGTGCGCCATGCAACCGGGTAGCTCGGGTATGTCAGCGATGAAGGCGTGATCCTCCGCGCTCCAGAAGATGATGACCTCGTAACGATGATCCATGTCAGGGCCCTTCGAGATGGTATTTCAAGATGACCGTCCGAACCTGCTTTACCTGGTACGGCTTTGCGTGCGCGCCATCCTTCTGAAGATTGATCATCTCTTCGACACCGGCGCGTTTGAAGATGTGATGACTACTTCCTCGGGTCCGTTCCTCGAACCCGAGATGCAAAAGTAGTTGGCGCAGATCATCGAACCTGATGTTTGCGTCTGCTGCGCCGCGCAGCACCTGTTCGAGCGTCTTCTCTGCGCGCGACACGTTTTCAGCACGTTACCATGCCGCTCGTGAAGGTCGCCATCGTCGGGCCCGTCTTTCCCTTCCGCGCCGGAATCGCTTACTGCACCACGCGGCTGGCGGAGGAGATGCGGAAGAGTCACGACGTCGACGTCATCTCCTTCTCCCGGCAGTTTCCCAAGCGCCTCTATCCTGGCGGCGATGACGTCGATCCGACGCTGCCACGCGCAGACGCCGCGTTCATCATCGATGTGATGAACCCGCTGACCTGGCTGCGGGCGGGTTGGCGGCTGCGGCGGTATGACGCCGTGATCTTCGTCTGGTGGGTGTGGCTCTTCGCGCCGGCGTACCTGACGATGATCGCGATGCTGCGGCGGAAAACGGGTGTCATTCTGCAGTGCCACAACGTCGGCGACAAGGAGCCCGCGGCGTGGAAACGGTGGCTGACCAATCGCGTGCTCCGGCGCGCCAACGCGCTGGTGACGCATGCCCGCACGGAGGCGGACGAGGCCTGGAAACGTTCGCGCGGGCGGCGGGTGGTCAGGACGTTCTTGCCGGTTCACGAGCTCGGCGGCGCCATCCCATCGCGCGCGATTGCTCGCGCCACCTTAGGCATCGGCGGCGCCGCCAACGTCGCGCTCTTCTTCGGGCACGTCCGCCCGTTCAAGGGACTCGACATCGCCTTGCGCGCCTGGCCGGCGCTGACGTGTGATGTGCTGCTCGTTGTCGCCGGGGAGGCGTGGTGGGAGCGGGAGAGCGAGTATCGTGAATTGGCGAAGGCGCTGACCAACGTCCGTTTCGATTTCCGCTTCATCCCCGACTCCGAGATCGCCACCTGGTTTGCGGCGGCCGACGTCGTACTCGCGCCGTACCGCATCGAGGCGCAGAGCGGTGTGGCACTCACCGCGTTTCACTTCGCGCGGCCGGTCATCGCCACCACCGTCGGCGGGCTTCCGGAGATCATCGACGGCAACAACGGCATCCTCATCCCGCCGGAAGACCCGGCGGCACTGGCACGTGCGATCGATGATTTCTTCACCACGCGCGACCGGGCGGCCATGGAGCGCGCCGCCGCGGCCTCCGCGAGCCGCTACTCCTGGCCGGAATACGCTGCTGTGTTCGCGGCCTTAGTGGACGGGAGATGAAACTCAACCCTCGCCGCATCAAAGTCGGCCTCGAGCTGACGTCGAAGTGCAATCTTCGCTGCGGCATGTGCCCGCTGCCGGTCTTGCGCCGTCCGTACGAGGACATGGTGTGGCCGATGGTGGAGAAGTCTGAGCGCGAGATCCACGGCGCCGGGCTGAAGCTCAAGTGGCTGCACGAGATGGGGGAGCCGCTGCTCTATGCCCGCATCGACGACGCCATCCGCCTCTTCCCCGAGGCCAGCCTGTCGACGAATGGGTTGGTGTTGACCGATGAGATCGGCGCGAAGCTGCTGGCCTCGCCGCTGAAACGGATCCGCATCTGCGTCGACTCGGTCAACCCCGAGGTCTACCCCCAGCTTCGCACGGGGGGGGACTTCGACAAGCTGGTCGTACTCACCGGCGCCTTCCTGGAACAGGCCAAAGGCCATCCGATCCGGATCGAGATTCAGAAGATGCGGTCGAGGCTCACGCTCGAGGAGACGGTCGACGACTTCCGGGCCCTGTTCGATCTGAAGAAATACCGCAATGCCCGCGTCATCGAGAAGACCTGCGAGGCGCTCGATGTGAATGAGGAGACCGACCTGCACGGGAAGTTTTACGGCTGCGTGCAGGGAGCATTCTTCACCTGGGTGGTGATCTTCGCCGACGGCCGGGTCACCCACTGCTGTTACGACGCGCACGGCGATCAGGTCCTCGGCGATCTGAAGACGCAGTCGCTAAACGAGATCCTCGACTCGCCCCGCTTCGCAGCGATGCAGGACGATTTCGCCCGCCGCGACTTCACCAACCTTCCGCGCTGTGCGGAGTGCTTCAAGCACGGCGGCGAGTCGCACACGTTCAACGACGTCCTCACCCGCGTGCAGAACCTGCCGGGCGTGGCCAAGGACGTCGTGCGCAAAGTGATCGACGTGCGGTACCGGACGTGATCCATCTCCTCAACGTCGTCTTCGGTCTGATCCCGACGCTGATCCTCGGCGCCAGCATCGCCGCCGGCGTCGAAGACGATCGCGGCCACCGCCGGATGTTCCTGTTCGTCTACGGACTCTGGTCGATCACGCTGGCGTTGTGGAACTGGATGAGGTCAGCGCCGATGGCCTGGATTGCGCTCTGGATTGTGGCCGGTTTAGCCAGTCTGGCCATCTGTCTGGTCAATCGGCGTGCCGGTATCTCTACTGAGGGGCCATGATCAGAGAAGAGGGCTTTTCTCTGTGATCTCTGTGCCTTTGTGGTGAAGGCTTTTCGTGACGACACTGCACGGTGGGCCGTGCTACCCTCCCGCGCCGCATGAGCGTTCACCGCCGCGTCGTACTCGCCGTCATCATCGTCCTCACGATCGCCATCGATCAGGGGACGAAGGTGATGGCGCGGGCGTCATTGAGGAATGCCTTTCCCCGGCACTACGCCGGTGTTCTCACGCTGCTGTACACCGAGAACCCGGGCGCGTTTCTGTCGATCGGCTCCAATCTCCCCGCGAACGTGCGGCACGTGGTCTTCGATGGAGTGGTCTCGATCGGTCTGCTCGCCGCGGCCTTCGTTCTTTTCACGGGACGGATGCAGTCGGGGCCGGATGACGTAGCCATCGCCTTCATCATCGGCGGCGGCGTAGGCAATCTGATCGATCGCTTCCGTCTCGGCGGGCGCGTCACCGACTTCATCTATCTCGAAGCCGGGCCGCTTCACACCGGGGTCTTCAACATCGCCGACATGGCCATCACCGGCGGCGTGTTGTGGCTCGCCCTTTCGTGGGCGATCGCTTCGATGCGCGGGAAGCCGGCGTCATGAGCGATGCCTCCCCCTACCTGACCTTCGACCGCGCGGCCTGGGCCTCGCATCGCGGCGAAGCGGCGATGACGCTGACTTCGGACGACGTGGCCGAGCTGAGCGGAATCAACGAGGCGCTGTCGATGACCGAGGTCGAGCAGGTCTATCTTCCGCTCTCGCGCCTGCTGAATCTGCACGTCGCCGCCGTCGGGCAGCTCCATCGCGTCTCGTCTCAGTTTCTGAACACCTCGGCGCCGAAGGTGCCGTACGTCATCGCCATCGGCGGGAGTGTGTCGGCCGGCAAGAGCACCACCGCCCGCGTTCTCCGCACGCTGCTGGCGCGCGGCCCCGACCGCCCCCGCGTCGATCTCGTGACGACGGACGGCTTCCTTTTTCCGAATGCCGTGCTGGAAGAGCGCGGCCTCATGCAGAGGAAAGGCTTCCCCGAGAGCTACGACCGGGCGCGCCTGGTTGAATTCGTTTCGAACCTGAAGTCAGGGCTGTCGCCTCTTAGCGTGCCGATCTACTCGCATTTCGTCTACGACATCATCGATGATCAGCATCAGGTCGTCGACCGGCCGGACATCGTCATCCTCGAGGGACTCAACGTTCTGCAGAGCGGCTCGGTGCACTCGGTGTTCGTCTCCGACTTCGTCGATTTCTCGATCTATGTCGATGCCTCCGAGGCCGATCTGGAGGCGTGGTTCCTCGACCGTTTCCGCAAGCTCCGCGAAACCGCCTTCCGCGATCCGAAGTCGTTCTTTCACACCTTCACGAAGATCCCGGAAGAGGAAGCGATGGCGACGGCAACCTCGGTGTGGGAACAGATCAACCTGGCCAACCTGCGCGAGAACATCCTCCCCACCCGCGAGCGCGCGCGCCTGATCCTCGGCAAGGGAGCCAGCCATGTGGTGGAGCGGGTGATGTTGCGGAGATTGTAGGTTCAGCCGCCGTCGATGAGACGATGCTGGCCGCGGTCGATGTGCAGTGCGAAGACGTCCGGCCGCGCGTAGTGACCGGCGGTATCGAGATCCCAGTTCGCGCCGCTGGCGGCATCGAGGTCTACGTCGGCATAGAGGATCTCCTCGCGCCCTTCGATCGGACCAGCCACGATCGCGCCGGTGGGATCGACGATGGCGCTGCCACCCGGGTTCACCCATTCGCGTGACGAGGGATAGAGCTTGGCAAACGCGAGCTCGGGCGAGAGCTGATCGAAGCGGAGAGCCATCGAACAGCCGACCACGAAGACGCGCCCTTCCCGGGCGATGTGCCGGAGCGTGGCCAGCCAGCCATCGCCGTGGTCCCAGGTCGGGGCCAGATAGATTCGGACGCCCCCCGCGTAGAGCGCGTAACGTGCCAGCGGCATGTAGTTCTCCCAGCAGATCAGCCCTCCGATGCGGCCGGCCGAGGTGTCGTGAACGCGGAGGCCGCTGGCATCGCCTTGTGCCCAGACCAGCCGTTCGCCGCCGGTCGGCACGAGCTTGCGATGGCGCCCGATCACCTCGCCATGCTCGTCGATGTACAGCAGCGAGTTGTACATCGTCGTGCCGCTGGCCTCGCCGTTCCGCTCGGTAACGCCGATGGCGACGATCGTCCCGGCCTCCCGCGCTGCCTCGCCGAGGCGCCGCGTGGCCGCGCTGGGGATGGTGACGGAATTGGCGAGCAGCCTGGCATAGAGATCGCGGAGGATGGCCCCCCGTCCGGCCGGAACGACCCACACCCAATCGGGATACCCGGGAACGAAGCTCTCCGGAAAGACCACCAGCTTCGCCCCCGCTCTCCCCGCCTCGGCGATCCGCTCGCAGGCGCGCTCGATGGTCGCGTCGCGATCGAGGAACGCCGGGGCCGCCTGCACCGCCGCGATCTTGATCACGAGAGGATCATACGATGACGGCGGCGTTGCCCGCATGTCTCGCACACGGCGGGTGAATTGCGCCAGCTTTACATCGAGAGCCCTTCCCCCCGCATGGAGATTGGATTTACGCCGCCGCGATAGCGGCTCAAGACGGTAGCCAGGGGTGCGAGCGTTTTTTGCGAGCACCCCTGGTCTGCGTTGTGTCTTGAAAGCGTGCCGCGTCAGCGGCACTGGATGGAGTCCAGATTACTCCGGTGCCGCTGACGCGGCACCAAACCACGACATCTCGCTACCAGGGGTGCTCGCAAAAAACGCTCGCACCCCTGGCTACCGTTTGGTTGCCGCTAACGCGGCACGCGGACGGAGGAGGATCCTCCGCCGAAACGTCCCCTCGCATGAGCTCCGGTAGAATCGACCCATGCGCAAGCTGTTGATCATCCTTCTCTTCGCTGCTGCCACCGCCGCGTTCGCCGCGCCGCCGGCGTTTGCTCCCGACCGCAAGCCGGGCGAGGGGGAGGGGCCGTGGACGCGCGTCATCATCCGCGGGGTGACGCTGGTCGACGGTACAGGCGCGCCGCCGATCGGGCCGGTCGACATCGTCATCGAAGGGAACCGCATTCGCGAGGTGCGCAGCGTCGGCTTCCCGAAAGTTCGCATCAAGCCGGAATCGCGGCCGAAGGACGCGGTGAAGGAGATCGACGGCACCGGCCTCTGGGTGCTGCCGGGGTTCATCGACATGCACGGACACTCCGGCGGCGAGGAGCAGGGGACGACGGCGGAGTACGTCTTCAAGCTCTGGATGGCGAACGGGATCACCAGCGTTCGCGAGCCGGGCTGCGGCAACGGCGTCGACTGGTGCCTCCACGAGCGCGAGCGCAGCGCGCGCAACGAGATCGTGGCCCCGCGTCTTTTTCCGTACGTGTTCACCCGCCGGAGCCAGTGGGACGGCGGAGCGATCGACAGCCCGGAGCAGGCCCGCAAGTTCGTGCAGTTCGTGGCCAAGAAGGGGGCCGACGGGATCAAGATCCTCAGCTCCGGCGATCCGGTCTTCGATCCCGAGATCCTCTCCGCCCTGATCGACGAGGCCAACAAGCTGCACCTCGGCAGCACCACCCACCTGGCGCAGATGGGCGTGGCGCGGTCGAACATCATCGACGCCGCCCGCATGGGGCTGCGCGGGATGGAGCACTGGTACGGCCTGCCGGAGGCGCTCTTCACCGACCGGACCATTCAGGACTATCCGACGGACTACAACTACAACGACGAAAGCCACCGCTTCGGCCAGGCCGGCCGGCTGTGGAAGCAGGCCGCGCCGCCGGGGAGCGAGAAGTGGAACGCCGTCATCGACGAGCTGGTGGCGAAGAAGTTCAACATCGATCCGACGCTGACGATCTACGAGGCCAGCCGCGACCTCTCGCGGGCCATGCGCGCCGAGTGGCACGACCGCTACACCCTGCCGTCGCTCTGGCGCTGGTACCAGCCGAACCGCACCGCGCACGGCGCCTACTGGTTCAACTGGACCACCGGCGATGAGATCGAGTGGAAGAACAACTATCGCATCTGGATGCAGTTCTTGAATGATTACAAGAACCGTGGCGGGCGCGTGACCACCGGCTCCGACTCCGGCTTCATCTTCAAGCTCTATGGATTCGATTACATCCGCGAGCTGGAGCTGTTGCAGGAGGCGGGCTTCCATCCGTTGGAAGTGATCCGCTCGGCCACAATGTGGGGCGCCGAGGCCATCAACGCGCCGCGCGGGACCAAGGTGGAGTTCGGGATCGTCCGGCCGGGCATGCTGGCCGATCTGGTCATGGTCGATCAGAATCCGATCGAGAATCTCAAAGTGCTCTATGGTACCGGCTGGATGCGTGTGAACGACACCACCGGCGTCGTCGAGCGCGTCGGCGGGATCAAGTACGTGATGAAGGACGGGATCCTGTACGACGCCAAGAAGCTGCTGCACGACGTCGAGGTGATGGTGCAGCAGGCGAAGGCAGGGGAGGCGAAGAAGTGAGACGTTGCATCGTATTGGCTGTTGTGTTGATGTGTGTCGCGTGCGGCCGCGAAGAGCCCGAACCGACAGCGACGTTCCCGAAGAATCCGCCCCCGACGCGGACGACGCCGGTTTCCCACGCGCCGGCGGTTACAGCGTCCGCTCCTCGGGGGCCGAACAAGTCGACGCCGCAGAAGTGCGCTGGCGACGGGAGCTACGAGCAGGCCCTCGACTGTTTCCGGATCTCGTCCGGATTCCATTTCACGTTTCAGGATGCGAGAGGTGAGATGTCGCGCCAGACTCCGGGGTTGGAGCGCGTCACATTCAAGGCCAGCGGCGCCACCTGGACCGGCGAGGCCAAACCGGCCGGCGTGGTCTGGAGCCGCGACGGCAGGCATGAGTTGTCGCCCCCCGACCTCACCAACCGCGTCTGGCAGCGAACGACGATGGTGCTCGATCCGCAGAAAAAGGAAGGGACCGCGCAGCTGGCCGGAGTGGAGCCGATCGCCGGCGAGCCCTGCAATCACTACCACTTCACCAACGCCAACAGCGGTGAGACAAACGACGTCTGGGTCAGCAAGACGGATGGGCGCATCGTGAAGTGGACGGCCGGGAAGTCGACGCTCGAGTTGCGTTGACGGCGCGGCTTACAATCGCACGATGGCCGGCTACTCCGACACCCCGCTTGCAACAAAGCTCGGCATCAAGCCCGGCTTCACGATCTTCACCTACGGCGTGCCAAAGAACTACGCATCCCTCCTTGCGCCGCTTCCGGACGATGTGACGTTCTTCAAGAAGTTGATCAAGGCGGTCGACCTCATTCACATCTTCACGGACTCCGCGGACGAGCTGAACGCAAAGCTGCGAATCTTCCGCAACGTGATGAGAACCGATGCGCCGATCTGGGTCTCCTGGCCGAAGAAAGCCTCGAAAGTGCCGACCGACATCACCGAGGACGTCATCCGCACGATCGCCCTGCCGATGGGATTCGTCGATATCAAGGTCTGCGCCGTCGACGAGACGTGGTCAGGATTGAAGCTGGTGGTGAGGAAAGGGATGCGGTAAGCGCTCCCGGCGGGAGTCGTGGCGTCGTGGCGTCGGAAAATACAGTGCCTTGCGCAAGCATCCCGTCTCGCGGTCGAGCGGTATCGCGCTTGCTGGCTCGCCATGCGATCCTGTCACCTCACTAACCAGCGCCGGCCGCTCAGCGACGACGTCACGCACCGATTGCGGAACCGTGCAACCCCCGTAACCTGTCGCCCGGCCACCGGCGCACACGCCAGCCAACACGTCTCCTGTTGGCCTCAACGAGCTCGGAGTTGCCGCCGACAAGTTCGCTATTGCCGTCAACAAGTTACAAGTTGGCGTCAACAAACTTTTGTTGACGCCAACACACTCGGAGTTGCCCTCAACAAGTCCGGAGTTGCCCTCAACAAGTCCGGAGCTGCCGTCAACAGGTTCGATGTTGCCATGAACAAGCCCTGAGCTGCCGTCAACACGTTCGATGTTGCAGTCAACAAGTCGAGAGTTGGCGGCAATAGTTCGGAGCTGCAGTCAACAGCTTGCTTGTCGTCGTCAACAAAATCCGAGTTGGCGCCCCCAAAACTGTGTCGACGTCAACAAACAGGATGTTACCGTCAACAATTTTGTTGAGGTCAACAAATTTTTGTTGACGCTTTCGAGGATCGAGGTTGGAAAACGTCTGATTCTGGAATGAAACGGCGGGGTCTCCTCTCTTCTCGTGAATCCGGTGTAGGCTACGAACGGGTGAACATGGCGATGAAGAACGTCGCACACGGTGTGCCAGCGTGAGGTCGGGTAGGAGATGAGCCGAAGCCGGGGATTTGTCTCGACCCTTATCCGAATCGAGCGGGATGTACGACGCGCGCAAGCCGCGCAGGCCCGGGCTGTGGCGCGCGCACAACGCGACGCTGACCACGCGCGACGCGTCGCGGAACGCTATCGGTTGGCTGACGCAAGAGAACACAAACGTATCTACCTGGAGTCCCGCCAAGCCGAGGTGGAGCATCAGAACGCCGACCTTCAGCACACTGTAGCTGCTCTCAACTCGATACTTTGGTATGCACTAGCGAGAGACTCTTCCCTTGACCTGGATACGCTCAAAGAGCCGCTGCCCAACGAGCCGTTTCAACCGGGGGACCTTGCGCGCCCTCTGCCGGCTCCGGAACTCGGCCAGTACCTGCCCCCTTCTCCGATCTGGCTCATGCGGCTGGTCCCCGGGACCAAGACGAAGCACGAACGCCAGAGCAGCGAGGCGCGTCAGCGCTTTGAGTATGACTTGATCGTGCACGTTGACGATGAGAGACGGAGGCAGGAGAAGCTCGAGGAGGCGCGAGCTGCACACGGAGCGAAGATCGCTGAGACTCGGAGGCGAGTCGAGGCGCAGCACGCCGAAGTGGAGGAACTCAAACATGGGCTTCAGGTTCGCGCTGCAGAAGCGGTGGCGGCGTACTTTATTCTCGTGCTGAGCCGGAGCGAATACCCAAACGGATTCCCTGGCTCCTCTGAGGTGACCTACGATCCTGGGTCCAAGCTACTGTCCATAGACTTGGAGATTCCACCATTTGACATCGTGCCAGAGGTGGGCAGTTTCAAGTATGTCAAGGCAAAGGACGAGATCACACAGTCTTCGCGATCGGCCAGGGAGCGGCGGAGACTCTACGCCTCGGTAATTGCCCAAACTTCTTTGCGTACCCTCTACGAAGTTTTTTCGGCCGACAAATTGTCGCAAGCAGTCGACACTGTGGCGTTCAGCGGTTACGTGAATGGCATTGATCGAGGGACCGGGCAGCACGCAAGGCCCTGCCTCGTGAGTGTAAGGGCCTCACCAGACGTTCTCGCGAGCTTTGACCTAAGGCATGTCGATCCGGCGGCGTGTCTTCATGCACTTCACGGCGTGCTCTCGAAGAGACCTGAGGAACTCGCTCCGGTCGAGCCGATCTTCGAGTTCAACGTCGCGGAGCCACGCTTCGAGAAGAATGTGAAACCGTAGCAACTGCGCCAGTGGGCGAAGGAACCTTTATGTCGATCGTGCTCGCAGCTCTTGGCATTGCCGTGGTCGGTCTCCTTGTAGCGCTAGCTCTTCTAGTTCGGAAACTTCGTCAGGTACGGGCACAGTACATCGGCATTGCCAGCGCCGAAGCAGAGATTGCGCGTCTGAAGGAAGAAACTGCGAGTGCCATTGCGCGCGAAAGGAACGATGCGGCGGCTGCCGTCGAACACCAGAAGAGCGAGGCGACTAAAGAGGTTGAGCGGCTCGGCAAGGAGGTGGAGAGTCTTCGCCAGGAAGGCGCTGCTTTGGCTGCCACAAGCAAGAACCGGCGTGACGTTCTCGATGCCGACTACGCGAACGCGAAGACCACCTATGATCGCCTCTCTGCAGAGGTGGCTCTGCTGGAGGAGAATCTGGAAGACATTTCTTTCAGCCTCTATGAGCCACACTTCAATTTTGATACGCCGGACGAGTACAAAGTGCGTATGGAGGCGGTGCGTGAGAAGCAGAAGGCGATGCTGAGGAACGGCGAGGCCGCGAAATTCGCGATTGCCTGGTCGGTGGGCGGGAGTCGGCGCGAGGGCGAACGGATGCAGAAGCAGTACATGAAGCTCCTCCTCCGTGCCTTCAACGGAGAGTGTGACGCCGCAGTCGCGCGGGTCTCGTGGAACAACATTACCAAGATGGAAGAGCGGATCCGGAAGTCCTTTGAGGTTGTCAATGACCTTGGCGGCGTCATGCACGTCTCGATCACTCCTGCTTATCTGGACCTGAAAGTCGACGAGCTGCGACTCGAGTACGAGCTCGAGGAGAAGAAGCATCAGATCGCTGAGGAGCAGCGCAGGATCAGGGAACAGATGCGGGAGGAAGAGAAGGCGCAGCGTGAGGCCGAACAGGCGCACCAGGAATCGCAGGTGGAGGTGACCCTCGCCGAACGTGCAGTGGAGAAGGCACGGATCGAACTCGCGAAATCACAGGGCGAAGAGCACAACCGCTTGAATGATCGGATCGTGGAGTTGCAAGCGCAACTCGAACAGGCGCGCACGAAGGGCCAGCGAGCCAAGGCGCTCGCGGAACTCACGAAGGCAGGGTATGTCTACGTCATCTCGAACGTTGGATCGTTTGGCGAGGGTGTCTTCAAGATCGGGATGACGAGGCGTTTGGACCCCATGGACCGGGTGAAGGACCTAAGTAGTGCGTCAGTGCCTTTCCCCTTCGACGTCCACGCGATGGTCTACTCGGAAGACGCGCCCACTTTAGAGTGGGAGCTCCAGCGCCACTTCGCCGACAGGAGCCTAAACCTTGTCAACAAGCGGAAGGAGTTCTTCCGAGTCTCTATCGAAGAACTCGATAGCGTGGCTAGGGAGAAGGGGCTGAAGATTTACTTCACAAGGCTGGCGGAAGCTCGTGAATACCGAGAGACGCTGACGATGCGGGCTCCTCAGGCGCCATCGCAAGTATCGAAGCCGGTGGTTGTCTTCCCGGACCGGCTGTCACCCTCGACCGCGATAGAGGGCGGCAGCGGGATCACATAGTAGGTGATGAAGTCAGGCCCAATTTCCGCGTAACCCGGCGGCGAGACGCCAGCCGGGCCAGCCGGCGAGACACCAGCGCTCCGACGTGTGCTTCTTGATCCGCGGTAGAGGTCACGCGCGTGCGGGGCGCACGCGGTCCCAGGGAGGAGGGGATTACCGATCCGGGTAGAGGAAGAAGAGCTCGTTTTTGCGGACGAAGGCGTTGCGGAGGAGGAAGACGTAGGGGCGCTGGCTCTTGTAGGTCATCAGCACGTCCGTCTTTGTCTTCTGGACGGCGGGGGAGAGGCCGTAGGTGGTCCAGGAGAAGGACTGCATCCGCGTCGGGGGGAGGAGGGCGCGGCGGGGCATCTTCATGAAGGCGGTGTGGATGCGGCTGCGGGCGGTGTGGACGAGATAGCCGAGTCGTGAGGGGTGGAGTTGCAGTTCGTCGAGCGCCACATCCGTGACCTCGGCGGCGGCGCTGTGATCGGGGTGCAGGTCAAAGGGGACCGGGGCGATGACCGTCGTCGGCTGGACGATGGCCATCACCTTCTTGATGTCGTTCATCAGGTTGGCGTAGGTGTAGTCGGCGCGCGGGGACACGGCGCCGGCGTACGGGACGCTGTTCTCTCCGGTGGCCGTGGAGCGGACGATGGCGCCGGGGTTGTCGACCATGGTGCGCAGGCCGCGGTCGGGATAGCCGAGGAGAAAGCAGTGATCGGGGGGGATGCCGAGGATGCTCATGGCCTTGCGGGACTCACGGATGCGCACGTTGCCGACGCCGAGGAAGTTCGCGTTGGTCGGCCCGAAGGTCTTGTACATCAGAGTCGCGGAGATACGGTTGCAGTCGCCGGCGGTGAGGAAGACGACGTAGACGTCCGCGCCGTTGGCGAGGGCGTCGATGGCGTAGCCGCCCGCACCGATCGACTCGTCGTCGATATGCGGGGCGATGATGAGGATACGGTCCTGCTGCCCCGCCGCCTGGAGGCGCGGATACTGCTGCATCTTTGCGTCGTTTGTCCGAGCCGGATTGAGTAAAAGCATGGTGGCAAAGGCGATCAGGGTGAGAAACATGGGGGCGTGCTGCGGGGGATTATACGGTTAGCGGGGTCGGTGGGTTGCTGAGTTACAAGGTTGCGGGGTCTCGCGGTTGCGCGGTCTCGCGGTGTTCGATGATTTGTACTCGCGCGAGCCCGTAGGAGTTGTCCTCACCGCGAGACCGCGCAACCGCGAGACCGCGAGACGTCAGAATCCATACCTCACCTCCACCGTCACCATTCGCCCATCTGTACTTGGGCTGAAACCGGACTGTTGGGCGGCAGGGCGGTCGCCGGTAACCTGGGCGAACTCAGCGCCGAGGCGGACGTTGGGGTTCAGGTCGTGCATCCAGGCCAGCACCCAGGAGTGTCCGTGCTCGGAGTTGTTCTCGGCTACGCCATCGCGGTCCGCGGTGGAGAAGGTGTCGAAGCGGATCGAGTAGCGGTCGTTGCCTCGCTTGTACGACGTCAGGAGGTACCAGGTGGCGAAGTCCATCTGCACGAAGTGCGGCGGGACGCCCATGCCGGTGGCGCCCCAGCAGTATTCGCCGGCGAGAGTGGCGGGCGAGGTGAGGCCGATCTGCGCGGCGGCGATGTTGAAGTGCGTCTGCCACGAGTATTCGCCGCGGTACAACTCGCGGTCGCCGCGGTTGTCGACGCGCGTGAGCTGCATCATGGCCCGTTCGGGAAGCTGGAAGCGAATCCGTCCGGAGACTCCGGTGCGGCCGTCGAGATCCTTTTCGAAGGGGACGGTGCCGTCGGGCCGCTGTTTGGCGAAGTCGGTGGCAAGAGAGAAGAGCGGCGGCAGCGGCAGGACTTCGTCATAGACGGTGAGGCGATTGCCGACCGACCAGCCGCGCCAGGCCAGCAGAGCGCCGAGGGTGTCGTTGTTGCGGAAGGCGCTGGCGCCGGCGGTGACGTAGAAGTTCGGCCGCCAGGCCAGATCGACGCCGACGGGACGAAACTCTTCACCGATCCAAGAGTTGAGCGGCGAGAAGTTGACGGTGTAGGGCGAGGTCCAGAGAGGATCGGTGTTTTCGCGTGATGTTCCGAGAAAGAACTGTCCGGCGCGCAGCGTGAAGTGCTCGGAGTGAAGGTCGACGTAAGCCTCGACGAATCCGGCGCGCTTGCCGCCGGAGCCTTGCTGGTCGCGCCGCGCCACGCCGTGCGCATGAAGATCGAGCCACGATACCGGTGCCCACTCCGCGCCGATCTGGGCCACGCCGAGCGTGACCATGCGATGGTCGTTGACGTCCGAGGCGCCGGTGTCGAAGCGTCCGAATCCCCCCTGGAGCCACCCCGGCTGCCCGCTGGTGTAGATCTCGCGGGCGGAGAGAAAGCCGTGTAGCTGGAAGGCGGATTGGGCAAAGGCGGGCGCGGTCAGCGCGAGCGTTAGGAGGATGAGACGGAAGGACCTCATGGGGCGATTGTAACTGCGCCTTGCGCGTTGTCTGCGCCTGTGGCGCGTTGTCGGTTGTCTGCGCGCTGCGGCGCGCGTGGACGATATTGTCTGTCTGGGAGGTTGCCGGCGAATGCGCGGCTTTGCCGCCAGGCACAGACGAGAGTGTCTGTGCCACATTTGCCCTCGGTATTGCCGGAGAGTTGAGTCTTGCCGGGCCGAATATGGCACAGAGTGTCTGTGCCACATTTGCCCTCGGTATGCCGGGAGAGTTGAGTCCTGCCGGGCCGAATGTGGCACAGACACTCTTGTCTGTGCCCCCGGCCGCAGCCGAAGCTCTGCGAGCTTGGTCTGACCGCCCATCTTCGTCCACGCGCGCCGCAGCGCGCAGACAACCGACAACGCGCAACGCGCAGACAACACGGCGAAGCAGCTCAGAAGTTGTACCGATACTCCAGCGTCACCGTCGATCCTCCCGTGCGCGGATCGAAATCGGGGGCGAGGCCGGGGCGGTCGCCGGAGACGCGCACGTACTCGATTCCGGTGCGCGTGTGCGCGTTGGCTTCGTGCATCCAGGCGAAGGTAAAGGCGTGGCCATCTTCGCGGGAATGATCGGTCACCGGGTGGTTGGCGTTGCGCGTGGTGAAGCGTTCCACGCGCCCGCTGATGCGCTCGTGGCTGAACTTGTGCGAGAGCAGCAGGTAGGCGGTATCGAAATCCATCGTGAAGCTGCCGCCGGGGAACGCGACCTTCGTCGAGCCGCCGGCCCATTCCGCGGCGAGCGTGGTGTCCGCGGTCGATCCAACCTCGCCGCTGACGACGTTGAACGACGTCAGCCACGGCTCCTGACCCTTCACCTTCACCGGCGAGATCGTGGCGCGGTTGTCGATGTGTGTGAACTGCACCATGGCCCGCTCGGGAAGCGAGACGCGGATGCGCTCGGAGTAGCCGTTCTTTCCATCGAGATCCTCGCCGATCGGCCGGGTCAGGTCCGGCTCCGGCGTCGGCAGCTTCTCGTTGTAGGTTGCCAGATAGTTGCCGAGCGTCCAGCCACGAGCGGCCAGGAGCGTTCCCATGGTGTCGTTTCCGCGGAAGGCCGTGCCGCCGACGGTGACGTAGAAGTTCGGCGACCATTGCAGATCGGCGCCGATCGGGCGGACCTCCTGCCCCATCCACGAGTTCAGAGCGGAATAGGTGATGGTGTACTTCGACGTCCAGAGAGGATCGGTGTTCTCGCGCGACGTCGGCAGAAAGAACTCGCCGGCGCGAATGCGGAAGTGATCGTTGAAGATATCGGCGTAGGCCTGGATGACGCCGGCGCGTTTTCCTTGCGAGCCGGACTGCTCCCGCCGGGCCACGCCGTCCGCGTGCAGCAGGAACCACGTCTCCGGCGTCCAGTCGAATCCGAGCTGCGCGCTGTCGACGTTGACGAAGCGATGATCGTCGGGATTGTCGGCCCCCACGTCGAAGCGTCCGGCGCCGAACTGAAGCCACGACGGCTGGGCGTTGACGTAGATCTCGCGCGCGGCGAGGTAGCCGTGAAACTGCAGCGACTGGGCGCTCGCGGTCGTTGCGGCGCCGAGGAGAAGGAGCGCGAGCATTTTTCGCATGGTGAAAATTGTAGTCGCTGGGAGCCTTCGCCGAAGAATTGTTCTTGCGCCACCGCCGGAGCAGTCTCGGGCAACCAACGCTGCCGGCCGTGCCGGCTTAGTTCGTCCGAGGATCACGCCAGAGTCCAACCTCGTGGTTTCCGTAGTCGATCGTGACGAGAAACTTCGACAGGATACGGTTGCCGACGCGCGGCTCCGCGACGTCGGCGAGAAGGATATCGACATCCCCGAAATCGGTGCCGGCGAGTTGCACACGTGCGTGCGTCCGCCCGCCCGCGGCACGTCCGCGGGGGAGGATCAGCGTATCGGGTGAGGCCGTGTCGACGACGGCCTCGACCTGTTTGCCGTCGATCGTGAGGATCACGTCCGGCTCGGCCGTGAAACGGAAGATGGTCATCATCTCGGGGTGAATGCCTTCCTTCTGATACGTCAGAAGCCCCGAGGCGTAGTCGATCGAAATGGCGTGATCTCCCCAGACATCCGCTCCGATGATGCCGTCGGCGACGTGGTGCATGTCGAGATCGACGGGGGTGAAGCGGAGGGCTTCCTTCTCGGTGAGCTGCAGCGACCGCGCCCCTCGCCAGGCGGCCTGAGGAAGGGTGGCGGCATAGCCGCTGTCGAGCGCGGTCCGGGCGTTGGCGACAGCGAGGAGGAACCGGCCGGCCTTCCCGTCGACGGCCGCTGATGGAAGGAAGATCAGATTGTTGCGGACGATGAAGGCGAGGTTCACCTCCTGACCGAGCGGCTCCTGCGCCCACGGCGTTGCGCACATCGTGCACAACAGCAGCGTGGCGATTGCGATGAGAAGGCTTTTCGAGTACATACCGGCGGCGTTTTGACTGCAACAGGTGGACCCGGAGGAATGATGCTGAGTGAATTCAGGAACGAGCCGCTGACCGACTTTAACGTACCCGCCGCGAAAACGGCCATGGAAAGCGCTCTGCAGACGGTGCGCGCCGAGTTTGGCCGCGAGTACCCGGTGGTGATCGGCGGCGAACGGATCACGGGGCTGAAGACGTACGACTCGATCAACCCGTCGCACAAGTCCCAGCTCCTGGGACGTTTCAACAAGGCCACGAAACAGCACGTCGAGCAGGCGCTCGATGCGGCCTGGAAGGCATTCGAATCGTGGAAGCGGCAGCCGGTCGGCGTCCGCGCCGGACTGCTGGTGAAGGCCGCGGCCTTGCTTCGCGAGCGCAAGCACGAGTTCTCGGCGACGATGGTCTACGAGGTCGGCAAGACCTGGCCCGAGGCCGACGCCGATACGGCGGAGGCAATCGACTTTCTGGAGTTTTACGCTAGAGAGGCCTACCGCTGGGGAGGCGAGCAGCCGATCACGAAGATCGCCTCCGAGGACAACGCTCTGGTCTATGTCCCGCTCGGAGTCGGCGGCGTCATCCCCCCCTGGAACTTCCCGCTGGCCATCATGGCTGGGATGACCACGGCCGCTGTCGCTACCGGCAATTGCGTGATCCTGAAGCCGTCGTCGGACGCGCCGTGGATCGCCTGGCGCTTCTTCGCGCTGCTCGAGGAGGCGGGGATGCCGCCGGGCGTCGTCAATTTCCTGAGCGGCTCCGGCGCCGAGGTCGGCGATCCGTTGGTGATGAGCCCGCGCCTTCGCTTCATCTCTTTCACCGGTTCGAAGGAAGTCGGCCTGCACATCAACGAGGAGGCAGCCAAGTCCAGGCCGGGCCAGCTCTGGATCAAGCGCGTCGTCGCGGAGATGGGCGGCAAGGACGCCATCATCGTCGACCGCGACTACACGAATCTCGATGATGCCGCCGCCGCCGTCGTCGCCTCGGCGTTCGGTTTCCAGGGACAGAAGTGCTCGGCCTGCTCGCGCCTCATCGTCGACGATGCCATCTACGACACCTTCGTGCCGATGGTGGTCGCGAAGACGAAGGCGCTGCGCATTGGCGCGCCAGAGGAAGGATCGACGCAGATCGGGCCGGTGGTGAGCGAGTCAGCCATGCGCAAGATCAAGGAGTTCATCGAGAAGGGGAAGAGCGAAGGGGGGAAGCTCCTTGCGGGCGGCGAAGTGCGCGACGCCGAGGGGTTCTTCATCGAGCCGACCGTGATCGGCGATGTGGCGCCGGAGGGAACGATCTCGCAGCAGGAGATCTTCGGGCCGGTGCTTGCCGTCAGCCGGGCCAGGGATTTCGACGACGCGCTGCGGATCGCCAACGACACGGAGTTCGGACTCACCGGCGCCGTCTTCACGGACGATGAGTCGAAGCTCGACCGCGCGCGCGACGAGTTCTTCGTCGGCAATCTCTATCTGAACCGCAAATGCACCGGTGCTCTGGTCGGCGTCCACCCCTTCGGCGGCTTCAACATGTCCGGCACCGATTCGAAAGCCGGCGGCCGCGACTACCTCGGATTGTTTCTGCAGGCCAAGGCGATCTCGCGGAGGAAGATCGGAGCGCCTGAGCCGTCGGGGGCGGGGGAGTAGGGGTGAGGAGGCCCAGACAAGAGTGTCTGGGCCACATTTGCCCTGGTTACGGAAAGAGACCGGCACTTACACGGAGTCCAATGTGGCCCAGACACTCTTGTCTGGGCGGGTTCCTCGCTACTCCAGCGTGAAGGTCACCGTCAGGTCGAAGATGACCTCGACCGGCTGCCCGTTCAGCGTGCCGGGGTGGAAGTGCCATTTCTTGACGGCTTCCACCGCCTGCTCGCTGAGACCCATAGGCAGCCCCTTGAGGACCTTCACCTGCTCGACGTCTCCCTGTTTGTTGACGATCGCTTCGACGACGACGACGCCGGTGACGCGGCCTTTTCGCGCGGCGTCGGTATAGTCGGGTTTGGCGCGAGTGATCGCAACCGGCGCTTTCACGTCGCCTCCTACTCGCAATGGTCCGTTGGACGGGTCGGTGCCGCCGACGGTGCCGCCTGCGACACCATCTTTTTCACCGCCGAGAACGCCACCGATCTGGCCGCCGACGACTCCGCCGACTGTGCCGCCTTCCTGACCACCGACGACACCCCCCGCCACGCCACCGGCAACGCCACCTTCCTGGGCGCCCGGCGGATCATTCGACGGCTGCGAAGGCGTCGGATCGATCGGAGCCGTAGTCGTCGGTGTGGGGATATCGACCTTAGGCACCTCCTGCGGGATCTCCCGCGGTTGCACGAATGTCTGCTGCGGTATCTCTACCGGTTTCACGATCTTCGGGGTGGACGCGGCATGCGACGCCGCGGGCGGTGGGGGCGGGGGTGGAGGCGGGGCGGCCTTCGACAACAGGAAGGCATGTACCGGCTTGTTTTCGGCGGCGATCTTTTGCGTTGCCTGGGTAGACATGAAGACGATCAGGCCGATGATCGCGCTGTGTACGCCGAGGGAGGCGAGTGTGGCTTTCCAGCCACGCCGCTTTTGGTGCGTTCCAGACTCAATCAGTTGGTCCCTGAGATCCATACGCTGTTCTCCTCCTTCGTGATTCGTTTAGTTATTGAGCAATATTGCAGCCAATAGTTCGCAACTGTTTGTGCTTTTAAATGAATGAGTTAGGAGCACATGCTAGAATGCGCGGCATGCGGCGTATGGCATTGTTGTGGCTGTTCGTTCTGGTGGGGTGCAGCACCGCCTCGCTGCCTCTGCCGTTGGCGTGGAAGACAGTACCGGCCGCGGCGGTGGTTGGCGACTATTGTGCTCCGTTCCCATGTGCAGCAAAGGCGCAGGTGCCCTCGGTCCGCATCGCTGGTAACCGCATCGTCAATGGAGACAAAACGGGCGACAAAACGCTCACACCACAATTTGTGGCCATCGATTCCTTCGATGTCTCACTCGACCGTAAGGAGATCGTCTTTTCGGCCAAGCGGAAGGACAACTTCGACATCGGCCTGGTATCGCTCGACGGCAGCGACATCCACTGGGTCCCCGAGGATCCGGCCGACGAGGTCGGCGTGCAGTGGGCTCCGCGCGGCAACAAGGTGAGCTTTATCCTGCACACGAAGACCGGCAGCATCGTGCGTACCGTGCACATCCCGACGGCGGCCCAGCTTTCGGTCGACTTCCCGCGGACGCAGATCGACGCCGTGGCCTGGGAACCAAAGGCGGAACGGTTCGCCGTCGTGGCGGAGTCTCCCGATGCGTCGCAGAGTCTGGTATCGATGACGTATGAAGGCCAGAAGCGGCAGGAGATCATTCCCCCCGGAGCGCGTCTCGACGTCTCCCTCGAGCCGGTGGGCGGCGTGCTGGTCATGCGGCCTAACGCCATGCATTACAACGAGCGGCTGCCGCTGGTGGTCTGGCTCGACCGCAACCCGTTTGCCTGGAGTGACGCCCGCGCCGCCCTGATGCGCAATGCGCGGGTTGCCATCGCCATCGCACCGGCGGTCGACGGCCCCTTCTGGAGCGAGATCGCCAAGGTGCCGTGGATCGACAGCACGCGTACGTACATCGTCGGCGACCGATCGACCCAGCAACCCAGCCACCCTGCAACCATCATCAAAGCCGACCCCTCCCTCCCTCCCGACCGCTACGTCCGCCACGGAAACAGCGTGTCGGCGCCACCCGCTGTCGTACAATCGCTTGCCGCCGCGTTGATCGCGGACGACCTGAAGGGAACACCCCCGCCGAATGGCCGTCGATGAAACCGTAAAGAAATCGACTTTCCGCGAGTACTACGAAGCGCTCCTGATCGCCGTAATCTTCGTCAACTTTGCCCGCATCTTCGCCTTTCAGGCGTTCAAGATCCCGACGGGATCGATGGAAGACAACCTGAAAGTCGGCGATCACATCATCGTCAACAAATTCATCTATGGGCCGGGGATGTCGCTCGGCGGCCTGCTGCCGCTGCGTGAGATCCGGCGCGGCGACATCATCGTCTTCCGCTATCCCCTCGATCCCGACACCGACTTCGTGAAGCGCGTGATCGGCCTGCCGGGCGACTCAGTGGAGGTTCACGACAAAGTGGTCTCGATCAACGGCAGACCGATGCCCGAGCAGTACGTGATCCACGTCGATCCGACGATCTACCCGCCGCGGCCGCAACTTCCGGAGCCGTATCGGTCGCGCGACCAGTTCGGGCCGTACATCGTCCCCCAGGGACAGTACTTTGCCATGGGCGACAACCGCGACCGTTCCAGCGACTCGCGCTATTGGGGAACCGTTCCGCGCTCGATGATCAAGGGCCGCGCCTTCATGGTCTATTGGTCGTACGAGGGAACGCCGCCTCCTGCCGACGCTCCGACCTCGGCGCGGATCAAGGAGCTGGCCGGAGTGGTGGTCCATTTCTTCACAAAATCGCGATGGGAACGTACGTTCTTCATCGTCGACAGCAAATACCATTTCACGCCGGGTTTGACGCCCGAGGGCGAGGCCGGCGAAAGCCCATGAGTGGTACGGAACATCGGGAGTCGGGAGTCGGGGATCGGGAGTCGGAGCTTGATGGTTCGGATGGAACGGATCCGGCGCGCCCGTTGACACTCGACGCCCATTTATCGGCTTCGGAGGACGAAGCGGAGCTCGATTCCGCTCCGGCCGACGACTCCCTCCCCCCGACACCCGAGGAGAGCGGCGTCGTCATCGACCGCAGCGACCATCCCATCTCTCGGCGGCGAATCCCGGAGAACGTCCTCAAGGTCCTCTACCGCCTGCACCGCAGCGGTTACCGGGCCTATCTCTGCGGCGGGAGCGTGCGCGATCTGCTGATGAGCGGGACGCCGAAGGACTTCGATCTGGCCACGGATGCGCATCCGGCCGAGATCCGTCGTCTGTTCCGCAACAGCCGGATCATCGGCCGCCGCTTCCGGCTCGTGCACATCATCTTTCAGGACATGCTGGTGGAGGTGGCCACGTTTCGCCGCGAGCCCGAGCGCGCGGAAGACGCCGAGATGCTGATCACCGACGACAACACCTTCGGATCGCCGCTGCAGGACGCGCGGCGGCGCGACTTCACCATCAACGCGCTCTTCTACAACATCGCCGACTTCTCGGTGATCGACTATGTCGGCGGACTCGAGGATCTGGAGGCTAAACGCGTTCGGGTGATCGGCGATCCCGACGTCCGTTTCCGCGAAGATCCGGTGCGGATGATGCGCGCCATCGAGTTCGCCTCGCGCCTAGGCTTCGAGATCGAGCCGGCCACCTACGACGCCATCCTTCGCCACAAGAACGAGATCCTCAAGGCGTCCGCCCCGCGCGTCTCCGAGGAGATCCTGGAGCTGCTGCGGCGCGGCTGGTCGCGCGGCGCCATCCATCTGATGGTGAGCACCGGCCTGCTCGATCCGCTCGTCCCCGAGGTCTACAAAGCGATCGCCGGAGACCGGGCTCCGTACTTCTGGAAAATGCTCGAGGTCCTCGATCGAACCGTGCAGGCCGGCCGGAAAATCTCCGATCCGGTGCTGCTCTCCGTTCTCTTCCTCCCCTGGATTCTTCAGGAGCTGGAGCTGGAGGAATCGCGCCGTGAGTCGCGTATGAAGATCGGCGAGGTGATCCTCTTCATCCGCGAGCTGATCCAGCCGATGTGCACGCGCATGGCGCTGGCGGCGGGGACACGGCACCAGATCGAGACGGCCCTGGACACGCTCTGGCGCCTGCTCGAGCCGCCGGCCGACCGCCGCGCGCAGTTCAAATTCGTCTACCGTGACCCGTTCAACGACGCTCTGGCGCTGCTGGAGCTGTACGCGCTCTCCTCCGGGAAGCACGTCGACGTCTTCCGGCAGTGGCAGCAGTTCGCACAACGCGCGCGCCACGTCGTTGATGATGATGCGCCGTCGCCGGCGGCGAAGCGGAAGCGGCGCCGCCGGTAATCTGCGGCTTCGCCGCGTTATCGGTTGTCAGATATTTTGGAATCGCCGCGTTATCGGTTGTCGGTTGTTTGCGCTGCGGCGCGTTGTCGGATATCTGCGTGGCCGCTGGTTGTCGGTTGTCGGTTGTCTGCGCTACGGCGCGTGGCCGGTTGTTCACAGTGCTCTGCAGCCGCTGGAGCTTGGAGGTTCGCACCTACCTGACCACGCGCCGCAGCGCAGACAACCGACAACCGACAACGCGCCTCCAGCAGTGCACCGACAACCGACAACGCGCGGCTGGCGCGCAAAGCGCGCCAGCCGCGCAGTATCATTTAACCGATGCCCGACCTGCCCATCTACATGGACCATCACGCCACCACGCCGGTCGATCCGCGCGTGGTCGAGGCGATGCTGCCGTTCTTCACCGAGAACTTCGGCAATCCGGCCTCGCTGACGCATGAGCATGGACGACGCGCGTCGAACGCGGTCGAGGATGCGCGCTTCGGCATGGCCCGTTTCTTCGGCGTCGCGCTGAACGAGGTCTACTTCACCGCCGGGGCGACGGAGTCGAACAACATCGTCCTCAATCTCCTTGCCCCCGGCGATCACCTCATCACCTCGGCGATGGAGCACAAGTCGATCGTGATTCCTGCCCGGCGTCTGGAGAAGCACGGCGTCGCGGTGACGCTGCTGACTCCCGACAGCGAAGGGTTCCTTGATCCGGACGAGCTCCGCGGTGCCCTGCGGCCGAACACGAAACTCGTTTCGGTCGAGGCGGCCAACGGCGAGATCGGAACGCTGCAGGACATCGCCGCGCTCGGCGCGATCTGCCGGGAGCGCGGCGTCCTCTTTCACAGCGACGTCACGCAGGCCGCCGGCAAGGTCCCGCTGGACATGGCGAACGTCGATCTCGCGGCCTTCTCCGCGCACAAGTTGTACGGGCCGAAGGGCATCGGCGGCATGATCGTCCGGCGCGGCATTCGGATCGAGCCGGTCATGCTCGGCGGGGGCCAGGAAAAGGGAACACGCAGCGGAACGGTGAATGTACCCGGCGCCGTGGGAATGGTCACCGCCTTCCGCATCCGCGGCGAGGAGATGGCGGCGGAAGCGGAGTGGTTGACCGGACTCCGCGACATGCTGTGGGATCGCATCGTCGAGGAAGTGCCGGGTGCGTCGGTCAACGGACCGCGGGCCCGGAGGCTGCCCGGCAATCTCAACGTCAGTTTCGAGCGGGTGGAATCCGACTCCGTGATGATGGCCATGCGCCATTTCTCGCTCTCGTCCGGCTCGGCGTGCAGCTCGGGCGAGCGGAGCGCGTCGCCGGTGCTGATGGCCATCGGAGTCCCGGAAGCGCTGGCGTACGGTTCGATCCGTTTCGGACTCGGCAAGTCCAATGCGAAGGAACACGTCGCGCTGCTCGTCGACGATCTCCGTCGCAACATCGGCCGGCTGCGGGAGATCTCAGCGGCGTGAGCAAGTCCAACGCCGTCCGCATTCTTCTGGTCGACCACTCGCGCGGCTCGTTGCTCTTTCAGGAATCGATCCTCCGGCGCCGGGCGGCGACGATTGCCACGGCGCTCACCGGAACGAACGGAATCGAGATCGCGCGCAGCGACCAGCCGCAACTGATCATGTTCGCCTTCGACCTCTTCGACATGACCGCGCCGGAGTTCTGCCGGGAAATCCGCGGGGATGCATCGACGCGGGCCATGTCGCTGCTGCTGGTCTGCGAGCGCGAATCGCCCGAGCACGCCGAGCTCTGCCTCTCCGCCGGCTGCAACGACGTCATCTTCCGGCCTTTGCAGCGTCACGAGCTCGACTCCAAGATCGCCAGGCTGACCACGATCCCTTCGCGGCGCGAGCTGCGGACGCTCACGCGCATCGAGGTCTCGATCGAGAAGAACGGCCGCTTCATCATCGGGCGCAGTCTCAACATCTCCGCAAGCGGCATGTTTCTGGAAGTCGACCGCGTGCTGCCGGGAGAGGGAAAGCTGCGGCTGCATTTCTATCTGCCGGGCGATCCGAAGCCGCTGCAGATGGAGTGCGACGTCCTGCGCGCGGAGTTCACCGGCGCGACGGCGAAATATGGTGTCAGCTTCAGCGCCGCCAACGACGAAGAGCGCGAGCGCATCGAGCGCTTCGTTCGACGGCTCCGCTCCCGCGAGTTGCTCTGATGAGCCGGATTCTCCAACGCATCGACGAAGCGGTAGAGCTTACGAAGGACCAGGAGTACCTCCGCGCGCTCACGATTTTTCTCGACGTCTACGGCGGCGAGGATCCGCCGTCGCCGATGCTTTCGTCGAAGACGGCCACGGGGTTGTCGTACTTCGGGCTCTGTCTGGCCCTCGTCGAGAAAAAGATCAAGCCGTCCATCGACCTCTGCAAGCGGGCCATCGAGCTGCAGTTCTACAACGTCAATCACTTCGCCAATCTCGCCCGCGTCTACGCCGCCGCCGGAAACCGCAAGAAGGCGATCGAGACATTGGAGCAGGGGTCGAAGACGCATCCGGACGATGACAGTCTGCTGGCGGTGCGGCGCGAGCTCGGCATCCGCGCGCGCCCGCCGGTCCCGTTTCTGGAACGCTCCAATCCGATCAACGTCACACTCGGCCAGGCCAGGCACGCGAAAAAGGTGTCGGAGAGCGAGCGGAAGAAGAAGTAGTGGCAGTAACGGTCGTCATCCCGACGCTCAACGAGGAGGATTGGATCGCCGGTTCGGTCACCTCGGCATTCGCAGCGGGAGCGGCCGAGGTGATCGTGGTGGACGGCGGGAGTGTCGACCGCACGCCGCGGCTGGCCAAGGGCGCCGGCGCGCGCTTGCTCCTGTCCGTGCCGATGCGGGCGCGGCAGTTGAACCTCGGCGCGGATGCCGCTTCGCATGAGACGCTGGTTTTTCTTCACGCCGATTCACGTCTGCCGGCGGGCGCGGCAGGCGTGATCGAGGATGCGCTGATGCAAGGCGCGGACTTTGGCGGATTCCGCATCGCCTTCGCCGAGCCCTCGCGCCGCCTTCGCCTCGCCGCCGCGATGATCAATCTGCGGACGAGCGTCACGCGCTGTCCGTGGGGCGATCAGGCGCAGTTCATCCGCCGTGAGACGTTTCTGAAGGCCGGCGGTTATCCGGAAATGCCGCTGATGGAAGACTATGAGCTGGCCAGGCGGATGAAGCGCCGCGGCCGATCGGTTCTCCTGCCGATGACCGTCACGACATCCGGACGCCGCTTTCTCCGCAAGGGCGTTCTCCGCACCGCCGCCCACAACTGGAGGACGATCATCCGTTATCGAATGGGAGCGGACATCGACGCACTGGCGCGGAGTTACCGACGATGAACTGGACGTCAACAGCAACGAGCTCGGCATGTCTTCCAATCGAGTGCCGACAGGCGTCGACATCAACGAGCTCGCCACGCTCTACAATCGAGAGCCCTTCTCCCCTCGCGGTTTCTTGCGGGGGGAGAAGGTGCCGAAGGCGGATGAGGGGGGCGCTCCACGCAGGTGTGAATCGCGCACGATCCAACCGCATCCATGTATGCGGCTCCTGTTTTCAACCTCCTCAGGCCAGTGGTGCAAGATCGTTTCTGTCGCGTAAACGCCCCCTCATCCGCCTTCGGCACCTTCTCCCCCGCAAGAAACCGCGGGGGAGAAGGGCTCTCGATGTAAAGGGTTGCCGGTCTTTCCAGTTAGCGTGTGAGAAATGCTGGCTCACGCGGCATACGACAAACCGCCATTCACATCCTCCCGGAGTTGCGGCGCGATGAACTGCTACATCCTCATCGGGGGCCAATCGCGCAGGATGGGACGTCCGAAGGCGGAGCTGTTTCTCGATCGTGTTGCGTCCGTGGCATCCGAGGTCTTCGAAGAAGTGATCGCGGTACAACGGCACGAGGGAGCGGCGGCATCGATTCCGACGATTTACGAACGTCCGCACGACGATCAGGCGCCGGTGTTCGGCGTTGCCTGCGCGCTTGCCCACGCGCGCGGGCGCTGTTTCATCCTCGCGGTCGACTATCCCCTCATCACCGCGGCGCTCCTGCGTCATCTGCGCGCGCGCTTCGAGCGGTCGCGCGCCCTTCTGGTCGCCCCGGTCTGGAGTGGCAAGACGCAGATGCTCTGCGGCGGCTATGCGCCCGAGTTGCTGGTGCGGATCGAGCAGCGCCTCGCCGCAACGCGTTACGATCTGCGCGGTCTGGCCGGCGGAGACGACGCGGACATCATCCCGGAAGAGGAATTGCGAGCGGCGTTCGCGGGCGAGCCGTTGATGAATGTGAATACGCCGGAGGAATTGGACCCCGACCTCCTATCCTGACGTGGAGCGCAGCGACACTGTCAGGATCTCCGGTGCGACCGCTCGGTAGTTGACCATCGTCAGGGCCTGCGCGGCCGAACCGGAGATCCTGACGGCGTCGCTGCGCTCCGCGTCAGGATGGGGACTCTACTGACCCACGAATCCACTAATCTACTCACATGACCAACAACTTCTCCCACCTCGACGACACCGGCGGCATCTCCATGGTCGACGTCGGCGCCAAGCGCAGCACCATGCGCGAAGCGGTGGCGCTGGCGACGGTGCGGATGTCTCCGAAGACACTCCGCAAGCTCGTTGAACAGGCGCTGCCGAAGGGCGACGTCCTGACCACCGCTAAAGTGGCGGGAGTGCTGGCCGCGAAGCAGACGCCGAATCTGATCCCGCTCGCGCACCCGCTGGCCATCACTTCGGTGGACATCACTTTTGACCTCGACCAAAACGCCGGCACCATCGAAGTGCGCTCCATCGTCCGCTGCGACGGAAAGACCGGCGTGGAGATGGAGGCGATGACCGCCTGTGCCGTGGCCGCGCTGACGATCTACGACATGTGCAAGAGCGCCGAGAAAGGGATCAGCATCGAATCGCTCCAGCTCGTCCGCAAGTCGGGCGGCAAAAGCGGAACGTGGGAGCGAAGCTGATCGTCCGCTGCGCGTGACGATCTGTCCCGCACGCGTGACGGAAGTGTTGCCTCGCCTGCGCCCACGTGAGAGAACAGATGTGGCACACTCCCGGCAGGCAGCAGTGCGGGCTCCAGGTTGCAACGATTCGAGGAGGATTCTATCGATGCGCTTCTCCCGCGTGCTGCTTCCCGCCGTTCTCATTCTCGCCGCCACCCCCATCACCTACGCGGTCCCGCAGCATCGTGAGACCACGACCGTCGAGGTCGTGCAGATCCCCGTTTACGTCACCTCCTCGGGCGCCTCGGTGCGCGGGCTGACGCGCGACGATTTCAAGTTGCGCGTCAACGGCCAAACGCAGAAGATCGATTACTTCGACGTCGTCGATTTCAGCTCGCTCTCCTCGGAACAGATGCGCGATCCGCGGCAGCGCCGTCTCTATGTTCTGACCTTCGATCTGGCCAACATGTCGCAGTTCGCGTTGCCCCGCGCCCAACGTGCGGCGGAGGAGTATCTCGCCGCCGCGCAGCCGAGCGACTCGTTCGCCGTGGCCCTGCTCGGTCACGACAACCAGATCAGGTTCATCGTCCCGTTCACGCGCGACCGGGCCACGCTGCGGCGGGCGGTGGCCAGCTTCCGCGTGGCGTCGCCCGGCGATCCGCTGCGGCTGACGCTGGCGTGGGGGGAGCGAACGGCGCTGATCAACGACGACGCGGCAGAGCTCATGGACCTGCGGCGGATGGGAGCGGGTGTGACGGCGGAGCTCGTGGCCGATATGGCCCGCCGCCGCGTCGACGATCAATTCGAGTCCCTCGGCAATCTGGCGAGGCGGCTGGCGCCTCTGGAGGGCTACAAACATGTCGTCCTCCTGTCGAGGGGATTCGATAGCTTTCTACTTGGGGGTGGCCTCTCCGGCCTGACCGGCCGCTCACCCCTCGCCGGACCCCTTACAGGAGAGGGGCCGCAGCAGCAAGGCAATGCGTTCGCGTCTCCCGGGCAGCAGGGGCAGGGCGCCTGGTGGCCGGTCTCGTTCCATGGATTTGATTCATGGCTTCCGGAATCACAGCGCAGGATGCAGAAGGAATTCACCGACGCCGGTGTGTTCCTCGACGCCATCGACATCGAAGGAGTGCGCCCCATCGGCATGGGTTCCAACGAGTCGTTGCATTTCCTCGTCTCCGACACCGGAGGCCAGGTCGTCGAGCATCGCAACGATCTCAAGGCCGCGATCCAGCGGCTCACCGATTCGCAGCAGGTGGTCTACGTCCTCGGCTTCCATGCCGCGGATACGGGGCGGAAGCAGAACACCATCTCCGTCGACGTCACCGGCGCGCCGCGTAGATCCTACGTGTTCTACCGCCAGTCCTACACGACGATTGCGGACAAGCCGCCGGCGTACGATGGTCTCCGCCTCGCTGACATCGTGACCAACGACATCCCGGAGAACGGAATCACGATGACGACCACCGTAACCACCGCTCCGAAGACGGCCGCGGTGAGCGTCACCTTGCCGGGCCAGGAGTTGCTCGCCATCGCGGGCAATGACGGGAACGTGAAGGGCGAGGCGCTGCTTTACGTTTTCCTGGGACAAACGTCCGTTTCGTTCGCGCGGAAGGGAATCGACGTCGACGTGACGCGCGCGCGAACGGGTGGTCTCGACGGCCGCAACGTCGAGATCGCGCAGTCCTTCGATCTGCCGCCGGGCACGTATGCGCTGAAAGTACTTGTACGCCTCGAAGGTCACGATACGCTGGCGTTTGCACGAAAAGACTTCACGATAGGAGAGTAGCCGGCATTGCGAAAACTGGGATTTGCGCTTCTGGTTGCCTGCGCGTTCTCCGCGCAGGCGCAACTCCGCGAGAGCATGACCGTGGAGGTCGTGCAGGTTCCTGTGTACGTCACCACGAGCGACGGCAAGCCGGTGACCGGGCTGAAAAAGGAGGCATTCCAGCTCTCCGTCGACGGGCATCCGCAAGCGATCGACTACTTCGACACCTTTGATTTCGCGGCGGCGACCTCCGAGCCGCCGGCGCTCGAGCGCCCTCGCCGCGAGCGCCGGCTTTACCTGCTGCTGTTCGATCTCACGTTTGCGACACCGCCGACGATCGCGCGCGCCCAGCATGCGGCGGAACAGGCCGTTACGCATTCCAATCCCGCCACCGACCTTTTCGCCGTGGCCACCTACTCCTCGAACCGGGGCGTCTTTTTTCTCTCTCCGTTCCTCTCCGACCGCGTTGCGGTGGCCCGCGCGATTTACACGCTCAAGGCCAGTTCGGCATTGGATCCCCTCGGTCTGGCGCTCGCCAGCGCCGAGCGAGCGAAGTTCGTCACGGCGATGGAACAGGGAGGCGCGGCTGCAGGCTCGGACGGGGACCTCTCTCCCTTTCTCGGGACCGAGGTCGCCGATATGATCAAAGGCGGGCAGGCCAATCAGGACATGAAGGTGATGCCGGCGAATCGCCTGATCGAGTATCAGCTCCAGGGCCTCGGCGAGGCCGCAGCGCGTTTCGGATTGCTCGAGGGACAGAAGCACCTTCTCGTCTTCACCGAGGGCTTTGACTCATCGCGTCTCACCGATATCAGGACCGAAGTCAAGACCTCGGCGCGGCCGCCGAACCTGGACGCGCATCTCCTCGACCTCGTAAAGCAGATGCACGAAACGTTTGTCTCCGCCGGGGTGACGCTCGACAGCGTCGACATCAAAGGGGTCCGTCACACCTTTGACAGCCTCGAGAACAATGCGCTTTACATGCTCTCTCGAGGCACCGGCGGGCGCGTCATCGTCAATCGCAACGACATCGTCGCCGCGGTCGACACGCTGGTCCAGGCCCAGCGGCTGGTGTACGTGCTCGGTTTCCGCCAGGGAGAGCGCAAACAAGGCCGCATCTCCGTGCACGTGAGCGGACTGCCGCACGGCGCGGAGGTGTCGTATCGCGAAGGTTTCGGATATACACCGCAAAAGACGACCGACCTCGATGCCTTGCAGCTTGCCGACATCCTTCTCAACGACGTGCCGCAGGCCGGCGTGTCGCTGACCGGCGGAGTGAGGACGTCCGAGGGGCAGGCGGAAGTAGCCGTGAGCTTTGGCCGCGCCGAGGTCGTGCCGCAGCTCGTCGAGCCAACGCCGAGCGTCGAGATCCTCTTCTACATTTTCGACGAGCACGGCGCCGCGGTGGGATTCAAAGCCAAGCGCATCAATTTAAGCGGCAAAGCGCGCGTGAGCACCGGCTACCTGACGCTGAACGAACCGTTCGCCCTGCCGAAAGGGAAGTACACGTCGAAGGTTCTGCTGCGGATCTCCGGCACCCGCTCGATGGGTTTCGTCCGGCGCGACTTCACCGTGGATTGAATCCTCCCCTGGGACCGCGCGCGTCCCGCGCGCGCTTGTCGGGAAGGATGCTGCGAGGAAACGCCGGCAAGACGCCCGCGACATTTGCCGCGATGCTGCGAGGAAACGCGGTCGAGACGCCCTCGACATTTGCCGCGATAGCGGCAAGAAGACGATAGCCAGGGGTGCGAGCGCTTTTTGCGAGCACCCCTGGTTTCGGATGTTATGGATTCGTGCCGCGCCAGCGGCACTGGAAGTCGTCGCAATCGTCATTCGTCTCACTCGTCCAGTGCCGCTAACGCGGCACAATTTCAGTCCCACCTCAACCAGAGGTGCTCGCAAAAAGCGCTCGCACCTCTGGCTACCATCTGGCTGCCGCTAACGCGGCACAAAACGCGCCAGCGAGACGCGCGCGGTCCCAGGGGGCGCTATCGTCTCCTCATCCACGCCGGAACCGTCGATGTATTCCGATCGCTCCCGTTATCTTTCTGATCCGCGGTGACCAGTTGCTTGCGGATCGTTCCGAGGATGCGCTGGTCCGCGGCGGTGGCCAGGTCGAGGAGATGCTGGCGTTCGTGAAAGCCGTTGAAGGCGACGATGAAGCGGTCGATGCGGAATGCCACCACGCGCCCGAGGAAGCGATCCTCGGCGGTGAAGTTGTCCTCGCCGAGGTTCGGGATCGGATCGAGCAGCTTGCCGTTGTGCAGGTAGAGACCCTTGTACTGATCGAGGATGTTCTCCGCGGCCTGCTTGTTGGCCGCGGGGATGACGATCCCTTCGACGACGTCGTTGTCGACATTGAACGTGGCCTGAAACGAATTGCCGAGGAACGACTGCCCGAACGCCGAGTCGGCGGAATAACGCTCGCTGCCGGTTACACGATGGCCATCCGGGAGAAAGGCGAAGACGGCCGGCTTGCTCGGCGCCGGCGGCATGCGGTCGGAGACGAATCGGGCCAGGCGCAGAACGGCGTCGCCTGCTCCCGCACCGGTGATGCGGACGTAGAACGGTCCGCGCCAGACGTGAACCGAGTGCGTTTTCGCGAACGACTCGTTGGGGATGTCGAGAAAGTGGAATCTGCCGCTTTTCTGCTGCGAGTAGGCGCCGAACGCCTTTACGAAATCGGGGAAGCGGAAGATCTCGACGGTGGCGAAGCCGTTGCCGGCCGGCGTGTTGTACTTACCGATCGTCAGATCGAGGGTCTCGTATCGGGCGAACCGCGGCGCTTCGATCGAGCCGAGGTAGGTGTTCAGGTGATCGCCGGGGATGACGATGGGGTCTGCGTCGAGACGCCAGATCTGTGCTTCCTGCCGCCTCGGCAGGAATTGCAGGCTCGGCGAATCGATGGTGGCGAAGTTGACCTCATTGCGCGGCGGAGGTGCGATCCGTACCTGCGCCGGCCGGCGCGCTTCGCATGAGGCCAGCAGACCGGCGATCAGGATCGCGAGAGCGATTCCAGGAAGGCGATGGTGACGCGAACGCCCGCGCCGGTGGCCCCGCGCGCTTCGCGTACTGTTTCGTGCTCCGCGTATGCCGTTCCGGCGATGTCGAGATGCGCCCACGATGGACAATTGACGAACTCCTTCAGAAACACTGCCGCGGTCGTTGCGCCACCCCACCGGCCACCCGAGTTTTTCATGTCCGCCCATTCGCTGCGGATCAGATCCTTGTAATCGTCCCACTCCGGAAGTCTCCAGAGACGCTCACCGACGCGCTCCCCACACTCAATCAACTTTTGAGCCAGCTCGTCGTTGTTGGAGAAAAGTCCGGCCGCCTCGCTGGCCAGCGCCACCACGCAGGCGCCGGTGAGCGTGGCGTAGTCGAGGATGTGATCGGGCTTCAATTCCGAGGCGTAGTGCAGGGCGTCGCTGAGGATCATGCGCCCCTCGGCGTCGGTATTGATGATCTCGACGGTCTTCCCACTCATCGTGGTGATGATGTCGCCCGGTTTGTAGGCGCTGCCGCTGGGGAGGTTATCGGTCGAGGCGATGATGCCGGTCACCCGCACCGGAAGGGCCAGCATGGCCGCCGCCTGGATCGTGCCGAGGACCGCGGCGGCGCCGCACATGTCGAACTTCATCTCTTCCATCTTGTCGGCCGGTTTGATGGAGATGCCGCCGGAGTCGAAGGTGATGCCTTTGCCGACCAGCGCGACGTGCTTCTTCGCCTTGCGCGGGGAGTATTCGAGGACGATGAATCTCGGCTCTTCGGCCGAGCCGCGGTTGACGGCCAGCAGGCCGCCCATCTTCATCTTCTCGATCTCGCGCCTGCCGTAGACGGTGCACTTGATGCCGACGTGTTTGGCCACCTCTTCGGCGCGCTGGCCGATGTACGTCGGCGTGGCCAGATTGCCGGGTGCGTTGCCGAGGTCGCGCACCGTGCGGATGCCGGCAGCGATGGCCTTCGCTTCGTCGTCGAGCTGTTTGGCGTGTTTGGCATCAACGCCGGGAGGAGGGACGAGCGAGGCGCTGATCGGCAGCGACTTCTCCTCCTTCTTCGTGATGTAGACGTCGTACTTGTAGTCGGATGCGGCCAGGGCATCGGCGGCCACGCGCGTGGTCCCGCCGGCGCCGAGCTTCGGTAACGCGTAGGGGAGGACCACGATGATGTTGCGGTCGCGCTGCTTCTTTGCCATCCTGGCGATGGTGTAGATGGCAGTGCGCAGACAGCGAATGGTCAGCGCGTCTTCCTTGCCGATGCCGACGAGCGTGATCTTCTTCGGCTCGCCGGCCACGGTGGTCAGCGTTTCTTCCGCGCGTCCGGTGAAGCCGGCGTCGGCGATGGCCTGCATCGCCTTCGCCGCGATGGCGACATCCGGTTTGGTTCCCTCGGCGATCAGTACAAAGAGGTGGTCCGCTTTCGCGACCTTCGGTTCACGAGTAATAGTGACGTCCATATTGGCGGGGATTGTACTTGAGGTGCTACGGCGGCAAGGCCGCGTTGTCGGTTATCGCTTGTCCGTGGCACTCGCGCGGAGAGCGGGCATCCTGCCTGCTCCCGGCGCGGCCTCTGGCCCGACGGTGGGACGAACTCGAATGGAGATGTTGGGCCATACCCCGTGGCAGTTGAACCTGAAGTAGGCGAATGGGAGACGCCGTCGTTTTTGCACAACTGTTACGTTTGCGTTCGTCCCCACCGTCGGGCGAGACGCCCGCCGGGAGCAGGCAGGATGCCCGCTCTCCGCGTGAGTGCCATGTTTAACCGATAACCGATAACCGATAGGCGATAACCGGCTCCGCCCCCCGTGGATACTCCGCCTCCTCCCCATACAATTGGCCGCACTCATGCACGTGCGAGGTAACTGAATGGCGTTTCGAATTCTGGTCATCGACGATGAAACCGCCATCCGGGAAGCGATCCGGATGACGCTGGAGTACGAGGGATACCGTATCGACGAGGCTCGGTCCGGGCAGGATGGGATCGAGAAGGCCACCCGCACGGCGGCCCCGTACGACGCCATCCTGCTCGACATCAAGATGCCGGTGCTCGACGGGATCGAGGTCCTCGAGAATCTGAAAGAGCAGAAGGTGCCGTCGCCGGTGATCATGGTCTCAGGTCATGGCGACGTCTCCACGGCCGTGGAGTGCACGAAGCGCGGCGCGTTCGATTTCCTGGAGAAGCCGCTCAACCGCGACAAGCTCCTCCTCTCCGTCCGCAACGCCGTCCGTCAGCAGAAGCTGGAGGAAGAGGTCGGGGAGCTGCGCGAGCGCGAGGCGCGCGATTACCAGCTCGTCGGCGACGCCCCGGCCATGAAGGAGTTGAAGACGCAGATGGAGCTGGCCGCGCCGACGAAGGCGACGGTGCTGATCACCGGCGAGTCGGGAACCGGCAAGGAGCTGGTGGCGCGCGAGATCCATCGCCGCTCGTCACGCGCGGCCATGCCGTTCATCCAGGTCAATTGCGCGGCCATCCCCGAGGAGCTGATCGAATCGGAACTGTTCGGACATGAGAAGGGATCGTTCACCGGAGCGGTACGCAAGCAGACCGGCAAGTTCGTCGCCGCCGACGGAGGCACGATCTTTCTCGACGAGATCGGCGACATGTCGCTGCGCACGCAGGCTAAGGTCCTGCGCGTGCTGCAGGAGGGGGAGGTGGAGCCGGTCGGTTCAGCCACGGTCATCAAGGTCGACGTGCGCGTCATCGCCGCGACGAACAAGGAGCTGACCGAAGAGATCCGCGCCGGCCGTTTTCGCGAGGATCTGTTCTATCGCCTGAACGTCATCCCGGTACGCACGCCCCCGCTGCGCGAACGGAAGGAAGACATCCCCCTTCTGGCGCAGCACTTCGCCGCCATGTTCTCGGAGCAGTACAACCGGCATGCGAAGACGTTCACATCATCGGCGCTGAAAGCGATGCAGGACGCCTCGTGGCGCGGCAACGTGCGCGAGCTGCGCAACATGATCGAGAGGCTGGTGATCATGGTGCCGCCCGAGTCGATCGACATCTCCGACCTGCCGGCGGAGTTCTTCCGCGCCGCGGCCGACATCATCTCCTCGGCCATGCGCCTGTCGACTCTGCAGGACTTCAAGGATGAGGCGGAGAAAGCGTTCATCCTGGCCAAGCTGCGCGAGAACGGATGGAACGTTTCCAAGACCGCCGAGGCCATCGACACGCCGCGCTCGAATCTGTACAAGAAGATCGAGCAGTACAACATCAAGCGCGAGGGCGGCGGCGCGATGGTGTCGACGGATGGTGTCGATGGAGCGTGATGCGTCACCCATCGGTGTATTCGATTCAGGCGTCGGCGGACTGACCGTTTTTCGCGAGATCGCCCGCGCCCTTCCCCATCACTCCCTGATCTACCTCGGCGATTCCGCCCGCGTGCCGTACGGGACAAAGTCGGCCGAGACGGTGACGCGCTACTCGCTGCAGGCGGCCTCGCATCTTCTCGACCGCGGGATCGGCATGCTGGTCGTGGCCTGCAACACCGCCACGGCGGCGGCGCTCCCGGCTCTAAAGGAGTTGCTGCCGATCCCGGTAATCGGCGTCGTCGAACCGGGGGCGCGGGCGGCGGTGGAGCGGACGCGCGGCCGCGTCGGCGTCATCGCCACCGAGGGGACCGTGCGGTCGAAGGCATACACGCGCGCGATCCATGAGCTGGATGCGAAGGTCGAGGTGATCGAATCGGCGGCGCCGCTCTTCGTCTCACTGGCCGAGGAGGGATGGGCGAATACGCACGTCGCCCGCGAGGTGGCCGAGATCTACCTCGAGCCGCTGCTCGACGCCGGCATCGACACGCTGGTCCTCGGATGCACCCACTACCCGATCCTGCGCGGAACGATCGAGCAGGTGGTGGGGGAGGGAGTGTCGATCGTCGACAGCGCCGAGACGACGGCGGCGTATGTGGCACAGACACTCCTGTCTGTGCAGCAAACCGGCGCGGCGAAGCACACGTTTCTCGTCACCGACGCCGAGGAAAGATTCCGCCGGATCGCAGGCGAGTTCCTGGAGAGGGAGATCGAGCACCTGGAGCTGGTGAGCCTCTGACACGATCACTGTGCTTCGTTACATAGCTCATGTACATCGTGACGCGGCTAATGTTTAATGTAACATGAGTTATGTTTTGAACAACATGGTATATGTCTGTTATCAACTCTATTAATGTCTGATATGACACAGTTCATGTTTATGATAACATGAGTCATATGCTCAAGCACATGCAATATGTTTTGAACGACATGAATGACGTCTCTGATGATATTACAAATGTGCTTGACGACATGCTTCATGTTGATTGCAGCATGATTCAGGTATAGTCAAACATGACAAGCATGTTAAAACGCATGATTCCTGCATATAGTAACATGATCAATGTGAAGTAAAACGTAAACCATGTGCATCTCAGCATAGATTGCGTGGATATCAACATAGCTCATGCATCTGGCAACAGAGGCAGCGCGGCAGACTACCAAGGAGAATGACATGAATACCAGTCAGGAAACCAAGAACCCCGCCCCGACATTGACCCCCGAGGCGCTGGTAGAGCAGTTGCGCGCCACCCGGGCGCAGATCGGCGAAGTGACGCCGCTAACCCCGGCGGAGCGCCAATCGCTGCGCAACCGCACACGAGCGTCCGATCCTGTCCTGCAGGCGTCGATCAACGTCATCGGCGCGCTCGACATCGTCGAGCAGGCAGTCGGCCAGCCGGCCGATGCCGTGCGCCAGTTGCATGACGAGGCCAACCGCTGGATCGCGGTTGAGGGCGAGCTCCGGGCAATGCTGAACGGCGTCTCCGGCGCGAACCTCGTCCGCCGCCAGCGCCTCGATTTCCTGGCATCCCAGGCCTACAACATCGGCCGGCGGCTGGCCCGCGACCCGGCCTACGCCGTCCTCCTGCCGCACTTGGAGGAGATCAAGCGTCTGAAGAGCTTCAAACGCCGCAAGAAGGCGGCGCCGGCTACTAAACCGGCGGCACAAGAGAGTCCTGCGACGTCCGAGAGCTCAGAGCCGTAAATGCGAGCATGCTCGTCGAAATCGGACAGGTGGAGGCGCTCTTCCGCTACCCTGTGAAGTCGATGGGCGGCGAACGGCTCGAGACCGCCGAGTTGGGGTGGCACGGCATCGAGGGGGACAGGCGCCTGGCATTTCGCAAGGTTGATGACCGCGGCGGGTTCCCGTGGCTGACCGCAGGTAAGCTTCCCGACCTGCTCCTGTTTAATCCGCACCGTGAAGTCGAAGGAGACCTCCCTACGCATATCCGCACGCCGGATGGCCAGGAGATGCCTCTCTTCGGGGAGGAGCTGGCCGCGGAGGTCGGACGCCGTCACGGGGCTCCCGTGCAGATGATGCAGTTCAAGCATGGCATCTTCGATGAGGCGGCCATCTCCGTGATCGCCTTCGATACGGTGCGCGAGATCTCCCGGCTGGCAGGCCATGACCCGGACGTGCGGCGATTTCGCCCGAATGTCCTGGTCCGTCTGCTGCGCCCGGCTCCCTTCCAGGAGGATGACTGGGTCGGCGGCGTGCTCTCGTTCGGCGATGAGGCCGACGCCCCCGCCGTCACCGTCACCATGCGCGACCTTCGCTGCTCGATGGTGAACTACGATCCCGACACGGCTGCGTCTTCACCGGAGGTGATGAAGTCGGTCGTCCGCGCGCACCAGAACACCGCCGGGGTCTACGGCACGGTCACTCGCATCGGCCGACTGGCGGTGGGGCAAACCATTTTTCTCCGTGCGGCGGACGCTTCGAACGAAAAGACGATCCGCAGATGACGCAGATGAACGCAGATAAGATCAAGTCTTAGCTCGCATTTGTTTGCGGAAGGGCTCTCGCCGTTGACGACCCTGGGAGCGCGGGCGTCTCGCCCGCGCTTGCAAGCAGCAGGATGCCGAGCTTCAAGCGCGCGCGAGACGCGCGCGCTCCCAGGGAGGTGCTTCTTCAACAGCTCGTTCACGTTGTTGCGAGCGCTATACTCCCTGCCGGTTCGACTATTAGGAGGTTCGTGATGAAGAAACTGGCATTCGCGATCGGGTTGCTGCTGCTTTCGTCCCAGGCCGCATTCGCTCAGGATCCACTCGTCGTCAACGCGAAGACCTTGCGCCTCAGGCTCGAGAACGCGCGGGTGCGCGTGCTGGAGGCAACGCTGAAACCGGGGGAGAAGGAGAACATGCACTCCCATCCGAGCTACGTCTTCTACGTCATCGACGGCGGCAAGGTCCGCAATCACTCTGTGGACGGCAAGGTCAGCGAAGCGGAGTACAAAGCCGGCGAGGTGATCTACCGCGACCCGCTCACGCACTGGTCGGAGAACATCGGTACCACGACCATCCACCTGATCCTGGTCGAACTGAAGGAGAAGTGACCTTCAAGCAACTTGCGAAAACAGTACTACTTCCGGCAGTCTGAACGCGGGCTCCTGGCATGGGACGTCGATCGGCTCGTGGAACTGTCTCGCCATCTGACTCGAAAGCGAATCCCTCTTGACGAGATCCGCGAGCTCGACCAGCCGTGTGGGGGCGACGAGGCGCGCCTGACGGGGCGGGAGTTGCTGGTACACATGAGGCTGATCAACGAAGCGGATCTGTCATTTCCGATCATCCTTTCGGCAAGCGGTGAGGTGATGGACGGGAGGCATCGAGTGGTGAAGGCAGCGCTGGAAGGGAACGATGGGATCGAGGCGGTACAGTTCGAAAATGATCCGGAGCCGGACTATGTCGGGCGCGGCCCGGATGAATTGCCTTACTGAGAAATGGGCGTACGATTCACCGCGTGAAGTGCGCTTTCCTTCTCCTCCTCGTCGCGTGCGCTACCGCGGGGACGCCGCAGCAGCAGCCACCGCTCGTGCAAGGGCCCAAACTCAGGCCGGTGTACGAATGGGAGAAAGACAATACCCTCAACGCATTTCGCGGTCAGATGATTGAGCTCATTCGTACGCGCGATACGAAACGGCTGTTCGATCACATCGACCCGAACGTGCGCATCTCGTTCGGACCGGGCTCCGGCATCGAGGCCTTTCAGCGCGCCTGGTACGTCGAGCCCCACTGGGAGGAGATCTACGCGATCTTCTTCATGGGCGGCGGCGTGCTTCTGGACAACGACCATTTCGAGGCGCCGTCGCTCCGTGCGACCTGGCCCGAGAAACTCGATCCGCTCTCATTCGCTGTTGTGATGAGCCGCAACACGCTCTTGTATGAGCGTAACGACCCAAAATCGCAAGCGATCGCCACGCTGTCATTCGACATCGTCAAGCCCCTCGGCGAGAAGGGTCACGTCCGCTTGGCCGACGGCCGCACCGGCTGGGTCGACCCGCGGCTGTTGATGAGTCCCGCCGGCTACCGGGTGGAGCTCGTGCGCAAATGGGGTACGTGGAAGATCGAGGCGCTCGTCTCCGGCTGGTAGGCGTTGAAAGACTATCCGCAGATGACGCAGATCGAACGCAGATGAAATCGTATCTCCGTTGAGTTACCTCCGTGCGATGTGAAGCACGTGCGGGTGGGGGTAGCCGAAATCGATCCGGCGCGTGTTCACATCGACGAACCCAAGCCGTTCCAGCCGCGCCTTGAAGAGAGCCGGGGATTCGTAGCTGAACGATTCGCCGAGTGTCAGGTGCAGTGCGGTGGCGAGACGCTCCTGGATCGCATTCCAGCCATTCTTGAACCGCGCCGTCGGATCCTGTTCTTTGACGATGAGCACTCCCCCCGGGCCCAGGCGTGCATGGCAGCGGGTGAGCAACGCGTCCCATTCATCGATCGGAATCTTGTAGAGGACGTCGATGATTGAGATGGCGTCGAAGTTTCCGGCGATGACGTCGTCGAAGCCGATCACGAACTCGACGCCGGCGATCGGGCGGACTTTGCGAAGGTCGGGCTCGACGGCCACGACGCGTCGCCCTGGGACCGCGCGCGTCTCGCGCGCGCGGTTGAGCAGGATCCTGCCAGGAACGCGCGGGCGAGACGCCCGCGGTCCCAGGGGGGGTACGACGCGCGTCTGCGCGAGGGCGGCGAAGAGGCCGTGGCCGGCGCCGATGTCGAGCAGTGACGCGCCGGCGGGCACGGCGTCGAGAACGCGGAGCATCGGCGAGGTGAGGAAGCGGAGCAGGATGTGGACGCGGTCGCGCAGGCGCCGTTTGCGATAAACGGCGTGCAGTACGATTAACGCGCGGATGAATCCCACACGTGCGATTGTACGGGGCTGGTGGCGCGAGGCGCTCGGCGCGGTCATCGTGCTCGCCTCACGCATCCTCACCGCGCCGCGCACGCCGTGGGAGAACGACGAGTTTCTCTTCGCCGAGGCGGTCCGCAAGTTCGATCCGTCGAGGTACCACCCGCATCCGCCGGGATTCCCGCTGCTGGTCATTCTCGGCAAGGTCTTCAACGCCTTCATCCACGATCCATGGCGCGCGCTGGTCGTCTTCGGGATCGTGGCCGCGCCGATCGGATTCGTGGCCATCGCCCGCGCCTTCCGTAACTGGATCGACGATCCTGATCTCGCCGTCTGCGGCGCGCTGCTCTACTACTTCTCCGCCTCGATGATGGTGCACGGCACGCTGGCTCTCTCCGACGGGCCGGCGACGATGTTTCTCGGCCTGGCGATTTTCGCCATCAGCAGTCCGCATGACGAAACGCACGAACGGAATGCGATCTTCATCGGTATCTGGACGTCGGCTGTCGTCGGAACGCGCCCGCAACTGTTCGTGCCGGTCGCACCGATGCTGATCGTGGCGCTGCTGCAGATGCGTACGGTGCGGCAGCGCGCGGCGTGCGTCATCGCCTTCGGCCTGGTATCCGCCATGTGGTTTCTGCCTCTGGCCGATGCCGCGGGCGGATTCGAGGCCCTGCGGCTGTACGAGACCAAACAGATGCAGTACGTCGCCGCGCATGACGCTTCGGTGTCGCGCGGCGGGATGTCGATGGCGCAACTCGCCGTCCGTTTCGTGCTGCATCCATGGGGATCGAAGTACGTGACGCTGCCGCTGTTCGCCTGCGTCGTCTTCGGTATGGCTGGCTTCGTGCGGTTTCTGCGCCGCGACCGATGCCGCTCCACGATCCTGCCGCTGCTTGTTTTCTCTTGCATCCAGTTGATCTTCGAACTGGGCTGGATGGATCCGGCCGACGGCGCGCGCTACAGCCTGCCGGTCATGATCCTGGTCGCGCTCGTGGCCGCGCTCGGATTCGGCGTCCTCCGTCAAAGCCTGAAGTTCGCCGCGACGCCGTGGGTGGCGACGGCGATCCTGGCGGCGGCCACGCTGGCCTACGTCTGGCCGCTGGCCGGCGCGCGGACGAAGGTGCCATCGCCTCCGGCTGCCGCGGCCGCGTACGCGAACGCGAATCTGCCGCCGAACAGCGTCATCGGCTACGACATCGCCCTGAAGCCGCACGCCGAGTATCTGTTGACGCGCTTCCGGCTGCTGCCGATCGAGAAGGCCATCGCGGAGACGTACGATCATCCCGAGGTTCCGCTCGTCCTCTACGCCAATGGTGCTTCGAGCGGCAACGGTGCGCGTGTATTCACCTGGCCGGCGAGCGACGCGTACGAGAAGCTGACGCGGCAGTTCTACCGACAGGTGATGGTCGCGCCGCGGGCGCCGCGGGAGCGCTACCTGCCGGTGCACGGCGTGTATGCGTTGGAATGGACGACGGCCGGCGACGAATGGCGCTGGCTTGGGCCGGACGCGACAATCCGCCTGCCGGGCGCGCATGGCAGCGAGGCCGATCTGACGCTTCGCTTCTCGACCGACGTGCCGTACGCGACGAACGCTGTGACGATTTCGATCAACGGGCACGACGCCGGCGTGGTCAATGTGGGACAGGAGCCGGTGGTGGCGCGCCTGGCGCTCCCAGCCGAGTGGCTGGTCGACGTTCGGCTGCGATCGTCGCGATCGTTTTCGCCGGGCGCGCTCCTCCACAATGCGGACCCGCGAACGCTCGCCGTCCAGTTGACGAGCGTCATAACGCGTTGACCATTTTCCGCGTATGATTGAGGCAAGTGCGTAACCGGTCCGTCGCGCTTGTCATCCCGATGTTCAACGAAGAATTGAACATCGAGCACGCAATGAATGCGGCGGTGGAGGCCTGCACCAAGTACTCCGACGACTACGAAATCATCATCGTCGACGACGCCTCGACCGACCGCTCGCCGTTCCTCGTTGCCTGCCGCGCCGTGGAGAATCCGCGCATCCGGATGATCCGCCACGAGCGCAACCGGAAGCTGGGCGGCTCGCTCAAGACAGGATTCGCCGCGGCGACGAAGGAGCTCGTCCTCTACATGGACGCTGATCTTCCCTTCGACCCCGACGCCCTCGGCAGAGCGATGCGCGCCATCGAGGTCACCGGCGCCGACATGATCGCCGGCTACCGTCTCGACCGGACGCTCGAGGGGCCGAAGCGGACGCTCTACTCGTACCTCTACAACGGCCTGATCGGCATGCTGTTCGGCTGGCCGCACCGCGACATCAACTTCTCGTTCAAGCTGATGAAGCGCGAACTGCTGGAGGCGGTGGAGCTGAAGTCGGAAGGCTCGCTGATCGACGCGGAGCTGATCGTGAAGGCGAAGAATCGCGGCTTCACCATCCAGCAGATCGGCCTCGACTACTTCCCGCGCATTCGCGGGGAGTCGCACCTCTCCTCACCGCGGGTGATCCTCAAGATTCTCGTCGAGCTGGTGAAGCTCTATCCGGAGATGCGCGAGCGCGTGTCGCATGAGGAAGTGGAGCGGGTCGTGCGCGAGAGGCGTGAGGCGGCGGCCGGCGGCACCCTGGCCGACGACCGCCATCCGGTGGAGACGTAGCGCTACTGCGTGAGCCTCCCCGCGACGCGCTCCATGTGCATGGTGGAAACGCCGCCTCCCGGCGGGGCTGCCGTATAGACGCCGACGACATCGAGCTCCTGCTTCGGCGATAGCTGGATGACGGCAAAACCGTCGATGAAGGTGCCGGGGGTGATGCCGAGGTGCGCGTAGATGTTGCGGCAGTCGATCTGCAACGCCTGGTCGGCCCTGAGCGCGGCGCCGAACCACTGCGAGATCTTTCCTGGCTTTTCATCCACCTCGGCCAGCGCGAACTTCTTCCGGAACTCGATTGTTGCGGTGAGGGCAGGATTGTGTACGTTGATCGTCGTGTAGTACGTCCCTGGCGCGAAGTTGAGCTGTTTGGGGTTGGGGGTGCCGCAGACGAACTTCGCGGCGTACTGGCGGACCTGCTGGACCTGTGCGTTTGCTGCTGCCGCGGCGGTGAGAACGACGAGAATGGTTACGATGCGAAGTCGCATGAGAGATTCTCCTTTGCTTCGTAGTGAGGCCAGCGCCGCTGGCGTTACAACGAGACGCCTCATCGTCACCGCGGACGACGCCGGCCTGCATCGTGGGATGACCGAGGGAGCGATTCGCGCGCATCGGGACGGGATCGTTACCGCGTGCAGCGTCGTCGCGAACGGCGCCGCGTTCGACGATGCCGTTGCTCGGCTGGGGGAGACGCCGTCGCTCGAAGTGGGCGTGCATCTGACCCTCGTCGAGGAGCGGTCGCTCACCGGGATGCGTTTCCCGAAGTCGTATGCCGGCTTCGTGCTCGGCCGAAAGGATTTCGCGGCCATCGAGCGGGAGTTGCGCGCGCAGATCGAGCGCGTCCTCGGAACCGGCCTGCGCGTGACCCACCTCAACGGGCATCAGCACCTGCACATGTGGCCGGGCGTGTTCACCATCGCAACCCGTCTGGCGAACGAGTACGGCATCGGCTACGTGCGGCGGGTGCGGGATCGGGGAGGGAAGGGCGGGATCGTCAGACGGTTGTCGATCGCGGCGCTGAATGCGTTCGGTTCCGGTGGGTCGACGATCGGCGTGATGGAAGCCGGCCATCTGACTGCCGATCGCATCATTGACCTGCTCCCATTCGTAGGCGACACGACAGAACTGGTCACGCATCCCGGTATCGCGGTGCAGGGCTATTTACACTGGCGATACGCGTGGGACGCCGAGACGGCGGCTCTCTGCGACCCGCGGGTCAGGCAAGCTATCGCGGATGCCGGTATCGAGCTGGTGACGCCGGGCGAAAGGCTTTAACCACAGAGGCACGGAGGACACAGAGGTTTTGATTTTCTCTGTGTTCTCTGTGCCTCTGTGGTCAAAGCCTTCGATGCTACCTCCCTCCGCCTGACCGCTCTGACATCACCGCTATAATCCGCGCCCCTATGACTACCCGCAGAATCGCAGTCATCCCCGGCGACGGGATCGGCCCGGAAGTCATCGACGCCGGTCTTGGCGTCCTCAACCGCGTCAACGACGCCCGCAGGCTCGGCCTCGAGCTCGTCCACTTCGGGTGGAACGCCGACGAGTATCTTCGTACCGGCGTCTCGATCCCGCCCGGCGGGATGGACGACATCCGAAACAACTACGCGGCCGTCTACCTCGGCGCGTTCGGTGATCCCCGGATCCCCGACATGAAGCATGCCGCCGACATCCTCCTCGGCATGCGCTTTCAGCTCGATCTCTACGTCAACTACCGTCCCGTGAAACTGCTCAACGAGCGCCTCTGCCCGCTGAAAGGCAAGGGGCGGGAGGACATCGACTTCGTCATCTTCCGCGAGAACACTGAGGGGGCGTACGTCGGTATGGGCGGCAACTTCAAGAAGGGGACGAGCGAGGAGATCGCCATCCAGGAAGACGTCTCCACGCGCAAAGGAGTGGAGCGGATCATCCGCTACGCGTTCCAGTTCGCGAAGGAGACCGGCCGCAAGTCGGTCTGCATGTCGGACAAGAACAACGTCATGCGCTTCGGCGGCGATCTCTGGATGCGCACCTTCGAAGAGGTGGCGAGGGAGTATCCCGGCATCGAGCACTTCCACCTGTTTGTCGACGCCCTAACGATGCAGATGGTGCGCGCGCCGGAGATGTTCGACGTGATCGTGACGAACAACATGTTCGGCGATATCGTCACCGACCTCGGCGCCGCGCTGCAGGGCGGCCTGGGGATGGCCGCGTCAGGCAACATCCATCCCGGCAAGGTGTCGCTCTTCGAGCCGATCCACGGCTCCGCCCCGAAGTACGCGGGGAAAGATGTGGCCAACCCGATCGGGGCCATCCTCACCGCCGCGATGATGCTCGAGTACCTAGGCCACGCGGCCGAGGCGGAGGTCATCGAGCGCGCGGTCGTCGCCGCGATCGACGCGAAGGAGACGACGCACGACCTCGGCGGAACGCTCGGAACCCGGGCGGCGGGCGAGGCGGTGGTGGGGCGGTTGGAGTTGTAGAGGTGGGTAGGGAATGCCCCCGCTCATGTCTCTCCTCCTTAAGGAGTTGCCTGCATGAGCGTCGGGTGGATCGCGGCGATTGTGATCGGTTGCGGGGCTGCTGGAGGGTTCGTCAATGCGCTGTTGGCGGGTGATCTCCATCTGCCGCATCGACAAGGAAATCTTTACAGTCCTGGATGGATTGGAAACGTTGTCATCGGCGCCGTAGCAGCGCTCGTCTACTGGGGCTTGTACGGCCCGATGGCAAGAACCGCCATCAACGGAAGTGCGGTGCTGTTGCCGACGTTGTCCGAATTGGCCGGATCGATCGTAACTGGAATCGCGGGTGGCCGTATCCTTACCAACGAAGTGGAGAAGAAGGCGCTGATACGAGCGAGGGACATCCTTGCCGATTCATCGCGGTGAGCCGGAGGAACAATGCAAGACGCCAGTCAACAGATGGACGATCTTATTCGACAGGTCAAGAATGGATCGGCCTTTGAGTCGCTCGCTGCTGCTGAGAAGCTGGCCGAGCTTTCGCGAGCTCGGCGCAGAACGGACGGCACAGCCCGGGAGGGGGCCGAACGAATCAGATCGGCTGCGGAGAGCGGTAGTAAGCGCGATGGAAAGGTGGCTTTCCTTCGACTCATGACGAGCCTCTCTCAGTTGATCGCCGAGTGGTCGGAAGATCCCGAGGCGCTTCAAAACCTTCAGCACTACCTGAATACACAGAGCAGTAAAATCGACGGTATTCTGGCTTCGAAACAATCGATCGCGAAAACTGCCGGGTGAACAATCAGCCCCAGCGTCACAGCTGGCCGGTCCGTACCATTTTGTTGTTCGTGATAGAAGTATCCAGGGTCGCACTGCGTTCAACGCCAGGAGTGACTCGCCAGAAACCCAAACCTGAAGGAGAACGTGTGAAGAAACTCTTGATTGGAATCCTCAGCCTGGCCGCGGTGTCGGCTTTCGGCGCTGAAGGGATGTGGATGCCGCAGCAGATTCCGTCGCTGGCGGCGGAGCTGAAGAAGGCCGGACTGAAGATCGATGCCAGCCGGTTCGCCGATCTAACCGGCGACCCGATGGGCGCCGTGATCTCGCTGGGCGGATGCAGCGCGTCGTTCGTCTCGCCCGACGGTCTCGTGGTGACGAACCATCACTGCGGCTTCGGAGCTCTGCAGTTCAACTCCACACCGCAGCGCGACCTCATCACCAACGGCTTCCTGGCCAAAACGCGCGAGGAAGAGCTGCCGGCCGGTCCCGGCTCGCGCATCTTCGTGACCACGAACATCGAAGACGTCACCGCGCGCGTCACCGGCAGCGTGGCGGCCTCGCTCTCGAACATAGACCGCGAGAAGGCGATCGACCGCAACGTCAAGCAGCTCGTCGACGAGTGCGAGAAGCCGGGCGGCGTGCGCTGCCGCGTGGCCTCGTTCTTCGAAGGCGCGCAGTACCTGCGCACCACGCAGATGGAGATCAAAGACGTCCGCCTGGTCTACGCGCCGGCGCTCGGCATCGGCGACTTCGGCGGCGAGACCGACAACTGGATGTGGCCGCGCCACACCGGCGACTGGTCCTACCTGCGCGCCTACGTCGGCAAGGACGGCAAGCCTGCCGACTACGCGAAAGACAACGTCCCCTATCACCCGGCCCACATCCTCAAGGTCTCGACCGAGAGCGTGAACCCGGGCGACTTCGTCCTGGTGGCCGGCTACCCCGGCCGCACCTTCCGCTATCGCACGGCGGCGGAAGTGGCCAACATGCAGAGCTACGGCTATCCGTCGACGATCAAGTACGCCACGGACCTGAACAGCATCCTCCGCGACCTTGGGAAGGCCGACAAGAAGGTTGACATCGCCAACGCCAGCCGCATCAAGGGCAACGACAATGTGCTGAAGAACTACACCGGCACGCTGACCGGCTTCAACAACTTCCACATCGTCGCGCAGCGCCAGAAGCGCGAGGCCGCTCTGGCCGCGTACATCGCCGCCCATCCGGAAGTGGCGAAGTACAAAGACGTGATGAATCAGATGAACACTCTCGAGCAGCAGGCCACGGCGCACGAGCAGCGCAATACCGTCCTAGGCTGGATCGTGCGCAGCTCGCCGATGCTCGCGCAGTCGTCGACGATCTATCGCCTCTCGTTGGAGAAGGCCAAGACCGCCGACATCGACCGTGAGTCGGGCTTCCAGCAGCGCGACTGGCCGCGGATCACCGAGGGGGTGACCCGGGCGCAGAAGGGCATCGAGCCGAACAGCGACCGCGCCGGACTGCGCTACTTCCTCAATGAATCGCAGAAACTCCCCGCGGGGCAGCGCATCGCCCCGATCGACGAAGCCATCACCAAAGCCGGCGGCGTGGAACCGTTCCTCGATCAGCTCTACGCGAACACCAAGATCGGCGATCTGGCGCAGCGCAAGGCCATGCAGGATGAAACGACCGCGCAGCTCGCGGCGCGCAACGACGCCATGATCAACCTCGCCGCCGCCATCTCGCCGCTCTCGCTCGACAACGAGCGACAGGGGAAGGAGATCGGCGGAGCGATGTCGCGTATCCGTCCGATGTACATGGAAGCGCTACGCACATCGAGCGGCGGCCGTCTCTATCCCGACGCCAACGGAACGCTGCGCATCACCTTCGGCCAGGTGCAGGGCTATACGCCGCGCGACGGCGTCGTCTACACACCGCAGACGACCCTCAGCGGCATCGTGGCCAAGAACACCGCCTCGGGCGAGTTCGACGCCCCGAAAGCGGAGCTCGATGCCATCCTTTCCAACAAGACCGCCGGCTACGTCGATGCGCACCTCGGCGCCGTCCCGGTCGACTTCCTCTCGACGGTCGACACCACCGGCGGCAACTCCGGCTCACCGACACTGAACGCCAAGGGCGAGCTGTGCGGCCTGCTCTTCGACGGCACCTACGAATCGCTCGGCTCCGACTTCGTCGTCGATCCCGACATCACCCGCTCGATCCACGTCGATGCCGTCTACATGCTCTGGGTCATGGACGCGGTCGACGGCGCCCACAACCTCCTGCGCGAGATGAACGTCCCGGTGCACTTCGGCAACAGCTCCACGCCGTCGACCGGGCGTTAGACCTCGAAGACTTCCACGACCCCGCCACGCATCCGCAAACGAACGGTCCGATCCCGTTCGTCCCGGATCCAGATGCGGTTTCCTGGATCGGTGGAGTCGATCGTGTCGACCGCCTCCATCAGCTCGTCGGCGGAGGCGATTTCCTGCACTTCTCCGTCGTCGAAAATGATGCGGATCGGGAACTCGGGTGAATCCATCAACCAGAGCTTATTCGTTCGGCTATAATCCCGGCCTCAACTTTTCGGGGCGAGTGGCGTAAGCCCGTCCCGCCTCAACCAAGAAGGAGCAGCCCGATGTCTGGCCACAGCAAATGGAGCACCATCAAGCATAAGAAAGGTGCGGCCGACGCGAAGCGCGGAAAGATTTTCACCCGCATCATCAAGGAAATGACCGTCGCCGCACGCATGGGCGGGGGAGACGTCGACGGCAATCCGCGTCTGCGCGCCGCCGTGGCCGAAGCCAAGGCAAGCAACATGCCCAAAGACAACATCGACCGGGCCATCAAGCGCGGGACCGGTGAGCTCGAAGGCGTGAACTATGAGGAGCTGACGTATGAAGGCTACGGCCCCGGCGGCGTGGCCCTCATGGTCGAGACCATGACCGACAACACCAACCGGACCACGCCCGAGATCCGCCACGCCTTCGAAAAGTGCGGCGGCAACATGGGCACTCCCGGCTCGGTACGCTTCCAGTTCGAGCGCAAAGGCTACTTCGCCATCGAGAAGAGCGCGGCCAACGAAGACAGGCTGATGGAGATCGCTCTGGAAGCGGGGGCCGACGACCTGCAGGCCGAGGATGCCGACGTCTTCGAGATCTACACCACTCCCGAAGCCTTCGAGCAGGTGCGGCAGGTATTGGAGAAGAACAAGATCCCGACGGTCGAAGCCAAGCTCGGCATGATCCCGGCCAACTACATCAAGCTGGACGAGCAGAAGTCGAAGCAGATGATGCGTCTGATGGAGATGCTCGACGACCAGGACGACGTGCAGAACGTCTACACGAACTTCGACATCCCGGACGAGTTGCTGGAAGAGGAGTAGGGTAGGCCGTCAGTCTCTAGGATTGCTGGAAGCGCTCGGCCCGTGGCGGCGATGACGCCGCGCGAGTTCTTCCGCGCGGCCTGCGAATATCTGCATGACTCGGCAACACGGCGTCGCCGGAGGACGCGGGTTCGAGTCCCGTCGGCCCCGCCAATTGCTGAACCCGCTCAACCCACACCTTCGAAAAGATTCCCCCGTTTGCGGTCTGCCATCGATGAAGCACCTTGTGTGGACGCGATTGGATGGAGCGCAACCTTGCTGCCCACGACTCGGCATCTCGCCAAGCCATTTTCGATGTAACCGCCGGCGCCCCTTCAGCGCAGTTCGGCTCGACCGTTTTTCTGCTCGCTCCACGTCTGCCGCGGCCCATCCAGCACGAGAGCCAGAGCATTGAGAATGTTGCGGCCGAGGATGCCGACTTGTTCATCGATCACGAGAAACTGACCGCGAAATGTGCGGCCGAGCATCAGCAGTTCAGCGCGGACGGCTCCAACGGCGCTCGATCTGCCGTCGAACGCCAGCAACTCGTACGAGGCGCCGGTCTGCTCGATCCCTGCCGCGTTCACCGCACCGAGCGGAAGCAGCGTCACGTCGGCGCCCGTGTCGATCAGGAGCAAGACATCCGGAATGATCGCGCCGTTTTGCGGATTGCGGAGGCGTGCGTTCAAAACCGCCGCTGGCGGCGCAAAGAGCCGATCATCGTACGGTGGCATTCTCTCCTTCCACGATCTCCATTGCGAAATCGGATACCTGTTCGGACCGCAGGAGCCGAGGAGTTTGAATCCTGGAGGTAGGCAGATCTTCGTCGCCCGGGACGACGACGTATACCTTAGCGTGCTCCGGAAGTGTCACGGTTTCCGACAGCTTGACTTCGCCACGCTGGACGATTGCCTCGTAGGTGAGAACCTTCATGAAATCCAGCTTATCACCGGCTCGGCCGGAGTCGCGCCAGTCATCAATCAGCAGCGGTCGTCGGGCACAGCTCGAGGGCGTGCCGGCTGCCTTGGACTTCCTCCTGTCAAGCGGGAGGTCGCGGGTCGAGACCGTCCGCCCAGCCGAGCGAAGCACTTGATGAGCCGCCGCCTTGGACGGTTTCGCGTTTTCGCCGCCTCGTCACCTGGCGCGATCGATCCTGCCGCTCTTCCTAGCTTGTTCACGTTCTTGCTGGGCGCTTCGACGGATCCCCTTTACCTCGCCCCTGTCCAGGGTCTAAAGTAACTCTCATGAGAGTCTATTCTGCCAAGAAAAACGACGGTATGGCTGAAACTTCAGAACCACCTCTCGCTTCCACTTCACCTGCCAATACGACGTCGTAGTGGCCGCTTAGAGTCGCTGTAACGTCGAAGCATGGCTAGGAAGGCGGGCCGCCGCCGCGAGCACCGGGAGCGCATCGTCGCGCTTGCAACGAGGATGCGCGCGGACATTGAGGCGCACAACCTGCGCTCGCCAATCGCGCCTTTCCCGATTGATGACGCTGTGTCGCGAATCCTCTCCAACGATCCCGGCTATGCGCAAACGCGAAAGAGAAGCGTCCAGGGGAAGCGGCCCCCAACCGCGAATCCCGGCATCTTCACGGTGAAGGGCATCGCCGACAGGCTAGGGACGACCGTCGGCGCCTGGATTTGAGGTCACCACGAGCGATATTCGCAGTTTCCGTTGGATCGTCTCTTTCCTCTATATGCGCTACGTTGCGGACGCGGAGCCAGAGAGCGCGCTACCTGACGAGTCCTCGTTCGTCGCGAAAGACTTTTCGTTCCCGCAACCGTTGGTCATGACGACAATCGAGAATAAAGGCGAGGTCGAGGCTGGAGTGAGCGGACGCAAGAGCGACTTCGAGATCACTTCTGCCGACATCGTCGGCACGCTCAAGAATCCCGCGCTGGTCGCGGCGGTGGTGAAGGGACGCTCCATGGCGGATCGCATCCGCGACGGCGACACGATCGTGATCGACACCGCGCAGACGATCCCCAGGCAGGGCGACCCCGTCGCCGTCAACATCGAAAACGAAGGCGGCATCCTCGGCTATTGGCGCGCCGAGGCCGGAATGTACTATCTGGACAAACACAACGCGAACGAATTCGCCTCGGTGAAGCTCCCGCACGCGTCCGAATGGCGCGTCATCGGCGTCGTGACGCTCGTGCAATCACGAACTCGTCGCCAGGACCGTCCAATACTTCGTCGGTAGGCTTGACGCCTTGTCCTCCCCCACCGCCCTCACCGCCGTGGCGACGCGTTCTTCATGTAACTGTTCGAGAGCATGGAAGAAGAGAAATCGCCTAAAGCGTATCCCACAAGCAACGCGGTCAAGCCGAAGACCGGTAAGAACGAGCGCTGGCCGCGCCCTCAATATGTACCTTCACCGGCGAAATCATGGAATTCTCGCCGTTTCAGTCTGTTGTATTTTCAGTAACTTACAGAGACGTCGAAGGTTGTACAAATCCGAGTCCGGTCGGCCCCGCCATTTCCCAAACGCGCTGAAGCCAGCTTCGACGAGATAGGCCGAGTTGCGGCTCCTGCCGCGATAAACGGTGCTATTCTCGGTTGGTGCGCAAAGAGGATGTGATTGCCTTCGCACGCCGCGATTGGAGCGTCATCGAGGCACTCAAGCGGCGCCGACGGGCTGAGCAGAATCGCGCATGACGGTGGCCGAAGCGTTGAGCATCGGCCACGAACTGCGGCACCACGGTAGCGCGCTTCGAAGCGACTGGCCGACGGAAGAGGCCCGGCGGAAGGATCTGGTTTCCCACATCCGCACTTCGGAGATGCTCCAACGTATGCAAGCATACCTGAACCTCAGCGGTGATTCGGGCATTCGATCGTACGAGATTGGGCCGAGCTTCATCAGAGTGCAGTTTCATCGCGGTGATCCGTATCTGTACACCTACCAGAGTGCCGGCCGCGACAATGTCGAACATATGAAGCAACTCGCCGCGTCCGGGAAGGGGCTGAGCACCTTCATCAGTCAGCATCCTGCGGTACGGAACGGTTATGTCAGGTAGAAGTGATCGCCACGCGTATTGCCTCGACGAGCGGCGCTAAGCTCCTCGACCTCCTTTGCGTGTCCTTACCTGAGATATACTTGGTAAGGAGGTGCACGCGATGCCAACCTCGACCATCAACTCGCACGCACTACAACTACACCTCTCCCGACCTCTCGAAAATGATCCCGGTTATGAGCCGTACCGAAAACGGGACCCGGACAAGCAGCGAGGCCCGGTCGTTGCGCCGGGTATTTTCACGATCAAACAAATCGCCGAGCAGCTCGATACGACAGTCGGCGACCTCCTCGGCGAGCGCGAGTTCGACGTAACCATTGGCGACCACCGGCGCATCCGCGAGCTACTCGAGTTTCTTCGTTAGCGGCTCGCGCTCGATTCGATCGAAGACGTCGCGCCGCAGCCACTCGAGTACCGCTTTGTTACGTTTTCCGAAATCCGGTTCGGGATCGAGCTCCTCGATGACGCCAGCCGGCGGATGGAGCTCAACGACTGGTTGACGAACGTACTACGCCACATGTTCGACGACCGAGTCCTCGCCATCACGGAAGACATCATGCTGAAGTGGCGACTCCTAGTCGAAGAAGGACGAAAGACCGGCCACACGTTTGCGCAACCGGACCTCATGATCGCGGCGACGGCGTTGCATCACGGGCTCACGGTAGTGTCCCGCAACACAAGGCGACTTCGAAAGAGCGAATGTACCCGTGCTGAATCCATGGACGTGAGCGATCGTCGCGGGGATCGCGACACGGCGTCGACGACCTCCAATGTTGCCAAACCTCCGCGTCCTCAATACGTACCCTCACCAGCGCAATCGAGGAATTCTCGCCGTTTCAGTCTGTTGTATTTTCGGTAACTTACAGAGCCGTCGAAGGTTGTACGAGTTCGAGTCCCGTCGGCCCCGCCAATCCAAAGCACTCATACGCGAAGAACCGCAATGATCAAGGGGGCGGCGCCGCGAGCCTCACCGTCGTCGTTGGCTTGGTCGGATCGAGCGTTACGGCATAAATCATGTTCGACGCACAGGTCGCCTTGCCGGGGTACGGAAGCGTCGAGGCGATGCCGCCGAAGATGTAGCCGATTACGACTGGCGATCTGATTCGGGCGAGCAGGATGACCTCGTCTTTGACCGGGAGGCCGTTCGCCATTACGAACCAGGAGTTGGTTCCGAGATACGGCGCCTTGACCGGCTTGCCCGACGAATCGAGGCACGAAGGCTCGTTTCCCTGAGGGGGGAATTGCTCGGCGATGTGGAGAAAGTCGGCGTTGCCTGCGCCGCCGACGCGTAGCGTCGAAACTGAGTTGATGAACGGCAGGCCGTCGACCGGCGGGTTCTTGGTGAAATCGATCGTGTCGTGCTTCAGGGTGCGCGACTTCGGATCCCAGTAGAACTGGCTGATCCCGCCGAGGAAGGTCGTGTACATCGCCCGTTGTCTCTCGTCGTAGAGCGGGATGATCGGCCCCTCGTACTGGCCGAGCCATTGGCTCGATGCGGCGTCTTCGTTCTCCAGCTTAAAGCCCGCCTCCGGCTTGCCGGTCACGCAGTTGAAGTTGCTCTTTGGCGTGAGGTAGACCGGGTGTACGTAGCCCTCCATCCGTCCGCCTTTGAATACGCCGCCGAACACACCGATCCGCGAGGTGAGGGGATCGATGGCAGGATCGAGCACCGTGACGAGCGAGAAGTCGCGGCGATGGTAGGGGCCGTCCGGAGTGGGCTGCGGCGTTGCGGCCGGCGGATTGGGGCATTTGCCGAGGTATTGGACGTCGATGCCCGGTACCTGGTCCTGTCCGGGCTTCGCCGAGGGCGAGAACTTGAGCACGCGCACGGCCTGGCTGTACTCCTGCTGCGCCACACTGCCGTCGGTGGTGTAGAGACCATTGAACAATTGGCCGAAGACCAGCAGGACCTTGTCGTCGAGCACTTCGATCGCGCCGCCGCTCACTGCCAGAGCGGGGTGCTCGCCGGCGTGCATGTGCTGCCGGGCAAACTGCGCGTCGAGCTTGCCGCCGGATCCGACGGTCCTGATCAGCGCCGCGAGATCGATGGCCAGCACCTGGTCGAACGTGCGCATGCTCTTGCCGTCCGCGGTGACGCCGTAGCCGCCGACGATGTAGAACCAGCCGTCTTTCGCGAATGACTGCGTGTTGGTGGCCCGGAGCTGGTGCGCGATCCAGGAGGGAAGAGTGTCGACCGAGGCCGATCCGTCCAACCTGAGGGTAGCCAGATCAACCACGTAGATCCGATCGTTCGCTTTCTGAGGCGGGAACGACCAGATCAAGCCCGCTTTGCGCTGTGGGAGAAAGTCGTGCATGCCGTTGGTGCGGCCGGCGACGATCACCAGCTTGTTTCCGGAGACGGCGTGGGCGACGGAGTGCAGGCCCGGAAGCCCGGAGATCTGGAGCGGCCGGAGCGTCAGTTGGTAGGGAACATCGGCAGTGGCGGCAATTTTTGGATGAGGCGTCGCCGACGATCCGGCGATCCCAATCGTCCACAGTGACAGCGCCAGGGCCGTCACGAGTGAGCCGGCGAACCAGCTCCGTGTCGTTTGCTTGCTGTTCATGGCTGCTCCTTTGACAGGCTGTCGAGGAATTGCAACATCATGTCGACCGTGGCCGGCGACATGTCGCGGGATACCGGCATGAATCCGGGATCCGATCGCTGGCGCTCGAAGCGGTCCTTCAGCGCCGCCGCGTTGGCCTTGACCGTTGCGAGGTCGCTGATGTCGAGGATGCTGACCATGCCGGGGAACAGCCGGGCGTACATTTTCATGAGCGGCTCGATGTTCGGTTTCCACGCGGGGCTGGCCACGACCTTGTGGTTCTGCCAGAACACCAAGGTCAGGAACGGCGGCGTGGGCGGGCCGGTATTGGGCTTGAGCGTGATCGCTTCACCGACGAGGTAGGAGCTTCCAGACGCGGCCAGGAAGCAGAGGAAACTGTCGAGCGGCACCCGCACCGCGGTCAATGGCTGCTTCGGTTTGGTCGTGAGGGACATTCGGAAACATCCGGGGCGCACCAACGCCGGGGTAGAGACGCTGAAGATGTCGGTGAATTTCGCCGTCTGCTCATCGTCGTCGTAGAGCTGGGTCTGAAGCGTCAGGCCGGCCGGCAATTTCGTGCTGGCCCGCCCGAACTCGTACGAGAACAACTCGAGCTCGGCGCTCTGGCTCGGCTCGAGCCGGAGCGAGGCTCGTTCGATGTTGAGATAGAGGCCGTTCGCATTCTCCCGCACGACTGTCTTGCCGCCGGCGTGAATGGCGATGGGCGTGTTCGAGATTCTCTTGCGCTCGTCGGCGGTCAGTTCGATCTGGAAGATCGCCGCGTGATCAGGGAAGGAGGCGTCCTTGAGCTTGCGGGTGTCGTCGTCGGGCGTGAAGTAGCTGAATGAGATCGCTCCGTTCTTCAACGGCGTGCCATCGAGCCAGCCGACGGTAACCTGGCCGCCGGTGTTGAATTTCCCATCGCTCGTTGTGGTCAGCGGCGCCGAGTTGAAGAGGTCGACGATCAGCAGGGAGCGGCCGCCCGGGAGATCGCACACGCGGAAGTCGGTCCGGTTCCATTCAGGGCTCGATTCGCCTGCGCCCACCACCTCCGCTTCGCTCATCCCCTCCTCGGCTGCCTGGCGGGTGAACGCGAACTTGCCGAGTAGCTGCCCGGGTGTCGGTGCCTGCGCTCCGGCTTGCCCCTGCGCGGCCGGAGCGAGCTGGGTATCGAAGGTTCTCGGCGTATAGAGCCGGCGGCCAGGAACGAGTTGGCCCGGCTCGTCGGCTGTGGCCGGACCGATCGCGGCGACCAGACGTCCATAGCCGAAGCGGTTGCCCACGGTGAATTCGTTCGCGCGGAACGTCTGGAACATATCGACGCCGATCTTGACGTCGAGCCCGGCGCTGCTGCGGGCGCGGAGCGCCTCGTACACGGGCGAGCGGCCTTCCGGGTTGGTCCAGGTCAGATTGACCAGACGCTGATGCCAGGTCCCCACGGCGATCTGCAGCCCGGTGATGCCGCCATTGCCGCGGCCGAACCACAGATCCCGAAGCTGCGGCGGGTGGGCCAGCTCGCCCGAGAACCCACCGCCGCCCTCGATGTCGACGTAGATCCGGACGCCGTAAACCTCGGTGCGAAACTGCATGTTCGGGTCGAGGTCGACCATCTTTGCGAATCCGTACAGGCCGCCCTTGCCGTCCTGCTTCTGCGTTTCCGGCCCGGGCGACGTGACGCGTGCGCCGATCAACGAGTCGCTTTTGGGATCCGAATGCAGCACGCCGTCGGCACCGGCGACGCTCGTGACCACGCACTGCGAGAGGAAGAGCTGCGAGGTTCCATCGGGGTACTTGTACAGGCCGGTGTTGTAGTTGAGAGTCTTGTCGAGGTTGAAGTTGTCGATGGCGTTGTTGAGGTTTCCGGGAGCGGAGTAGAACAACCCCATGAAGTGGATCCGCGGTACGTCGAGATAACTCATGGCGTCCTCCTGGGCTGAATGGTCATTCACAGGCGGGGAAGGTCTCGGTCAAAAAGATAATTCAGGATGTACTGATTGTAGCACTTGTCGACTGCGTCGACCGATCGGATTCCTGATTTCGAGAGGCCAGAATCTGCAAGGGCGATTCGGGAAAGTCAGTCAACAAGACTACGGTCGAAGGCTGTCAACACACCCTTCCGCTCATTCGCGCAGAACGTACGCTTAGCTTGCAGAGGCGGGGCAAGCCGCTCTGTTCTCGAACCACAGCCACGCTCCCGCGCCTGCTACGCTTCCAATCCGTGTACATCGATACGTACCCTCACTGGCCCAACGTTGAGATTTCGGGGCAAGGTCACCTTCGAGGACCCTGTGAAGGTATTCGCCCGGATGCTTCTCCATTTCGTCGACCGTGACGTTCATCGCAAGGGAGCTTCTAACGCTCCCCCAAACCTTCTACGGCGAATTTCGTCTTACCATGCCGATAGCCTGATGAAGATCCGTGCCCAATTGGTCCTGGCCTGTTTTCTCCTCTCGGTTCTGCCGTTGAGTGTGATCGTCATCTACTCGTATCGGTCATCGCGCAGCGCGCTGGAGTCGGCGTACAGGAAGGCGGCCGATGCGCAGACGCGGCAGATGGACCGGCGGTTGGCCACGATCCGCGGCGACCTGCAGCAGCGGCTGGCCGAGGTCTCGGCGTTGCCGGGGGGGAGCGAGGATCGGACGCCGGATGTCGGCAACATCCTGATGACGATGGGCGACGCAGCCTCGCTCGTCGATTCGCTCGAGATTCATCCGATGCGGGTGGCCGTCCCCGCGCTGCGAACGATCGTGCACGAGGCCATCGCCAACACGCCTCACCCAAGCCGCAACGCGCCGCCGGGCGTTGAGGAGCCGGCGCCGCCGACACCACCGGCCCAGGTCGCCGAGGAAGCCGGAGAGGGGGCCGACTCCGACGTGGACGCTGCCGATCCGGCGGAGCCTGTCGTCATCGGAATGCCTCCGCCGCCGAAGCTTCCGAAGTTCACTATGTCGCCCGAACAGCGCACGACCATCAACGAGATCGCCACGCTCGGTGCGAAGCTCGGGAGCTGGTCGAACATGTCTCCCGAGGATCGGACGGCGACCCAGACGAAACTGCAGCAACTGCAGAAGGATCTCGCCGCCTCGATGAAGGCTTCGCAGTCGCAGTGGACCGGACATTTCGAGACCGTGCAGAAGGAGCGGCAGCAATACTTCGATGCGCGGCACCAGCAGCGTGACGCTGCGCGCCGTACTCGAGAGGTACGACAGGCGGCCGCCGCGTCAGCACCCGCCGCCGCTCCCGCTCCCGCGGCCATCCCCGACGGCGTCACGATCAAGAGGGACCTTACCGAGGCCGAGAAACAAAAGCTGAAGGAAGCGGAGCGGCATGCATCGCTCCTCTTCGGCCAGAGGTTCAACGTCCCGCTGCGAAAGCAGGGGACCATCGTCGGCCACATCTCCGCGCAGGTGAGCACGCAGGAAGTCGTCCGCCGCGTCCTCGGCGTGCACGGCGACGACAGCGACGAGATCACTTTCGCCGTCGATCGCGACAAGAACGTCTACACCCGCAATCCCGACGACCGCAAGACCCTGGACCAGCTCGGCATCACCGACCGCGTTCTCAAGAACAAGCCGGTCAACGACGTGAAGGATTGGATCATCGGCCTGTCGCGCGATCCGCAAAGCGGCCTGCGCGTCGGCGTAGCCCGGCCGGTCGGCGACAACCTCGAAGAACTGCGCAAGACGGCGGCGAAGAACTTCGGCTACGGCATCGGACTCATTTTCGTCGCCCTCATCGGCATCGTTCCGATCGCCAACCACATGACGCGCGACGTGAACCTGGTCACGCGCGGCGCGGAAAGGATCGCCCAGGGCGATCTGATGACGCGGCTGCCGGTGAAGTCGAACAACGAGATCGGCCAGCTCGCCGCGGCGTTCAACCGAATGGCCCAGGATCTGAGCCTGCAGCAGCAGACCATCGTCGAACAGGAACGGACGCGCAAGGAGCAGGAGATCCAGCAACGCATCCTGGCGCTCGAGTACGAGCGGAAGTCGGTCGACCTTGAGGAGGCGCGTCGTTTCCAGCTTTCGATGCTTCCGAAGTCTGTGCCGGCGCACGACCGATACGACGTGGCCGTCTTTACGCTGACGGCGACTGAGGTGGGCGGCGACTACTACGACTTTCATATCGCCTATAACAACGTCCTCTCCGTGACCATCGGCGACGCCACCGGCCACGGCGCGAAGGCGGGGACGATGGTCACCGTCATCAAAGCGCTCTTTGCCGGCTACACACCCGAGGTGATGCCGGCGCAGTTTCTGCGCGACGCTGCCGAGAAGGTGAAGCGGATGGACCTCGGGCGCATGGCCATGGCGCTGCTGCTGGCCCGTTTCGAGAACGACCGGCTGACGGTTGCATCAGCGGGAATGCTTCCGGGCTACGTGCACCGGCAGGGCGGGACGATCGAGGAAGTGGCGCGCGGCGCAACGCCGCTCGGTACTCTCGGGGCCGATTATCATGACGTCTCGATCGATCTCGCCGCCGGCGACACCGTGCTTTTCATGACCGACGGCTTCCCCGAGTTGGAGAACGATTCCGGCCAGCAGCTCGGCTATGCGGCGGCCATCGATGAATTCGCGCTGGCCGCGAAAGGGGCCACCGCGGATGACGTGATCGCATCGCTCTCCGCCGCCGCGAAGCGCTGGAACGGCGAGCGGCCTCCGAACGATGACGTCACGTTCGTCGTGGTTCGCGCGAAGGCCGCGTTGGGATAGAGTTCTCCGCCATGCCGACACCTTACGAAAGTGCCAAGCTGATTCTGCAGATCTTCGAGATGCGCCGCGAGACGGTGATCCGTGAAGCCCGGCTCTGGTTCGTGCGCGACTTCAATCCTGAGACCATCGACGACTTCAAGGCGGCGCTGGCCGGCCCGCACAATCCGCACATGCGCATGGTCGTTGGCTATTGGGACATGGCCTGCTCGCTGGTCAACCACGACGCCATCGATCGCCAGATGTTCCTCGACGCCAACGGGGAGATCTTCGCCACCTTCGCCAAGATTCACCTGCTGCTCCCGGAGATCCGGCAGGTCTCCGGTCCGGGCTTCGGCAAACACCTGGAGCAGGTGGTGATGTCGGCCCCCGGGATCGAGGAGCGCCTGGAGATGTTGCGTCAGCGCTTCCGTGCGATGGCCGCGGCAGCGAAGGCTGCGGGAAGCTGAGGGGTCGCGGGGGTCTCGCGGTGTTTTGCCGACTGTTGCCGTTTCAGTACCGGCTATCTCGCACTCAGCAACCGAGCAACTCAGCAACCGCGAGACCTCGCAACCGCGCTACCGCGCAAACCCGTCTCACATACTCCGCTCGCTCTCCGGACGAAACTCGGCCAGAGGGCCGGCCGACTTGCGCATCAGGAATTCCGAGTGGCCGCGCACGAGATAGTCGTCAAGCTCGCCGACCAGCGTGTATCCGAGCCGTTCGTACAGTTGCCGTGCCCGCGGGTTGATCGACGAGACGCAGAGGAAGACGTTGGGGAACTCCCGAAAGATGCGCTCCTCGGCGAAGCGGACCAGCCGCGATCCCAGCCCGCTGCCGCGTGTATCCGCGTCGACGCAGACGACCTGGATGTAGCCGACGAACGCCCCTTGCAGCACGAGAATGATGAATCCCCTGGCGATGCCATCCTCGCGCGCAACCCACACTTCCCCTCCCGGATTGGTGACCCGGGCCAGGCATTGTTCGAACGTGCGTCCGAAGAAAACCCACGGATCGCTCGACGACATCATCTCCGCGCAGGCCCGCGCCTCGGCGTCGCCGGCTAGCGGTGTGATTTCGATCTCTAGCATTTTCATCGAAGTCTACGCGATGATGTGCGAATGAAAAACGCAGGACGTCCCCAGCCCGGTGAATACGGCAGTGCTTACCAGCGATACATCGATCTGGCATCCGAGGAGGACGTCGTGGCCGCGCTCGAGGCACAGTCGGAGGAGACCACGGCGCTCCTCGGCGGCCTGTCTGACGAGCAGGCATCGCAGCGCTACGCGCCGGACAAGTGGAGCATCAAGCAACTCGTCGGACACGTTGCCGACGGCGAGCGCATCTTTGCCTACCGCGCCCTTTCGATCGCCCGGGGCGAGACGCAGCCGCTGCCTGGTTTCGATCAGGATCCATACGTGGCCAACAGCGGCGCGGATGAGCGATCGATCGCGGATCTGGCCGGTGAACTGGCCGCGGTGCGGCGCGCCAACGTGATGATGTTTCGCGCGTTGTCCGAAGAGGCGTGGCTCCGCATCGGCACCGCCAGCGACAATCCGATCAGCGTTCGCGCCATCGCCTTCGGCATCCTCGGACACGAACGTCATCACGTGCGCATTCTCCGAGAACGGTACCTCGGCGCTACACCGCGTAGCGCATGAGGGCCACGTAGTGGCAGGCGCTCCCGCCGATCACGCAGAGATGCCACACGCCGTGCATGTGCGCGACCCGCTTTGAGAGCGCGAAGAAGATGAGGCCGGCCATGTAGACGACGCCGCCGGCGGCGATCCAAGCGATTCCGTCTGGTGGCATGGCCAGCTTCAGCGGTTTGATGGCCACGATGACCAGCCATCCCATCAGGATGTAGAGCACCACCGAGATCGGGCGATAGCGTCCGTGCAGCAACGTGTCTTTCAAGACGCCGGCGATCGCCAGCGCCCAGACGATGCCGAACAACCACCACCCCCACGGTCCTCGCAGTGTGATCAGCGTGAGCGGCGTGTACGTCCCGGCGATGAGCAGATAGATCGCGCAGTGATCGAAGACGTGGAAGACTCTCTTGGCCTTGCCTCGCAGCGAGTGATAAAGCGTTGAGCTGAGGTAGAGCACGATCAGCATCGCGCCGTAGATCGCGATCGCTGTAATCGTGGTGGTGTCGCGCCCGCGCGTGATGGCCGCGTGGATGGCAACAACCGAAGCGATGACCGCCAGCACGCTGCCGACTATGTGGGTGATGCTGTTGAATCGCTCGCCGGCGTACATGATCGGAATGTAACACCCGGCAAGGTGAGAGGGGTGGGCTGGAATTCAGCGCGAGGATTCGGAACGGAGCGCTGGCGTCTCGCCGCTGAGGTTACCGGCGAATGTGTGGGGTCTGCCGGGCAGCGAGGCGCCGCCCGGCACTGGCGATTGGACTTTACGGCGCCGCGATAGCGGCACAAAGAGGGTAGCCAGAGGTGCGAGCGTTTTTTGCGAGCACCTCTGGTTGCGGTGGGAATTGAAATTGTGCCGCGTCAGCGGCACTGGATGAGTGAGACGAATGACGATTGCGACCACTTCCAGTGCCGCTGACGCGGCACGAAATCCATAACATCCGCAACCAGGGGTGCTCGCAAAAAACGCTCGCACCCCTGGCTAACGTCTTGTTACCGCTAACGCGGCAAAGCGCCGGAGGCGAGACGCCAGCGCTCCGTCGCGTTTTCGTTCAGACGTTTGTTCCTTAAAACGGAACTTCGTCGTCGTCGTCCATGGCCGGGCCGGCCGGGGCGCCGCTGCTCGCCGGTTTGCGGTAACCGCCACCGCCGCTGTAGCCGCCTTCGTCATCGCCCTTCTTCTCGAGCATCTGCATGTCCTTGGCGATGATCTCGGTGCGGTACTTCTTCACGCCGGTTTCTTTGTCGTCCCAGCTTTCGGTGCGGATGGAGCCTTCGATGAAGACGAGTTTGCCCTTGCGCAGATACTGGCCGCAGATCTCGGCCAGCTTGCCCCAGGCCACGACGTTGTGCCACTCCGTCCGTTCCTGCTTCTCGCCGTTCTTGTCGGTGAAGCGCTCGTCGGTGGCGAGCGAAAACTTCGCCACGCTGGTACCGCTGGGGATCGATCGGATCTCGGGGTCTTTGCCGAGGCGTCCGACGAGAATGACTCTGTTTACTGATCCTGCCATTTGGATTCTCCTGTTCGCGTAGTACTTCAACTGCGAGAGACGAGGCTCTCGAGTCTTCGTGCGGGTCCGTCTATTTTATGCGAGAGCCGCGATGCCGCACATTTTTCTACCCCTAGTAGAATCCGCCGCCGTGAAGTGCGTCATTCAGCGGGTGCGCCGCGCCTCGGTGTCGGTCGGGAATGAGCTCGTTTCGCAGATCGGAACCGGCCTGCTCATCCTCGCCGCGGTCGAGAAAGGGGACGCCGAGCAGATCGTGCGCGATGCCGCGAAGAAGATCCGCGAGCTGCGCATCTTCGGCGATGACGCCGGGAAGATGAACCGCGACGTCACCGAAGCCGGCGGCGCGATCCTGGCGGTTTCGCAATTCGCGCTGGCCGGTTCCATCGTCCGGGGACGCCGGCCCAGCTTCGACAACGCCGAGGAGCCGGAGCGAGCGAGGATGCTGTTCGATCTGTTCCTCGCGGAGCTGGCCTCGACCGGCATCACCGTCAAGACCGGCCGCTTCCGCGAAATGATGATCGTGTCGCTCGAGAACGACGGGCCGGTCACGTTCGTCTGGCCGTGACCTGCGGCAGCGGGTACGGTGTCCTGCCAGGGTTGAGTCGTGGGTAGAGTTTTTCTTCGACTTGATGACAGCGGTCGTTGCACAACGTGTAAGAAACGCCCTACACCATCGACTACCTCATTCGGAGGGACACGCAGCAGATGTCGCAGGATGTCCTGTACCAGGAGGCGGCGAACGTGTACGGCGCTGCGCTGGAACGTCTGGCCGGCTCTTACGAGGCGGATCGCGACAAGCGTCTCGATCTGCTCCAGGACATCCACCTCGCCATCTGGCGCAGCTTCGAAGTGTTCGCCGGCCACTGCTCAATGCGAACGTGGGTTTATCGCGTCGCGCACAACGTGGCCGCCACTCATGTCATTCGGCACCGGCGCGTCAGTTCGCGGCCGCTGGTGAGCCTCGACGAAGTCGACGATTTGCCGGCCGGTGGTGATTCCGAGGGCGCGTTCGACCTTCAGCAGTCGCTGGGACTCCTCCGCGAATTCATCCAGCAACTGAATCCGCTCGAGCGGCAGGTCATCCTCCTCTATCTCGAAGGAACCGACGCCGCGGGAATCGCCGAGATCACCGGCATCTCGCCGGGCAACGTGGCCACGAAGATCCATCGCATCAAGAAGATTCTCGCCGGCCGCTTCAACACTAGGTTCAAGGGAGAACGCCATGGCCAATGACAGCCAGCCCGATGACGTAGTCACATTCTGGCAGGCGCAGGGCACAGACGGATTTCGCATGAGCACCGAAGACATCCACAGGAAGATCGAAACAACGAACCGCGTGCTGCGCAGACAGGTCTTCGACGTCTGGCTGGGGTGCGCCGTCATGATCGTCATTTGCACCTTCTCGTTGTTTCTCGGGATGAGCTCACTGGAAACGCTGGGAGCCATCCTCGCGATCATCGGGTACAGCTATTCCGCCTGGCAGGCCCGCCGGAATCGGTTTCGCGGAGTTGCTACCGCCGACGCCAGCGGCACGGCCTTACTCGATCATCTCCGGACCGAGCTGGCGCGGCAGCGCGATTTTCATCGCACGCGCCTCTGGTGGCGCTTGCTCGTCGACGTAGCCGGGCCTTTCGTCTTCTTCGCCGGCTTCGCGCAGGCACACCCGGAAGTCTTGTGGATAAAAGCAACCACACAGTCCGCCGGCGCAAGCCTCCCGACGTTGGAAGTGCAAATCATCCGTGTCGTAATCATCTCGTTCGTTGTCCGGGCCATCGCGGCCATTCCGCTCAACCTCTGGACTGCGCGCCGCTATCAGCGACAGATCGACCAGCTCGCGCGTCTTCAGGAGGAACATTGAAAACATCGCTCAAGCGCATCGTCGTCGTTCTCAGCGCGCATACATTTGCTCCGCCGGCGTGCACGGTTCCCTACCCGAGGCGCCGCAGTTGCAGAGCGCAGACGATCACCATCGCGCTGAGCAGCGTGCCGATCGGCAGAAACCAGAGCGTGAGGATGCCGGCGGTGATCGCCACGATCAGCCCCTGCCGGAGGCGAGCAACCATCAGCACCAGGACGGCCAGCCAGAGGAGTCCGAGCGCGATGAACGCAACCTTCATCGCCGTCGATCGCGGATCGATCCCGGCCTCCGATACAACCGCGGCCCATGGGCCGAGGCGCGAGCCGAAATAGGCGCCGGACCGGAGGGCATGGATGCCGTCGATGAGCATCCATCCGCCCTGCAACGTGGCGGCAAAGAGGACGAGAAGGCGCATCGTGTTCCGCATGGCCTCGTTATACTCCCGCCCCTATGCCTTACGAACCCAAACTGATCGAAGAGAAATGGCAGCGCGCCTGGGCGGATGCGAAGGTCGCCGAGGTCGATGTCGCCGCGCCCGGCGACAAGTTCTACATGCTCAACATGTTCCCCTACCCGTCGGGCGACCTCCATGTCGGCCACGGCCGGAACTACATCCTCGGCGACGCTCTTTACCGCTACTTCCGTATGCAGGGGCGCGCGGCGCTCAACCCGATGGGATGGGATGCCTTCGGTCTTCCCGCCGAGAACGCCGCCATCAAGCGCGGCATCCATCCGCGGCAGTGGACGCTCTCGAACATCGAGCGCGAGAAGAAGCAGTTTCTCCGCTGGGGCATCCTCTATGACTGGTCGAAAGAACTGGCCTCGTGCGATCCGGAGTACTACCGCTGGAACCAGTGGCTCTTTCTGAAGTTGTATGAGCGCGGTCTGGCCTATCGCGCCAAGGCGCCGGTCAACTGGTGTCCGTCCGATCAGACCGTGCTGGCCAACGAGCAGGTCATCGACGGGCGTTGCGAACGATGCAGCACGATCGTCATTCAGCGCGATCTCGAGCAGTGGTTCCTGAAGATCACGGACTACGCCGACCGGCTCGATGACGGCCTCGACACGCTGGAGCACTGGCCGGAAAAAGTGAAGCTGATGCAGCGCAACTGGATCGGCCGTTCCGTCGGCGCCGACGTCGAGTTCGCCGTGCCGTCACTTGCCAAGTCGATCCGCATCTTCACCACACGGCCTGACACGATCTACGGCGCCACCTTCATGGTGCTGGCGCCGGAACATCCCGACGTCGCGGCGCTGATCGCCGGCAACCCCGATCGTGCCGCCATCGAGCAATGGATCGCCGGCGTCCGCAATCAGTCGAACCTCGAGCGGCAGGAGGCGGGGAAGGAAGGGCGCTTCACCGGGAAGACGGCCACGAATCCGTTCACGAACGAAGAGGTCCCCATCTGGCTCGGCAACTTCGTCCTGATGCAGTACGGCACCGGCGCGATCATGGCCGTGCCGGGGCACGACCAGCGCGATTTCGAGTTTGCCAGGCAGTACGGCCTGCCGATCCGCATCGTCGTACGGCCGTCGAGCGGCGATGTGCCAAGCGCCGAGGAGGCGTTTTCGGCCAAAGACGACTCGGCGACCGCCGTCGACTCCGGAGTCATCTCCGGCCTGACCACTCCCAAAGCGATCGAGCGGATCATCGAAGAGATCGAGCGGATGACCATCGGAAAGAAGATGGTCCGCTACCGGCTGCGCGACTGGCTGATCTCCCGGCAGCGCTACTGGGGGACGCCGATCCCGATGATCTACTGCGAGCGGGACGGCATCGTTCCCGTCCCCGAGGAACAACTGCCGGTGGAGCTGCCGCTCGATGTGCCCTTTACCGGGCGGGAAGGAAACCCGCTGGCGAAGGACGAGCGCTTCGTAAATACGACCTGCCCTCGTTGTCATGGTCCGGCGCGGCGCGAGACCGATACGATGGACACCTTCGTCGACTCCTCGTGGTACTACGCGCGCTTCATCTCCGCGAACGACGGCTCGAAGATCTTCGACTCCGCGCTGGCGAACCGCTGGCTGCCGGTCGATCAGTACATCGGAGGCATCGAGCACGCCATCCTTCACCTGCTCTACGCGCGCTTCATCTGTCGCACCCTGCACGACATGGGGTTGTTGAACTACGAAGAGCCGTTCACGCGCCTCTTCAACCAGGGGATGATCACCAAAGAGGGCTACCGCGACGCCGAGCATGGCACGTGGGTGGCCATCGCCGACGTGGAGTGGGTCGATGGGAAGCCGGTGCACAAGACGACCGGCAAGGCGCTCATCGCCGAGACCAGCAAGATGTCGAAGTCGCACTTCAACGTCGTGCCGCCTGATGAGCTGATCGAAACGTTCGGCGCCGACACGGAGCGGGTCTACACGCTCTTCATCGCGCCGCCGGAGAAGGAAGCGGAGTGGTCGGACGATGCCGTCAACGGCGCGTACCGCTTTCTAGGGCGCGTCTGGAACATGGGGGAGCAGATACAAGGCAGAAGTCAGAAGGCAGAAGGCGGAAGTGGGGGGCTCATTCGCAAGACGCATCAGACGATCGATGCGGTCACGCGGCGTTTCGACCGTTTCGAGTTCAACACCGCCATCTCCGGTCTGATGGAGCTGTCGAACGCAATTGGGGATGCGCTCAATGCCGGTGAGGCCGATTCCGGAGTGCTCCGCGACTCCTACACGACCTTGCTTCAGCTCCTCCATCCCTTCGCACCGCACATCACCGAGGAGCTGTGGTCGATGTTCGGCAACCAGGGGCTCATCCTCACCTCATCGTGGCCCAAAGCAAATCCGGCGCTGATGATCGAGGACGTCGTCACCATCGTCGTGCAGGTCAACGGCAAACTGCGCGGTCAGGTCGAAGTCCCGAACCCGCCGGAGAAGGAGGTCGTCCTCGCCGCGATCCGTGCCAACGGGAAAGTCCAGCAGTGGATCTCGGGGAAAGAGGTGGTGAAAGAGGTCTACGTGCCTGGCAAGCTGGTGAACATCGTGGTCAGGGGGTAGGCGATGGACAACGAGGAGCAATCACCCGATCCCGTCTTCGAATGGTACAAAGCCGGTATCGACAGGACACTGATCCGCGAAAATCTCCGGCGAACGCCCGAAGAACGTTTGCGTGCTCTCGAGCAGCTGCAACGTTTTGCCGAGGAATTGCGAAGAGGCGGTCGCGAGATGCGCCGTGGCCGCCCGTAGCCCACACGCGAAGGCTGGCGATTGGACATTAACAACGCCGCGATAGCGGCTCAAGAAGGTAGCCAGGGGTGCGAGCGTTTCTTTGCGAGCACCCCTGGAACCCGATGCGATCTGAAAGCGTGCCGCGTCAGCGGCACTGGATGGGAGTCCCGATTACTCCACTGCCGCTGACGCGGCAGCAATCCATGACATCTCTTTACCAGGGGTGCTCGCAAGAAACGCTCGCACCCCTGGCTACCGTCTTGTTGCCGCTAGCGCGGCAACAAGTGTTGCCGCCAGGTGAAGGATGCAGGCCGGACAGCTCGAGCGGGAAGCCGTGTTACCTTTCTCTACATGAAACGCCTCGTCCTCCTGCTCCTGCCGCTGCTCACCTCCTGCGGCTACGCGCTCGTCGGCAGTGCCAACCACCTGCTGCCGCCGACCGTCCATACGATCGAGGTGCCGGCGTTCGTCAACCGCACCACGCGCGTCGAGCTCGAACAGCGGGTGACGCAATCGGTGGCGGCGGAGTTCGTTTCCCGCGGCCGCTTGAAACTCGTCAACTCGCCAGCCGCAGCCGACGTCATCCTGCGCGGCTCGATCGACTCCTTCGGCATCTTCCCCGTCGCCTTCAACGCCCAGGGACTCGCCACCCAATATCAGATCTCCATCACCGCCAAGATCGAGCTGCTCGACCACCGCGCCGACGACAAGGTGCTCTGGAAGAACGACCAGTACCGCTTCTCCGAGAACTATCAGGTCAACTCCCAATCGACCGACGCCTTCGACCAGGAGACCCGCGCCATCGACGAGATCGCCGTCCGTTTCGCCGAGTCGCTGGTGACGAATCTGCTGGAAGGGTTTTAACTGCGCCTCCGGCGCGTTGTCTGCGCGTAGCGCGTTGTCGGTTGTCTGCGCGCTGCGACGCGCGTGGACAGGTGGTGAACGGTGCGGGTATGGGTTCCATAAACCACGTCGCTTCGCGACGTGTTCTCGTTCTCGGTAAGTGTGCCGTTCGCGCGCATCTCTCACGATAAGTCCACGCGCGCCGCAGCGCGCAGACAACCGACAACGCGCCGAAGGCGCAGACAACGCGCTACGCGCAGTTACCGCACCTTCGCCTTCTCCTCATCCTTTCGATCGCGAATCAGCGTGGACGCGATGAGGTAGACGCCGGCGATCGCTGCCAGGAGGTAGCCGGTCATCGCCAGGGCTGGATAGCCGAAGAGTTGCGTATGCGCCGGCACGCGCATCATCAGTGACGATGCAATCAGTAGCGCCGCGATGATCACGCCGACGGTGATGCGGTTGGCGATCTTATGGATCCCAGCCAGGAACTGTTCCGCCTGCGTCAGCTTCAGGTTGAGCGACAGCTTCCCCGCCGCGGTCTGGTCGATGATCTCGCGGGTCCTGTGGGGAAGATCGAGCATGAGCTGGTTGAGGTCGAGCAGGGCGGGGTAGAAGTTGCGCGGTGCGAACTTTTGCGCCAGCTTCTGCACCATCAGCGTCTCCGCGTAGTCGCGGATGACCGTATTCGGGTCGTACTCCGGGTCGAGCCGGCGCGTGATGCCGTCCAGGTGCAACAGCGTCTTGGCCAGCATCGCCAGTTCCGCCGGTGCCTTCAATTCGTTGTTGTTGGCGAGGGTGATGACGTTGAAGATCAACTGGCCGACGTTGATATGGCGCACGTCGAGGTCGTGAAATGCCGCCACCAGCGAGGAGATCTCGTGCACGAAGCGGATCGCGTCAAAGCCTTCCTGCACTTCCGAAAGGCGGACGCAGGCATCGGCAACCTCGGCTCCGCGATTCGACGAGATGGCCAGCAGCAGCTTGATGATCTCGTCCTGGAACTCACGGCTGATCCTGCTGACCATCCCGAAGTCGAGCAGCACCACCTCGGCCTGGTTTTCTTCGAGATCGCGCACGAAGACGTTGCCGGGATGCGGATCGGAATGCCAGATCCCATCGACGCAGATCTGTTTCAGGTACGCCTTCGTCAGCGCCGCCGCCAGATCGGCGTAGTCGTGATCGATGATCTGCAGCGGCGTCAGCTTCGACACCTTCCGGCCGCGAACGAGCTCCGTGGTCAGCACGTGGGCGGTGGTGAGGTCGTTCACGACGGTGGGGATGTAGATCTGCGGGAACTCGGCCAGATTCCGGCGCAGGATCTCCATGTTCCGCGCCTCCTGCTGGTAATTCAGCTCGTTCATGAGCGTGATGCGCGCCTGCTCGATCGAGCCGACCAGGTTCATCTTCCGGCCGATGTCGCTGTGCTGCTCGATCGTGGCGGCGATATCGGCGAAGACCTCCAGATCGTGCTTCACCTGTTCCCGCACATTGGGACGCTGGACCTTGACCACCACCTCGCGGCCGTCGCGCAGCACCGCTCGATGCACCTGCCCGAGGGAGGCTGCGGCCAGAGGAGTCGACTCGAACGAGTCAAAGCCCTTCGAGATCCGGACCTTCAGCTCCTCTTCGACGATGCGCTCGACGTCGGCGAAGGAGAACGGCTCGACGTCATCCTGCAGCGACTCGAGCGCGGCGATGTACTCCGGCGGCACGATGTCGGGACGCGTGGAAAGGATCTGGCCGAACTTGACGTACGTCGGCCCCATTTCCTTGAGCGCCTTGGCGAAGGCCTCGGCGCGCCGGGCAACGTCCGGCTCCATCTCCGCCGAGGCCTCGTCATCGATGAGGATGTCCTCCGAGGAGAGCGAGAGGTGGAAGTCTTTGTGCCCATATTTTGTAAAGAGGACGAGCAGGTCACGGTAAGCACCAATATTGCGTGGCTTCAGCATTTCGCCGATGAGACTGCACGCTGCTTGCCTGATTGCGGCTCTGCCGGGTTATCGGTTATCGGTTGTCAGTTGATTGCGCCGCGCAAGGATCGGCGGCGTTGCCCCAACCGACAACGGACAACCGAGAACCGAGAACCGACAACCCGGCTAAGCAGCATGTTAGGATTGCGAGATTCCAACCAGGAGCCTTCAACGATGTCTATTCTCAGAACGCTATTCACCTCGGAGTCGGTCACCGAGGGTCACCCGGACAAGATCGCGGACCAGATCTCGGACGCCATTCTCGACGCCGTTCTCGCCGAGGACCCCAAAGGGCGCGTGGCTTGCGAAACGCTCGTCACCACCGGCCTGGCCATGATCTCCGGTGAGATCACCACCGGCACGTACGTCGACTTCCCCTCGATCGTGCGCAGCACCATCAAAGAGATCGGCTACACGCGGGCCAAGTACGGTTTCGACAGCGAGACCTGCGCCGTCGTTTCCTCCATCGATCCGCAGTCTCCCGACATCGCCCAGGGCGTCGATACCGGTGGCGCGGGCGATCAGGGGCTGATGTTCGGCTTCGCCTGCCGCGAGACGCCCGAGCTCATGCCGCTGCCGATCATGCTCGCGCACAAGCTGGCGCGCCGGCTGGCCGAAGCGCGCAAGAACAATGAGCTCGACTTCCTCCGCCCCGACGGCAAGTCGCAGGTCACGATCGAATACGAGGGAAAACGCCCCGTACGTGCCGCGGCCATCGTCATCTCCACCCAGCACTCGCCGAGCATCAGCCACGGTGACCTGAGCGATGCCATTATCGAGACCATCATCAAGCCGGTCGTTCCGCCCGAGCTGCTCGACGACCGGACCAAGTTCCACATCAATCCCACCGGCCGCTTCGTCACCGGCGGACCGCAGGGCGATACCGGCCTGACCGGACGAAAGATCATCGTCGACACCTACGGCGGCCGCGGACGTCACGGCGGCGGTGCATTTTCCGGAAAGGATCCCACGAAGGTCGACCGCTCGGCCTGCTACATGGCCCGCTACATCGCCAAGAACATCGTCGCCTCCGGGCTGGCGGACGAAGTGGAAGTCCAGCTCGCGTATGCCATCGGTGTTGCCGATCCGGTCTCGGTCTACGTCGATACGTTCGGCACCGAGCGTATCGACCAGGAGCGCATCGTCGACCTGGTGCGCGAGAACTTCCTGATGACGCCGCGCGGCATCATCGAGTCGCTCAAACTTCGCCGGCCGATCTTCAAGAAGACCGCCGCCTACGGCCACTTCGGCCGCACCGAGCCGGAGTTCACCTGGGAAGCGACCGACAAAGCCGAGACGCTGCGCAACGCCGCGGGCGTAGGGGCGGAGGCGGTTACCGCGTAGGACGGCGCTTCGCGCGTTGTCGGTTGTCTGTGGCGTTTCGCGCCAGCCATGGACCGGACAACCGATAACCGACAACCGATAACGCGCGAAGCGCAGCGTTACCGCACGATGTACTGGTACGCCACCTCGAGATCGTGCACCACTTCCACCGGTTTGCCGCTGACCATCATCGGGCGATAGCGCCAGGCGCGGACGGTGTTGAGCGTCTCCTCATCGAAGATCGGGAAGGCGGCGTGGTCGAGGATGGCGATGTCGATGACTTTTCCGTTCTTGCCGATCGTGTAGCGGATGACGCACGTTCCCTCGAGGTGCATCTTTTTCGCGGCATCGGGATAGTGCGGGTACTCGTGATCGACCTCTTTCAAGGGCAGATTGACGTCGCGGTCGACATAGACACGGCCGTCGTCGCCCAGGTTGACGCCCTTGGCGATGCCGATGGCGTGACCGGTGCCGCCGGCCTGACCGCCCGGGACTCCCTTCGGCGCGCTATCGGCCGCGGCCGGGATGGCGGCCACCGGAGCGGGCGCGACCGGTTCCGGCGTTGCCTGCGGCGGCGGGACGACCGGGATGATGTCCGGGATGACGGTAGGAGCGACGATCTGCGTCGGCGGCTGCGGAGGTGGCGCCAGTTGCGAGAGCGGCAGCACCGGCTTCGGCGGCTCCGGTTTTGGTGGCGGGGGAGGGGGCGGCGGAGGATCGGGGAGCTGGGTCAGGTTGTACGCCACGATCATCCTCGGGTAATGCGCCGGGAAATCGACGCTCCAGAACATCGCGGCGAACACACCGATGACGGCGAGCACATGCACCGCGATCGAGATCGGCAGTGTCTCGTAGAAAACGCGGCGGCTCCGCGTCTGGAACGCCCTCGGGCTGACGGTCTCGAACATGCGTGATGGGCGATTGGGACGACAGAGAATAACACCAATTTTCGTGGCTTCCGGTTACAGGTGACCCTCTTCCGTGAGAGCGATCACTGGCGACCGAGCCTGCTCCGTGTAATTATCGGTATCTCTATTTCACAAGGGAGAGAGATGGCGCGCTACATCCAGCGAATCACGCTGCTCGGGCGGCAGCGGTGGATCGGCTGGGAGATCGACGGCGTCGGGACCGAGATCCCGGGCCTCATTCTCGCGGACGATTTGCCGGAGGAAGATCTGCGCAGCCGCGGCGTGAAGGAGTTCAAGCCGCTTCCCTTCGAGACGTTCCTGGAGATGAACCCCGCCGCGGACACACCATCCGAAGGCTCGCTGCTCGATGAGGATGTCGAGTTCCGCCTCGACGCGCTGCAGGTCGGCATCGAGCGCCTACGCAGCCGCGGCGTCAACGCCGTCCCCCGCGCCCTGCTCATGCACATGTTCGGCAGCGTCCTCCATCTCAATCATCCGCGCGTCATCGAACGCCTGCGCAGTTGGGAGGAACGTGGCGCCGTCGAGTTCGTAGGGCGGGAGGAGTGCTATCTGCGTATCCTGAAAAAAAGCATTTAACCACAGAGACATCCTTCATCCTTCCGCCTTCATCTCCTTCTCTGTGATCTCTGTGCCTCTGTGGTGAAATGCCTTTTTAGATTTCCATGGCCAAGCACACACCCGAGGCACTTCTCCGAAACGTCTTCCCGCCCATGCTGGCGACGCTCGCCGAGGCGCCGCCGCGCGATGGGAAGAGCTGGGCGTATGAGCTGAAGTACGACGGCTTCCGCGCCGTCGTCGGGATCGTCGACGGGAACATTGCCATGTGGAGCCGGAACGAGCTCGATCTGGCGCCGCGCTTTCCCAGCGTCGCCGCCGCGCTGTCGCAACTCAAACTCCCGGAGGTCGTGCTGGATGGGGAGGTCGTCGTGCTGGATGAGCGTGGCGCGCCGCGATTCCAGCTCCTGCAGCAGGGCGACCGCCGCGAGATCCTGGTCGTCTTCGACATCCTCTGGCTCGACGGCCACGACCTCCGCAAGCTGACCTACGAACAGCGCCGCACCCTGCTCGAGAAAACGCTGAAGCGCACGCCGGCCGCGATCAAAGTCGCGGAGATGCTCGATACCACCGGCGACGCGGCGCTGGAGCGGGCAAAGAAGTCGGGTTGGGAAGGGATCATCGCCAAGCGCCGTACTTCGGTATATGAGCCGCGACGCTCCAAGGAGTGGCTGAAGATCAAGGCCATCAACGAACAGGAGCTCATCGTCGTCGGCTGGAATCCCTCCACACACTCCGCGCGCGAGATCGGCTCCCTCCACCTCGCCGTCACGGGCGACGACGGCGCCCTTCACTACGCCGGCAAAGTCGGCACCGGTTTTTCGTACAAACAGCGCGTCTGGTGGAAAGACGAGCTGTCGAAGGATGTCATCCCGGCGACGACAGTGAAGGACGCCTCGCGCGAGCGCGTTGCCACCTGGGTCCGTCCCCGCTTCGTCGTGCAGGTAGCCTTCACCGAATGGACCTCGGACAATCGACTCCGGCACCCGTCGTTTCTGGGACTGCGGGAGGACAAGGAGGTGAGCGAAGTGGTCAGAGAACGGGTGTCGGGTGTCGGGAGTCGGGGGTCGGAGAAGGGAATCGCGCCATCTCCGGCGAAGAACGCATCGCCGAAGAAATCGCCATCGGCGAAACCACCAACCGACAACCGACAACCGATAACCGACAACCGCAAAACAGTCACGATCACCCATCCGGAAAGAATCCTCTACCCCCGCGACGGCATCACCAAGCAGGACGTCGCCGGCTACTACGCCGCCGTCTCCGAGCCGATGGTCCGCGCGCTGCGCGACCGGCCGCTGGCGCTCGAGCATTGGAACGACGGGATCGACAAGCCGTCGTGGTTTCATCAGGACGTCGGACGCGGCGCCCCGGCGTGGGTGACCAGCATCGACACGCCGACGCGGACGACGGCACACAAGAGCGTCCGCCATCTCGTCGCCGACACTCCGGAGACGCTGCGATGGCTGGCGCAGATGTCGGTGCTGACTGTTCACATGTGGGCCTCCCGCGGCGCCAGCCTCGACGAGCCTGATTGGCTAGTCTTCGATCTCGATCCCGCCAAAGGGAAGGGGATCGAGCAGGCCATCGATGCCGCCATCATCGTCCGCCGTCTCCTCGACAACCTTCGCCTCCCCTCCGTCCCGAAGACCTCGGGGAAGCGCGGCATTCACGTCCTCGTCCCGCTCGCCGGCGGCTACACGCACGAGGAGGCCAACCGATTCGCCTGCTCCATCGGCGCGGCGATCACGGCGAAGGTGCCTGAGTTCACCATGGAGCGGGCGCTGACCGCGCGGCGGGGGAGGCTCTACCTCGACTGCATGCAGAACGCCTACGGCAAAACGATCGTTGCGCCGTATTCGCTGCGCGCCATCGACGGTGCGCCGGTCTCCGCGCCGCTGAAGTGGGACGAGGTGACGAAGAAGCTCGATCCGAGGAAGTTCAACCTGCGTACGATGCCAGGCCGCCTGGCCAAAGTCGGCGATCTCTTCGCGCGCGTCTTCGAGGAGCGGGTGAAGCTGCCGGAGCTGAAATGATCGCGCAATGGATGGAACGCCAGCTTCTCCCGCCGCGCGTCGGCGTGACCGTCGCTGAGGTCATCGACCGCGGCGGCTGGATCCCGAGCGCGGGCGGAACCGGACCGTATCTCGCCATCCGTGCCCGCATCCCCTCGATCACCCGGCAGGAGGTCGACGATGCCGTGTTCAAGAGGATGGATCTGCTGGAGCTGCCGTCCGTCCGCGACACCGCCTTCCTCGTTCCCCGCGCCGACGCCGGCCTCGCGCTCGCCGCAGGCCGCCGATCGCTCGCCGAGCGTCTGCGCAAGCTGCCTGTCGACCGCCGCAACATCGAGTCCCTCGGCACAACGATTCTGAAGGTGATCGGCGACGGTGTCTTCACCACCGACCAGCTCCGCCGCGCTCTCCCTCCCGGCTCCATCGAAGACCTCGGCGACGCCGGCAAACGCCTCGGCATCACCTCAACGCTCCCCGCCGCGCTCAAGATCCTGCAATCCGAGGGTCGTGTCTTGAGAACGAATGCCGAGCGCAGGCTCGACGGCAAAACGCATCTCTACCGCCGCTGGCCATCCGAGATCGACACCAACCCGCCCCCCGCCCTCGACCGCTCGCTGGCCTCTCGCTACCTCTCCTGGTCCGCCCCCGCCGAGGTCGACGACTTCGCCTGGTGGGCCGGCATCGGCAAACGTGTCGCAAAGGAGGCCATGAGCCCGCTGCGCGTCGACGACGTCCCCCTCCCTCCCCGCCGCCGCGACGACGCCATCCTCCTCCTCCCCTTCCGCGACAACCTCTTCGGCCTGCACCGCGGCCTGGAACCGTTCGTCGAAGATGAGGACGCCGAGGTGATGGACACCGGCGGTCGCGCGATCCCGGCGTCAGAATCGGAGATGCTTCACCACAACGCCATCGTTTCCAGCGGCGCTCTTCGCGGGATTTGGGAGTTTGACGGGGAGGGGATTGTCTCAAAGGCCTTCGGCAAAGCGCCTCGTGGGCTCGATGCGGCGCTGGCGGATATGGAGACGTTCATCCGCGAGGAGCTTGGGGATCACAAGTACTACGCGTTCGATAGTGGTGGTACGCGGGCGAAGAGGGTGGAGTTTGTGCGCCAATGAATTTCATCACGCGGAGACGCGGAGACGCGGAGGTGAGGGCAAGGAACTTCTTTCTCCGCGTTCTCCGCGGCTCCGCGTGAGCTCTGCTGTCAAGAGGGCTCGCTCAACTCGACGACAAGCGGCCGATGGTCGCTGGATCCCGACCAGTCGGCGTAGCTGCCGACGGATACGGAGCGGATATCCGCGGTCCATGCCTCGGGGACGAAGCAGAAATCGATGTGGTACGGCCGATTCTCCTTCCAGAGGAGATAGAACGTCGGGCGGGTCTCGGAGCCTTGCTCCTCGCGGAAGAAGTGGTGATAGGCGCTGACGAGGCCCAGCTTGGAGAGCATGGTGACCAGAGCGCGATGGTCGCGCGTGCCCTCGCGTTTTCGGTTCCAGATTGCGTTGGAGTTGAAGTCGCCGATGATGACGGTGGGCTGCGCGCGGATCAGCTTTCGGTAGAGCTCTACCGAGCGAATGAGGCTCTTGACGTAGGGATACTTCGGGTTCTTCTGCGACCACACCGCCAGGAGGAGGAAGGTGCGTGGACCTGTGACTTGAAACGGCAGGTGGTAGGGCGGTGCACGTCGAGGCTTGATCGGTTCAATCCGGTATTCCGAGCTGCCGAGCACCGCGACGCCCTGGTGCGGTCTGTCGCCAAACCAGAAGCACGAAGGATTGTCTTCGGAAGGCCGGCCACACTCCTGCACGACCGCAATGGACGGGTTAAGCGTGGCCAGGAGAGGCAGTTTCGCTTCCGCCCGTCCGCGGCAACAGTTCCATGTGACCAGTCGCATCGCTGTCCTGCTGGTATGCCTTTCCCTTCGCGTCTTCGCGGCTTCGCGTGAGATCGATGTCACGCGAAGCCGCGAAGGCGCGAAGATGTCAAGGCTACATCTTCCGGTCACTCGAACCATCGACGGAGGTATTGCTGTGACAGAAGCGGTGCGGTCGGGAAAACCGCGGCGATCGCGAGTGTTCTCGCAGCCTCGTGAAGGCGAAGCGACCCGGGTCCAGCGCATCGCACGGAGATTCCTCCGCGTCGCAACGACACCATCCCGGTGTGGCAACGCTGCCCGTGGTGGACGCACGTCCGTCACGTCCTCGAGGCAGCGCTGCGCTCTTTTGAGGCAAGCCCGTCACGTCCTCGAGGCAACGCTGCGCTCGTTTGAGGCAAGCCCGTCTCTTCCTCGAGGCAACGCTGCGCTCTTTTGACGCAAACCCGTCTTCTCCTCGAGGCAACGCTGCGCTCTCTTGACGCACATCCGTCTTGTGCTCGAGGCAACGCTGCGCGCTCTTGACGCACAGCGTCATGACAGCGAGGCAACGCTGCAAGCTGGTGACGATCGTGCCTCACGACAGCGAGGCAATGCTGCAAGCTGGTGACGATCGTGCCTCACGTCCGTGACGCAACGCTGCACGCTGGTGACGCACGTGGGTCTCGTCCGCGACGCAACGTTGCACGCTGGTAACGCACGTGCGTCACGTCCGCGACGCAACGTTACACGCTGGTAACGCACGTGCGTCACATCCGCAACGCAGGGTCACCCGCAGGGCCACGCCTTCGTTTTTCGCATTCACGTAACGAGTTGAAGGGAAATGACTTACTGATCGACGACGGCGAGGTTGCATCGCCAGGTCAATTATTTGCCGTCTTCGCGTAGCGCACCAGCAGATCCTTCAGCACGAGTCCCACCGTCTTCTGCGCCGAGTCTCCGGCCGCGTTGGTCGATACCGCCACCGCTACGTCCTGCTTCGCGGCGATGGCGATGACGGTGAAGAAGGTGTCGGCGCTGCCGCTGTAGGTGGCCACTTCGTCGAAGCCGGCCACGGTGGCGCTGCCGAATCCGAGGGCGCTGCGGAGGCGTTTGGTGTGCATGGCGGCGGCGGTGGCGGGGGAGATGATCGTCTTCTCGCCACGCATGGCGCGGAGGTGGGCCCGGAGGAAGGCGCAGAGGTCGTCGGTCGACATGTGAAGGTCACCGGCCGGCGCCAGGAAGTCCTGCAATTGATATTTCCCCTTCGGATCCACCGCCGTCAGCTTCCCGTCCTCCGCGCTCTCATGTCCGTAGACGCGCGAGGGCCATCCGAATCCGGCGCTGTGCATTTTTAGGGGGCGAAAGATGCGGTTTTGTATCAACGACTCCCACGATCGGCCCGACCCCCGTTCGATCATGGCCGCGACGACGACGAATCCCGCGTTCGAATACTTGTAGCCTGACCTTGGAGGAATGGACGGCGGTTGGCTCAGGACGTAGTGGGCGAAGGCACGCCGCCGATCCATAACGCTCCCAGGGAGAGGCGGCAGGCTAACGAAATCCTTGTCGTCGTCGAACGGCGGAAGACCGCTCTCGTGGCTGAGAAGATCGGCGATCGACACGGGCGCATACGCGGCGTTCGTGGTCGTTTTCCACTCCGGAAAGACGTCGAGGATGCGCGTGTCCCAGCGGAGCCGTTTCTCTTCGACCAGCATGGCCACGATCGTCGCCGTGAAGGGCTTGGAACACGACCCGATGTGGAACGCGTCGCCGTTCGTGACCGGGTCCAGGCGGCCCAGCTCGACGATCCCCGCGGCACCATGCGCGACGATGCCACTGCTCCGGATCACGGTCGCCTGGATGGCCGGCAGGTGCGCCGCTTGCGCCGCCGCATGCAACTCGGTTGAGAGATCGATCGTGGATGCGAAGAGAAGGGCGGCGGCGATCATCATCGCGTCGATTCTATGCCCGGCATGACCGTTCGTTCTCGACCGCGACGGACGAGTGCAGGACATCTTCATCGGCCGGCAGTCGTTCGAGTGCCTCCGCAAGTCAATCGAAAGCCAGTTGTGATCGGAGAGCAGGCGTCCGCGCCTGCTCCCGGCGGGCGTCTCGCCCGACGGTGGGAACGAGCGCAAACGTAAATGTTCGACAAAGACGGCAATGGATCGAGCCGCGTGTCCAGGTTCAACCCTGCCGTTCCCTCGGACCCACCGCCGGGCGAGACGCCGCGGCGGGAGCAGGCGAGACGCCCGCTCTCCGCGTGCAGGGCGGCGCGATACACTCCACCCATGAGAGCGATCATCACTGGGGCATCGAGCGGCATCGGCGCGGCGCTGGCGCATGAGCTGGCGCGACGCGGCTGGACGCTCGGGCTCCTGGCGCGCCGCGTCGACCTGCTCGATGCGCTCGTAGGAGAGCTGCCGGCGAAGTCGGTTGCGCTGCCGTGCGACGTCACCGATGCCGCGGCGGTCCACGAGGCGGTCAAACGCGGCGAAGAAGCCATCGGAGGCCCGTTCGATCTAGCCGTCGCCAACGCCGGAGTCGGCGTTCCGTCGCATGCGGCGAAGTTCAAGCTGGCCGACGCGGAACTGATGACGCGTGTCAACATTCTCGGCATGTTCCATCTCTTCGACGCCGTGATCCCGTCGATGATCGAGCGGGGCTCCGGACGTTTCGCCGGCATCGCCTCGATCGCCGGACTGCGCGGGCTGCCGACCTCCTCGGTCTACTCGGCGACGAAGGCGGCCATGCATGCCTTTCTCGAAGCCAGCCGCGTCGAGCTGAGGCCGTACGGCGTCGGAGTCACCACGGTCAACCCCGGCTTCGTCATCACCCCGATGACGGAGAAGAACCGCTTCAAGATGCCGTTCCTGATAACAGCGGAGAAGGCCGCGCGGATCGTTGCCGACGGTCTGGAGCGGGGCGCGCGCGTCGTCGAATTTCCACTTCCGATGTCGCTTCTGATGCGCATGGCGCGCCTGCTTCCCGATGCGGTGTGGGATCGCGCCACCGGCGGCTACTCGAAGCGGAAAGTCGATTCCGAGAAGGCCAGGCGATGAGCCGCGACTGGAAAGCGACCGCCGGCGTCCGCCTCTGGGCGCTCCGCAACGTGTTCCTCCTCTACTTCACCAAGCCCTCGGTGCTCGAAGTGAGCGAGCGCCGTTGCGAGGTGCGCATCCCGTTGAACTGGCGGACGAAGAACCATCTCAAGTCGATGTACTTCGGCGCGCTCTGCATCGGTGCCGACGTCGCCGGCGGCCTGATCTGCTTCCATCTCATGGGGGTGATGAAGGTCCGGCTCTCGTTCGTTTTCAAGGCGGTGCGCGCGGAATTCCTGAAACGCCCCGAGGATGATGTGCACTTCCTTTGTGAAGACGGCGAAGCGATCCAGGCACTCGTCCGCCGCGCCGTCGAAAGCGGGGAGCGCGAGGAAACGACCGTTCACGTCACCGCTCGGGTGCCGAAGAAGCTGGGCGACGAGCCGGTGGCGCAGTTCGAGATGATGCTGTCGGTGAAGTTGTCGTAGCGCGGTCTCGCGGTTTCGGGGTTGCTCGGTTGCTGAGTTGCTAAGTTGCTGGTTACCAGTTGCAGGTTTCCGCTGCAATCGAGCAACCCAGCAACCTTGTAACCCAGCAACCCAGCAACCCAAGCAACCCTGCAACCCTGCAACCCAGCAACCCCACCGCGAGACCCCGCAACCCCACCGTCACGAGCGTGTAGACTCGTCACCAACTATGTCGCCTCCCATCGGCGTTTACGGCGGACGCGAGCTCGTTGCGCTCCTTCGGGAGCGCTGTCCGGGCTACACCTACGTCGAGGGGGGCGAGCGGGAGCGATCCAGGATCGTGATCGTCGACACCGGCAACCACCACGTTCTCGATGCGCCGCTGCGCAAGAGCGTCGTCCGTGTCGTGCTTTACGACGATGTGCTGACGGGCGAACGCCACGATGGCGACATCCGCGTGCCGCGTGCGATCTTTCTCGCCCATCCGGACGACACGCTTGCCGTCGCCTCCGACCTCGCCAGAACGGTCATTCATGCCTCGAGTCTGGAGACCGAGGTAGCGTATCTGGCGCAGATCCATGAGCTGATGACCATCGCTGACGCGAACACCGTCTCCGAACGGATCACGCGTACGGTCCTGGACTTACTCGGCCTGACGCGGGCTGTCCTGTTTCTCCACGACCCCCGCGTCGAGCGCTACGTCGTCAGCTACAGCTCGGACCCCACCGTGCGCGAGACCGGCGAGTTTCTGCCGGGCATCCCGCCGGGACTCCTGCAGCGCGCGCTTTCCTCGGGGCAGTCGTTCGCGGCCGACCGCGATGAAGGGATGATCGTGATGCCGATGCTGGCGCAGCACGATCTCATCGGCGTGATCCGCGTGGCCCTCGGTCCGCACGATCCGCTCGACGACGAGGCGGTGGCCAACGTCACGCGCTACCTTCGCTCGGTTGCCTCGGTGATGAGCAACATCTACCAGCTCACCCGCAGCCGCGATCTGGCGATGCGCGACGATCTGACCAAGTCCTACAACCGGCGCTTTTTCGAATCGTATCTGGATGAGGAGATCGAGCGCGCCCGCCGCTACGGCGCCACGTGCAGCATCATCTTTCTCGATCTCGACGATCTCAAGACCGTCAACAACGCCCACGGCCACCTTGCCGGCTCGCGGACGCTGCAGGAGGTGGCCAAGCGCATCATGGCCGCCGTCCGCGGCATCGACAAAGTGGTCCGCTTCGGCGGCGACGAGTTCTGCATCATCCTCCCGCAGACCGATCAGGAGCAGGCGGTGGCCGTCGCCCATCGCGTCCGCAAGGCCATGACCTCCGCCGTATTTCACCTGGGCGACAACATCGACATCTCCATCAGCGCCAGCTTCGGCATCGCCACGTTCCCCACACACGGCCTGACCAAGGACGATCTCATCCGCCAGGCCGACGCCGCGATGTATCGCGTGAAGTCGACCACGAAGAACGCGGTGGGCGTGGCGGTGGTGGGTGGCGGGCAGGTGTCGTCGATGGCGTAGTCAAGCGGGGTTGCGCGGTCTCGGGGTTTCGCGGTCTCGCGGTGTTTGGCTTCTCCGTTGCGATGGAAGGCTAAGGCCGCGAGACCTCGTAACCGCGAGACCGCGTAACCGCGCCACGCCGTATCATCCGGCCCGACGATGACTCTTGACGCGCTGATCGAGTGGGTGGATGAGGCGATGCCGCGGCTGCGGGGCGGCGGCAAGGTTCGCGAGCGGGTGCAGCATGCCCGGCGGCTCTACAAGATGCTCGATGTTCTCGGGTGCAATTGGGAGCTTCGCGATGATTGGCACCGGCTGGCGGTGAAGGTGGCCAAGCTGCTGAAGGAGCCGGCGCCGGACTCACCATCGAAGCCATCGGGCAGTCCGCGGAAGCGGACGCCGCCGAGGCGGCGCTCGTCCGCGCCGGCGCCGCCAAAAGCATCGCCATGGCCGGCACCATCCAAGCGCAAGCTGGCGAAGAAGCCGGTCCGCCATCCGATCGAGATCAATGCGCAGTTGCAGGCGGCGTTTGATGCCGTCGGCGCGGGACGGCCGATCGTTTTCGTGACCGGCGGCGCGGGGACGGGGAAGTCGACGTTCATTCGCGAGCTGCGGGCGCGCTTTCCCGAGAAGCAGTCGATCGTCCTGGCGCCGACCGGCGTGGCGGCGCTGAACGCGGGCGGGCAGACCATCCACTCGTTCTGCCATCTGCCGCTACGACCGGTGATGCCGGAGGATGTCTACAAGGAGAAGGAAGAGGAGCTCCTCAAGGTCATCGAGGCGCTGCAGCTGCTCATCATCGACGAGATCTCGATGGTGCGCGCCGACGTGCTCGACGGGGTCGATGCCTTTTTGCGCATCAATCGCAAGTCGGAGCAGCCGTTCGGCGGCGTGCAGATGGTGCTGGTCGGCGATCTCTTTCAGTTGCCGCCGGTGGTCACGCCGCAGGACGCGGAGTTGATTCATCAGCGATATGAGTCACCGCAGTTTTTCTCCGCGCGATGCCTCAAGGGGCTGAAGTTTTTTCCGATCGAGCTGGAGATCGTCTATCGCCAGCGGGACGCCTCCTTCGCCGCCCTTCTGGCGTGCATTCGCGACGGCGACGGCGCGGCCGCGGCGGTGGCGCGGCTGAACGAAGCGTGCGTCGGACGCTCGCTCACGGGGCGGCACCTGATCCTCGTGCCGACGCGCAAGGCTGCCGCCGAGGAAAACGACGCCAGGCTGGCCGCGCTCCCAGACAAGCCGCGCACCTACGAAGCGATCTGCGAAGGAACGTTCGTCAAGGCGGTCGATGATCGCCTCCCGGCGCCGAAGCAGTTGGTCCTCAAGCGCGATGCGCAGGTGATGTTCGTCCGCAACGACTACCCGGAGCGCCGCTGGGTGAACGGGACGATCGGTGTGCTGACGTCGCTCCACGACGGCCGCATCAGCGTTCGGCTCGATGACGGGACGACGCACGACGTCGAGCCGATCGAGTGGCAGGACATCCGTTACGCGCTCGACGAGACGACCAAGACGATCGTGGAGGAAGTAGCCGGCACCTTCATCCAGTTCCCGATCATGCCCGCCTGGGCGGTGACGATCCACAAAGCGCAGGGGCTGACGCTGGCGCGGGTGCTGGTCGATCTGGCCCGCGGCGCCTTCGCCGAGGGACAGGTGTATGTGGCGCTGAGCCGCTGCCAGACGATGGAGGGACTCTCGCTCCGTCGCGCGGTTCGCGCCAGCGAGGTGCGGTGCAGCGAGGCGGCGAGGGGGTTTTACGAGAAGATCAGGGCGCGGGCACAAAGGACCAATCCGCAGATGACGCAGATGATCGCAGATTGAAGACAGTCTTATCTGCGTAGTATCTGCGTCATCTGCGGATAATCGTTAAGCCCCGGAATGCCCCCGAATCCGCTAGAGTCCGCGCAGCATGTCGACCCTTTTCGAGGAATTGAGCCGCGTTCAGACGTTCGAGTACACGGAAGAGGATGTACGGGAGTTTGAGCTGCTGCATGAGGAGATCCGGGCGCTGAAGAAGGAGCGCAACGCGGTCATCGTGGCGCACAACTACTACCGGCCGGAGATTCTGAAGGTGGCCGATTTCGTCGGCGACTCGCTGGAGCTGGCGTTGATGGCGTCGAAGGTCACCGATGCCGACGTCATCGACTTCTGCGGCGTGCACTTCATGGCCGAGACGGCGAAGATCGTCAATCCATCGCGCACGGTGCTGCTTCCGAACCTGGCCGCCGGATGCCAGCTGGCCGACTCCGCGCCGGCGGAGGATCTGCGCCGGCGGATCGATGAGTTGAAGGTTCAATACGACGATCTGGCCGTCGTCAGCTACGTCAATACCACCGCGGCGGTGAAGGCGCTCTCCGACATCATCGTCACCTCGGGCAATGCCGCGAAGGTGGTGCGCACGCTGCCGAACAGGAACATCCTCTTCGTTCCTGACCGCAATCTGGCGCGGCATGTCGGCGAGCAGGTGCCGGAGAAGAACATCATCCCGTGGGAAGGGTTCTGTTACGTGCACCAGCAGATCACGCCGCACGAGGTGGCGCGCATTCGGGCGGCCGATCCGGAGATCAAGATTCTGGTCCACCCCGAGTGCCGCGCCGACGTAGCGGCGCTGGCGGACGCGGTGCTCTCGACCTCGGGGATGGTGAAGTACGCGAAGGAGCGGCCGGAGAAGCGGTTCCTGGTGGTCACCGAATGCGGTCTCTCCGACCGCCTGGCGATGGAAGTACCGGACAAGACCTTCGTCAAGGGCTGCAAGCTCTGTACGTTCATGAAGGTGACGTCGCTCGAAGACGTGCGCGACTCCCTAAAGCACATGCGCTACGAGATCATCGTGCCGGAGGAAATTCGAGTGCCTGCCGAGCGCGCGTTGCGGCGGATGTTCGATGCCAGTCAGTGACACATGAGCTGATAGACGCCGAGGACGTCGCCGGAGACGTCGTCGAGATCGGCTTTCATCTTGCCTAGGACCGTTTGGAACTCGGGATCGGTCTGGAGCGACTGGGTCCAGGGATGTTTGACCCAGGCGAACCAACTGTGGTTTCCGAGCTCGGCGCTGCGATTGACCCAATGCATGGCGGCGTCGCGGTCGCCGAGCTTGGCGTAGCAGAGGGCCTGGCGCATTGCGGCCCAGTGAAGGCGGTTCGCGTCGGGCTCGAATGAGTGCAGCGCGGCCTCGGCGGAGGGGCGGTCGCCCTTGGCCGCGGCGATCATCGCCCGCAGGCTCTTGCCGAGGTAGTTCTGAGGGACGAGCTTGATGATGCGCTGCGCCTCGACGTCCGCGCTGGCGAGGTCTCCGTTCAGGATGAAGGCATTCGCGCGGATGTCACGGCCGGCCAGCTCGGTGTCGCGCGCCGCCATCGCCGCGGCGGCGTTGGCGAGCGCCCCTTCCGGGTCGACGGCGTTCACGTACCAATAGCCGCGAATCTTGGCTTCGTTCGCATTCGGATCGAGGCTGATCAGCCGGTCGCCGACGCAACGCACGCGTTCCGTGTCGCCGACCGAGACATAGAAATTGGCGACGTTGTTGAGAGAGGTGATGTCGTTCGGGTTCAGACGGAGGGCGGCCAGATTCTCGCGCACCGCCTCGCGGAAGCGCTCGGGAAACTTCACGAACACGCGTCCCATGGCCAGATGCGCGGCGGGGAGATTCGGATCGAGCCGCACGGCCTGCCGCGCGTACCACTCGGCGCGGGTGGTGGCGTCGGGGGCGTTGTCCAGACCGCGGGACTGTCCGAGCGAGATGGCGATGGCGAGCTCGGCGTAGGCGGCGGCGAAGTTCGGATCGAGGGCGACGGCCCGCCGCAATGCGGTCTCCGCGGCCTGATGCTCGGCTGGGACGAGGCTTCCGCTGAGCGCGCGGGCGCGAAGGAACTCCTCGTAGGCGTGCGGATTCGACGACCGCGGTTCCGAGGCATTGCCCGCTTTCTGCACGCCGAGCTTCTGGTTCAGCGCGGTCACGGTTCGCGACGAGACGTCATCGATGAGCTTGATGAGATCGGCCCGCTTTCCGTCGATGGCGTCAGCCCAGACGGTGTAGCCGGTGCGCGAGTCGGTGAGCTGCAGGTTCACGCGCACCAGCTCACCGGCGGCGAGGAAATGCCCCTCCAGGACGCTGTCGACGTGGAGCTGATCGGAGGCTGTCTTCGTGTCGGTTTTCTGGTTGTGGTAGCCGACGATCGCGGATGTCGGCCGCACCTGCAGCGAGGGGATCTGCTGCAGCTTCGTCACGAGCGCATCGGCGAGGCCGACGGAGAGGAAGTCGTCCTTCGCATTGTTCGAGATGTTGTCGAGCGGCAGAACGGCCATCGAATGGATCGGCGGCGGAGCGGCGGGGGCCGCCGGCAGCGCATCAGGCTTCGCGTGGCGATTGAAGTAGACGATCGCCGCGCCGCCGATCACGAATGCGGCGACGGTCAGGACCAGCCGTGACCAGCGCGGCCGAGTGCGCGTCCTGCCGAGCGAGGAGTGTGAGCGCGTCAGAGTGGGGAATCGCGCCGTCGGCGTGTCGAGATCCTCGAGATCGGCCAGGAGATCGCGTGCGCTCTGATAGCGGTCGCTCGGATCCTTCTTCAGCAGGCGGCCGATGATCTTGGTCGCCGCGGCCGGGAAGGCGGGGTCGCGGGCCACGAACGGCTCCGGCTCGTCGTCGCGGATTTTCTCGAGCACCATCAGGGGGGCGTCGGCGTTGAACGGCAATTGACCCGTCGCCATCTGAAAGAAGACGACGCCAATGGAGAAAAGGTCGGACCGCTCGTCCGCCTGCTGTCCGCGCACCTGTTCCGGCGAAAGATAGTGAAGCGTGCCGAAAATGCGCCGGCTCGACGAATCCGACGGGCGGGCGAATTGCGTCGGGAGCGTTTTGGCCAGGCCGAAGTCGAGGATTTTCACCTGCCCGGTCGGCTCGATCATGATGTTGGACGACTTCAGATCGCGATGGACGATGCCGCCCTCATGCGCCGCCGCGGCGCCGGCAGAGATCTGCCGGGCGATGGTCAGGAACTCGCCTGCCTCGATGGGGCGGCGGCGCATCCGCTGGGCGAGAGTCTCCCCATCGCAGTACTCCATGACGATGAAGGGGACCCGGTCGCCTGTCTCGCCGACCTCGTAAATCGTCGCCACATTCGGGTGCCGGACGGCCGCGGCTGTCCTGGCCTCGCGCATGAACCGGGTCCGGCGGTCTTCGGCGGCTGGATCTTCCGCGTGTAGAACTTTGACCGCCACCAAACGGTCGAGGCGCTGGTCGCGGGCCAGGTAAACCGTCCCCATCCCGCCTTTGCCGAGGATGCGGACAACGTCGAATCGATCAACGCTCTGCGGAAGGTCGGACACGGATGCGCGGCATTGTACGACGCGGTCAACCGGAGCGCTGGCGTCTCGCCGGCCTTTGGCGTTGTCTGCCTTCGGCGTTGTCTGCGGCGTGCGCGCCGCGTGGTCAGAGATTTACAGACGCCTGAAAAATATCGAAACCAACGAACCACGCGCGATAGCGCAGACAACGCCAAAGGCAGACAACGCCAAAGGCAGCCGAGACGTCAGCGCTCCGTCCTGCGGGTCAATTTTTTGCCCACCTTTCGGGCGGCAGGGTTATATTTGCACCCGTTCACAGAAACGTATCAGAGACCATGACGACAACCGCCGGCCCGGCGTTAGCTCCTGCGTTGCAACTTCCACCTCGCTATCAGACTCGCGCGATTCTGAAAGAGACCGCGGCGACCTGCGTCTATCGGGTCTTCGACGTCGCCGACGGATGTGACGAGGCGATCAAGATCCTCAGGCACGAGCTGTCGGAGCCGCAGCAGCTTCTTCGGTTCAAGACCGAGTTCTCCACGCTGGCCTCGCTCGAGCACGAGAGCATCGTCAAGGTTCGCGAGTACGGGCTGCTCAACGAGCGCTTTCCGTACTTCACGATGGAGTACTTCGCCGGGAAGAAGATCTCGGAGTACTTCGACGGTCATAGCTGGGCGGCGCTCTACGACGTGATCCTGCAGATCGCCTCCGCGCTGCACCACATCCACCACCTCGGCATCATCCATCTCGACCTGAAGCCGTCGAACATCCTCGTCGACGAGCGCGGCAGGGCGAAGATCATGGATTTCGGCGTGGCGGTCGAGAGCCGTCAAGTGCTCGACCGCCAGATCCGGGGGTCGCTGCACTACATGCCCCCCGAGGTGCTGAAACAGGATCGCGTCGACTCGCGCGCCGACCTCTACTCTCTCGGTATGACGCTCTACGAGACCGTCACCGGCGCTCTGCCTGGCTACGGCAGGCCGTCGATCGAGGTCATCCGGATGCACCTCGACGAGGAGATCCGACCGCCGTCGTCGATCAATCCGAGTGTGCCCCCGGAGCTCGAGCTGATCATCATGAGGCTGCTGGAGAAGGATCCGCGCCATCGGTACGCCTCGGCGGCGTCACTGCTGCACGCGGTGGCCATCGCGGCGGGAAAGAAAGCGGATGCCGGCGAGATGCTGATCGGCCGCGGCGAGCTTTTTGCCGCACCGCTCATCGGCCGAAAGGCCGAGGTCTTACAGCTCGCCTCAATGATCGATGAGGCGCGGGAGGGGCGTGGCAACGGCGTGATCGTTGTCGGTGCCGAGGGGATGGGCAAGAGCCGCATCGTCCGCGACGCCACGCTGCGGGCGCAACTCGAAGGAGCGCGGGTATTCTCCGGACGCTGCCCGATCAACCGCAAGACGATCTACGCACCATTCGTCGAGATCTTCCAGCAGATGGTGATGGCTGTGAATCCGGACGCCGATGTGTCGGGCGAGATCCGGCGTCTGATGCGGCCGGTTGTCCTGGCGGCGCTGGGCGAAGAGGCGACGCCGGAGACCGGCCAGAAGTACCGCCTCTTCAATCGCATCGTCCAGGCCATGCAGGATATGTACGGATTCCTCAGCGCCAGCGTTCCCGGCGGTGAGTCGAGCGCGTCGCCGCTGATCCTTGTCGTTGACGATGTTCAGTGGGCCGATCCATCGACGGCCGAGCTCTTCTCCTTCCTGGTCGGCGAAGCCAGGCAGAACCGGCTGGTCGTGATCGGGACACTGACGATCGACCCCTCCGGGGAGGCTGCCACCGAGCCGGGCGCACATCTCGCGGCGTGGGAGCGCCGCGCCCGCGAAGGGACCTTTCCGATCATCCGGGTGGAAGCTCTCAGCGAGCCGCTGGTACGCGAGCACCTGCAGTCGCTGCTTGGTGAGGAGAACATCTCGGACGATCTGGTCCGCTGGACGCTGTGGGAGTCGGCCGGGTCGCCGTTGATCATCCGCCGCGTCGTCGACTATCTCATCGCCCACGGTTACCTGCACTGGGAGGCGGAGGGGTGGGTCGCCGAGATGGATCGGATCGAGGGATTGCGCATCCCCGGCGGGGCGGCGTCGATCCTGATGGAGAAGGTCGAGGCGCTCGAGCCACAGCATCGGGAACTGCTCGAAGCGGCGGCGGTCTTCGGCGAGTCGTCCGGCGTCGATCTCCTGACGGGCGTTGCCGGGGAGTCCCGGGAGGATGCGTATCGCGCGCTGCGCGAGGTCGTGGCGCTCGGTCTGCTCGACGAGTCAAACGACGGCAAAACGATCGTTTTTCCGCAGATCCATCTGCGCGAGGCGGTGTACAACGCCATGACCGAGCGCCATCGCACGGAGTTGCATCAACGCGTCGGCGCGGCGTTGGAGCCGGCGCTCAACGCCGGCTCGACGCAGCTTCTGGGACAGGTGGCATTCCACTACGCGCGTGCCGGCGACGAGTCCAGGGGTGTCCGGTACGCGGTCGAAGCCGGCGACATGGCCATGCGCACCATCGCGCACCAGGGGGCCACCGATTTCTACCGCAGCGCTCTCGAGCTGATGGATCTGGCCGGCGCCGAGGAAGTCAGAAAATCCGAGGTGCGCGAGAAACTGGCCGACGCCTACCACCGCAGCGGCGACTATCGGAGTGCCGTTCAGGCCTATCAGTTCCTGCTCAAGAGCATTCAGGCCCGCGGCAAAGACGACGCGCCGAATGCCGATCTCGCCCGGGTCATGAAGAAGCTCGGCAAAGTGCTCGGGAAACGGGGCGATCAGGAAGCGGCGATGTCGTACTTCCAGAACGCGATCGAGCAGTTCGAGAAGCTCGGGATGACGCTGGAGGTTGCCGAGCTGCTGAACCGGATCGCCTGGCTTCATCGCGAAAAAAGCGACTACGAGGCAGCCCGTGCCTCATCGGAGCGAGCGCTGCAACTCCTCGACCCGAGCGAGCCGAACATCGTCTTCGGTTATGTGATGAACATGCTCGGTGTCATCGAGTACAGCCTCGGCAACTGGCAGAAGTCGCACGGTCTGCTCATGGAATCGCTGCAGGTTGGCGAGAAGGTCGGCTCCGAGCGGCTATGCAAGGTGGCTTCGACGAACCTCGGCAACACCCTTTGGAAGCTCGGCGACTGGATCAACGCTCTGCAGTACTACAAGATGAATCTGGCGCTCTCGGAGGGCGAGGGAGACCTGTGGGATCTGATCACCGCCTACAACAACGTCGGCATCATCGAGTTCAGCCGCGGCAACTTCCAGATGGCGGCGGAGTACTTTGAGAAGAGCGTCCGCATCGACGAGAAGGTCGGCGCCGTCGAGTATGAAGCGATGGCCCGCGAGAACCTCGCCGAGGCGTTCGAGCTCCTGGGCCGGTGGGGCGACGCACTCGCGCAATACAACCGCTGCCTGGCTCTGCAGGGATTTGACGACACACGCGCCTCGCGCTCCTCGGTGTACATCCCGCTGGCGCGGCTGATGAACAAGAAGGGCGATATCGCCAGGGCGATGTCGTATGCGCAGAAGGCGCTCTCGGCAGCAGAGCGGGCGCGCGACGAAGACCTCATCGCCGAGGCCTCATACGTCATGGCCAATATCGAGGACGAGCGGGAGAACTACGCCGAGGCCGAGCGCTACCTGGCCCGGAGCATGTCCATCTTCGAGTCACACCAGACCACCCAGGGTCTGGCGCGCGCCCACACGGCCGCGGCCGGCATCGCCTTCACACAACAAAGGATCGGCGAGGCCACGCTGCACGCGGAGTTGGGCGCGAAGTTCGCCGGCCAGCTCGACGACCGTTTCACGCTGGCCAAGAACGACTGGGTCTGGGGAAAGATCCTCTCCTCGCAGGGCGACCGGGAAGCGGCGAACGCGAAGTTCGATTCCGCGAAGGCGACCTTCGAGGAGTTGCAGACGCCCTACGAGCTGGCGCGGCTGATGTTCGACATCGGACTGCTGAAGGATGAGCCGGAAGAGGCGACGCAGACGATTCGCGGCGCAATCCGGATTTTCGAGCGGCTGGAGGCGACGCACGATCTCGAGCGCGCCCGCGGAGCGCTCTTCCGCATCAAGCCGGCGGGCAAGGCGCCCGACAGCGGGGTGGTCGGCCTTTACGAGGTGGTGAAGATCATCAACTCGACGCTGAACCTCGAGGAAGTCCTCACCCGCGTCCTCGATCTGGCCATCCGGCGCGTCCGCGCCGAGCGGGGAATGATCATCCTTCTCGATCCGATCACGAGCGCTCTCCGCACGCGGATCGTCCGCAACATCAGAGACACCGAGGGGGGCTCTCGCCGCTCGCCCCAGTCGATCGTCAAAGAGGTCATCCAGTCCGGCCAGTCGGTGATCTCCGCCGACGCCCGCGCCGACGCCCGTTTCGTCGAGTCGGAATCGGTGATCGCCGAGAACATCATGTCGATCCTCTGCGTCCCGCTGGTCATCCGTGAGCGGATCGCCGGCGCGATCTACGTCGATCATCGCGAGGCTCGCCATCTCTTCTCGCAAAAGGACCTGACATTCATCGAGGCCTTCGCCGATCAGGCGGCCATCGCCATCGAGAACGCGCGGTTGTACGAGGAGCTGGAGGAGGCCAGAGCGCGCCTCTCGCTGGAGAACGAGTCGCTCCGCCGTGAGGTGCTGGTGGAGAAGCATCTCGACTCGGTCGTCGGCGGCTCCGAGGCCGTGGCCAAGATCCAGTTCTCCATACGCAAGGCCTCCAGCGGCCACTCCACGGTGCTGCTGCGCGGCGAGTCGGGGACCGGGAAGGGGCTCATCGCCCGCATCATCCACAACGTCTCCCCGCGGCGGAACGGCCCGTTCATCATGTTCAACTGCGCCGCGCTGCCCGAGACGCTGGCGGAATCGGAGCTGTTCGGACACGAGAAGGGAGCCTTCACCGGGGCCGACCGCCGCAAGCTCGGACGATTCGAGCTGGCCAACGGGGGGACGATCTTTCTCGACGAGATCGGCAAGGTCAGCCTGGCCATCCAGGCCAAGCTGCTGCGTGTGGTCGAAGACAAGGAGTTCGAGCGCGTCGGCGGGACGAACACGATCAAGACCGATGTCAAGATCATCGCCGCCACCAACCTCGACATCGAGAAGGCCATCGAGCAGGAGACGTTCCGCGAGGACCTCTACTATCGCCTGAACATCATCCCCCTTCTTCTCCCGCCGCTGCGCGAGAGAAAGGACGACATCCCGCTCCTTTCCGAGCATTTCATCAAGAAGATCTGCAAGGACCTCGGCGTGGAGACGAAACGCCTGGAGCCGGGCGTGCTCGACCTCTTCACCCGCTACAACTGGCCGGGCAACATTCGTGAGCTGGAAGCGACGATTCACCGCGCCATCGTGATGTCGAACGGCGAAACGATCACCCGAAACGACTTCTACGGCTTGTTCGCCGATTCCGGGGTCTCGGCTGGCGTGGCCGGCCCGCTGCCGATGCCCGGGTCGCTGCTCAGTCCAATGATGAGCAAGATGGAGATCACCAGCGATGTCTACGAAGAGGTGATGTCGTCCGTCGACCGCCAGCTCATCGAGCGCGCCCTGGCAACGTCGGAGGGACGCATCCGCGAGGCGGCGCGACGCCTCGGCATGGCCCGCAACACCCTGAAGGCGAAGATCCTGAAGTACAACATCAGCGCGCGGGACTGAGAGACAGGTTCATGACCTCACGGAGCCCATTCATGACCTCGTGGGGCCCATTCATGGCCTCGCGGAGCTCATTGATGGCCTCGTGGGGCCCATTCATGGCCTCGCGGGCGCCCATTCATGGCCTCGCGGAGCCCATTCATGGCCTCGTGGAGCTCATTGATGGCCTCGTGGGGCCCATTCATGGCCTCGTGGAGCCCATTCATGGCCTCGCGGAGTCCATTCATGGCCCCGCAGAACCCATTCATAGCCTCGTGGGTTCGCCGACTTGCCAGTTTTGGCCGTTTTCCATTCCTCCATGGCCGGCGTTGACAAAGACGGAAGACAACCTTGACGTCGGATGGCGGCCGAGCTTGGGCACCCAACGCTGCCGAGTTAGAACTTGACGAGCAAGGCGGCAAAGATCGCGCTGTCGCCTTTCTTGATGCCCGCCACGGGCGGTTTGGTCTTGTAGTCATAGACGTAGGCCAGCTTCAGCTCGAGGCGCGCTGCCACTGCCGTGGTCAGGCCGGCGTCGAAGTGGTAGAGGGCATCCCCGAAGTCGTTCGTCTTCCAGAGCGCCGTCAGCTTCTCCGTTACCTTGCTCGTCGGCGACAGCGCCTGATCGAAGTTCTCGCCGGCTTTTACCGCCCCGCCGCTCGACCGCCCGGCGCCGGTATCGCTCTCGAACTGTGCGCCGATGGCGCCGTCGACAGTCAGGTTCCGCGCATCGCTCTTGATGATCCGGTATCCGGCCCCCGCCAACGGTGCCACGAGGTAGTTGAGATCCTTGAACGGATCGCGGAGGTACGACACCTCGGTGAACGCGAACGTCCTGTCCGAGAGCGAATACTCGCCGCGCGCGTCGGCCGACATCTTGTCGACCTGGGTCACCCCGTTCGAGTCGCCGCGCAGATAGAGGGCATCAGCCTTGAACACGAACTTCGTTTTCGGGTCGTACTTCGTGCCGAAGGCCAGGTTGTAGTTCTTCGTATCGGTGTTTCCGCTGGTGATGGCCAGCCCCGCGCCGAGGCTCGAGGTCCACGCCTTGGCAGGCGGAGGATCGGCCGCGAAAGCGGTAGTAGCGAGTGTGGTCAGTATCGTCACGATGATGGCTCGATGCATTGCTCTCTCTCCTTCGTTCGCAAGCGTTTCGCGACGAAAAGCAAAGTTCGAGCCCGAGGTGCTGGTCAGCCGCGAAGCAATCGACGGTTGCCTCGATCATCACCGCCAGCCGAGGACTTAGAATGGGTGCGATGCCGATTCTGACCAAGGAGTGCGAAATCTTTCCCGACGACCTGTTCGACCTCCCGGCCGAGGAGGCGCCGTGGGAGATCGCGCATCTGCGCAGCCGGCAGGAAAAGGTGGTGGCACGGCTTCTCCTCGACAGCGGCATGCCGTTCTATCTCCCGCAAATCAAACAGACCGAGAAGCGTTCCGGGAGAACCTTCGTTTCGCATCTGCCGCTGTTCCCGGGCTATATCTTTCTGCGCCGCGTAGAGGGTCTTCGGCAAACGCTCTGGCGCACGAGCGCCGTGGCCAACATGATTGAGGTTTCGGACCAGGCACAGCTCACCGCCGAGCTGCTGCAGATCCGGCAGCTTCAGGACCGCGGCGCCTTTCTCACGCCGCGCATGGATCTCGCCCCGGGCGACGCGGTGCGCGTCGAGGCAGGTGCGTTCAGCGGTTACACCGGCGTGGTGACGGAAGAGCGCGGAGCGCTGCGGCTGATCGTGTCGGTCTCGATTCTCAGAAAGTCAGTGGCCGTGGAGTTTCCGCGCGAGGTCCTAGCGCAGTTGAAAGCAGCCCAGACCGGCCGCGATCGGCGAGGGGAGTAAGTTCCGCGAATTCCGCGGTCGACCGCTCGGTCCGCTGCCGCCTGTGGCGATGCGCGGAGCGCGCGCAGGCCCTCCCGCTCCAGCGCTGGAGACCCGCGCGTTCGCGACGGGGTCGACCTGTCTCTTTTTGCACAGACGTGCCCCGCGAGGGCGAGTAGCGTCATGGGACGGCGTTGTTTCTTTGAGTCTCTGTGGAAGTGTTTAAGGGATTTTCCGAGGTCCTCCGAACGGTTCATGTAACCGAGAGGGCAAAGCATAGTGAACATGAAATCCAGGCGGCAGCGCATCAAGAAGTGACGGGTGGTTCCAAATGGATCGCGTAAAAACAAAATCCAAAGCATCAGGGATCAAACGCGTCTCGGTCATCGCCGCGATTGCGACCGCGCTGATTGGCGGTGGGGTGGTGCTGGCCAATATCGACTTCAGCACGCAACGAATCGATCGGACAACACTCAGCATTGAAACCGTTCGGCGGGGCACGATGGAAATCAAGGTCGGCGCCAACGGGCAATTGTTGTCGAAACATATAGAACAACTGGCCGCTCAGGTTTCCGGCCGCGTGGCAAAGGCGGATATCAAGCCGGGTGCGGTCGTGCAGGTTGGGGAGGTGCTGGTGGAGCTCGCCAATCCGCAGCTCGTCGCCAGCGCGGAAGAAGCGCAATCGGCGTGGGAAGGGGCGGTGGCGGAACTGCACTCCGAAGAGGCCGAGCTGCAGAACACCGTGTTGAACCAGGAAGTGGTGCTCACCGGTGTGCAATTCAGTCTTGAAAAAGCGCGGGTGAAAACGGAATCCGATCAGGCTCTGGCTCATGAGGGCCTCCTCTCGGGAATTGAGCTGAAGCGCTCCGAACTCGATTTGAGCCAGCTGAAAACGACGTATCCCATCGAAGCGAGCCGTCTGAAAAAGCTGCGCGACAATATTCCGGTGCAACTGTCCGTCAAGAAGTCCCGGGTCACCGAGCTGGCCCGCGCGCTGGATCGCGCCAGGACCCAGGCCGCTGATTTGAAGGTCGTGGCCACGATCAGTGGCATCGTGCAAGCCATTACCGTCGAGGTCGGGCAACAACTGCAACCGGGCAGCCCCATCGGCCGCATCGCCCGGCAGGATCAACTCTACGCCGAGCTCAAGGTTCCCGCGCGCGAGGCCACCCTGGTGCAGACCGGCCAAAAAGCACTCGTCGATACCCACAATGGGACGGTGAATGGGACTGTCACGCGCGTTGACCCCGGTGTCACGGACGGCACCGTGGTGGTGGACGTCGATCTGCAGGGTGCGCTGCCGGCCGGTGCCCGGCCGCAGTTGCAGGTCGAAGGCGTGGTCTATATCAGCCAATTGCCGAACACCCTGTATGTCGGCAGACCTTCCTACGTCAAGAACGAGGCAACGATCAGCGTGTACAAGCTGGATGCGGCTGGTCACTATGCGACGAAAACCACGATCCAGACGGGCAAAGTATCGCTGAACGATATGCAGGTACTACAGGGCCTGCAAGCGGGCGACCGCATCATCACCTCGGAAATCGGCGCGTGGCAGGGTAAAGACCGCATCCTGTTGAAGTAACGCTCCCCCGCGCCCCACCATCCACAAACGACGTCTCTCATTCCTGGACTGCTTATGAATCTCTTGTTCGATCTGAAATACGCATGGCGCCTGCTGAAGAAGTCGTGGGGCTATTCGCTCATGTGCGCGAGCGTCGTTGCTCTCAGTGTGGGACTTGCGGTCTGGATTTTCACCCTTGCCTACAGCTCCCTCTGGAAAGGCCTCGGGTTCGCCGGTTCCTCGAGCTGGTACAGCGTGCAGATCGCGCCCGACGCCACGGCAAAGTCCCGGCCCATCGTCGATGGCTATACGTATCAGGAGCTGCTCGCGCACAAGCGGCTGGCCGACCATCTAGGCGCCTTCGAGGGCAGGGCGGCCATTCTCAGTGAAGGCGAAGCCACCACCAGTCTGCGCGCCGCGGTCAGCAGCCCGCGTCTGTTCGCGGCCACCGGCGTGGCTCCGCAACTAGGCCGCATGTTTCAGGAGAGCGACGGGCAGGCTGAGGCGGCGCCGGTGGCCATCCTCAGTGACGATTCCTGGCGGAGCTACTTCGCTGCCGATCCGGCCATCATCGGCAAGACGGCCCGTATCGACGCGAGACCGGTGCAGATCGTCGGCGTGATGCCGAAAGGCTTCTTCGCGTTTCAGGATTTCGAGCTGTGGATGCCGCTGCACATCCCGCATCTGGCGAGGCCAGGCGACTCGGCGATGATGGTAACGCCGATGATCGCGTTGGGCCCGGATCAAAACGCCGACAGCGTTCTGAATGAAATGAAAACCGCGGTCGAACAGGTCAACCGTGATTATCCGAACCTCTTCGGCGCGACGCGGCGTGTGGAGCTCATTCCCGCGGCCAGGATGTACACCCACAACGACGCGCTGCTCGTTGGGATGCTCGGGATCATGGCCGGGGGGGTGTTGCTGCTGGGATGTGTGAACATCAGTATGGTGTTTCTCGCGCGCCTGCTCGAGCGCAGCCGCGAGCTGGCTCTGCGGACTGCGCTGGGCTCATCGCGTGCGCGTCTGCTGCGGCAGTGTCTGCTCGAGACCGCGCTGGTCATCCTGCTCGGGCTCCTGGCCGGGTACGGATTCGCGGCCATCGGCGTTCACTGGGCTCGAGGCGTCGCCGGCTTCCTGGCGCAGGCCTTTGCAACCGGACGCCCGGGGTATCTCCCGGAATTGCGGGCAGCCGACTTCGGCATCGCCGTCATCTTCGCCATCGTGATCTGGATGCTCAGTACGCTTATTCCTGCATGGCGCATTACCAGGCAGGATGCCGCCATGGTGCTGGCGGGCAGCGGCAAAGGGGCGTCGATTCGCGGCAGCAACAAGAGTGTGGCCCTTCTCGTGGGCATGCAAGTGATGATTTCCTGTGTGGTGCTGGTGGTCTGTGCGAACGTTATTACCGCTATTAAACAGGAAGTGAATAAACCGATCGGTCTGAACACGTCTCAGGTCATCCTCTCGACCGCGCCCACCGTTTTCGGCGAGCGTTACTCCGAGCCAGGCCGGCGCCTTCACTATTGGGAAGACCTTACCGCGGCAATCAAGAGCACGATCCCGGGTGCGGACGTGGCCTTCGCCACGGCCACTCCCACCAAGCCGGCGAAGGTCCCGGTCGTCATCGAATCGCGGCAGGGCGCGGACAACCGCGGAACGCTGACGGTGCCGGTGGCCGTGGTCTCGGAGAACTATTTCAAGCTGCTGGGGCTGGTCCTGCGCTCGGGGCGCCTGTTCGACAGCACCGACAACAGCGATTCACTCAAGGTCGCCGTTGTCGATGAGAAGATGGTCGCGCGTTATTGGCCCGATCGGGACGTCCTGGGCAAACGCGTCCAGTTGAACCCCCTGGACAATGGTCCCTGGGTCACGATCGTCGGCGTCGTCTCGGCGGTGGTGGGACTGCCGTATGAGCCCGAGGATGGGGTTCTTTACCAGCCTTTGCGGCAGGCGGTTCCAGCGGCATTCCAACTGTTGGTCCGATTGCCGAACGGGGACACTGCCGGTAGTCGGGCCGCTCTGCGTGCAGGAGCCTTCGCGGTCGATCGGGATTTGCCATTGCACAACCTGCAAACGCTCGACTTCTATCTGGCCGCGCTCTGGATGAACGCCGGGGCCCTGGTACCGGTCATGATGGTGATCTCGCTGATAACGGCCCTGCTCGCGGCTTCAGGCCTGTTCGGGCTGATCAGCCGCTCGGTGGCGCAACGCACACAGGAAGTGGGCATTCGCCGGGCATTGGGCGCGACGCCGTGGCGCGCGACGTCGATGTTCCTGCGCCAGGGCGCCATCTATCTCGCCGTGGCCATTGTCAGCATCGGCCTGGGGATCATGGTGATGCCGGCCCTCAGTGCCGCGATCACCAATATCTTCGCCCGGGTGGTCCTGGCTACGCTGTCCGTCGTTCTTCTCATCGTCACCGTCATTGTGGCGGCGTCGTATCTGCCCACCCGCCGCGCCGTCGCTCTGGAACCGGGCGATGCGCTGCGTTACGAGTAGCGACCCCCTCTACAACGCCGCCCTTTTCGGAGATCGCCCATGACCAGTCAGCCCTATATCAACCTTCAAGGCATTACGAAGATCTTTCAAACCGACGAGATGGAAACATCGGCTCTGGACGACATTCATCTGGGCATCGAGCAAGGCGAATACGTTGCCATCAGCGGCCCCTCGGGTTGTGGGAAATCGACGCTGTTGTCGGTGATGGGGTTGTTGCACTCGGCGACCGGTGGGAAATACTTTCTCGGGGGCGCCGAGGTGACCGGTTTGAACCTCACCGAGCAGGCCCGGGTGCGCAATCGGGAGATCGGTTTCATCTTTCAGGCGTTCAACCTGATCGGCGACATGAGCGCATTCGAGAATGTCGAGCTGCCATTGACGTTCCGCAACGACCTGGCCCGGAAACAACGGCACGAAATGGTGAGCGCAGCGCTGGGACAGGTGAATATGTCGGAGCGCCAGAAGCATTTCCCCGCGCAGTTATCCGGCGGTCAACAGCAACGGGTGGCCATCGCCCGTGCGCTGGTGGGCCGGCCGAGGGTTCTTCTGGCGGACGAGCCTACGGGTAACCTCGATTCCAAGAACGCGCAGCTCATCATGGACATGCTGGCCGGCCTTCACGGTCACGGCAGCACGATCGTTATGGTCACTCACGACCCGCGCTCGGCGGAGCAGGCCGAACGGCAGGTGTCATTGCTCGACGGCAAGATCGTGGACGATCAGCGGCTTCGCGTACGGTCCGTCGCGACGGTCGCCTGACCCGGCGCGGAGCAGAACCCGCCGAATCATCGCCCCGAACCACTCCAATCATTCCAAAGCCGAGGGCGTCATGACCGATAGCGAAATCCTGGATCTTCCCGCGCCATACGCGGACGATTTGGGCTCCGAAGTGATCAAGATCGCGACAAGACGCCGGGCGGCGCGACTCCGTTCCGCGATGCGTCGCATTCGCGCAGCCTTTACGCCGTCGGATGCTGCATGGAACGGTGCGGCAAACGCGCTGATCGGATTGTGGGTCTTAATCTTTGTCGTTTTCGTCTGGCACGAGCTCGTTTTCAATTTCACGGTCGAAAAAACGCTGGGGCTGCTGGTCCTGTTCGCGCTGCTCGTCGCGGTGAGTGCGGTACTGCTTCTGCTGATCTGGCTTTCGGCGTCGCTCCGACCGAGATACCGCGCCGCACTGTTCCTGAGCTTTCCCGCCGCTTCCTTGATTATGGTGGGGGCCTGGCTTGCCAAAGGCGTCGCCATCGGCACAATCGTTCTTTTTGCTGGCTTGAGTCTGTTCTTTGGGGCGGGCGCGTCGCTCTTGGGCAGCCGAGGGCCGCTTCGCCGGCGCATCGGCAGCCTGATCTTCTTCGCAATCGGCGCCGCGGTGCTGACGGCCTCGGCCTATGGCCTTTTCAAGCACCTTGCTGATCCAAACCCGGCGCTCGCCGGCTATCACCTGCGCGGCCAGACGCTGGATCTGCCCGATCCCGGCAAACGCGGACCCTATAAGGTGCTCTTCCTCACGTATGGCAGCGGCAAAGACGCCCACCGTCCCGAGTACGCAGCGGGAGCGCGAGTCATCTCCAGGCCGGTCAACGCGTCAGCTCTCGACGAGCAGTGGACCGGAGTGGCCGGCTGGATCCGCACCCTGTATTGGGGTTTTGGTCCCAACGCGCTGCCTGTACAGGGACGTGTCTGGATGCCTGACGCCCGTGACAGCGGCCCCTTTCCGCTCGTTCTGATCGTTCACGGCAATCACGATATGGAGGAGTTCTCCGAAGGTGGGTATGCATATCTCGGGGAGCTTCTCGCCAGCCAGGGCTTCATCGCCGTGTCCGTCGACGAGAACTTCCTCAATGGCACGATGGCCGAGTTCATAAGTCCTCTTCACATGCGTGTCGGTTCGGAGAACCGGGTGCGCGGATGGCTTCTTCTCCAGCATCTGGTGCAATGGCGCAGTTGGAATGCCGACAGGACGAGTCCCTTCTTCGGCAAGGTCGACATGGACCACATCGGACTCGTCGGCCATTCGCGCGGAGGTGAGGCGGTGGCCGTTGCTGCCGCGTTCAACGAGCTTGGCCGCTATCCCGACGACGCCACGCTGAGATTCCCCTTTCGCTTCAAGCTCGGAGCGATCGCCGCGATCGCACCCATGGATGGACAATATTCGCCGCGTGACCGGCCCAATCCGCTGCGTGACACAAACTACTTCGTCATCCAGGGCAGCATGGACGGCGACGTGATGTCGTTCAAGGGCTCGTCGCAATATTCGCGCGCGACCTATTCTGGCCCGGACAAGGGTTTCAAGGCCAGCGTCTATGTGAAGGATGCCAACCACGGCCAGTTCAATACCAGTTGGGGCCGCAATGACTTTGGACTGCCGTTCCAGTTCCTCCTCGACGAGCGGCCGATCATCGACGGAGCTGCGCAGCGGCGCATTGCCAAGGTCTATCTATCCGCATTCCTGCAAATCACGCTGATGGGAAAGACCGCCTATCGTCCGCTGTTCGAAGACGCGCGTAACGGCGCTGGTTGGCTTCCTGACGACTATCTGATCAATAACTATTCCGACGGCGCCACGACATGGCTCGCCAACTTTGAAGAAGACATCGATCCCTCGACCGGCTCGAGCCCGGGCGTCACGATCGATGCACAGAACCTGTCGATCTGGAAGGAAACCTATATCGAACTGAAGCAGACTCACCTGGACAGTGAAGTTGCCGTCATTGCGTGGGACGATAGGGTCCACAAACAGCGCGCGCAATACAGCATCGATCTCGGCAAGACGCCGCCTGGCGTCGGCGCCGACACCGATCTCGTCTTCAGCCTGTCGAATGCCGGCATCGACAGCCTGCCCGATGATTTTCACCCGGCGAACGGCGCCAAGGACTCGGAGACGGACGATGAGCGTCCCCTCGACTGGTCCATTGTGGTAGCCGACAATCATGGAACCGAGGCAATCCTGCCGCTCTCCCACGACCAGGTGCTTTATCCTCAGATCAAAGGCCAAACGCGACGGGCGGCCGCGCTGAACGGACTGCCGCCGTCGGAAATCGTCATGCGCCGCTACCACATCGCGCTGAAGGATTTCGTGGCCGCCAATCCCAAACTCGATCTGGCCGGCTTGAGAAGAATTTCCTTCGTCTTCGACAAATCGCCCCGCGGCGCAATCGCGCTGGACGATGTCGGGCTGGCCTGCGAGAGCGTGAAGCCAACCGGTTTGTCCGCGCAGTTGAAATGAGCGTTGTATTCATGTTTTCCGGGCAGGGGTCGCAGTACTTCCAGATGGGAAGGGAGTTGTTCGAGAAGAACGACACCTTTCGCCGCTGGATGGTGTGGTTGGATGAGATGGCGCACCGGTCATCAGGCCAGTCCGTGATCGATACTCTCTATTCAGGCGACCATCGCAAGAGCGAACCTTTCGACCGCACCCTGTCGACGCATCCTGCAATCTTCATGGTGGAGTATTCACTGGCTCAGACGCTGATGGAGAGGGGAGTTCGGCCGGACATGGTTCTGGGCGCGAGTCTCGGATCGTTTGCGGCGGCGGCGGTGGCCGGCTTCATCGACATCGAAGACGCTCTGTCCGCCGTGATCCGCCAGGCGACGGCGCTCGAGGAATGGTGCAAGCCTGGCGGGATGATCGCGATCCTGGCCGATCCGGCACTATTCGCCGAGGAGTTCCTCCGCTGCCGTAGCGAGCTCGCGGCAGTCAACTTCTCCTCTCACTTCGTCGTTACCGCCAAAGGGTCCGAGATCGCAACGATTGAAACCGAATTGAAGGGGCGGACGATCAGCTATCAGCGGCTCCCGGTTTCTTTCGCCTTTCATTCGCAGTGGATCGATGAAGCGAAGGCGACGTTCGTTTCATCCATGCGGTCCGTCGGGCGCAAGCAAAACCGGTTGCCGCTGGTCTGCTGCGACCGGACGACGATGGTCGCCGAGCTGTCCGATGACTATCTGTGGAATGTCGTCCGTCGCCCCATCCGGTTCCGTGAAACCATCGCCCGATTGGAACGGGATGGTGCGCGGCGATACGTCGACGTAGGCCCAGCCGGCACGTTGGCTACGTTCCTGAAGTACGGGCTGGCTGTGACCTCCACATCTACGGTGCAGGCGATTCTGACACCCTATGGCTTCGATCAGAAGAATCTCGCGGCCGTGCCGGCGTCGATCGAGCACTAACGCCCCAGCGCCTAAGATGATCCGAAATGCGAATATTTGCCACTTCGGATATCCACATCGACTACGACGTGAACGCCAGGTGGGTCGCGGATCTGTCATTTGTTGATTATCAGGACGATGTGCTCATTCTTGCCGGCGACGTGACCGACACGTTGCCACTGCTCGATTGGTGCCTCAGCACACTCGCGAAGCGTTTCAGGAAGGTACTGTTCGTGCCGGGGAACCACGACCTGTGGGTGATACGTGATAATCGCGAGAAGAATTCACTGGAAAAATTCGACGATGTCCGCGGGGTGGTCAAATCGAGCGGTGCGTCGATGCAGACATTTCGCGAGCGGGGCGTGTCGATCATTCCGCTGTTGGCATGGTACGACTACTCCTTCGGCGAGCCCAGCGAGGCACTGCGGTCGGTGTGGATGGATTTCCGGGCTTGCCGTTGGCCGGCCGGATTCACGGAGAAGGATGTTGCGTCGCACTTTGCTGTGTTCAATGACGGACTGGCCAGCCAGGACGGCGACATGGTCATCACCTACTCGCATTTTCTGCCGCGCATCGATGTGATGCCGGATTACATCCCGCTCGCGTGCAGGTTTCTTTATCCTGTCCTCGGTTCAAAGAAACTGGATGGGCAGTTACGGAATCTGAACTCACGCCTGCACGTCTATGGACATAGTCACGTCAACCGTCATGTGAAGATCGACGGCGTCTCCTACATTAACAATGCCTTCGGCTATCCGAACGAAACACTTGTTGCCTTGAAACGGCTGGTGTGCATCTACGAATGCTGAGCGGCGCGGCCCACGCAGGCTCCCATAACCAATGGATTCGATCATTCCCCTCACGTCCACGGACATTCACGTCTGGCTGGCGTCTTACGGCGAAATCGTTGACGAACGCCTGCACGCGGCCTATCGGCAGCTACTCAATGCCGCGGAGAGGGAACAGGAGCCGAGGTTCTATTTCGCGAGAGACCGGCTCCGTTACCTCGTCACACGGGCTCTGGTGCGTACCGTCCTGTCCCGCTATATGGCCATCGATCCCGAGGATTGGGTCTTTTCCACGAATGCCTATGGACGTCCGGAGATCGCCAATCCGCAGGTAAGCGATGCCGGCTTCTCGTTCAACATCTCGCACACACACAGTCTGATCGTGCTGGGCGTCACGAAACAGCGCGCCCTCGGCGTGGACGTCGAGAACATCCTCGCGCGTCAGGCGGCTATCGACGTCGCGAATCGCTATTTCGCGCCGCCGGAAGTGGCGGCGCTGCATGCCTCGCCGCGGCAGGAGCAGCAGCAGCGGTTCTTCGAGTACTGGACGTTCAAGGAGTCGTACATCAAGGCGCGTGGTATGGGCTTGTCCCTGCCCCTCGACAAGTTCAGCTTTCATTACCGCGACGAAAAGACGGTGGAGATCGCCATCGATCGCGAACTGACCGACGAGCCGGCTCGCTGGCAGTTCTGGCAGTTGCAGCCGGCCCCCGAGTATCTGGTGGCCATCTGCGCGGAGCGCACCGGTGCTCCGTCACCGCACCTGACGGTGCGGTGGGTTGTACCCATGCTTAGCGAAGACGAATGCACGCTTCCGTATTTGCGGGTCTCGGAATCGTGCCTCAACGCCACACAAACGATTCAGAACGGGGGATCTCGATGATTGCTTTTGTCTTTCCCGGCCAGGGCTCACAGAAACGCGGTATGGGGCAGGGCCTCTTCGATGCGCCGGAGTATGCGGCGGTCGAGAACGACGTCGACGCGATCGCCGGCTATTCGATGCGCACGCTGTGCCTTGAGGACGCGGATGATCGCCTGAAACAAACGCAGTTCACCCAGCCCGGTCTGTACGTCGTCAATGCGCTGCACTATTACAAAGCCGTCCGCGAAGGCGCCCGACCAGCCTGGCTGGCCGGCCATAGTCTCGGCGAATACAACGCATTGCTCGCGGCGGGTGTCTTCGACTTTCTGACTGGGCTGCGCCTGGTGAAGAAGCGCGGCATGCTGATGTCACAGGCCACAAACGGGGGCATGGCGGCCGTCGTCGGCATGAGCGCCGACAAGGTAGCGACGGTCATCGAGCGTCACGGACTGTCGAGCATCGACGTCGCCAACTTCAATACGCCGTCGCAGACGGTGGTCTCCGGCCCGGTCGACGATATCAAGCGCGCCGGTGCGTTCTTTGACCAGGAGGGCGCGCAGATGTACATCCCCCTGCAGGTCAGCGCCGCCTTTCATTCGCGATACATGGCGGATTCCGCGAGAGCGTTTGCTGATTTTCTAGCTCCGATGACGTTCGCCGCGCCGAAGACGCCGGTTATCGCGAATGCGACCGCCGAGCCGTATCCCACCGGCAACGCATCCGAGTCCGTCAAGTCGCTGCTGGTGAATCAGATTACGCAATCGGTGCAATGGGCGCGAACTATCCGCTTCCTCATGAGTCAGGGCGTCAACCAGTTTACCGAAACGGGTCCGGGGAACGTGTTGACTCGCATGGTGCAACAAGTTCAGCAGTCAAGAGCCGCTTAGGGGTCGTAGTCGCTGCAGAGCTGCCTTTGAACGGCAAGAGGCCATGATGATCCGCAAGGAACTTCTCCGAGACTCCACCGAGTCTTATCTAAAGGCGCTGATCGCCGATGCGTCGGGCTCATTGAGCCCGGACTTCGACTCGTTTGCCCCATTCGGCGAACTGGGGATCGACTCGTTCCGCGTGCTGAAAGTCCTCCGAAAGCTGGAGGCTGACTTCGGAACGCTGCCCAAGAGCCTGCTCTTCGAGAACTTCACGATCAACGATCTGGCCAATTACTTCGTCGACAAGCATGAGCCGACTCTCTCGGTCAAGTTTGCGGACCGATTGCAGAGAATCCATTCTGATGCTCCCGCTGGCGACCGGCAAATCGTGGCGCTCGAAGTGGCGGAGGACGGGAAACCACCCGCGCAGGTTCTCGCTCATCCAGCCATCCGGGAAGCGGAGCCCATTCGCATGCTGGAAAAGGACGCCTACGAGCATCCCGAGTACGGGGAGCTCATCCGGCGCCTTTTCGCTCGCTACAAGGTGGAAGCCTGTGTCTCGCGCGGGACGCGAAAGATCGCGCCCAACCTTTTCATCGGCAGCTCGCGACGCGGCTACTTCAATTATGGCCGCAGCAAGAACATCATCCTCGTTTACGGCTTTACCGGACCGCGGGACTATCTGCCCGAGCTCCTGGTGGAGATGTACCGGCATTGTGAGACGAACGATTTCCAGCTCAACGTCCTCGCGGGCGACGAGCTCCCGCCCGTCGGCGGACAGTCGTTCTCGGCGACGCCGTTCGGCGTGATGCAGCGCATCCTGAATCTCGGTGAATTCAGGCTCGACGGCGGAGCGATGCGCCGTCTGCGCTACCAGGTCACGAAGTTCGAAAAGGCCGGCATTTGTAGAACGGACGAGTATCGGTGCGGCTCGAATCCGGAGACCGACCGGGACATCGTTCGCGTAATCGACCGGTGGTCCGAGGCGAGGACGATGGTCAACCCCCTGGTCCGCGACGTCAGAGGCGAGATTCTTGCCGGCGCGTTGCCAAGCCAGCACCGCCTCTTTCTGACTTATCTCAATGACATCTTGCAGGCCGTCATTATGATTACCGGTATGTCCGTCGAGGAAAACGGCTATTTGATGGATCTCGAATTCTATCCACCCGACATGTCCATGGGTGGATTGGAGTTTGCGATCGTCCAGATCATCAAAACCCTCGTCGGAGAAGGGTGCATCGTGCTCAGTATGGGCGGAACTTACGGGTGCAAGCTCGGGCCGTCCCCAACCGCGGATCCCGCGATCGACAAAATCCTGGATGACCTACGCGAGCAGAATATCTTCAATGATCAGGGCAATCTGCAGTTCAAGAACAAGTTTCGGCCTGAAGATCGGAGCATTTTTCTCTGTCGTCCGGTGGGGAGCGGCGATCCTGAGAATGTCATCGACATCATCATGATGATTGCCGATCCCGAGAAGATGCAGACGTCGGATGAAGAAAACCACAATTTCCGCGCGGCGCCTGCGCTGCCCTCTCCAGAACCGGTCCGCTCCGGGGATGAGCAGCCGGCGGGCGAGGGATCGTTGATCGAAGGCAACGACCGGTCGCGCACGCTCGCCGAGTTCGGCTTCAATCCGCTCAATATCCCGTACGATCGCGTGGAATTCGATCTCAAGACTGACTCCTGGTCGCAACTGGAGATGCCTGCCATCGCGGCGCAGATGAAGCATCTGCATGCGCAGCTCCAGCAGCCGTTGGGCGTGGACGACGTTCTGAAGGCGGTGTTTCCGTTCGACAACTTCGTTCTCACCGCGTCCGGGCAGGCGGCCGAACACGTTTTCTTCAAAGCCTGGCTGAAAAAAGGGGTGGTGCTCCAGAACCTGTTGTTCCCCAGCACCATTTTTCACCAGATCGACAAGGGCTTCAGTCCCAAAGAGCTGCCTCACGCCGAGTTGTTTCGTCTCGACTCGCAGGAGCTCTATAAGGGTAACCTCGACTGGGATGCGCTGCAGGCAGAGGTGGCGCAGGATCGGGATGCGATTGCATTTGTCTGTATCGAGGTAAGCGACAATGCCGCGGGCGGAGCGCCGGTTTCCTGGCAGCATCTCCGGGATGTAAAAGCGTTGCTCGCCGGCCGTTCGATCCCGCTGGTGATCGACGCCACTCGGGTGATGGAGAACGCACAGTTCCTGATCGAGCACGAAAAGGAACATGCTGGCAAGAGCGTCTGGACCGTCGCGCGGGAAATCCTGTCCGGCGCGGATGCGGTCATCGGCAGCCTGACCAAGGATTTCTGCGTCAACAAGGGCGGAATCGTCGCCACCAACGACGTCGGTCTTTTTGCCAGGCTCCAGGAGCTCGTTCAGGAAGATGGCGGCGGGATCGACCTGATCGACCGCAGGATGATTGCGCTCTCATTGCAAAGCCGGAAGCAGATCGAAGCCAACGTTTTGCGAAGAATGGAGGGCGTTCGCCGGATCTGGGCGTCGTTGAACGAGCACCACATTCCCGTCGTACAGCCCGCCGGCGGGCACTGCATTCTGATCGACGTTAAGCAGATCCGAGAATTCAGAGACTTCAAAGAGCCGGTCGCCTCATTCCTGGCATGGCTATATCTGAATACCGGGATTCGCGCCGGCGCACATAGCGTGGGGATGCAGAAACATACGCCCATGAATGGTGTCGTCCGACTCGCCATTCCAGTCGGCGTGAAGCGCGCTCATATCGAAGACGTCATCGACAGATTGGTCCATTTGTTCGATAAGAAGGTGAACATTCCGGAAGTGGTCCTGGAGAGCAGCCCGGCCCAGCCAATGAGTGCCTTCCACGCGAACTACAGACTTATTAAGTATCACAACGCTTCAGGGACCATCATCGCTGCAGCGCCCTTCTCCAGCGTGGCGGCGGAAGAAAGCGCACCGGCCACACCTCCGGTAGCCTCCTTACCAGCTTCTTCACCGCAGCCGGCGCAAGAGGCGTATTCAGTCCGGCCTGTGGCGTCTGCGGATGTGTCCAAAGAGACGGAGCGGCCGGCGACTGCCGTCAAACCGGTATCGCGGCGGGCGCCGGACGTGGCGATCGTCGGGATGGCCGGCCGTTATCCCAAGGCGAAGAACCTGAAAGAATTTTGGGATAACCTGGCCCACGGTCTGGACTGCGTCGAGGAGCTCCCGGCGGACCGTTATGAACGCCGGCTGCAGTATGGAAGCGCCAGAAAATACCGCGGCGGGTTCATTGAAGACGTCGATAAATTCGATTCGTTGTTCTTTAACATTTCCCCGCGCGAGGCCGAATGGCAGGATCCGCAGGAGAGGCTGTTCCTCGAGGTGGCATGGGAAGCGATGGAGGACGCCGGCTACTACCCTGAGATTCTGGCACAAGAAGACGGCTCGCGAAACATCGGTGTGTTCGTCGGCGCGGTCTGGGCCATGTACCAGATGCTCGGCGTCGAGGAGAAGCGCGCGGGCGGCCCTGAGAAGGTGGCTCCTAATTCATTCCTCTGGAGCATCGCCAACCGCGTTTCCTTTTGTCTGAATCTCTCCGGCCCGAGCCTGACGCTGGATACGGCCTGTTCCTCGAGCTTGACCGCTCTTTATTTGGCTCATGAAGCGATCCAGGCAGGCGAGTGTTCGGCGGCCATCGTAGGCGGCGTGAACCTCGACCTGCATCAGACCAAATTCGACATCAATTCCAATGGCGGCGCTCTCTCACCCGACGGCGTCTGCCGCGCCTTTGGAAAAGGGGCGAACGGGTATGTCGCGGGAGAAGGGATCGGGGCACTCGTCCTCAAACCTCTCGATGAGGCGATCCGGAACGGCGACAACATCTATGGTGTGATCAAGAGCGCCGCCGTCAACCACGGTGGGCGGACCAGTGGATATACCGTCCCCAATCCGAGGGCGCAAGGCGATCTGATCGCCACGGCACTTCAGAAAGCCAATATCGATGCGCGAAGCATCGGCTACGTCGAGGCGCACGGCACCGGCACCGAGCTCGGAGACCCGCTCGAGATCACGGGGCTGAACAACGCCTTCAAGTCCTACGCGGTCGGGAATCAAACCTGCGCGATCGGCTCAGTCAAAAGCAATATCGGCCATCTCGAGGCCGCGGCAGGGGTCGTCGGCGTGTCGAAAGTGCTGTTGCAGATGCGGCACCGCCAGCTCGCGCCGTCGCTGCATTCCGGCGCATTGAACGAATTCATCGATTTCGAGCATTCGCCCTTCTACGTCGTCCAGAAGCTGGAGGAGTGGAAGGCGAGAGAAATCGGCGGCGCGCCGGTTCCTCTTCGTGCGGGAATCAGCTCCTTCGGCGCGGGAGGCGCCAACGCGCACATCATCCTCGAAAGCTACGAGCCATTGCGGCAGGGGAGCGACGCGCCGATCAAGGCGCTTCCGCTGATTTTCCCGCTCTCCGCCAGGAACGAGGATCAGTTGCGTGAGGCTGCCGTTCGACTGGCGAAATTCCTCCAGCCGAACGGCGCCGGTCTCCCTGCCGATCTCAAGGATGTCGCGTTCACACTGCAACAGGGTCGGAAGTCGTTCGAACATCGCGCGGCGGTCATCGCCACGACGCAGGAAGAATTGATCGGGAAGCTGACCGGCTTCATCGAAGGAGAGCGGCACCAGGATGTCGTCACCGGGCATGCCAAAGGTGCCGACGGGATCATGCGTTTGCTGAACCGGCACGAGAAACAGGAATTCGTCCGGCTCGTGTCGCAGGGACAGGATCCTCACAAGATCGCTGGTCTGTGGACCGAAGGTCTGCTCGCGGACTGGCAGGGATTTCAGTCCCCGATGCCGGGCAGGCGAGTCTCTCTGCCCACGTATCCGTTCGCTGACAAGCGCCATTGGGCCGCCGATTTTTCGCCGCGCCGCCGCGCCCTGCATCCGGGCGCGGGTATTCATCCTTTGCTCGACAGCAATGAGTCGACATTCGAGCGGCAGCTCTTCAGGAAGACCTTCCACGACCGCGACTTCTTCATTTACGACCATCATGTGTCAGACATCCCGACGCTGCCCGGCGTCGCGTATCTCGAGCTGGCGCGGAAGGCCGGTGAGATCGCGGCAGGCCGGAAAGTCCGCAAGATCAGGAACATCCTCTGGGTCAGCCCGATCGCGGTTCTGAACGGCGTTCCCAAAGAGGTGTTCATCGAGCTGAAGCCGCGCGGCGATTCCGTTCCCTTCGAGGTGTTCAGCGAAGGCCCGGCGGGCAAAATTCTACACTCGCAAGGCAAGCTTCTGTACGAGACACGGGAAGAGGCCGAGGCCGCGGCTGAATCCATCGATCTCGCGGCGGTTCGCTCGCGCTGCGCGAAAGTCACAGACGGCACGAAGACCTATCCGCTTTTCAAGTCCTTCGGGCTGAACCTCGGGCCCAGCTTCCAGGTTCTCCAGGACGTCTACAAGAACGAGCTCGAGATTCTCGGCGCTTTGAAGCTCCCGGAATTCCGCAAGGGCGATCTCGACAGCATGGCTCTGCCGCCCTCGCTCATGGACGGCTCGCTGCAGGCGGGCATGGGTGCGCAGCTCACCGAGCAGATGAGTGAGATGTTCGTCCCATACTCCATCGGCGAAGTCGAGATTCTCCATCCCCTTCAGCCCAACTGTTTCAGCTACATCACCCCGGTCAAGGGCAATCCGAGCTCGCGTGTACTGAAATCGAATGTGGTCATCGTCGATGAGACCGGAAAGGTCCTCGTCAAGATCCGCGAATCGGTCGGTGTACCTCTTCGCGAGGTGCACGAGAAACCTGCGCACGTCGCGGATGCGGACGGCTTCACCAATCTCTACTACTCGTACGACTGGGAGAAAGCGCCGCTGGCCGCGGCGGCGGAGCAGAGCAGCGCGCAGTCGTTCGTGTTATTTGCGACCGACGACGCACTGAGCGCAAACGCAGATCAGATTCTGGTGCGGCCCGGAAACACCTACGAAAATCTGGGCGGCCAGACATACACTGTCAATCCACAGAACAAAGACGATTTCGCGCAGCTGTTTGAATCACTCATCGCCAAAGGCTGCGCCGTCGAGAATGTCGTCTTCGCGTGGCCGCTCGGCCATACCGGTTTTCAGGAGTCACTCGAGCTGGGCGTCTACTCGTTCCTGTTCGTTACGCAGGCTCTGATCAAGCACAAACGCGAAGGAAAGACCCAGCTCCTCTATCTCTATTCGCAGAGCGCGGATGGTGCCCAGCCGCACAACGAGGCGGTGGGCGGCTTCGTGAATGCGCTGCGTCTGGAGCATCCGAAGATGGTTTGCAAAATGCTCGAGGTCCGGCTGAAAAGTGCCGGCACCGGGGCCTGGCATGGACAGATTCGCGAAGCCTTGTCCGCGGAACTGTCCACACGAGTGCAGGATGCGAATGCCATTCGCTATGAGGGTCTGGAGCGCTGCATCAGGAAGCTCAGGGCTTTCCCGCTCGAGAACATTGCTGATGCGGCTCCGGTGATGCGCGAACAGGGCGTGGTTCTGATCACGGGCGGCGCGGGTGGGCTGGGTCTGATCTTCGCCGAATTCCTGGCGAAAAACTACAAGGCCAGACTGGTCCTCACCGGCCGTTCGAGTTTGTCCGCGGAAAGCGAGGCGAGGCTCGACGAGCTCAGAAATCTGGGCGCAGAAGTCGTGTATCTGCTCGCCGACGTCTCCCGCGAGGAAGAGGTCCGCGGCCTCGTGGGCGAGTGCAAGGCCCGCTTTGGACAGATCAACGGAATCATTCACGCGGCCGGCGTTCTGCGGGACTCGTTCCTCAGAAACAAGACGTCCGGTGAAATGAGCGCCGTCCTGGCGCCGAAAGTCTACGGAACGCTGCATCTCGATGAACTGACCAGAGACGAAGATCTCGACTTCTTTGTGACGTTCTCTTCGCTCGCGGCGGTGGCCGGCAACGCCGGCCAGTGTGATTACAGCTTCGCCAATTCCTTTATGGATTCGTTCGTTGCCGGGCGCGAACGTCTTCGCGCCGGCGGTGCCAGATCCGGAAAGACATTGAGCCTCAATTGGTCGATCTGGGCCGGGGGCGGAATGAAGCTCGACGAGCAGACCGAGCTTTTCTTCAGAGAGACTCTCGGCATCCGGCCGTTGAGCGTGGCCACCGGGATCGACGCATTCGTTCGCGGTCTTGCGTCCGGAAGATCGCACTTCGCGGTCCTGGAAGGCGTTCAGGACAAGGTGGAGGTGGCGTGGGGTCTGAGAAAGAGAACCCCGTCTCCCGCTGCGCCCGCATCCGCGACTGTGCCGGTCGCTGCGGTAGCCGACCGGGATCTCGCCGAGCGGCTGCAGAACGATCTGACGCAGATCGTGATGACGTTCCTGAAGCTCGATGCCGGCGACGTCTCCTCAGACGCGATCCTGCTCGACCTCGGGTTCGATTCCATGGGCCTGACGACATTTGCCAACGCCGTCAACGAGAAGTTTCAGCTCGACATCACCCCTGTCCTTTTCTTCGACTATGCGTCGCTTGGTGAGATTGCGAAATACCTCGCGGCGGAACGGAAGGACGAGCTTCTTCGCGTCTACGGTGCCTCCACCACGGCACCTCCAGCGGCCACGCCGTACCCGCCGGCACAGCAGCCGGTTGCGGCGGGCCACTACGACAGAGGGATTGAGAACCGGAAAGGGTGGGATCCCTCGATCGCCGATCGCGAGAATGCGTTCCCCGCCGTTTCGGGAGGGAGCTTCTCTCCGGAGCTTCGTTTCATCAATAAGCCCATCGCCATCGTCGGGATGAGCGGCGTCATGCCGCAATCCGACGACTTGGACGAGTTCTGGGAGAACCTGAAGAACTCGACAGATATGATCACGGTCATCCCGCCCGATCGCTGGCGCTGGGAGGACATTTACGGAGATCCGTTCAAGGAGACGAACAAGTCGAATTCGAAGTGGGGCGGGTTCATGAGAGAGGTCGATAAGTTCGATCCTCTGTTCTTCGGAATCTCGCCGCGAGAGGCGCAGATGATGGATCCGCAGCAGCGGATCTTCCTCGAGCAGGTCTGGAAGGCCGTCGAGGATTCGGGGCAGAGAGTCTCTGATCTCGCCGGAACGAAGACAGGCGTCTTCGTCGGTGTGGCCACGACTGATTACGCCGAGGTAATCAATCGGCACGGAATCCCGCTCGACGGCTACACCGCCTCAGGCAACTCGCACTCTATCCTGGCCAATCGCGTTTCGTTCCTGCTCAATCTGCACGGTCCCAGCGCACCTATCGACACCGCATGCTCCAGCTCATTGATCGCTCTGCACCGCGCCATCGAGTCGATCCACACCGGAAGCTCGGACATGGCCATTGTGGGCGGCGTGCACGTGATGCTGAGCCCGGCCGCATACATCTCGTTCAGCATGGCCGGTATGTTGAGCGGCGACGGGAAATGCAAGACCTTCGACAAGCAGGCGAACGGCTATGTGCGCGGCGAGGGATGCGGAGTCATTTTCCTCAAGTCGCTGGCGGCCGCTGAGGCGGACGGGAATCACATCTACGCGGTGATCAAGTCGACGGCGGAAAATCACGGAGGGAAAGTCACTACGATGACCGCCCCGAACTCCGTCGCGCAGATGGAGGTGCTCATCGAGGCATACGAAAAGGGGCAGGTCGATCCGGCCACGGTCGGATACATCGAATGCCACGGCACCGGCACCCCCCTGGGCGATCCGATCGAGATTCAGGGACTGAGCAAGGCCTTCTCAGAACTGTACAAGCGGCGAGACAAAGCACCCCCCGCGACGCCGCACTGCGGCCTGAGCTCGGTCAAGACCAATATCGGCCACCTGGAGACCGCCGCTGGCATTGCGGGCATTCTCAAGGCGTTGCTCGCGATCAAGCACAAACAGATTCCAGCGAACATTCACTTTCAGGAGATGAACCCGTACATCAATCTCAAGGGAACGCCGTTCTACATCGCCGACGGTCTCACTCCGTGGGCATCCCCGATAGGCGAGGACGGATCGGCCCTGCCGCGCAGAGCGGGCGTGAGTTCGTTCGGCTTCGGCGGTGCCAATGCGCACGTTGTGCTGGAAGAGTATGTCTCGCCGAAACGTGAGGCTGTTGCCTGGGAACAGACGTCGCAATTGATCGTGCTCTCCGCGAAGAATGAAGATCAGCTCAACGCGTATGTGCAATCGATGCGCGTGTACCTTGACAAGGAGCATTGCGAGCTGATCGACCTCGCGTATACGCTCCAGGTTGGAAGAGATGAGATGCCCGAAAGACTGGCAATGGTCGTTTCCAGCACGGAAGAGTTGAGGCGGAAATTCGACGAAATTCTCAAGAGCGGCGAAGTACAGGCCGGCACCTACCGCGGAAACACCCGAAGGAGGGAGACGGGATCGCAGTTGGCAGAGGGCGCCGAGCAATCGTTCCTCCATGCGCTCATCGCGCGCAAAGACCTGTCCCGGCTGGCGGAGCTGTGGGCTTCCGGAACGAAAATCGACTGGCGCGTGCTCTATGGCTCGAATGTCCCGAACCGTATCTCCGTTCCTACGTATCCCTTTGCGAGGGAGCGTCACTGGATCCCCGGTGTTGAAGGGAAAACCGTCGCAGTGCGGCAGGATCACGTTAGCCAGCCGCTCGATCGCGTTGCGGTCAAGACAGATCCGCAACAAGCTGCCGATCACCCCAGGGCCGCCGCCGGTGAGAAAGAAGTCACCGCACGCCTGGAATCGCTGGTTCCAGTCTGGAATCCGGTGCGCATCGAAACGGGCCAGCAGATCGTACTTCCCGAGTCAACCAAAATCCTTCTGATGGGAGCTGATCAAGCTCACGTGGAGTGGGTCCGGAAGGCCTGCCCGAGCTCGCAGTTCCTACTGTTGGGTTCGACTTCGAGCGTGGACATCATTGAAAAAAAACTTCGCGATTGCGCGTTCGATCAGTTGCTCTGGATTGCGCCCGACGTGGCCTGTGACGAGGCTGGTCACGCCGGTCCCGACGATGAGCGGATCATCGACCAGCAGGAAAGAGGGGTGTTGACGGTCTTTCGCGTCATCAAGGCCCTGTTGCGTTCAGGATATGCGAGCAGGATGCTTCAATGGACGGTGCTTACCAGCATGACGCAGCGGGTAACGGAGGGGGAGCCCGTTCATCCGGCCCACGCAGCGATTACTGGCTTGATCGGCAGTCTGGCAAAGGAATACCCCCAATGGGATTTGCGGCTGTTGGACGTGGAATCGCTGACAGCGGTGACGGCTCAGGAATGCCTATCGCTGCGCTGGGACAGGCAAGGCAATGCGCTGGCGCATCGCCGAGGCGAATGGTTCCAGCAAGGGCTGACTCCCATCACAGTCCTGCCCCATGCGGCATCCCTCTATCGACAAAACGGAGTCTATGTCGTCATCGGCGGCGCGGGTGGAATCGGCGAGGTGTGGAGCCGCTTCATGATCGAACATTACCAGGCGAACGTGGTCTGGATTGGCCGCCGTCCATACGACGACGCGATCGAAACCAGGATCAATTCGCTGACCCGAGAGGGACGTGCTCCCTTGTATCTGTCGGCCGATGCGACCGACCGTGATGCGCTGGAGCAGGCATATCAGCGGATCCTGAACAGGTATCCCGCCATCCATGGAGTCGTTCAATCCGCCGTCGTTCTGCACGACCAGAGCATCGCACGCCTGGAAGAGTCCGCATTCAGGGCGAGCCTGTCCGCCAAAGTCGACATTAGCGTGAACATGGACTGGGTGTTCGGCAGGCAAGAGCTGGACTTCATGCTCTTCTTTTCCTCCGTCATGGCCTTTTTCAAATCTCCGTTTTTTTCCAGCTATTCTGCCGGATGTACCTTCAAAGACAGCTTTGCGCAGAAGCTGTGGCAGGAGCGCCCCTATCCGGTCAAGGTTATGAACTGGGGTTACTGGGGCAGCGTCGGGGTTGCGGCCGACGATTCCAACAACAAGAACATGGCGCTGATGGGGATCGGATCCATCGAGCCGGCCGAGGGGATGGCATCGCTGCAGGCGTTGATCAGCTCTGACGTGCCCCAGCTAGCGCTGCTCAAGAAGCTCAAGAGCGAGGCCGAGCCTAGGCTGACTAGCGCGGATTCTCTGCCGGCCAACACTTCGACGCCGCGTTCTGTCCTGCATGAACAACATACCCAAACCACGGCAGTGGAGTTGGGCGCGGCTGAGAACTTCGCCGGGGAGGCTGAGTCGTCGCGCCACATCCGGCGGATCATTACCGAAAAGCTGTCGGAGATGCTTCGACTCGATACTTCCAGGATCCAACGCGACGCGCCCCTGGCGGAGTACGGAGTCGACTCCATCATCGGCGTCAATCTCGTGCGCGCGATCAATGAGGCGCTCGAGATCGATCTCGATCCGATGAAACTATTCGAATACAGCACGGTCGATCGACTAACCGAATACATAGCGACCCTTTGGCAAGATAGCAGCGAAGTAAGCAGCGATACTCGCCGCATCCAATGCGTCGACCTAACGAAATTCGAACGGTTGCCCCTGAGCTTTGCCCAGGAGAGAGTATGGTTTTTCCATCAGCTAGAGCCTGACAGCGCCGGCTACAACGTTGCCGTAGCGGTCGTTCTCAACGGCGAGCTTGATATCGACCATCTGAACGCGGCGTTCAATCTGGTCATCGCGCGCCATGAGAATCTGCGCACACTCTTCCCAAGCCACGATGGTCAAGGACAGCAACTCATCCTCGATCGCCTGGACTTCAAGCTTGAGCACATTGATCTCAGTCATGACGAGGAGCGCGACAGGAAGGCTAAGAAGATTTGCCAGGCCGACGCGGAGTCGCCCTTTGACCTGGCCAGAGGGCCGCTCATCCGAGGCAAAGTGATCAGGCTTGCTGAGCGCGAGCACATCCTCATGCTCAATTTGCATCACATCATCTGTGATGGCTGGTCCATGGGAATTTTGACCAGAGAACTGGGCCTGATTCTGGAAGCTTTCCGTGAAGGCCGGAAGCCCGCTCTGCCACCGCTGCCGATTCAGTATGTCGACTACAGCGTCTGGCAGAGGCAATGGCTGGAAGAGGGGGGCATACTCAAGAGGCAATTGGCCTACTGGCGCGAGAAACTGAATGGCGTTCCAGCCAGCTTGTCGCTTGCCACGGATTACCGCCGGCCGAGTGTTCAAAGCCTTTACGGGGCGACCCATAAGTTCATCCTGGATGCGCAATTGACACGTCAGCTCAAAAGCCTGGCGGAACGCAAAGGTGGCACGCTCTTCATGAGCGTGCTGGCCGCCTTCAAGGTATTGCTCTATCGATACACAGACCAGCAGGATATCTGTGTAGGAACGTTGATCGCCAATCGGCAGCACAGCGAAACGGAAGGCCTGATCGGGATGTTCGTCAATACTCTGGCTCTGCGAAGCCAGGTCGATGGTGACGACACGGTTTCCGCATTCCTCTCTCAGGTCAAAGCGACTTGTCTCGAGGCATACGAAAACCAGGATACGCCGTTCGAGAAAGTAGTGGACATGCTCCGACCGCGACGCACCGGTGCGACAAACCCGCTATTTCAAGTGCTGGTCATTTTTCAAAATACGGCCATGGGGGGGCGCGATCCGCGGCTCCCGGACTATCCCCTGGAAGGCGGCATCAGCAAATTTGACCTGTCGATCGAATTCACGGAAACGACGGACGGGCTGGTTGGGTCGATCGAATACTGCACTGCGCTCTACAAACCGGATACGATCGAGCGCATGGCCAGGCATTTCACAAACTTGTGCCGCGCCATCACCGTCTCGCCAGCCGCGAAGATCGCCGATCTTGACTTTATGGACCGTGCTGAAAAAGACCGTTTGCTCGTCGACAACAACGCCACCCGCACCGACTACCCCAAAGACGAATGCGTTCATCACCTGTTTGAAAAACAGGCTCTCCACAGTCCGGAACGAGCCGCAGTGGTGTTTGGCGATGAGCACCTGAGCTATCGGGAGCTCTACGACGCCAGCCGTGAGCTGGGTCTGTATCTGCAATCAATAGCAGTGACACCGGACAGTCTGGTCGGCCTGTGTATGGAACGGTCCCTCGATATGGTGGTGGGGATCATGGGCATTCTGCGGGGAGGTGGCGCCTATTTGCCGTTGGACCCGGCAGATACCGATGACCGACTGTCGTACGTTCTGCACGACAGTCAGGCAGCGGTGGTGCTCACGCAGGAAACCTTCAAAGCCAAGATGGGCTCTCTCCTGGCAGGAGGCGCCAAGCTGCTTGCCGTGGACACGCAGCGGGAAGAGATCGGAAAGCGTGTCTCTGCGTTGGCAGCGAAAGGCATAGAATTGCGCCGCGACGTTACACCGCACAATCTGAGTCACGTGCTCTATACCGCAAGCGCCGCCGGCAAGGCCAAGGGCGTGCTGGTGGAACATGAAGCATTGGTCAATCGCATCCATTGGATGCAGCGATGTCATCCCCTCAATCAGGACGACGTCGTATTGTTGAACGCGACCGATGGTCCTGACGTTTCAATGTGGCAATTGTTCTGGCCGCTGATGGCCGGGGCTACCGTTGTGCTGGCTGTTCCCTACCGCGATCAGGACGCTCACTACCTTGAAAATCTCATCAAGACGGCGAAGGTCACGGCCCTGCACTTCGTGCCGTCTGTGCTGGATGCCTTTGTCAGTAATGGTCACGGCAGCTGCGGTGGCGTGAAACGAATATTCTGCGGTGGCGACGGAATGGACAAACAGATTGTCGACCGTTACAAGGTAACCTTTCCGAACGCGTCGCTGCATCATTTGTATGGGCCAAGCGACGCGGCGATCGACGTTACTGCATATGATTGTTCGCTGTCAGACTACGCCTTTGTTCCGATCGGTTCCCCGATCGATAACACCCAAGTCTATATCCTCGATCACCATAACCGTCCTCAGCCGGTCGGCGTGCCCGGCGAGCTGCACGTGGCCGGGGATGCCCTGCCTCGGGGGTATCTGAATCGTCCGGAGCTGATGCGGAAGGCCTTCGTGGCCAACCCATTCATTCCTGGCACCCGCATGTACAGAACGGGCGACCGGGCCTGTTGGCTGGATGACGGCAATATTCAGTACCTCGGCAGAAGCACGTCCGCCAACTGATAACCCAGCTCGCGGGCCGCCGCCTTTAACCCACGGGCTGTCGCCGATCAATCAAGCCCCCACCACGGATAGGAGCGCTTCCATGGAAGCAGTGACTGAGCCGGATCTTCTGCCGCATGAACATCCCGTCCTTACGGACGTTGAACGACACAGAATCCTGGTCGACTTCAACGCCACGCAAGCGGATTACCCGAAAGACAAGTGTATTCATCAGCTCTTTTCGGAGCAGGTGGCGGTCCATCCAGACAGAACGGCCGTCGTGTTTGGCGAGCGAGCGCTGAGTTATCGAGAGCTCTATGACC
>DATMNC010000039.1:0-83159 GCA_035569395.1 Thermoanaerobaculia bacterium | reverse complement strand
CCTCCAGCTCCCGCGCCAGCACCGCATCGACCGACGTCCCCTCCCGCCGCGCCAACTCCCGCAAGACGTCCCGCTGATACCGTGGCACCCGCGCCCGCAACTCCACCAGCCGGATCGCCTCCGGCAGGACGGACGCCGCATCCTCTCCCAGCGCATCCTCGATGACGGACTGCTCCCACCGCTGCATCGCCACCGCGATCAGCTCTTCCTTGCTCAGCCGAGGCCCGAGCGCAGTCGAAACCGCTACAATCACCCCATCATCAATGTCCCGCTTCAGCTCCTTCAGCGTGGTTCCGAGCAGATCCGCCGCCGTCATCAGCGCGACGTTGGGACGTGGGGTGAGGAAGATTCGGCGGATGTCGTGGGGAGTGGGGTTGGGCATGCGGCTCTCCTTCTCGGTGTTAATGTGAACATTAATACGAAGACGGCGATTTGTCAACCCGGAGCGTCGTCTGGTGCGTGAGAATCGCGGGGATGAAGCGGTCGTATTCGGTCGGCACTTGCGCGAGCTACGCCTCGCACGCGGCCTGACCCAGGCTCAGGTCGCGGAACGCTGCGGCACGATGGTGCCCGTCATCAGCAATCTCGAACGCGGGATGACCGTGCCGACGCTCAGCACCTTGCTGCACTTGGGCTCGGCGCTTGAATGCACGTTATGCGATCTCGTCAAAGTATTCGATCCAGAGCGTCGAAGGAACAAATAGCGCGACAACGGAGTAAACAGAGATGGCGGCGAACTGCCGCTGATCCAATCTGCCCTAGGAAACGCGGAACTCTGTCACTCTTAACCACTTAGACCGTGCACCCTCGAGGCACGGTTGAGGAGGCAGGTATGGCGTGGCCAAACCACGTTCTGAATGTCGGCCCTGTGCCGCTGTTGATGACGGACGAAGTCGAACAGGACAAGTACCGCCGACACATTGAGCCCTGGCTTTCGGCGCTGTTTCAAAGCGAGCATCTCGCTCTTTTGGCCGGAAGTGGCCTTACCGTTGCCGTCAGCGATACGATCGGGCAGACCGCAAAGGTTATGGCCACCACAAAGTTCAAGTGGCCAATCTCAGAAAAGTTGCCGGCAGCCGACGCCGATACACTCGACAGGCGGATCAACGCATACGCTACTGCTACAGCGAATAGGATCGGAAGAGGCACTCCAAACATCGAGGACCAGATCAGGGCGGCAACCGACTTGCTGACAGGCCTCGCGATCCTTGCCGATGATCGCGCTGAGGCCGTTAGAGATGCCCTAAACGGAGTGCTCCGCGAGTTTCTTGCTGAACTCATCGCGACCGAAGCCCGGATTCGAGCAGAGATCGCCAACAAAACTGAGAAAGCGCAAGAAGCACAGCGCCTCCTGATATCGTTCCTTCTCAGTTTCGCAAGTCGCGTAGCCTCGCGCGAGCGCCTCAATATTTTCACAACCAACTACGATCGGCTGATTGAGTACGGCTGCGACATGGCAGGCCTAAGGATCATTGATCGTTTCGTGGGGACAATCGCGCCGCTTTTGAGATCGACTCGCGTCGATATAGATTTTCACTATAACCCGCCTGGAATCCGAGGCGAGCCACGCTACCTCGAGGGAGTCGTCCGATTGACCAAACTTCACGGGTCACTCGACTGGCGGGCCGACGGGGGCGAAGTCCAACGCGTAGGAATCTCTTTCGGGGCTTCGGCTGACGAGGCAAACTTCCCTAAAGACCCATTGAGTAGAGTGATGATCTACCCGAACCCTGCAAAGGATGTAGAGACCGTTGACTATCCATATGCCGAACTCTTTCGGGACTTCTCGGCCGCGACCTGTAGGCCGAACTCGACGCTCGTTACTTACGGCTACGGCTTCGGCGACGATCACCTAAATCGCGTGATCGAGCACATGATGTCTCTACCTTCCACTCATCTGGTCATAATCTCGTTTGACGGAGCCTCGGGACGCATCGAGCGATTCTTCGAGCGCGTGGGCCGGCCAGCGCAGATATCGCTGTTGATTGGCAGCCATTTCGGTGCGCTGGCAACGTTAGTGGAGAAGTACCTGCCTAAACCAGCGATCGATCGCATCACGTTCAAAATGGCCGAATTGCGGGCGCGCCGTGGTGCGGCTGGGGCTGGCAACACAGAGGTAGGCACTAATGACGACGCCGATTGAGCGTATAGCCTCTCTTACGATAGGTTTCGTCGAGTCAGTATCACCGGACGAGATCCATGTGATTCTGGATATTGACGCGCCGCAGACGGTTGCATTGAACGCTGGAGTACCCACAAGTTTTCCACGCGTTAACGGCTACATAATCATACCGAACGAGAGCGGTGCTGTCGTGGGGTTGGTCGTGTTTCTTGGTGTCGAGCGATCGCCATTCCCACGTCGAACTGGCCTTAAAGACTTCGGTCTGATTGACCTCCCTTTCCCGCTACGCAAGCTCTTCGTGACGCCTTTGGGTACTTTGAAGACCAGGCAGTCGCCAGGGCAGGTGCAACACGGGTATTTCCTCGAACGTGGAGTCGTGACATTCCCGTCTGTCGGAGATCCGGTCTTGCTACCTACGGCCGAGCAACTGCGTTCGATCGTCGAGGCGGAGGGAAGTGACCGCCGTCTCCAGATCGGAACCTCGCCGCTCGCCGCGAATGCGCGCGTGTTCGTCGATCCAGACAAGTTGTTCGGGCGTCACTTGGCGGTTCTTGGCAATACCGGGAGCGGTAAGTCGTGCTCAGTGGCCGGGCTGGTGCGTTGGTCGCTGGACGCTGCGAAGCAACCGCCGGGCGGCAAGGCGGCGAGCGCGCGGTTCATCATTTTGGACCCCAACGGCGAGTACCTTCGTACCTTCGAGGATCTCGATCCAAAGCCTGTGATTTTTCAGGTCTCGCCAGACGCGGATTCAGTTGGGTTGAGGGTACCTGCTTGGATGTGGAACAGCCTCGAGTGGACCGCCTTCGCTCAGGCGTCCCCGCGCGTTCAACGACCAGTGCTGATGGAAGGCCTCCGAGGCATGCGGAGCGGTTCGCCAGCTGAACGATCCGTTGAGCGCAGGCTCACAACTCTATTCGGCGGGCGCCGCGCACATTTCGCGAGCTTGGTTGCGCAGGGTCCTCAAAGCTACGCGATGTTCCCAAAGAACAAAGCCGTGCTCGACGCGCTAAAAAACGTTGTTGACGAAGTAGACGTCTACAACGACACGGCCCGACAGTTCGAGGAGGAGCTGGCGGTGGTCAAGTCGACAGCGCAGGCAGTTCGCGCTCGACGCATCGATCAGCGCGGCTACGAGCGCGAACTCAGTGAGATCGACCTCACAGAGATGCTCGATGCCTTCGATCACCTTCTCACATCGCTTGGCCCGCAGACCGTTCAGTTCAAGCACGGGGAGGACGATCCCGTGTCCTTTGATCTGTCTGTCTTCCCCGACTTCTTAGAGGCCGTCGCGTCTATTCAAGCAGGTGGTTCTGAACAGTACATAGCTACGCTGACCTGGCGCATACGCGGCTTATTGAATGACGGCAGATTGAAGCCAATCATCGGAAGCGATCCAACCGTCGACCTGCAGGAATGGGTGGAATCGTTTCTCGGAACAGAGGAACGACCATCGGCACTCTCGATTATAGACATGTCTCTAGTCCCCGCCGAAATCATTCACATCGTCATCTCCGTCGTCGCGCGAATGGTCTTCGAGGCAATTCAACGGTACAGACGCGTATACGGAGATGAGCTTCCCACGGTTCTGGTTCTCGAAGAAGCCCACACGTTCATCCATCGCGGACGCTCCGACGAGGAGCACGAAAACTTCACGCCTGCTCAGATGTGCAGGATGACATTTGAAAAGATCGCAAGAGAAGGGCGCAAGTTTGGACTTGGCTTGCTTCTTTCGTCTCAGCGACCGTACGAACTCTCGCCGACAGTTCTTGCGCAGTGCAACACCTTCCTCCTTCATCGGCTCGTCAATGATCAAGATCAGGAATTGGTGGCGCGCCTCGTGCCTGACAACGTCCGCGGAATCCTGCGAGAGCTTCCTAGCCTAGCAGCTGGCCACGCGATTCTACTCGGGTGGGCGTCGGCCGTTCCGATCCTTGTCGAAATGACGTACCTTTCGAAGGAACATCAACCGCATTCGAACGACCCAGAATTCTGGAGGGTCTGGACGCGCGAATCAGAACGGAAGCTCGACTGGACGCCTGTCATTGAAGACTGGACGCGTGATGTGCCCGACAGTTCGGACTGAGTGTGGGTAGCCCGGGGCTTTGTCGAGGGCTTTGTCGAAGGCTCCGTTCCTTCCTGCGATGAGATCGCACCTTTCGTTTCGTACGCGGAATGAAGTCGGCTGGTGATCTGCTCCCGCTGATGGGTGATCGGAGGCCAAAGCGGCGTGAAAATCCGCCGTCACCGAATCCGACTGAGTATCGCTTCATCGATCACCCTCGATCGACTCAGCGCGTAGTCGATATCGCCAATATCGTCCGTATTCAGATCGCCTGATATTTCCAGGTTCGCGGCTTCCGCAAGACTTTGCATGTCGATGGTTGATATCTCCATCAACTTCACGATCGTATCGAGCGGCAGGAACGGGTAGCGCTGACCAGGTATGCGGATGATGGAGTCCCGCATGAACCCCGATTCGAAGTGCTTTGTCTTCGAGGTTGCTAGGGCGAAGAAGACCACGCCGTCGTCTGGTGGCCACTCACGGTTCAGGATTACAGCGAACTTGTGACGACCGCGCCCCTTGTCCATCTCCGGGTGCCACCATCGGCAGACTGACCCTCGCCGCAGCTCTTTGAGCCGGTCAAGGACGAGACTCTTCGGGAACTGGATCACGCGCGCTGTAGCGCCAGCAGGAAGTCGCGATCCTCCTGCTCGGCCTCGACGAACTTGAGCAGGTCTTCGTCGGCATCCTTGAAGAAGAGCTGATAGGGGATCTCCTCGGTTCCGCCAGCCTGTCGGACACGGTCGGGAACCTGCCACGTGGCATCAGCATGGGTGAGGTCCACTAGCTCACTCGCTGAGTAGTTTCCATACTCTTCGATGACGTGATCGAGCGCCTCGATATCGGAGGTGGAGAACACGGACGTATCCGGTTCGGACGCGGCGGCCAGTACCGGGTTCTTCCCGGGCTCGATCTTCAACGTCCGCTCGAACAGCTCGCGGACGGGCTCGAACTTGGGTCCGTACTCGACTTCGCGGCCCAGGGCATTGTTGAGGAAGTTGAGGGTGTCGGACGGAACGGGTCCGAAGTCCATGCAGACGTAGTGATCGCCGATCACCGGCCGTCCGTACTTCAGCAGGTGATACTTGTCCACGTAGTAAAGCAACTTCGCGGCCTTCAGCTTCGTGAGATCACGTATGCCATGGGAGGCGAAGTACGCCAACGCGTTGAGGACCTTGGGAAGTTGGAAGCGGAAGCGAATCTCAGTCATGTTCGTTCATTCCCGCGAGGAAGTGGAAGAAAGGCGCCAAACGGATGGAGTTTAGTCAGAATTTCGCGGGGAAGCGAGTTCGGCGTTCGACTAAGATGCCCCCGGAGGTTCCAAAATTCATGCGTCTTCGTCTGGCTCTGATTTGCCTGCTTGCCTTTCCCATCGTCGCTTCCGCCGACAGCTACTACCTGACCATCGCCGGGAGTGTCGGGAGCTTTCGGACTGATGTTCGGATCTTCAATCCGTCGTCGTCTGACTCAAACGTCTCGCTCGTGTTCGTTCCGGTCGGTAATCAGAACAACGGCGCGGCCTTCGCGAACCCTGTCCACAAGGTCATTCCGAAGGGGCAGGGGGTGGCCTACAACGATGCGGTGGCCTCGATCTTCGGGACAACCGGACTCGGGGCCATCTCCATCAACGCCGATACGCCGCTGATCGTCACCAGCAGGATCTACTCGCAGGGCGCAAACGGAACGTTCGGGCAGGGGTTTCACGCGGAGCGGCAGGGTAATCTGCTGCTGAACGGAATCCTGATTCAGTTGCGCGCGGACGCCTCGTTCCGCACGAACATCGGCGCCGTGAACCTGCAGAACGCGGAGGCACACGTCACGTGGAGCCTGTATGACAAGAACGGCAACCACGTCAGCGACGGGACGATGACCATCCAGCCCTACGGGGTCATCGGCCCGACGAGCATCACCTCGGGGCTCTTCTTCGATGCCAGCAACGCCGATCTGAGCGATGCCCGAGTCATCTTCCAGAGCGACGTAGCCTTCGGCGTTTATGCGTCGGTCATCGACAACATCACCACCGATCCGACGTACTTCCCGGCGATGTCGCCCAGCGGCTTTTGAGCGTAGCGTTCCGTCGCCATTTGTCGCCCCGCCCGGATTTTGCAAAGATGTCCGTTCCGAGGTGACGGATGTCTGACGATTTTGGAACCGTGAGTGTCAAACGGGGGGATCGGGCGCGGGAGATCGAGGTGGTCCGGCAGCGTTACGGAACGCATCGCGACGCTCTCACGCGGATGATTCCGGATGCGCCGACCGAGCAGTTGGCGGTGGAGTATCAGCGGCTGGTGGCGTCGATCGATGCCTCGCTGCGGAAGCTCGATGAGCTGGAGGGGCGAGGGACCGGCGGGACGTCGCCTGGGTTTGCCGAGACGCAGCGGATGGGGACGACGCCGGGGAACCGGCCGCTGGTTCCGTCGGAGCCGGTGACGGATCACGGCATCGCGAACTATGACGTGCCTGTCGACCGTCCGTCGGGCAACGGGTCGCGCGTGCTGCTGATGCTGGTGATCGGCGTGGTGGTCCTCGGCATCATCGGGTGGCTGATCTGGCGGGCCAGCTCCGACCACAAGCCGGCTTCGGCGCAGGTCATCGAGCAGCCGGCGTCGACGACGAGCTCCGACACGGCGGCGGCTCCGGCGGGGATACCGGTTCCGGTTCCTGTCGCGGCGTCGATCAGGATCGCCCCCGAGGTTGCGGACTACGGGACCATTCGAAAGGGGACGCGGGCGGTGCGGCAGTTCGAGATCACGAACCTGACGTCGACGCCCCTCTCGATCACGGTGGCGCGCTCGGCGTGCCGCTGCCTCTACTACGAGTACGACGCGAAGAGGAAGCTGCCGGCAAAGGGAAAAGAGGCGCTGACGGTGACCATCGACGGAGCACGGGCGAAGGCCGGCGCGCTGGACGAGAAGATCGCGGTTTCCTCCAAGGACGATCCGAATGCGACGGGGACGATCGGGGTGCGTGCGGTGGTGAAGTAGGGATCAAGTGCGAATCATCGGGTTCGTCTGGATCGAGGAGATTCTCGACAAGCTCCTTCGAAAACACAGGATTCGCGAGAATGAAGTGGTCGAGGTCTTTGAGAACAGCCCGGACTTTCGGTTTGTCCAGCGAGGGCATCGGGAAGGCGAAGACGTCTACTCAGCGATGGGTCAAACTGACGCAGGAAGGTATGTCATCGTATTCTTTACAAATCGAACGGTCGGGCCTTGCCGGTGTCGGCTCGGGACATGACCATCGCTGAGCGGAAACGATATGACCGAAAGTAAGACGCCAATTTCTGGGGCCTCGTCGTACATCGCGATCGGTGAGTACTGGGACGATCACGATCTGAGCGACCACTGGGATCAGACCAGCCCAGCCGAGTTTGAGGTCGACCTTCAGAGCTCGTCGATCTACTTTCCACTTCAGCGAGACTTGGCTGAGCAACTTCGGACTGTAGCGGATGCTCAGGGTGTCTCGCCGGAGACGCTTTTGAATCTCTGGGTTCAGGAGCGAATGGCAGAGAAGCCTGTTTCGAAGTAGGCGGCAGCGGTTGCGGAGTTGGAGGCTGCCAAGCTCCGGCACAGACAAGAGTGTCTGTGCCAACTCCACCATGCTGCCACTACCGACGGCCAATGTGGCACAGACACTCTTGTCTGTGCCGGAGCTTGGCAGACCCTTCGGCTCCGCTCAGGGCAGGCTCTGCTGGGCGAGCCGGCGAGACGCCAGCGCTCCGGTTCGACGGCGACTTCGGCGCGTCGCGGGTTATCCTTCCGCGTTTGTCACGCGTCCGAACCATCGTCATCGCCGTGCTAGGCTTTCTGGGCTCGATGTGTGCGTCGGTTCCGCAGCATCACATTCCGAAAGTTGAAGAGCTCTCGCTCGATGAAAAGATCGGGCAGATGTTTGTCGTGCAGGGGCACGGCATCTTCATGGCGGAGTCGTCGTGGGGGTATCAGGAGTTGATGCACCAGGTTCGGGAGAACCACATCGGCGGCGTGATCTGGTCGATGTCGAACGTCTATGAGACGGCGGTGCTGAGCGGGCGGCTGCAGGCGGCGTCGCGGGTGCCGCTGCTGATCAGCGCGGATCTGGAGTCGGGGATGGGGATGCGATTCCTCGATACCACCTACTGGCCGTGGGCGATGGCGGTGGCGGCGACGGGCGATCCGGCCCTTGCCGAGGCCGAGGGGCGGGTGGTGGCGCGGGAGGCGCGGCTGGTGGGGGTGAACCACATCTACGCGCCGATCGCGGACGTGAATGTCGATGCCGACAATCCGGTGATCAATACGCGCAGCTTCGGCGAGGATCCGGCCGAGGTCAGCCGGTTCGTGGTGAGTTTTGTCAAGGGCATCCAGGCGGAGCATGTGCTGGCCACGGCGAAGCATTTTCCGGGGCATGGCGATACCCACGTCGATTCGCATCGTTCGCTTCCAATCCTCGGCGTCGACCGGGCCCGGCTCGATCAGGTCGAGTTGGTGCCGTTCCGCGCGGCCATCGACGCCGGAGTCCGGTCGATCATGATCGGCCATCTTGCCGTGCCGTCGCTGGACGATGAGCTCGTGCCGGTGCGTGAGCATGGGGCGGGGGAGAACCCGTACGGGACGGCGGCCTCCGAGGTGCCGCAGAACGGGACCATGCCGGCGACGATCTCGAAGAAGATCGTCGGACAACTGCTGCGGCGCGACATGAAGTTCGACGGCCTCGTCGTCAGCGACGCCATGGACATGGGCGGCATCACCGAGCACTTCGACGCCGGCGAGGCGGCCATCCGCGCCATCGAGGCGGGGCAGGATCAGATCCTGATGTCGCCGAATGTCGATGCGGCGGTGGCGGCGGTCAAGGCGGCGGTAAAAAGCGGGCGGTTGAGCGAGGCGCGGATCGATGAGTCGGTGCGGCGTATCCTCGACGCGAAGGCTTGGTCCGGTGCGCCGATGGGGACGAACGAGGAGATCTTCGGAGGCATCGACACGAAGGAGCATCGCGATCTGGCGGCGAACATCGCCCGCCGCGCGATCACCCTCGTGCGCGAGCAGAGCGGGGCGCTGCCGGTGAAGAAAAGTGCACGCGTGGTCATCGTCACCGTCAGCGATTTTCCGGAAACCGTATCGCCGCTACCGGAGTTCGAGCATGAGGTGCGAAAACGCCTCACGGCTCCGCCGCAAACGTACCTGGTCGACTCGCGGACGGCGGATGTGGGTCTGATCGCCGCCGCTGCGAAGAACGCGGACGTCGTCGTATTCGCGCTTGCCGTGCGTGCCCGTTCCGGGTCGGGCTCGATCGCCGTGCCTGAGGTTGCATCGAAGCTGCTCGCCGAGCTGGCGCCGCGCGTTCCGACGATCGCCATCTCTTTCGGGACCCCCTACCTTCTTCGCGAGATCCCGACCGCCGGTACGTACGTTTGCGCGTACGGCATTCAGCCGGTCATGCAACTCGCGGCGGTGCAGGCGCTGTTCGGCGAAGCGCCGGTGACCGGCAAGCTGCCGGTCACCATTCCGGGGCTCGCTCCACGCGGCACGGGGATTACACGCTGATGCACCTCGGGACGATCGACTACGCCATCGTCGCCGCCTACTTCGCGCTCATCATCGGGATGGGCCTCTATTTCGGGCGCAAGGCCAAGCGCTCGATGCTCGACTACTTCCTCTCCCACCGTTCGATGCCGTGGTGGCTGGCCGGCACGGCCATGGTGGCAACGACGTTCTCCGCCGATACGCCGCTGGCGGTGACGGAGATGGTGGTGAAGAACGGTGTGGCGGGGAACTGGCTGTGGTGGTCGATGCTCGGCTCGGGCATGCTCACCGTCTTTTTCTTCGCCCGTCTCTGGCGACGCGCCGAGGTGGTGACCGATGTGGAGCTGACGGAGCTGCGCTACGCCGGCCGCCCCGCCGGCTTCCTCCGCGGTTTCCGCGCCGCCTACCTCGGCCTGATCGCGAACATCATCGTCATGGGGTGGGTGAACCTCGGCATGGCCAAGGTGCTGGCGGGGACGCTCGGTTTTTCCAACCGGAGCGCGCTCTTCGCCTGCCTGATCATCGTCTTCGCCTACACCGTCTACTCCGGTTACTGGGGCGTGGCTACGACCCACGGCGTGCAGTACTTGTTTGAAATGGGCGGGGCGATCATCCTGGCGGTCGTCGCGTTGAGCGCGGTCGGCGGTGTGAACGTGTTGAAGGCCAAGCTGGCTTTCGCCCATCCGGCCGGGTCGCCGCCGGGGACGACGTTCGGGACGTCGGCGGCGGCGATGTCGTTCTGGCCCTCAGGCGATGGCGTCTGGATCGTGCCGGCGATCACCATGGCCGCGCTGCTTACCCTCAACTGGTGGGCGTCGTGGTATCCCGGCTCGGAGCCGGGCGGCGGCGGTTACGTCGTGCAGAACATGCTGGCCTGCCGCACGGAAAAGCAGGCCCGCAGCGCGGCGCTCTTCTTCAACATCGCCCACTACGCGCTCCGGAGCTGGCCGTGGGTGATCACGGCGCTGTGCACGCTGGTGATGTACGGCGGGGCGGTGCGTGAGGGCGATCCCGGGATCAACTACGTGCGGGCCATGGTCGACCTTTTGCCGGGCGGCCTTCGAGGATTGATGCTGGCGTCGTTCGTTGCCGCGTTCAGCTCGACGCAAGCGACGCAGATGAACTGGGGGTCGAGCTACCTGGTCAACGACCTCTACCGGCGCTTCATCAAACGCGACGCCACCGAGCGGCACTACGTCCTGGCCGCGCGCCTGGCGACGGCGCTGACGCTGGTCCTTTCACTGATCGCCACGCAGTTCATGGATCAGATCAGCCATGCCTGGCAGTTCCTGCTCATGCTCGGCGCGGGGACGGGGCTTGTCTACATCCTGCGCTGGTACTGGTGGCGCGTGAACGCCTGGTCGGAGGTGAGCGCGATGGCGGCGGCGTTGGTGGTCTCGCTGACGCTGCGTAACTTCATCGACGGGTCGTCGCCGAAGGGCTTCGCCATCAGTCTGATCATCACCACGCTTGCGACGACGGTGGTCTGGTTGATCGTGACACTGCTGACGCCCCCCGAACCGCGCGCGACGCTCGATGCCTTCTACAAGAAGGTGCGGCCCGCAGGTCCGGGATGGGGCGTGATCGCGCGCGAGAGCGGGATTTCACCCATTCGCGGCGAATTGTCTCGCAATGCGCTGGCATGGGCGGCGGGGGTGGTGATGGTCTACTCGATCATGTTCACCACCGGCGCGGTGATCTTCCACAACCCGCGTCAGATCGTGATCTTCGGCGGAGCGTTGGCGGTTTCGGCGATGGTGCTGGTCGTGGTGATGCGGCGGGAGAGGGAGGAGGCGGATCATCCGCAGATGACGCAGATGGAACGCAGATAAACCCTCTTTTCTCTGGGCGCACCAACGTGAAGTGAGAAGCGCGAAAATCTTTACCCTGACACGCTCGCTTCCATCTGCGTTCATCTGCGTCATCTGCGGATAAGCCTTCTGCCGAATGACTTGGAATTCTACCCAACTGACCGCGCGTTCAGCGCGGTGACCTATGGCTAAATCGAAGGAAGACGTCGTTCAGGAGTTTCGCATTCAGTCCATTCAGGAGGCGGCCATCCGGGTCATCTCACGGAAGGGGATGGCCTCGGCGACGATGCAGGAGATCGCGGAGGAGGCGGGGGTCGCCAAGGGGACCATCTACCTCTACTTCCGCGACCGCGAGGAGTTGGTCGAGAAGACCTTCGAGACTGCCATCGGCGAGCTGCACAAGCAGGTCGACGCTGCGCTCGACAGCGAAGGAACGTTCGAGCAGAGGCTGCGTGCCATGACCACGGCCAAGTTGGCCTTCTTCAGCCAAAATCGCGAGTTCTTCCGCCTCTACCACGCGCTGAAGATGCCGGAAGGAAGCGCCTCGCAGCAGCGCCGGCAGAAGAGGACATGCCAGCCGCAGTTCCGTGCGCGTGTGGAACGGGTGGCCACTGCTCTGAAAGAAGCGATGGATGCCGGCGAGATACGGCCGCTCGATCCCAACCGCCTTGCGCTGATCCTCATCGAGACCAGTACCGCCATCGTCCTGGAACGGCTCAGCGAAGACGCGCCGCCGCCGGAGAGTGAGGACGTCGAATTGATCGTCTCCACGCTTCTGAGCGGCATCGCCATCCCGAAGTGAAAACGGAGCTCACATTGAAACGTGCAGTCCTTACTTTGATGATGCTGCTGCCGGCGGCAATGGCCGGGGCGCAGACGACATTGACCCTGCAGGAAGCGCTCGCGCGCGCGCTGCAGGTCAACAACACCATCGATCGCTCGCGCGTCGACGTCAACGTCGCCGAGGAGAATCGGAAGCAGTTGCTGTCATCGATCCTGCCGCAGGTGAACCTTACCGGCTCGACGATCCGGAACACGACCCAAGTGTCTTTCGGGAGCGGCGCAGATTCGCGCGTCATCCTTCCTGAGAACGACTGGAACTACCGGGTCGTGCTCTCGCAGCCGGTCTATGCCGGTCTGCGTGAGAAGCGCGCTTACGATCAGGCCAAGCTCGGGGTCGTCATCGCGCGGCAGGGCGTGCGCGAAACCGAGGACGCCATCCTGCTTCGCGTGGCCTCGAACTACCTCGACGTGGCAAACGCCGACGCCAACATCATCATCGAGAAGAAGAACATCGACATCGCCGAGAAGCGGCGCACGCAGTCGACAGCGTTCTATCAGGCCGGCGAAGTGACGAAGGTCGATGTTCTTCGCGCCGAGACGGCCATCAAGGCGTCGCAACGCCTGCTCGCCACCGCGCAGCAGCAGCGCGAGGCGGCGGAGAGCGCGCTACGCGCCGACCTCGATCTGACCGGCGATATCGCCGTGACCTCGTCCGTCCCAACCCTCGATGCCCTGCCGGATGAGCAGACGCTGGTGGCCCGGGCGCAGGCCAGCCGTCCGGACATCGCCATCGCCCAGAACAACATCCGCGTGGCCGAGCTGGAAGTGCAGAAGCAGAGCGGCGCCTACTATCCGGTGGTCACGTTCGACGCCGGTTACATCGATCAGAAGTCGGCCTTCCCGGCCAGCCGCTACGGATACGGCGCGTTCCGCTTCTCGGTGCCGATCTGGCAATCGGGACAGGTCTCGTCGCACATCGCCTCGGCCAAGGACCGCGAGCTGCAGGCGCGATCGCTGCTCGAGGACGCCAAGGTTGCCTCGCGCGAAGACGTGCACAAAGCGATCACCGATCTGCACGCGGCCGACACGACGCTGCAACTGGCGAAGGAACAGCTTGCCGCCGCGGACGCCGAGTACGCGCAGGTCTTCGAACTCTATCGGGCGCAGGAATCGACGTCGCTCGATCTGGCCACCTCCGAGGTCTCGCTTGCCGATGCGCGGCGCGCGGTGGCCTCGGAGACCTTGAATCACAACCTGGCACAACTCCGCGTCTGGTATGCCGCCGGCGCGATCAAAGAGGCCGTCGGCGTGGGAGCGACACATTGATGAAGCGTTCATCCATCATCACGATTTCGATATTGATTCTGGCGCTGCCGTTTGGCTGCGCGAAGAAGGACACCACCGCGTCCGCGACGACGACGCAGGCCGCGCCGGCGCTGCCGGGCGACGTGCAGGGGGTCGCGGCGGCTGCTTCGACAGCCGCGCCAACCGGTGCCACGCAGACCGCGGGGGTTTCTTCCTCGGAATCCGGCGGGACGATCGTGGCCACGGGCGAGCTCATCTCGCCGGTTCGTTCGGAGCTGGCGGTCAAGTTTCCGGGGCGGGTGGCGAAGATGTACGTCGATGAAGGATCGCGAATCAGCCGCGGTCAGCCGCTGCTCGACCTCGAGACTGACTATCCGCGTCTCAATCTCGAGAAGGCGCAAGCGGATATCGTTCGCGCAGAATCGGTGGAGCAGGACGCGCAGCGCGACCTCAACCGCAAGAAAGAGCTGATCGGCAAGGAGTCGATCCCGCAGTCGACGTTCGACCGTTCGCAGGCGGCATTCGACCAGGCCCGCGCCAACAAGCAGTCGATGCAGGCCCAGGCGGCCATCTTCCGCCAGCAGATCGCTGACTCCACACTCCGTTCTCCGATCGACGGAGTCGTCGCCGAGAAGCGCACCGACGTCGGCCAACGCCTCGGCGATGCCACCGTGGCGCTGGTGGTCGTGCAGACCTCGCCGCTCAAGCTCCGGTTCCGCGTCCCCGAAAAAGAGCTCCCGCGTGTCCGCAACGGCCAGAACGTCAAGGCAACGGTTGACGCCTATCCCGGCGATGTTTTCCAGGGCAAAGTCGCCGTGGTCGGCGGTGTCGTCGATCCCGTAACCCGTTCGTTCACGGTCGAAACGGACTTCCCGAACCGCGACGGAAAGTTGCGGCCGGGGATGTTTGCGAGAGTGGAGATGGGGCAGTAATGCGGCTTGGCCGCGTTGTCGGTTATCGGTTGTCGGTTATCGGTTTGGTGCTGAGCCGGGAATCGCAGCCGCCGACCGACAACTGATAACCGACAACCGATAACGCTCCGAAGGAGCCTTTCTATGCATAAACTCGCCGCACTCTGCGTTCGCCGTCCGATCTTCGCGACGGTCATCGTTCTCTCGCTCGTGGTCGTCGGCTGGTTCGCGTATCAGCAGCTCGGCGTCGACCGCTTCCCGAAGGTCGACATCCCGACGATCACCATCACCACGCGTCTCGTCGGCGCGGCGCCGGAAGAGATCGAGACCGACATCACCGACAAGGTCGAAGAGGCCGTCAACACCATCAGCGGCATCGATCAGTTGCAATCGATCTCTTCCGAGGGGACCTCGCAGGTCATCGTTAGTTTCGTGCTGGAGAAAGACATCGACGTCGCCGCGCAGGAAGTGCGCGACAAGGTCAACACCATCCTGCGCGACCTCCCCAAGGACGCCGATCCTCCCATCATTCTGAAGATCGATCCGGACGCCATTCCGGTCCTCGGCATCGCCCTTTCCGGCCCGGCGCCGATTCGCGACATCACCGAATTCGCCGACAAGAAGCTGCGCCGCCGGATCGAGTCGATCGACGGTGTCGGCCAGGCGCTCATCGTCGGCGGCCGTCCGCGCCAGATCAACGTCGTGGTCGACTCCGCCAAACTCTCCGCGGTCGGCATGACCACGGCGCAGCTCGTGGCAGCCCTGCAAGCGCAGAACGTGCAGATTCCCGGCGGCAAGGTCGAGCAGGGTTTGCGCGACCTCACGTTGCGCACATACGGCCGCGTGCAGTCGCCCGCTGATTTCGCCAACATCCCGCTCACGACCTCGAACGGCTACGTGGTGAAGGTGGGCGACGTCGCCCACATCGAAGACAGCGTGGCCGAGCCGGAATCGATCGCCACTGTCGACGGCAAGCCGGCCGTGGTCATGAATATCCGCAAGCAGTCGGGAACCAACACCGTCGAGGTCATCGAGCGGCTCAAGGAGCAGCTCGGCCTCGTCAAAGCGGACCTGCCCAAAGGGTGGACGATGCAGATCGTCCGCGACCAGTCGGACTACATCGTGGCCGCGGTCGATGCCGTGAAGGAGCATCTGATCCTCGGCTCGCTCTTCGCCGCGCTGATCGTCTGGTTCTTCCTCTCCTCGCCGAAACTGCGCGAGGCGGTGATCATGCTGGCGGCGACGCTGACGACATATACCCTGCTCTTCGGCGTTAACGACATCGCCGCGCGCGCACCTCTGCTTCACGTCTCGATCGGGGCCTTCGTCATCCTGTTCGGCCTGGTCAGTTGGTGGGCGTCGAGGAAACAGCTTCCGTTCGCCTACCGCGTCGGCGGCGCCGTCATCGCCTTCGCCATCGCCGCATTCGTGCCGAAGGGGGGCGTCGTTCCCATCAATCCGATCCGGCTGGCCGGCGCGCTGGTGGCCTTCGGCATGCTGCTCTACTTCTTCCGTCGCTCGCGTCCGACGGTCATCGCCGCCGTGGCCATCCCCAGCTCGATCATCGCCACCTTCGCGGCGATGCGTTATGAGAGCTTCACACTCAACGTCATCACGCTGCTGGCGCTGACGCTGGCGGTCGGCATCGTCATCGATGACGCCGTGGTCGTCTTGGAGAACATCTTCCGCTTCATGGAAGAGAAGAAGATGCCGCCTGCCGAGGCAGCGGTCGAAGGGACGAAGGAAGTGGGCATGGCCGTTCTGGCCACGTCGCTTTCGCTCATCGCCGTCTTCCTTCCGGTGGCGTTCATGGCCGGCATCGTCGGCCGGTTCATGCACTCGTTCGGCGTGACCATGGCCATCGCCATCGCCGTCTCGCTGCTGGTCTCATTCACGCTCACGCCGATGATGTCGGCGCGCTGGCTGCGGCGCGAGGATCTCTCGCAAGAGGCGTCGACGCGCGAGCACGGGGTCTACGCCAGGATCGAAGCCGTCTACCTGGGCATGCTGGACTGGTCGATGGCACACCGCTGGGTGATCGTGCTGTCGATGGGCATCGCGCTCTTCTCGATCGTGCCGCTGGGCAAGGCCGTGAACAAGAACTTCCTGCCGGCAGACGACGAGTCGCAGTTTCAGGTTCAGGCGCGCGCCCCCGAGGGAGCCAGCCTGCAGACGACGCAGACGATCATGGAGTCGATCGCCGCTCGCGTCCGCAGGATGCCCGAGGTGGAGACGACGGTTGTCACCATCGGCGACGACCCCCAGGTCACGCAAAACCTCGGCACGGTCTACGTCAAGCTGGTGCCGGTCGACAAGCGGAAGCGCGATCAGTTCGCGGTCATGGCCGACGTTCGCAACAACCTCATGCCGCAGTACGCGCGTTTGAATCTCCGCACGTCGGTTGGGCCGGTCAACGCCTTCGGCGGCGGTGTCAACGCCGACATCATGTATTGGGTCGGCGGGCCCGATCTGAACCAACTCTCGAAGTATTCCGATGCGCTGCTGACCGATCTGCGCAACATGCGGCCGATCGGTGCCATCGATCCCGATACGAACCTGATCACCGGCAAGCCGGAGCTCGGCGTCCGCATCGACCGCGACAAGGCCTCGGATATGGGTGTCCGCGTGCAGGACATCGCCTCCACCCTCAACGTTCTCGTCGGCGGCCTGAAGGTGACCGACTACTACGAAGGGGGCGAGCAGTACGAGGTGCACGTCCGCGCCGAGCACGAGTACCGCAAAGATCCGCAGGGGATCACGCAGGCGCAGGTGCCGTCGGTCGGCGCGCGGGTCGTGCAACTGCGCGACGTCGTGACGATGTCTCCCGGCGCCGGTCCGGCCTCGATCAACCGCATTCAGCGGCAGCGGCAGGTCATGCTCACCGCGAACATGGCGCCGGGAACGTCCGCGCAGACGGTGATGGACAACCTGGTCACGGAGACGAAGAAGCTGAACATGCCGCCGGAGTACTCGTCAGGCTTCACCGGCCGCTCCCGCGAGCAGGGGCGCGCGTTCACGAACTTCATGTTCGCCTTCCTGCTCTCGATCATCTTCATGTACCTGATCCTGGCGGCGCAGTTCGAGAGCTGGATTCACCCGGTGACGATCCTGCTGGCCCTTCCGCTGACGGTTCCCTTCGCCCTCTTCTCGATCCTGGTGCTGAACCAGTCGCTCAACATCTTCTCGATGCTGGGGATCCTGGTGCTGTTCGGCATCGTGAAGAAGAACGGCATCCTCCAGGTCGATCACACGAACGGACTTCGCGCCCACGGTTTGCCGCGCGCGCAGGCGATCCGCGAAGCCAACCGCGACCGTCTCCGTCCGATCTTGATGACGACGCTGGCCTTCGTGGCCGGCATGCTGCCGCTCGTGGCATCGAGCGGAACCGGCGCGGCCACGAACCGCGCCATCGGCTCGGTCATCATCGGCGGCCAGAGTCTGGCGCTGCTGCTGACGCTGCTGGCGACGCCGGTGGCGTATTCACTCTTCGACGATCTGCAGGAGAGGATGAGGGCGAAGAAGGAAGTGATCGTGACCGGCGAGGAGCCGGTGACGGCAGCGTAGGTCTTTGGTTGCTGGGTTGCTAGGTTGCTGAGTGGGGTATGAGCTCCACCGAGCAACTCAGCAACTATGCAACCCAGCAACTCCGCCTACAGCCTCTTCAACGCAATCTGTACTTCCGACGCTCCGACGCCGCGAAGGACGTTGCGGGCCAAATCGGCCTGAAGGTCGCTCGTGGCGGTGCCTTCGACGCGAAGGACGCCTTTTGTGACGCTCACGCGAAGGTCGCATCCGTCGAGGCCGCGGGTCGAGGCGAGGTTCCGTTCGGCCACGCGGCGGATTCCTTCGTCGTCCGCGGCGGTCTGCGCCACGATCAGATTGGCCACGCGCGCGAAGCCGAGTTGCTTCACGACCGTCGCTGCCTGAAGTGCCGCGGCCGGGTCGGCATTGCCCTTGAGCACCACGATCCCGCCGACATTCGTCGCGCTGAGTCCGTCAACCCGGACGTTGGCGTTCTGAATGGCTTTGACGATCTGCGCATCCGGCACCTGCGGCGTCATGACCTGGGCGCGATTGGTTCCCGGCGTCGACGCGCTCCCGCCGTGCCGCACGAGGATGGAGGTCACACCAGCGACGGCGATGACCGTCGCGATTCCGATAGCGATTTTCGAGTTCTTTCTCATGCCTTGGTAGCAACTCAAGCGCCGTGCCATCTGGAGCCTTCGGAGGAGATTTTTCTCCTGCGTGCCCTTGCCTTTGCGGAGAGGGCGGTGGTTCTTGACGGATAACGTTCGCGCGCGGAGGCGCGCACGCACAAGCCAGCGGGGCTGCCAGCTTCGCTGAGCGGCGCATTTGCGTTCGCCGCGTTAGCTGTATTCGCCGCTTCGCCGGCAAAACGTCCAAACTCCAGCGCCGCGTTAGCGGCAACAAGACGGTAGCCAGGGGTGCGAGCATTTTTTTGCGAGCACCCCTGGTAAAGAGACGTCATGGTTTGGTGCCGCGTTAGCGGCACTGGAGCAATCGTGACTCCATCCAGTGCCGCTGACGCGGCACGCGCTCAAGCGACAACGCAGCCAGGGGTGCTCGCAAAAAACGCTCGCACCCCTGGCTACCGTCCCGTTGCCGCTAGCGCGGCGAAAAACCGCGGGCGAGACACCTGGCGAGACGCCCACGGTCCCAGGGGAGCCAACGCGATCTTTAGATCGGGCGCTTGACAATCGTTCCTCTCCGACTTAGTGTATTAGGTATCTAATACACAGGTACGGAGGATCATTATGAAGAAGACATTGCTTGCCGTGCTGGTTGCCGCGATCGTTTCGCCCCTCTTCGCAGCCGGTCCCTATGCACCGACCGAGGCGGAGCGGGCGCGCTGGACGATGTTCGACATGGCCAGTTGGCGCACCTGTTTCGATGCGTACAAATCGGACCACGGCAAATATCCCGAGGTGAAGTCGGTGGAGGAGGCGAAGGCCGCGTTTGAGCCGATCTACGTCGCCCACCTGCCGATGACCGACGCATGGGGTCATGCGTACACCGTCGAATCGAGCGCGAGCACGTACATGGTTGTCAGCGCCGGTGCTGACGGCAAGTTCGACAAACAGAGCTGGTCGACGGGTGGCGCTCTGCAGTCGTTCGACGAGGATGCCATGGCAACGAATGCGGGCCGCTGGCTCTTTCGTCACTGGAACATGAAATAGCCATGTTCGCCATCAACCCGGCCGATCCCGCGCCGATCTGGCGGCAGATCGAGGAGGGTGTCCGGCGGCTGATCGCCCTCGGCGCGCTGCAGCCCGGCGCCTCGGTGCCGTCCGTCCGCGACCTTGCCAAAGATCTCCGCGTCAACCCGAACACCGTCGCCCGCGCCTACCAGCGTCTTGCCGAGGGGGGCGTGCTGTCGGTGAAGAGGGGGGAGGGGACGTACGTCGCAGACGAGCAGCCGCAGCCGAAGAAGGCGCAACGGAACGGAGCGCTGCGCGACGCGGCTATCCGCTACGCATCGACCGCCATCGCCGCCGGCTCCGCGCTCGAGGATGCCGTCGATGAGGTCGAGACCGCGTACGAGCGGGTGGTGAAAGAGCACAGGAGGAAAGCATGACTGACAGCGCCATCAACATCACCGATCTCACCGTGCGCTACGGCCGCACGCTCGCCGTCGACAACGTTGCGCTGAACGTCGCCAAAGGGAGTGTCTACGCGCTCGTCGGCCGCAACGGCGCCGGCAAGTCCTCTCTTGTCCGCTGCCTCCTCGGCGAGCAGAAACCGGAGCAGGGAACGTCGATGCTGTTCGGCGAAGATGCCTGGTCGCGCCGCGCCGCCCTCATGCAGCGCATCGGCATCGTCACCGAAGAGGCAGACGCGCCGCCGGAGATGAAGGTGTCCTCCATCGCCCGCTTCTGCTCCCGGCTCTATGACCGATGGGACCAGGGAAGCGTGGAGACGCGGCTGCGGACGTTCGGCGTGCCGCTGTCGAGCCGTTTCGGGAGTCTGTCGAAGGGGCAGAAAAAACAGGTGTCGCTGGCACTGGCGCTGGCGAATTCGCCGGAGTTGCTGGTGCTCGACGATCCGACGCTCGGCCTCGACGTCGTGGCCCGCCGGTCGCTGTTCGAGGAAGTGATCGGCGACCTGGCCGACCGCGGCACGACCATCTTCATCACCACCCACGACCTCGCCGGCGTCGAAACGTTTGCCGACCGGGTGGGGATGATGGAGAGCGGCCGGCTGGTCCTCGACGAAGAGGTCGACGCGCTCAAGTCGCGATTCCGCCGCATCCGCTTCGCCGCGCAGCCGGCGGCGATCGATGCCACCGTGCTGCGGACGACGGTGATGCGGAGCTGGGGTGCCGGCGCGGAGGCGATCGTCAGCAACTACGACGATCTGGCCTTCGAGCGGATGCGCAGCGCCAGCAACATCGGCACGGCGGAAGTCGAAGCGATGTCACTCGAAGAGATCTTCATCGCCATATCGGGAGGGAAGTCATGAGAAACGCGCTGGCCATTGCAGCAAGAGAATTCGAGGAGAAGCGCTTCGTCGCCTACGCGGCGGTGGCCTTCGCCATCCTTCCCTTCGTCCTCAGCGTGATTCCGGGGCTCAACGGCAAGTCGCCGCAGGAGACAATCGCCCTGTCGTCGCTGATCTTCGCTACCGGCTTCGGCGTGGCCCTGGCGGTGATGATCGGCGCCAACTTCGTCGGCCGCGATCTCTCCGACAATCGAATGTCGTTCTATTTCTCGCGGCCGGTGTCGTCCGCATCGATCTGGTTCGGCAAGCTGACGGCGGGGCTTCTGATGGTCGTCGGCTGCTTCGCCGTCATCATCGCGCCGGCCTGGCTGGTGGCGGGCAGGAACTGGAGGAGCATCTCGTCGTTGTCGCTGGAGAACTTGAGCATCTGGCTTCTGACAGTGGCGCTGTCACTCTTTCTGGTCGCCCATCTCATCAGTACCTTCGCCCGTTCCCAATCGCCGTGGATCGTCGTCGACTTTGCCGCGGCGGTCGTCTGTGGCCTGGCCATACGATTTCTCGTAATCCCTCTGGCAGCAGGTCAGGCGTCTGTCCTCATTTCCAGGCTGTCCGTCTACCTGGCGGGCGTGTTCGTCGTGGCGTTCGTGGGAGGGGGGCTGTGGCAACTCGATCGCGGCCGTACCGACCGGCGGCGCAATCATCTCGCGCTGTCGCAGTTCTTCTGGGGGACGATGGCAATCGCTCTGCTCCTCGCGGCGTCATTCGTGGCCTGGGTGGTATCGGTGAAGGTGGGCGATCTGACCGGCAGTATCCGCGCGACGCGTTCCACGAACGGACCGTTTGCCGTGATCACGGGAACGGCGAGAGGGCGTTCCGACTATCACGCCGCGTTTCTGATGAATGCCGAGGATGGCTCCACGATTCGCATCGACCCGCGGGCGGAATGGGGTGTGCGCTACACCCGCGACGGCCGTAGCGCCGTCGTGCCGCGAAGCACCGGCAATTTCGCTGACATGCTCATCTACACGCGCGGCAAAGCGGAGCCGGCCGATACCGGCCTGAACATCGACGCCGGCGACTACTTCGTCTCCGACGATGGCGAGCGGATCGCCACCATTTCGCATCCCAGCATCCTCTCCGTATATGACGTCGTGCAGAAGCGCTCGCTGGCCTCGGCGCGGCTTCCGGCGTCGAAGTATGTGCGGGCCTTCTTCGTCACGCCGGATGTCGTGCGGATCTATCTCAATGCAACGGAAGGGATGAAAATCATGGAACTGGACGTGCGGTCGCGCGGCCTTCATGACACTGGATTCGTCCAATCGCCTGGCTTTGTTTATTTCTATTCGGATCCCGCCGGCGCGCACATGCTCGTGAGAAAGTCTCACGAAGACCTGCTGACGTTGAGCGACGCGCGTACGGGTGCGCCGATCACTACACTCGCCAGCGGTACGCAGGTGAAGACGGCACGGTTTCTTCGCGACGGACGGATCGCCATCGTCGACGGACCGGAGTCCGCGACCGTCCTGCACATCCTCTCAGCCGCCGGCGCTCCGCAACATGACATTCCGCTTGGCCCGGTCAAGTCGTCGATCGTCGTCGGGGATGACGGCACGCGTTGCGTCCTGGCGGCCGAAGCCGCAGCAGGGGTCCGCCGGCTGATCGCCGTCGACCTCACTCGTGGCGTGATTGCGCAGCGGGTGGACAAGGTGGTCTGGGTACCACCCGGGACCCTCGATCTGCGTCCCCCGATCGAGCCGCTGCGCGACGTTTTCTACGGCGAATTCAGCGATCAGAAGAACCACATCGTCTCCTGGAACCCTGCCACCGGAGGCAAGCGGAGGATCGTGTAGTCGCAACGATCGCCCTGGGTTGCCTCTGCTGCAATGCAGATGATCGGGCGTCCATCGCGAATAGGATCTGCTGCTCCTCACTCCGACGCTGCTGCGCCGAGGGAGGGTGGTGCATCCCCTGGCTGGTGCAGTCCCGTGAGAAATGCCAGGAAAATGGAGCGGATCTCGGCGAGCGAAAAGGGATCGGCTTTGCCTGCACGCTGGGCCATGACGCGGTCGCGGATCATTCCTTCGGTGGCGCCGAGGATGGCTGAGGCCATCGCTTCGTCGCTCAACTCCACGCGGAACGTGCCGTCTTTCTTGCCCCTCTGAATCAGCAGGCGGATCAGGTTCGCGAATTCGATGAACCCCTGCGACAGGACGATCTCCGAGGACTCGCCTCGCACGCGTCGTCCTTCGAAGAGAAGAAGGAAGGCCAGATCGGGATCGCGGCCGAAGCCGTCCGTGACCGTTTCCAGCACGCCCGCCAGAGCCTCGCGTGCATCCGTGGCCCCCATGACCACCTGCTGGATCTCGGGCGTGAGCGTCTGCCAGCAGGCGTTGAAAATCGCCTCCAGCAGGCCCGTCTTGGTGTGGTAGTAGCGCACCAGTTGCGACTCGGAAGTCCCCGCTTCGCGAGCGATCGAGGCGGTGGAAGTCCGCTCGAAACCGTGCTGCGCAAAGAGCGTTTTGGCGGCTGCCATCAGCCTCTGCCGTGATGTCTGGGTACTGTCGTGATCAAGAGCAGTCACTTCTGTATCGTAGGGTCTGTACCGTTACTTCGTCAAGGCATCATGCCGGCATCAGGAAGCATCACGACCAGATATGGCCTAGCGGCACTGGCATTGTGTTTGCTTTTCGGCTACGTCACTGCCGTTAATGGGTAGTACCACTACCAACAGGGGTCATTTTAAGGCTGACGAAGGAGAAGGTTATGAGGTCGTGGCAGAAACTGGTTCCGCTGTCGTTGGTCATCGCGTCGTGGTTGCTTCTGCCGGCCATCGCCGCCGGTCAGACCCTCGGATCGCCTCCCTACGGAACGAGCGTCGGCAGCGGGACCCTCTCGGTTGCCAATCCGAAAGTGACCTTCTCCGATGGCCCATTCATCGTCCCCAACCCCTCAGCCCAGACCAGCATTCTGAACCTGGCCGTCTCCGTGCCTACCACGCCCACCTGCACGAGCACGCCAACTGTGCCGGGGGCTCCGCTCAGCACCCATCAGTGTGACTTCTTTACGCTGGTGACGGCCGCTTCGACGCTGGCGGCCACGAACAACATCCAGTTCACGATGACCTGGCCGGATGCGAACAATCCGATCGATCAATCGGAATTCGATCTCTACGTCTACGACTCCGGCGGCAACGTCATCGCTTCCGCGTTCTCCGGGAATGCCTCGCCACGCATGACGACGTTGGCCATTCCTCCCGACGGGACGCAGTACACAGTCCAGGTGGTCCCGTTCAACCCTCAGGGATTCAGCTATACGGCCACGGTACAACTGGTACCCAAGCCGGCGTTCAACCCTCCGCCACCGAACCCAGGCGCGGCACGCTTCCAGACGTACATGTCGCCTTCCGGTCTGGGTGAGAACGCCGGCGAGCCCTCCATCGGCATCGACTGGATGGCCAAGGATCCGACGCTGAAACACGATAGCGTGAATCAGGGAGGGGTCAGCTTCTTCCAGTCGGGTCCCAACACCTTGCGGGTCAGCTTCGACGATTGCTCGTCCCCGGCCGGGCAGAAGTGGGACGACGTTTCGACCCCCCTGGTGCAGCAGTTCGTCCTCTCCGATCCGATCGGCTTCGTCGATTCGACGACGGGGCGTGTCTTCTCCGTCGACCTGATCGGCGGCGAGGGCAACAGCTTCATGGCCTATTCGGATAATGACGGCGGCTCCTGGACTCCGGCTCAGGGTGGAGGCATCCCGGGAGGGCCGGATCACGAGACGCTCGGCGGCGGCGCATACGCATCCTCGCCAGCGAATCCGGGAGTGGCCTACTCGAACGCGATCTATTACTGCGGTCAGGACATCGCGCCCGAGGCGCAGTGTTCGGTCAGCCTGGATGGCGGCCAGACCTTCGGACCGGGCGTGCCGATCTACCAGACCCCCGAGTGTGCCGCGAACGGCAGCATTCACGGTCATGTGAAGGTCGGACCGGATGGTACCGCCTACGTTCCCTCGGGGTCCTGCTCAGCCGGTCCCGGCGTAGCCTTCACCCAGGACAACGGCGTGACCTGGAGCTTCTCGGCGGTTCCCAACGCGACCGACTCGCAGAACCTCGATCCTTCCGTGGCCATCGACGCCGCGAACAACGTCTACCTGATCTGGCTGGACGGAAAAACCAACCATCCCTATGTCTCCGTCTCGACCAATCACGGCACCACATGGAGCACGCCGTTTGACGTCGGCGCGACGTTCAACATCCAGAATGCCGACTTCGTGATCTCTACGGCAGGCGATGCCGGCCGCGCCGCGGTCGGTTTCGTCGGCACCACGGTGGCCGGCAATCCCCAGAGCGCCAGCTTCCCGGGCGTGTGGCATCTCTACATCGCCAGTTCCTTCGACATGGGCAAGACATGGACGACCCTCGATGTGACCCCGAACGATCCGGTGCAGCTCGGCTGCATCTGGACTTCAGGAGGCAGCAATCCCTGCCGCAATCTCCTCGACTTCAACGACATGAGGATCGACAGTCAGGGCCGCCTGGAAGTGGCATTCGCCAAAGGATGTCTGACCTCGGCGAACTGCACCGCGGCGACAGCCACGCTGCACGGACCTCCGTACGCCGAATCGGAGGCCTCGAAGGCCGTCATCGCACGGCAGTCCGGCGGACTGCGCATGTTCGCCGCCTACGACCCGCCGCTCGTCGGTCCGCCAGCCACTCCGAAAGTCGATGGAGCCAACGCCGACGCAGTCACCGGCCACATCACCTTGAGTTGGGAGGCACCGGACAATGGCGGCGCGGCCATCACGCGGTACAACATCTATCGCGGCACGTCATCAGGCAATGAAGTGCTCTACGCGGCCGTCGATGAATCCCGAACGGCCTTTGTCGACACCGCGGTCACGGCAAAAACGACCTATTACTACTACGTCACCGCGACCAACAGCGCCGGAACGAGTGGTCACTGCTCCGAAGCAGCGTCGACCCTGACGGTCACGTCGAATCAGAGTCCCTGCAATCTCCCCGGCGTCACCATCGGCACCAGCCCCGCCGGCAACCAGGCCGACGCGCCGGCAAACGCCGCTCTGGATATCACGGAAGTGGATGTGGCCGAACCGTATCCGTCGCCGGTGAGCACGTCATCGGTAGTCTTCACCATTCAAGTCGCGAATCTCTCGCAGCTTCCGCAACTGCAGCCGAACTCGGAATGGGCGGTGCACTTCAACGTCCAGGACACCACGGGCGTTCTTCACACCATGTTCGTTGAGGCCGATACGAATGACCCCACGGCGCCGAACGGGAAGTTCGGTTATGGCTACCTGAGCGGGACGACGGAGGCGGGCGAAGGCTCGGTCGGAGTGACCGGCACGTTCAACTTCAATACGAGCTCGATCATCATCATTCTCGATACATCGAAGCCGATTCAGTTCGCGCCGGCCATCGGCTCCAGCGATCTTCCGTTCACGGTCAACCTGGGCGCCGGCAGCCCGTTGAACGCCATGTTTGCGAAGACCACGTTGCTCATCGGCACGCAGCCGGCTGGAATCGGAGGAGGGCTGCTCGAGAACGTCGATAGCACGAACGCGGGCACCTATACACTCCACGGCAACGGTTTCTGCCGTCCCGACGGACCTGTGTTCGCGGTCATCCAAGCGCAGCCGAATGTCGGCTGCCAGCCGCTGACAGTCAACTTCGACGGCTCGCAATCGTTCGATGCGGCGGGCGATCCGCTTACGTCCTACACGTTCAACTTCGGCGACGGATCGGCTCCGGTGAGCCAGTCCGGGCCAACGGCCACGCATACCTACACGAGCAACGGAAACTATGTGGCTTCGCTGACCGCGACGTGCTCCCGAGGAGCCACGAGCAAGAACGTGGCACAGGCGCAGGTCTCGGTCGGTGCCAACCCGGCCAAGCCGACGATCACCGCGCCGACAACGGCGAAGCAGCTCCAGAGCGGCTTGACGGCATCAGTGACCTCTCAGGCGGGTATCCGCTATTCATGGGCGATCACCAACGGCACGATCACCGCGGGCGCCGGTACAAACAAGATCACCTTCACCTCGGGGACGAAGGGTCAGACAGGCCTTTCGGTCACCGAGATCACGACGCAAGGCTGCGCTTCGCCGGCTGGTACGGCGACCGTGACGGTCAAGTAGTGGGCACGTAGCACCGCGGGCTCTCCACGTCGACGTGGGGAGCCCGCATCCTCTTGAGCACGACATCATGAAAAACCAACTCTTACTCGGCGCTGCCCTACTCAGCCTTGCCGCGCCGGCATTCGCGGCGCCGCCCCCGACCGCCTGCAACGTCCTGACGAAGACGGACATCGCCGCGGCGCAGGGCCAGGAGTTTGCCGAAGCAAAGCTGTCGGCGAAGACGCAAGGCTCACTCTCGGTCTCGCAATGTTTCTACCGGCTGCCGTCATTCGAAAAGTCAGTGAGCGTCACTCTCACGCGCCCCAGCACTGCCACCGGCCGATCGGCCGTTCTCGAATACTGGAATGCGCATCGCGCGGCCTCTTTGAAGGATGATGATGACGAGCAACACGCCAGGAAAGAGGGCGACGAGGAGGACCACCACGGCAATGCCGTGCGGGTGGCCGGCTTGGGCGACGATGCGGTGTGGTCGGGCACGCCAATGACCAGTGCGCTCTACGTCCTGCACCATGGGACGATCGTGCGCATCAGCGTTGGCGGTTCCGCGCCTCTTGATCAGAAGCTGGAGGCGTCACGACGCCTGGCGGCTGCCGTATTGAAGCGGCTGGCCAGTTCCAGTCTGTAGCGCCGGCTCAGTGGTCCGATGCGCCGAAGGGGGCACGTGGAAAGTTCTTGCGAAGCGTTTCCATGACCGCCTTCACGGTGGCGTTCGAGCCGGTGGCGCGGCTCACGTCCGCGAACGAGTAGCGCGGCCCCTTTACGATCTGGAAGTTGATCTGGTAGCAGACCTCTCCGGCCGTCTGGGACTGACATGTGTACCAGACCTTTTCGAGACCCTGGGTCTGGAACTCGAAGTTCTCCTTCGGATCCGTTCCGTCGATCCAGGAAAACGTCTCACCTTTCAGGAGGAGGCGGCCGGGCCGTTCCCGCCGCAGCGGCCCCCAGCCGTGAACCAGGAGCAGTTCGTTGAATGCGGTCTCCTCGGGACCCGCGGCAGCCTTCTTCGCTGCCTGCTCCTTCGTGGCCAAGAGAGCGGAGATGACCGAGTCCTGCACGCTATTCTGCTTGAGGTAGAGGAGATCGTTCATCGAGAGCTTATAGGAGACGCCGGACTGCTTGATCTGCTCCGCGATGAGCGACTCGGAGATCCCCGACTTGGCGATCCTTACGACGTCCATGAGACGCGCATCGTCTGGAGCAACCTGAGCGGTTGCGGGCGCTGGCGCTGCAGCGGACTGGTTTGCGATCCTCTGCTGGATCGCGGCGATCACCGTCTCCGGGACTCCGCCGCTCCTCAGCAAGGTGACGTCGTCGGCTTTGATTGCGAGCGTGTTCGCGGGGTCGTTGACGGCCGCAAGGAGCGCATCGGCCGAGGCTCCTGCTTTCTGTCTCGCGAGAATCGTGTTCACGTCCAACTGCTCCGCGAACGCGGAAGCAGCGAGCAGTAGTAGTGCGGCAGTGAAAAGAAGGCGGTGAATCCGAGTCATGACTTATCTCCTCGTCCTTCAGCGTATGGCTCCGGCGTTGGCGAAGGCGTGTTTTTCTCCCTGACACCGGCCGGACAACTGATCCGTTCGCTCCAATATATTATGGATACCGCGAGTGCGGGGGCTCCACCATGCCAGTGGTGCGACCGGGAGATTCTGGAGGAAGATCATGAAGCTCGCAGTCCGTTCGACCGGTGCTCATCCTTGGCGGCGCGCGCGCAACCTGCTGGCCCTGGCGTCGACCGTCTTCAGCATGTCGGCCCTGCCCGCGCCAGCGGTGTTTCATGTGAGCTTGGGCCAAGCCTCAGCGACGCCGGTCGCTGGCCGGCTGCTGGTCTTCGCCAAGCTGCTCGGACCCACCGACAAGAGGCCCGTCGCGACGGTCAACATGGACCAGATCGATACCCACGCGACTGCCATCGCCGCTCAGGAGGTGGCGCGCCTCGAGCCCGGCGCCACGGTCGAGCTCGACGCCGACGTCACGGCCTTCCCCACACCCTTCTCGCAGATCAAGCCCGGCCACTACGCCGTGCAGGCGGTGCTCGATCGCGATCACAGCTACAACTACACGGGACGCGGCCCTGGCGATCTCGTGAGCGGGGTGGTGGAGATGGACCTGCCCGGCGACGCAGCCCAGCTCCTGACGCTTGCGACCGTCGTCCCTGAATCCGATCCCCTCCAGCCCCTGTCCAACGTGCCGGCGGCGATGAGGGAGGCCTATGCGGCGGCCAAGGCCGACATCCACCCAATCGACTTCACCAGCCCGGCGCTCAGCCGCTTCTGGGGCCGGCCGGCCGCCCTGCGCGGCTGGGTGGTGACCCCGCCGGACTATGCGGCCCATCCTGGCCAGCGCTATCCGACGGTCTACTACACCCAGGGCTTCGGCGGCTCGTTGCGCTCCCTCCACGACATCGCCGTGGCCCGGTGGGATGAGATGAAGACGGGCAAGGCGCCGCCGATGATCTGGGTGGGGCTCGATCAGTCAAGCCCCACCGGCACGAGCGAGTTTGTCGACAGCGTCAATGACGGGCCGTGGGGCCAGGCGCTGACGGCCGAGCTGATCCCCGACCTGGAACGCCGATACCGCATGGACGCCAAGCCTTCGGGTCGCCTGCTGACCGGACACTCCTCCGGCGGCTGGGCGGTGCTGTGGCTGCAGGTGAACTATCCCAAGCTGTTCGGCGGCGCCTGGCCGACCTCGCCGGACCCCAGCGACTTCCACGACTTTTTGGGCATCGACCTCTACGCCTCCGGCGCCAACGCCTACCGCAAGCCTGATGGGACGCCTTGCCCGCTGGCGCGCGACAAGGGCGAAATGCTGGTCTCTGTTGAGGACTACACGCGCCGGGAAGTCGTTCTCGGGCCGTATGGCGGCCAGTGGGCCTCGTTCGAGTGGGTCTTCTCCCCACGCGGCGAAGACGGGCTCCCGGTCCATATGTTCGACCGCACGACCGGCACGGTAGACCCGGTCGTGATCGCCTATTGGAAGGAGCACTACGACGTGGCCGAGCGCCTCCGCCGCCACTGGCCGGAGCTCAGGCGTGATCTCGACGGCAAGATCCACCTGACCGTGGGCACGGCCGACAACTTCCATCTCGACGGTGCGGCGCACCGGCTGGAAGCGACGATGAAGGAGCTCGGGGCCAGGACCGACTTCCGCTACCTCGAAGGGCGCGGCCATTTCGACCTCTACCCCGTGGGCGACGACCGCTGGGGCCTGTACAAGGCCATCGCCTGGGAGATGTACGCGCTCGCCCGGCCGGGATCGAAGCCTCCTCCGCGCGTCAGCGCCGCACCGCCGCCAGCGCCGGCCCGCTGAGGCCGGCCGGTTCGGTCAACTCGGCCGCGGCGGCGGACTTTGCGATCGTTTTGATCGATTGAGCTTTTGAGACGGAGCGGCGAGTCCCCAGAGCAGCCGGAGATCGATTTCGATCGCATCAAACGGCTCGGCGCGGATTAGGGAGACATCATCGTCGCCATGAGTCGCAATCAGAGACCACCGCCGCTGTTCGAGACGGTAAACCTCCAGCGTTCGAACGCCGGGATCGACGAGCCAGAGATGCGAAACGCCTTGTCCGGCGTACTTCGGCATCTTTCGCACGCGATCGAGACGCCGCGTGGAGGGAGAGACGACCTCGCACACCCAGTCGGGAGCGATGTCACACCACGCTTCGTCAGGGACCTCGGGCATTATGTCGCCGCGCGTTTCGCTGCACGAGCCATGGTGGAATCATAGTCCTCACAAGGGGCAGCTTCAGCTAAGCCGAGGTAATCGACGAGGAGATTGCAGCCGCCCACCCCGTAGCGAACGGCGGTGTCCGTGGCCAGCAGCTTTTGACTGTCGATGACCTCCGCGGTTTCGCGATCACCCATTCATGGCCTCGTGAAGCCCATTCATGGCCTCGCGGAGTCCCATTCATGGCCTCGTGGAGTCCATTCATGGCCTCGTAAAGCCCATTCATGGCCTCGCGTGGTCCCATTCATGGCCTCGTGGAGTCCATTCATGGCCACGCGGAGTCCATTCATGGCCTCGTGGAGTCCATTCATGGCCTCGCAGAGTCCATTCATGGCCTCGTGGAGCCCATTCATGGCCACGCGGAGTCCATTGATGGCCTCGTGGAGTCCAGTAATGGACTCGCGAAGTCCACCGACTTACAAGTCTTGGCCGTCGCCGTTCCTTCCGTGGCCGGCGTTGGTGTCACGCCTGCGGCATATCAGCCGCAACGCTAGCGACGCCGCCAGGGGAACTTACAACTGCGGCAACGTCGGCTCCACCCTGCTATCGATGATCACGGCGAGAGCCGCCGGCCTCCCGATCGATGAGCTAATGCGGCGTGAAGCGATGGTGGGCGGTGGGCGGATGATCAAGTTCCACACCTGGCAGTGGCGTAGGGTTCCGGCCGTTCAACTACCGCCTGCCGAATGATCGGCTGACGATCGTGACCCAGTCCGGTTGACGATCCGGAAGTTGATTTTCCAGACGTGACCCAAACGAACGACGAGCCAGTCCCAACTCTTCGCCGCACCGGACTTAGAGCCGTGCGACGCTGCTTCGCGAGTGCGTTATCATTTTTCGCGCGCGGCTCCAATCCGTGGAGCTTGGGCCCGTTAGCCGGACGAAGTCGGAGAGTTGCTCGTGGGCAAGGCCTCTCGCAAGAAACACCACCGGTCAGGCACGATCAATTTTGAGCCCGATGCCAGGAAGGCTTCAACGCGCCTGGCTCAGCTCATCGCACCACACGCGGTAGACGGCGAAACAAGGAGTAGCTACGAAGCGTTGGTGGCATTGGGTGCGATCGCGTGGAATCTGTCCCTCGTCCCCGCGCAGGATCGTGACGACTTGATCCGAGAGGCTGTTCGGGCCGCGGTCATCCGCGGGATTCCGCTTACCGATTGCTGGCTCACCGATCTCGTTGAGAGAAAGGTGAGCCTCTTTCCGTCCGAGGAGCGCTGGATTGAGAGCTACGAGGTCATCGTACAACCGGACGGCAGGCTTGCCATTGTCGTAACGACCATAAGCGACGGCTAAGGTTCGATGGTTCGACGCTGTCGTTGCGATATCTCAGACTGCTGCAGCACCCCCAGATCATTCTCAAACAACGTCCGGATATTCGCGATGTCGAAATTGATCATGGCGCAGCGGTCCAGACCCAGGCCGAGGGCGAAGCCGCTCCACTCCTCGGGGTCGCGGCAGTAGACGCGGCCGCGGGAGAGCAACTTCACCGGCGGCTTATACTTCTCCATCGAACGGATCTGCACGTTCGAAGTGTGGGTGAGAGTAGATACGGCTCGACATCCAGAAAGAAGGTGTCCTGCATATTCGGGCCGGATGGTCGGGGGTGAAGTTGAGCGCTTCGAAGTTGTACCAGTTGGTCTCGACCTCGGGGCCGGGATTTCAGGTCCCAGTTCAGGACGATACCTTTGAGCGCCTAGGCCGCCTGGACGCTGCTTTTCGTCTTGGAGGAACTACTGTTGGCTCCATCGTCCGAGCAACCCCGAGCTTTAAAAGGATGTCGTCGAGCTCTTCATAGCCGCGATGATCTTCGGTGGTCGCGTCGTGCCACATCGACAGGAGTACTGATAGCTGAGCACGCATGAATGCACTGCGGTCTCCTTGCAGCAGTTGCTCGCGAGACCCAAGCAGAAGGCGAGACCAGTCAAACGCTTCGCGATGGCGTGTGAGAACCTCCCCAGCACTCAACCACTCAGCAAACGGTCGTCCTAGCCAAAGATCGTAATCTGCATCTGTCTCGACGTGACGTGCTGCGTCAATTTTGTCGAGTAGCATGCCGAACTGCCGCGGCCCGATGTGCTCTGGATCAGTCTTCTGAAAAAGCTTCCCGCGCAGCGTTAGCACCATGATCACGGAGTGTAGCGCCTCGCGTACTGCGTGCTTGAACGTATCCGAATGGAGGATGTGCATCGTCGCCGCGAGGTTCGGCTTGAGCCTGGCGGAGCGGCGCGAATCGCTCTCGCGGCGCAACTGGCGTCGGGTATCGAGAACGCGACTTTCCCTATCGATGCGCAGGAGCGTGTCGTGAATCGATGCTGCAGCGTCGTCGACACGTGCGACCGCGGCTTTCTCCGATTCGTTCATCAGATCCTTCCAGATCCGCCACCAGGTCGCGGCACGTTCTGCGGCTGCGTTTTCCGCGGCAGCATTTTCGGCGGCTTCGCGTTTTACAGGGTCACTCTCCAGAGCAGCGGCCGCTAGGTCAGCGGCGCGGCGCGCGGTTCGAGCCTGAGTATTCTTGTCGAGGGCGTCTTGCATGATCTCGAGAAGGCAGTGCGTCACCACGCGTAGAAGCAAATCCCGGCTTAGCGAAGACGAATGACTGGCCATGACCATCGGCCGCAGTGCGAACTCATCGTACTCTTCGATGTTTCCCGCGCAGGGTAGCGCGAACATCAGATAGCTCGGGAAGAGTTCCCGGACTAGCTCGCGCACCCGAAGAAACTCCACCTGAACCTGCTCCTTCGGGTTTTTGCGAAGCGCGTCACGTAATTTCGTACCCTTCCGAATCTGCCGCCTGATCTCGATCGGGATCTCTTTCTCCATAGCGCTATAAATAGCCAGACTCTCCATCATCCAGCCGAACGCGTGAATCCAAGCCAGGTGGCCGATCTCGTGGAGAATGATCTGCCACCGGCTCGGCACGAACAGTACGTTGAAAGGGATATCGATCTGATAGCGGCCAGTGCTACCGGCATTTCCTGTTCGCAGTCCGAACGTGATGAGCGGCAATTCGGTGTACATGCCTAGACCGATAAGCGCCGATCTGATGTACCAATCCACCGCCACGATGAGGCGGCTATATCCGCCGCGGCCTGAAAGCCCAAGGGCGTTTGCGTCATGTTGGAATTGCCCGATGCCATCGATGGCTTGGCCGATCGCGTACTCGAGCACATGACAAAGATCATCGATCCCATCGAGGTTGAGCTCCCGAATGCGGTTCGGAATCGTCGCGGCGAAGCGACTGAGATGGCGAACGACAGAGCTGCGCACTGGATCGAACAGATGGTCGAGCAACGTCGTCAAAGCGGAAATAAAACGATGGCTGGTCATCGATGACGCGCCGCGCTCCCGCATGAGATGGGGTACCGTTTGCAACAGCTTCTCGACGCTCTTGATATCCTTCTTCACGTCCGGCGCTGCCGGATGAAAGGTTGTGCGCGTGTCCAGACCCTTCTCAACGAAGCGAAAGATTGACGTCGTCTCAGCGTAGCTGTCAGGGCGGTGATCGCCGAGGCCTCCGATGTACTCGCGCGTCGCGGCGATGAATCGGATCACCTCTTCGCCACCCCTTGCCGCGACGATATCAGACATATCTATGGAGAGACTGTAGTGACCCATTTCGCTGTCAACGACGTCGGCGCCGATCTGCTTCGTCTGCTCTTGCATGAAAGCTCGCACGTCCTGCTCATGAGGTGGAGCGACGCGAATCAGCAAACGTGCCGAGTCAATCTTCCTGGACAGCGATCCGAATGATAGGCGGTTCTCAACATAGCCTTCGAGGCCACCCAAGAGATGACTATAACTTGCGGCGAAGATCTGCGTGTTGAGGGTCTGTGAAAAACGAAGATCCTCCCGCCCGCCTATACAGTCGGCCAAGGTCATGAGGCGAATGTCTTTGAGCAGGCCAATGAGCTGCGCAGTGTCTTTCCTGGCGTGGACGAGAAGCATCACATCATTCCAGCCGAGGCTATGAGCGACGATGGCCCGGACATCAGGAGCCTTCCCGAGGATTTCAGTGATTCGATTGCAAAAGAGAATCTCGCCGCCCAAACCGACATCTTGGCGGAACCAGTCAGCGAACCGCAGCGACATCAGGATCGTCGGACCTGATTTCGCAAGAACGGCGAGCGTCTCCTGCCAGTGTTTGTTGACATCATGGTTCCACAAGTACGCGAAGTAGCCGGATGTGCCCGAAACGCTTGCAGCGACATCGGGGTTTGAATAGACATCCGTGAGCGTGGGTGGGTACAGCTGGGAGCAGGGCACCACAATGAGCGCGTCCCACTCGGAGAAGGCGATGAAGGGATGGATCGGATCGGACGTCTCTGCTTCGCGAACGGCCCGGATGCCCCGTAGAAACGTTTTCTCCGAACCACAACGGAGACGGAGAAAATCGATGTGCACGGCTTGACTGGAAAGCTGGTGCTGGAGCGCTCTCAGGCTATTCGTCGTCATTCATCGCCTCGGATGTCCTTCAGGAGATCGGGGATCTCATCCCAATCGGTAACGTGATACGGGATCAGCGACAATTGCATAAGCACCTCGTCGAAGAGGTGCAGAATATCGCGGGAAACCTTGGCCAGCTTCAGCCGATCGTCAAGTTTCAGCGTCACTGGCGGCGGTGGCGGTGGCGCTCCGACGTACACACCGGAGAGCGGAAGTCCCTTTTCGGCCCACTGTGTGAGAAGAAGACGCAGGCTCGGATCCACGAGTGAAAGACCGATGAACATCGCACCCGTTCCGCGTTGAAAGAGCGTGGCAGTGAGGCAGTCCCAACTCCAGTGGCGTCCTGGCGAACCGAGCACGCGGAGGTACGAAGCTGCGTCAAGAATGGGACTCGTCTTGGAAGTCGCGTCGCCATGGAGGTGATACACGAACATCCCGGGCCGGTAGATCGACGCGGCGTATTCGCGCTCGTCCGAGATCGAGTGGATCGCGGCGATATCTCTGACGCTTCTGGTCCGAGATTGGATCGCGCGCTCCATGAGTCGGTCGTAGTTGAACGTCAACACTGGGATATGGCGATGGCGGTCCTTCTCGTATTGGCGTACGACTAGGTCGGCGATGTCGTAGAGCGGCTTGCCCGAATCCTCGGGGGCGCCCCTCGTTGCGACGAGACTTCTGGAGATTGCTTCTATCCAGAGTTCGGGATTCGAGTACCCCTGCCGACCAACCGCAGCCTGCAGGAGGGGCTCGGCGACGATGGCCTGCATTTGCGTGCCGATGTGCGACGCGACAGTCGTGGCCTCGCGGACGCGACTGCATTCGAGCATGAGCTGCTCCAGGAGCCCGCGCCAATCCGGCAGTCCGTAGCTCTGGTTGATGCCGGAGCCAAGGACGAAAACGAGCCTGCCGTCATCGCACGCTTTGCGCAGCCTCTTGAGATGCCAGATGAGGTCTTCATATTCCGAAGTCAGGAGTCCCTCCGCGGGCGCAGAAGGATATTAGGCCGGGGGCGGCGCCGGTTTTGGTCAACTCTTGCCGCGGAAGGTTCTGAAATCAAATGCCGAGCGCGACTGCGGATTCCCGTCTTGTCCCAAAACATGGTTGCGTTCGGCGAGATCGTTGTCAGGCCACGAGCTCTTGCGACTCGAGAGGCTCACGGCCTTCTTGTACGCGTCGCGGTCTTTGCGTGACTGTTCGTAGTACCTTTCGGCTGGGTCGACGACGCGATGGCTGCTTCCCGGTTGGGGCACGGTCGTGTTCGTCTTGCCCGAGTTCTTCTTCTTCATAGGTGCCTCAAACCCTATCCATACTCATGCCAGCTGTGATTGATTCCCTTGCGCCCGCTCTCTTTTTTGAACTTACCCACTAGTTAGGAGTGACACAGGGATCAAATTCCCTACCCAGAAATCGGAGACGAGGCCGGCAGGCAGGAATGAATGGCTTGGAATACAGCAGGAGCGACCAGCTACGGTGCCCAACGGAATGTAGCTTGCCGCCACATCACTTCTGGCTTGATCCTGCTTCAAATGTCGTGGTTCCCGCTTGCTGACTGGGGAGTCATTCGAAGCAGAATACCCCTTTTTCTCGAGATTTTGGTGGTTTTGGCTCGGGCACCAAGGGCAGTGTCGGACGTCACGACAGAGAAAGTGACGGACGACGCCAGTGCCTTCTTAGCTACGAATCTGACTAGCCGCGCCCTCGCGTGAACCGCGCTTGTCTCGATTTGACTTCACAAAACCACTCGCCCGAACATTGGTTGTGAGGGGCTGGATTTGAACCCGCGACCTTGGGTCATGAGAGGCACTTTCTGGCGACGAGCGAACACGCGCGATTTCGCCTAACCCGAATATTTGCAAGATCTTACCCTAACTTAACTAATTGGCTTCGGCCTCGTTTAGCCTAGTTGGGCTGCGTTCACGTACTCGCGCCCACGCGTCACCCACACGTCCGCTCGAATATCTCCTCTCCGCTCAAAACTGCCCCAGCACCCTCAGATCGTTCTCGAACAGCGTCCTGATATTCGGGATGTCGAACTTGATCATGGCGCAGCGGTCGAGGCCGAGGCCGAAGGCGAAGCCGCTCCATTCCTCGGGGTCGATGCCGACGTTGCGGAGGACTTGGGGGTGGATCATGCCGCAGCCTAGGATCTCCATCCAGCCGGTTTGAGAACAGGTCCCGCAGCCGGCGCCTTTGCAGAATACGCAGGACATGTCGACCTCGGCGGACGGTTCGGTGAAGGGGAAGAAGCTCGGGCGCATGCGCATCTTCGAGTCGGCGCCGAAGAGGCGCTTGATGAAGTGTTCGAGCGTGGCCCGGAGGTGGCCGATGTGGATCCCTTTGTCGACGAGGAAGCCCTCGGCCTGATGGAACATCGGCGAGCGGCGCATGGTGATCTCGTCGCGGCGGTAGACGCGGCCGCAGGAGAGCACCTTCACCGGCGGTTTGTACTTCTCCATCGAGCGGATCTGCACGTTCGAGGTGTGGGTTCGCAGTAAGTACGGCTCAACGTCGAGGAAGAACGTGTCCTGCGTATCGCGCGCGGGGTGGTCGGGGGTGAAGTTGAGCGCTTCGAAGTTGTACCAGTCGGTCTCGACCTCGGGGCCGGGATCGAGGGAGTAGCCCATCTCGGCGAAGATGGTCTCCATCTCGCGGCGGACGATGGTCACGGGGTGGAGGTGGCCGAGGTCGGGGAGGCGGGCGGGGAGGGTAACATCGATGATGTTGTCGCGTTCGCGGGCGCGGGCTGCCCAGCCGGTCGCGAAATCTCTTCTCTCGGCAAGGTCGCTCTCGATCTTTGTTTTGTAGGCGTTGGCGAGCTTGCCAACCTCGCTTTTCAGAAAAAGCGTCGGCAGAGTCGGGACTTCCTTCAAGACTTCGGTTAGGCGGCCCTTTCGCCCAACATACGCCAGACGAACCTCCTCTATTCGACGGAGGTCGAGACCAGCCGCTTTCAAGTCGCGTTCGAAGTCGCGACCGAGTTCATGAAGTCTATCTACGAGTTCGTGTTCAGCCATAAAGAAAAACGCGGGCATTGTAGCCCGCGTTTGGTGTGCATCGATTCGATTCGCGGCTACGCGGTGGCCTGTTTCACTGCGGGACGCTTCGTGGCCGTCTCTTTGTCGAGCGCGGTGCGAAGCTGCTGCTTGTTCAGGGCAGCTTTCGCGGCGTCGACGAAGGCGGTGAAGGCGGCGGCATCGCGGACGGCGATGTCGGCCAGGATCTTCCGGTCGACCAGCGAACCAGCGGCCTTCAGACCGGCGACGAGCTGCGAGTAGGAGATCCCGTTCAGGCGGGCGGCGGCGTTGATGCGGGCGATCCAGAGCGTCCGGAAATCACCCTTGCGATCCTTGCGGCCGGCGAAGGCGGAGTTCAGCCCCTTCTCGACCTGCTGTTTCGCGATGCGGTGACCGCGCGACTTCATCCCGAAGTAGCCCTTGGCCAGCTTCAGGATCTTGCTGCGGCGGTCCTTTCTCTTGGTACCTCGTTTGACTCTCGGCATCTTGTCTCCTCGTTTGGTTCGTTTTGAGCGGGCGGGTCAGGAGTGGTGATTACCGCGCCTCGCTCTGGGTTGGTGGCTCTCGGCTGCCGGGTGTCCGGCGGCAGACAGCCGGCTACAGGTACGGAATCATCCGCCTCACGGTCTTCTCGTTCGCCTTCGACACCTGAGTCTCTCGTCCCAGCTCCGCTTTGCGGCCGGGCGATTTCTTGGTGAGGATGTGCGAGTGGAAGGCGTGATTGCGCTGAATCTTGCCCGTCCCCGACTTCTTGAACCGCTTGGCGGCTCCACGATGCGTTTTCATCTTCGGCATAGCCTGGCTCCTAACTTACCGCGGAAGCGGTGAATTCCTGGGGCTTCGTGGGTAGTTGTCGGTTGTCAGTTATCGGTTGTCCGTGGTGTCGGTGTGTGACAACCGACAACCGACAACCGAGAACCCTTCTCCGACTCCCTACTTCACCGGCGATATCACCATCGTCATGCGGTTCCCCTGAACGTCGGGGTTGGCATTCTCGGGAGCGCCGAACTCCTTGATCTCGCTGAGCAGGCGATCGAGCACGGCCCGGCCGAGCTCCATGTGGGTCATCTCGCGTCCGCGGAAGCGGATCGAGGCTTTGACCTTATCGCCGTGCTGCAGGAAGCGGACGATGTTGTTCTTCTTGAAATCGAAATCGTGGTCGTCGATGCGGGGGCGGAACTGCACCTCCTTGACCACGATCACTTTCTGCTTCTTCTTGGCCTCGCTCTGCTTCTTCTTCTGCTGGAAAACGTACTTGCCGTAGTCCATGACCTTGCAGACGGGAGGGTTCGCCGTCGGCGAGATCTCCACGAGGTCGAGGTCTTTCTCCCGGGCCATGTCCTGCGCCTGCTGCAGGGGGACGACACCGATCTGGGAGCCGTCAGCACCGATGAGGCGGACCTCAGGGATGCCGCGGATCATTTCATTGATTCTGGACTCAGGTTCTGCGGGTCTCCGGTCGAAACGCGATCCTCGTCGTGGTGGGAAAATGCGGAAATCCTCCTGTTATCTGTTGCGCGGAAGCGCGAAATCTACGAATAAACCATCACAAAGTCAACGAGCGGGCCTCGATGCCCCGCTTCGCTTCGGCGACAAATTCGTCGACGGTCATCGATAGCTGCTCGCCGCCGGTCCGTTTCCGGACAGACACCGTTCCTGCCGAAACTTCCTTCTCGCCGACCACCAGCATGTACGGGATCTTCTTCAACTGCGCGTCGCGGATCTTCGCGCCGAGCTTCTCGTTCGACTCGTCGGTCTCGACCCGCAAGCCGGCCTTGCGAAGCTTCGCCGCCGTCTCGCGCCCGTAGTCGAGGAACTTCTCCGACAACGGCAGCACCGAGGCCTGCACCGGAGCCAGCCATAACGGAAACGCTCCGGCAAAGTGTTCGATGATGATGCCGATGAACCGCTCCAGGGAGCCGAGTATTGCGCGGTGGATCATCACCGGCTGGTGCTCGCCGTTGTCGGTGCCGATGTAGTGGAGCTGGAAGCGTTCCGGCAGCGCGTAGTCGAGCTGGATGGTCCCGAGCTGCCAGGGTCGGCCGATGGCGTCGGTGACCTGAAACTCCAGCTTCGGGCCGTAGAAGGCCCCTTCGCCGGGGTTGATGTGGTAGTCGACGCCGTTCTTCTTCAGGGCGCTCTCCAGCGCGGTCTCGGCGTTGTCCCACAGCGCGTCCGATCCGAGGCGCTTCTCGGGGCGGGTGGAGAGGGCGATGCGCACTTCCTTGAAATCGAAAATGTCGTAGATCTCCTTGATCAGACGCAGCTCGCGGTCGATCTCGGGCTCGATCTGATCGGGAGTGACGAAGAGATGGGCGTCGTCCTGCGCGAACGACCGGACGCGCACCAACCCGTGGGTGACGCCCGAGCGCTCGTAGCGGTGCAGCCGGGTGAACTCGGCGTAGCGGATCGGCAGATCGCGATACGAGCGCCGCTCCATGGCGAAGATCTGGATGTGGCCGGGGCAGTTCATCGGCTTCACGCCGTACTCCCGCTCCTCGATCTCCGAGAAGAACATGTTGTCCTTGTAGTTGTCGTAGTGCCCGGAGATCTTGAACAGCTCGGTATCGAAGATGATCGGCGCGATCACCTCGCTGTAGCCGTCGCGGGAGTAGAAGTCGCGGATGAAGTCGATCAGGGCGTTGTAGATCGTCGCTCCCTTCGGCAGGAAGAAGGGCATCGACGGCGCGAACTGCGAGAACATGAAGAGATCGAGCTCCCTGCCGAGCTTGCGGTGGTCGCGGGCCTTGGCCTCTTCCACGCGCTTGACGTAGGTGTTGAGCTCGTCTTTGTCCGCCCAGGCGGTTCCGTAAATCCGCTGCAGCATGGCGTTGCGCTCGTCGCCGCGCCAGTAGGCGCCGGCGACGGAGGTCAGTTTGAAGGCGCCGAGGCGGCCGGTGGAGGGGACGTGCGGGCCGCGGCAGAGATCGAACCACTCCCCCTGGCGGTAGACCGAGAGCGGCTCATCGCCGGGGATGCCTTTGATGATCTCCACCTTGTACTTCTCCCCGAGCTTTTCGAACGTGGCGATGGCCTCGTCGCGGCTGAGCACCTCGCGCCGGACCGGCAGATCGCGCTTGACGATCTCCGCCATCTTCTCCTCGATGCGGCGGAGGTCTTCGTCGGAGAAGGGCCGGTCGGTGCCGAAGTCGTAGAAGAAGCCGTTCTCGATGACCGGGCCGATGGTGACCTGCGTGCCAGGGAAGAGATCCTGCACGGCCATGGCCATGAGGTGGGCGGTCGAGTGGCGAATGGTATCGAGGCCGGCCTCGCTCTTCGGCGTGACGATCTCGATCCTGGCGTTGTCGGGGACAGGGGTGTAGACGTCGACGACCTTGCCGTTCACCTTGCCGGCGATGGCGGCTTTGGCCAGGCCCTTGCCGATCGATGCGGCGACGTCAGCCACGGTGGAGCCGTCGGGAATTTCGCGTTGAGAGCCATCGGGGAGTTGTACGTGCATGTTTGCCTCGAAAATGAAAAGGGCCGATTGCTCGGCCCTGTCGGATTTGTCTTGATTACAGGCGGACCATCATCGACAGGGTGTGCCACCCTCGGGCGTTCGGGTGGTGATCGTCGTTGTTCGCCGCATCAGGAGACAGAGTATATCAGCGGGGCGGACCGTTCATCGGGGAAGCCCCTTCGGTTTTGGTGCACCCTTCGTTTGCGTCGCCTCGGACTTCGCTGATTGTGCTTGCCTTGCAAGTGTAACTTTCTTGAGCTGCCTGAAGGGTTCGCCAGACGGGACGCGTTGATGCAAGGCGAGCATCAGCACCTCCCGCGTCGATACTTTGGCCGTGAGCAACGAAAGGACATCGCGAGCTGCCCTGTTCAGGTCGGCGGCCATATTTCGCTTCACTACCAATTGCACTGACGCGACGACTGCGCGCGCCACCTCGGCAGTCACGCGCGTGCGTTCACCAGCGAGCGCAGCCTGTACAAATCTAAGCAGCTTGAAGACGAAGAGACGCTCCTCGATGTCGCTCTGCCGTTCCTCGCGCGCGAGCAAGGCGGCGGCGTTCTTCAGAGTTACGTTCAGCTGCTTCGGCGGATGGTTTACCGCTACCTCGGAGACGTCGTCTACGTCCCGCGTCATCAGCAGTTCGATCTGTGACTTCGTCATCTCATCCACCGCCTCTTCAAGCGGATTTTCTCCGCTACGGACCCATCCATCAAAACGAGAGTACGCGAAAACCCAAGTCGAACCGCTCTCGCGAACGCCGGGTCCGACGCAAGCTTGCCAAACGTTCCGTAACTGCCGGAGTGATCGTTGATACTTGAAACTCGTCCCATGGTGAAGGAAACCTCTCCCGCGGCTGCGACATTCGCGTTGTGAAAGAGAGTTTCATGCTTCACAGCATCAGCCGCGCCTCGAACGCCATCGAAGGCGATGTGGACCACCAACGCCGTGCTGACCGCGTAGATGATCTTTGGGCCTGCCGAATTGTCGAGCAGTACTCCAGGGCGTGTAGGGTGAACCGCTTCGCCTCTGGTGTTTACGAGAGTGGCCAGGTCGAAAATCGGCCCCTTGGAGGCGCAGTGATCATGTCCCTTCCGCTCCCGTTCGCGCCGGACCTCAGTGTCATGGTAGATGTACATCGGCTGTCGGAACGCTCAACCTAACCTACTCGTCCTCCGGCAGTTTAAGCGAGCATGCTGGCTCCTGGATTAACATCCACAAAACAGGAGATCAATCATGTCCAGCATCATCCTCTGCTGCGATGGAACCTGGAACAGCGCCGATCAGGAGAAGAAGAAGGTCGAAGTGAACGGGAAGGCGACGGAAGAGCTGTGCGTCACGAACGTGCTCAAGCTCGCCTGCCGCGTGGCAAAGAAGAAGGCTGACGGCTCACTGCAGATCGTCTACTACGATCAGGGTGTGGGAACCGGCAACCTCGCCGACCGCATCGGCGGCGGTGCGTTCGGTGACGGCTTGGAAGGAAACATCAACGACGCCTACCGCTTTCTCGTCGCCAACTACGAGCCAGGCGACTCCATCTATCTCTTCGGATTCAGCCGCGGCGCGTACACGGCGCGCAGCATCGCCGGCATGATCCGCCGGTGTGGCATTCTCCGCCGCGACGCCGTCAGGCAATACCCCGATGCGAAGATCCTCTACCGAAGCGGCGTCAAGTCCGACAATCCGGCCGCGGTCACGTTCAAGAACGCCTACGCGATCGAGCCGGACACGCCCATCCAGTGCGTCGGTGTCTGGGACACAGTCGGTGCCCTCGGCATCCCGCTTCGGGCCTTTGGTGCCTGGAATCAGAAGGAGTTCCAGTTTCTCGACACGAGCCTGAGCCGTGCCGTGAAATTCGCGTTCCACGCCCTCGCCATCGACGAGCATCGCCATCCATTCCTGCCCACGCTTTGGGAAAGCCAGCCCGATCCGGGACAGATGGTGCAGCAGGTCTGGTTCGCCGGCGCCCACAGCGACGTCGGTGGCGGGTATCCCGAGCACGGACTCTCCGACATCGCCTACGACTGGATGATGGCATCGGCGAAGACGGCCGGGCTGGAGTTCGACGAAAAGGTGGTCAGCGCACTCCCGACAAGCCCGGACTACAAACAAAACGTTCACAACTCGAAGTCGATCGTCTATACCTTCAGCGGCGCGGATCGAACGGTTGGTGCCACGAAGTTCAAGACCGAGTATTTCCACCGGTCGATCCTCGAGCGCTGGCGCGACATCGATTACCGTCCCACGCCGTTGAAGCCGCATGCCGCCCGGCTGGATGCTCTGGCCAAGGGACCTCTCAACGATCCGATTTATCCGGTGACGTAGCTAACCGCTCGACCATTCCGCGGTCTAAGCGAGCATGAGAAAGCTCGCCTTCGCCACCGTTCTCGCTCTCATCGCCGCCACCGCGCTCGCGCAGCAGCCGCGCATCATCCACGGCACGGTGACCTCCGCCGCTGTGTCCTCCGACCTGGGCGCGCAGATTCGCGGCGCGCGGACGAAGTACATCGGATACGCCGTCCCCGAGGTGGAGGGGGAGCGGGTCATGTGCTGCTTCGAGAGCTACGGCGAGTTCCGCTCTGGCGGGATGTGCGGCCTCGATCGCGACGGGAGCTCCTTCACGAACGACGACCACGAACAGCTTCATCCGGCCAACGGGATGTTCGCCGTCATCTATCGCGTCGAAAACGGGGAAATCGCCAAGGTCCGCAGCTACTCGATGGAGTGCGTCCTCGACGCGAACGGCGCGGCGGTGACGTGGATCGACGGTGTCGACCCGCGCAGGAGCGTCGCCTTGCTGGCCTCGCTCATCGCCGCTCCCGGCCATCATTCCGACTACGTCATGTCCGCGCTTGCCCTGCATGCCGACGCCTCCGCGACGACGGAGCTGGAGCGGATGCTGAAGTCAACCGACGCCTCGGACGAGTCGCGTGGCCACGCCGCCTTCTGGCTTGGTCAGACGCGCGGACGCCGCGGATTCGAGGATGTCCTGGCCGTAGCCCGCTCGCAATCGTCGTCGCCGCACTTGCGCGAGAAGGCGGTCTTCGCGCTCTCGCAGTCGCAGGAGCCGGAAGCGACCGATGAGCTGATCAAGCTGGCGAGAAACGATCCGACGGCGCACGTCCGCGGCCAGGCCCTCTTCTGGTTGTCGCAGAAAGCGGGGAAGAAGGCCGCGGGCGCGGTGCGCGAAGCGATCGACGACGATCCGGATCAAGGCGTGCGCGAGAAGGCCGTCTTCGCCATCTCGCAACTTCCGAACGACCAGTCCGTCCCCATGCTCGCCGAGTTGATGAAGACCCACCGCGATCCCGGCGTTCGCAAGAAGGCCGCCTTCTGGCTGGGGCAGAAGAACGACCCGCGCGCGCTGGCAGCCATCGAGGACATTTTAAGGAAGTAGGTTGCCTGCGCCGTCCGGTGGCATTACCTTGTCGTTATACACACGACAGGAGGTCATCTTGAGCCGGCGCACGCACGTTGAGGCTGGTAAGGAGTCCGGTACCGATCCGGCTACTGTGGCTGGCACTACGGATGCCAGTCCAAAACTGGTGATCGCCGCCGATCCCCCCTTTCAGCCTCCCATGGCGGCAGCCGAGCTTCCGCTGCTCGATCACCGCCGTCCGCCGCGCCGCCGCCGCGCCTCGAAGTGACGATGCACATCACCATGGACCGCAGCGGCGGCTTCGCCAACATCAGGCTTCACCGCGAGGTCGACACCGCCACGCTCCCCCCCGCCGAGGCCGCGGAGATCGAGCGGCTGGCCGCGGCCGCGCTCAAGTCACCGGCCTCGTTGGATCCGATGCCGGATGCGTTTACCTACGTGATCACGATAGACGGGACGCGGCGCGAGATGACGGAGCCGTCGGGTGCGTGGGGTAAGTTGATCGAGAGGCTCTCATAGCAGGTCCCCGGAATTGCTGGAGGCGGGGTGGTGTGAACGAGGTCACGAAGCTCGTTCACGTGGCCATGGCTAACGTGAGTGAGGTTGCGGAGCCCATTCACGTGGCCATGGCTAACATGAATGGGGTCGGGGAGCACGTTCACGTGTCCATGGCTCACGTGCATGAGGTCGCGGAGCCTGTTCAAGTGCCCATGGCTCAAGCGGGTAAGATTTGGAGAGGCACGCCGTCAAATGGGTGCGAAGCGGAACGCATAGTTGTTGCAAATTGCGTCCGCGTTAAACTCCCCCCATGCCGACGCACATCAAGCAACCCTCCGTCATCGAAGCAGCCGGGAACAAGCCGAAGCGGATCGAGGAGTTCATCGGGCGAGTCAACTCGAAGACCGGCGGCGTGAGCGTGGCGCGGATGAGGAGTCCCGGGGGTTGGGTCGAGCCGGGACAGACACCGGAGTTCGACGAGTACACCGTCGTGCTGAACGGGTCGCTGCGGGTCACCACGCGAGATGGTGTCATCGACGTCGGAGCTGGCGAGGCGGTCATCACCCACAAAGGGGAGTGGGTGCAGTACTCGACGCCGGGAGGCGAGGGGGCGGAGTACCTCGCCGTGTGCCTGCCGGCCTTCTCGATCGATACCGTTCATCGCGACGCCTGATGCGCGAGTGGGATCCGCGGCGGCTGACGACGGCGTCGGCGACGCCGCGATGGTTCGTCGCCGGCGTCGTGGCGCTCTTCGCCGCGATCACCGCGTTCGTTGCAGTTCATCACGAACCGTGGCGTGACGAGGCCGATGCCTGGCTGGTCGTCCGGGACATCGATTTCACGCACCTCTTCGACTGGTCGCGGCACGCCGGCACGCCTCTGCTTTGGTATGGATTCATCGCTCCGCTGGCGCGAGCGGGGTTGCCGTACGCCAGCCAGCAGTGGCTGCACCTCGGCGTGGCCGTTGGGGCGATCGCGATCGTTGTAGCGTACGCGCCGCTCTCGCGCCTCACGAAGGTGCTGGCCACCTTCTCATACTTTTCCGCCTACGAGTACTCGATCATCGTCCGCAGCTACGCGCTTGCAATCCTGCTGATCTTCGCGGCGGCGGCGCTCTGGCCGCGCCGGGCGGAGCGGCCGATCGGGCTGGCGATCGTTCTCGCGCTTCTGTGCAACACGAACGCGCAGGGATTTGTGGTGGCAGGAGCGTTTGCGGTAGCGCTCCTTGCCGAGCGTGCCATCCGTCCGAGCGCGATCATTGCCATCGGTGCGCTCGTGGCCTGGTGGCAGGTGCGCACACCGCCCGATCCGGCGCGTGAGGGCGCGCGCCACGTCTTCAACGCCATTGCGATCCCGTGGACGCTCGGCAATGCCTTCGCGCCGACGCTGCCGCTGGCCGCCGGCTGTGCCATCGGGATCCTGGTGCTCGTCGTAGTCACGCTTGCCATCCGGCGTTCCCGGAGCGCGCTAATCGTCATGTGGGTAGCGACCGCTGCTCTTTTCACTCTCTATTCCTATGTCTGGCTGGGAGGACTTCGCCACGCCGGGTTCCTGCTCGTCATCACGCTTGTCGCCCTCTGGCTCGGCGCGCGCGATGCCGATCTTCGCTTTACCTCCGCGGCCGCGCTGCTGCTGAACGGCGCGCTTCTGATCTCCGTCTGTGTCGCTGCCCGCTACTGGATCGACGACACGCGGGAGGCGTTTTCCGGCGCGAAGGAGATGGCCGGGTTCATTCACGACCACCATCTCGAATCGGCGGAGATCGCCGCGCACAACCTCACACAGTGCGAGGCGCTGCTTCCCTACCTTCCGCGCACGCGCTTCTGGTACGCCGGTCTCGGCGAGTACGGCACCTATCTGAAATGGGACGCGGCGCAGGAGCGGGCGCTGGAGATGCCGTATCCGGTGGCCGAGGAGCGGGCCAAGCGGCAATTCGCGGGGCGCGAGTGGCTGCTACTCTTCAACGTCGAGATCCCGGACGCCGAAAGGCACGGATTCAAGCTGCTCTACACGAACCAGCAGGCGATTTTCGAGAAGACGGACGAGCGGTATTGGTTGTACGCTCCCGCTCGATGACGAAGATACTCATGCTCAACGAGCACGAGGTCGAACATCTCCTCACGATGCGCGAGTGCATCGGGGTGATGGAAGAGGCGCTGGCGTCGCTGGCGCGCGGAGAGGTAACCAACCCGCTGCGAAACGTCGTCCGGGCCTCGGGGGCGAGCGGTTTTCTCGGGCTGATGCCGGCCTTTCGCGGCGGAAAGACTCCGCTCTACGCGCTGAAGGAAGTCTGTGTCTTCCCCGGCAATCCGGCCCGAGGCCTCGACACGCACCTCGGGGCGGTTCTTCTGCACAGCGGCGAAACCGGACAACTGATGGGCGTCATGAACGCCTCGGCGATCACCGCCATCCGTACGGCCGCCGTCTCTGCCGTCGCTACGCGCCTGCTGGCGCGCGAAGACGCGCGAAGCCTGGCCATCATCGGCGCGGGGGTGCAGGGGCGCACGCACCTGGAAGCGATCCCGCTCGTTCGCAAGATCGATGACATCCGCATTGTCAGCCGGACGCGCGGAAAGGCGGAAGCGCTGGCGGGGAAGGGTGTTCGGGTCGTCGAGTCGGTCGAGGAAGCGGTGCGCGGGGCCGACATCATCGTGACCGCCACCAGCTCACGCGAGCCGGTGATCAAGCGCGAATGGATCGCGGACGGAGCCCACATCAACGCGGTCGGCTCGAGCATCGCCGCGGCTCGGGAGCTCGACGGCTCTACGGTCGCGGCCGCCTCGCTCTTCGTCGATCGCCGGGAGTCGACGGTCAACGAGTCGGGCGATTACCTCTCTGCCCTTCGGGAAGGCGCCATCGGTGACGACCACATCCGCGGCGAGATCGGGGACATCCTGATCGGCAAAACCCAAGGCCGGAGGTCGGCCATTGAGATCACGCTGTTCAAGTCGCTCGGGCTGGCGGTCGAAGACCTCGCCTCGGCGGAGTTTCTGTTCGAGAGAGCCAGTCGGGAAGGGGCCGGAACGTGGCTCGACTGGTAACGGAATAACACCTCGGAGGCTGCCGTTAGCGCGGGTCCGCCTTGCGAATATGACTGTTGACATTTGCTCGGCTGCGCGCGTAGAGTGCGCGAGTTTTGCCCCGCGGGGCTCCTTTTCGCTGTACGTGTCTTCAAAAGGATAGGTAGGAATGCCAACGATCAACCAACTCGTCAGCGCGGGACGCGACAAGGTCGCGTATAAGACGAAGTCTCCGGCGCTGCAGTCGAGCCCGCAGAAGCGCGGCGTCTGCACGCGCGTCTACACCTCGACTCCGAAGAAGCCGAACTCGGCGCTCCGCAAGGTGGCGCGCGTCCGTTTGACGAACGGAATCGAAGTGACGACCTACATCCCGGGTGTGGGCCACAACCTCCAGGAGCACTCGATCGTGCTCATCCGCGGCGGCCGTGTGAAAGACCTGCCGGGAGTTCGCTATCACGTCATCCGCGGCACGCTCGACACGGTCGGCGTGGCCAAGCGGATGCAGAGCCGCTCGAAGTACGGGGCCAAGCGGCCGAAGAAGGGTTAATCCAATGCCGAGACGCCGAGAAGTTCCGAAACGCGAGATCCTGCCGGATCCGGTCTACAACAGCCAGCTCGTGACCAAGTTCATCAACTCCCTGATGTCGCAGGGGAGGAAGTCGGTTGCCGAGCGGGTGTTCTACAACGCCCTGAAGAAGGTCGAAGACCGGTCCAAGGACGATCCGATCAAGCTCTTCAAGAAGGCTGTCGACAACGTCAAGCCGGCGCTCGAGGTCAAGAGCCGCCGTGTCGGCGGATCGAACTACCAGGTCCCCATCGAAGTCCGTCCGTCGCGCCGCACGGCGCTGGCCATCCGCTGGCTGATCACCTACGCCAACAGCCGCGGCGAGAAGACCATGATGGACAAGCTGGCGGGCGAGATCATGGATGCCGCGAACAACCGCGGCAACGCGATCAAGAAGAAGGAAGATACGCACAAGATGGCGGAAGCGAACAAGGCATTCGCTCACTACCGCTGGTAATTTTTTTCGGTTCGCCTGAGTTCTAACGGTTTCACAGCGTCAACCATCGAGATTTCCGTAGCTCCGTCTCGACCGGATAACACAGAACGGGTTCTGCGGTTCCGGACCGAGCAACGGGAAAAACAACAATCGAGGTTTCACTGAACGCCCGGCGGCGGCTAGCCCCCCGTCGAGCGTCTGTTGTCGTCGCGGAAAAGGTAAGTCATGCCACGTCAGGTATCACTCGAAAAAACGCGGAACATCGGGATCATGGCCCACATCGACGCGGGTAAAACCACGACGACGGAGCGGATCCTTTATTACACGGGCCGCACCCACAAGATCGGCGAAGTGCACGATGGCACCGCCACGATGGACTGGATGGTCCAGGAGCAGGAGCGCGGCATCACCATCACCTCGGCAGCCACGACGGCGTTCTGGGGTGATTACCGCATCAACATCATCGATACACCCGGCCACGTCGACTTCACCGTCGAAGTGGAGCGTTCCCTGCGCGTCCTCGACGGCGCGGTCGGCGTTTTCTGTGCCGTAGGCGGAGTCGAGCCGCAGTCCGAGACCGTCTGGCGCCAGGCCGACAAGTACGGCGTGCCGCGCATCGCCTTCATCAACAAGATGGACCGCGTCGGTGCGAACTTCACCGCCGTCGTGAATCAGATCCGCGCCAAGCTCGGCAAGAACCCCGTTCCTCTCCAGCTCCCCATCGGAGCGGAGGACAAGTTCCGCGGCGTCATCGACCTCGTGCAGATGAAGGCTTTGATCTTCAACGACGAGTCTCTCGGCGCGAAGTATGAGATCGAAGAGATCCCGGCCGACTACCGCGAAGAGGCCGATCATCTTCGCGAGAAGATGGTGGAGTCGATCGCCGAACAGCACGACGAACTGCTGGAGAAATACCTGGCCGGCGAGCCGATCGCGCTCGACGAGCTGAAGGCCGCGCTCCGCGAGGCCACCATCGCCCAGAAGATCACCCCGGTGATGTGTGGCTCGGCATTCAAAAACAAAGGCGTGCAGCCTCTGCTCGACTCCGTCGTCGACTATCTCCCGTCGCCCATCGACATCCCTCCGGTCAAGGGGATCGATCCGGACGACGAGTCATTTGTCCAGCGTGAGGCGTCGGACTCCGAGCCGTTCGCCGCGCTCATCTTCAAGATCATGACCGACCCGTTCGTCGGCCAGTTGGCATTCTTCCGCGTCTACTCCGGCCACGTCGAGTCGGGCACGTCCGTGCTCAACACCACGAAGGGCAACTCCGAGCGCATCGGGCGCCTGCTGCAGATGCATGCGAACAAGCGCGAAGAGATCAAGGAAGTGTGGGCGGGTGACATCGGCGCGGCCGTCGGTCTCCGCAGCGTTACCACTGGCGACACGATCTGCGACCGGGACAAGCCGATCGTCCTCGAAACGATGACGTTCCCCGAGCCGGTCATCGCCGTGGCTATCGAACCGAAGACGAAGGTCGATCAGGAAAAGATGGGCGTGGCTCTCGCCAAACTGATGCAGGAAGATCCGACCTTCAAGGTCCACACGGACCCGGAAACGAACCAGACCATCATCCGTGGGATGGGGGAGCTGCACCTCGAGATCATCGTCGACCGCATGGTTCGCGAGTTCGGGGTGGCCGCCAACGTCGGCAAGCCGCAGGTCGCGTACCGCGAAGCGATCACGCGCAAGTCGGAGGCCGAGGGCAAGTTCGTCCGCCAGTCGGGTGGTAAGGGTCAGTACGGCCACGTCAAGATGCGCTTCGAGCCGATGCCCGAGGGCGGGTTCGAGTTCCTCAACGAAATCGTCGGCGGCTCCGTGCCGCGCGAATTCATCAAGCCGGTCGAGCAGGGCATCAAGGAAGCGCTCGAGCGCGGCATCCTGGCCGGCTACCCGATCACCGGCGTGCGGGCAATCCTGTACGACGGCTCGTACCACGACGTCGACTCGAGCGAAATGGCCTTCAAGATCGCCGGCTCGATGGCGTTCCAGGAAGGGGCCAAGAAGGCGCATCCGATCCTTCTGGAGCCGATCATGGACGTCGAAGTCGTGACACCGGAAGACTACGCCGGCGACGTGATGGGCGATCTCTCGCGCCGCCGGGGCAAGATCCAGGCGATGGAAGAGCGGGCTGGCGCGAAAGTGATCAAAGCGCACGTTCCGCTGTCGGAGATGTTCGGCTACGCCACGCAGGTGCGCTCGATGTCGCAGGGTCGCGCCAGCTACACGATGCAGTTCCTTGCGTACGAGCCCGCACCGAAGAGCGTGGCCGAGGAAGTCATCGCCAAGGCAGCGGGAACCACACAACGAATTTAAGAAACGAAACAACCTTTCGGCAGAAGAACAGAACAAGCAGGAGATTTCACGATGGCTAAAGAAAAATTCGATCGTAGTAAGCCTCATGTGAACGTCGGCACGATCGGTCACGTTGACCACGGCAAGACGACGCTGACGGCCGCAATCACCAAGATCCTGGCCTCGAAGGGGACGGCTACATTCACGTCCTTCGACATGATCGACAAGGCTCCGGAAGAGCGCGAGCGCGGAATCACCATCGCCACCGCGCACGTCGAGTATTCGACCGAAAAGCGCCACTACGCGCACGTCGACTGCCCGGGCCACGCTGACTACGTCAAGAACATGATCACCGGCGCCGCGCAGATGGACGGCGCCATCCTGGTCGTCTCCGCTGCCGACGGCCCGATGCCGCAGACGCGCGAGCACATCCTGCTGGCCCGCCAGGTCGGCGTTCCGTACATCGTCGTCGCCCTCAACAAGGTCGACATGGTCGACGATCCGGAGCTGCTCGACCTCGTCGAGCTCGAAGTGCGCGAGCTTCTCAGCTCGTACGAGTTCCCGGGCGACGACATCCCCGTCATTCGCGTTTCGGCGCTCAAGGCTCTCGAGAGCGGCGACGCGAACAGCGAGTGGGGCAAAAAAGTAATGGAACTGATGGACGCGGTCGACAGCTACATTCCGATCCCGGAGCGCGTCATCGACAAGCCGTTCCTGATGCCGGTCGAAGACATCTTCTCGATCTCGGGACGCGGCACGGTCGTGACAGGCCGTATCGAGCGCGGCATCGTCAAGGTAGGTGAGGAAATCGAGATCGTCGGCATCCGTCCGACCATCAAGAAGGTCGTCACCGGCGTGGAGATGTTCCGCAAGCTCCTCGATCAGGGTCAGGCGGGCGACAACGTCGGCCTCCTGCTCCGCGGTGTGGAGCGCAAGGACGTCGAGCGCGGCCAGGTTTGCGCCAAGCCGGGCTCGATCACGCCGCACACGAAGTTCAAGGCCGAGGTCTACATCCTGACGAAGGAAGAGGGCGGCCGCCACACCCCGTTCTTCAACGGCTACCGTCCGCAGTTCTACTTCCGCACCACCGACATCACCGGTACCGCGGCACTGGCCGAGGGGGCGGAGATGGTCATGCCGGGCGACAACACGTCGCTCACCATTCAACTCATTCACCCGATCGCGATGGAGAAGGGTCTCCGCTTCGCCATCCGTGAAGGCGGCCGCACGGTCGGCGCCGGAACGGTGACGGAAGTCATCGAGTAGTCGAAAGGAGCCGGGCTCGAAGCCCGGCTCTATGTTCTTTATAAGGTGCCGAAATCATGATGAACGAAAAGATCCGCATCCGACTCAAAGCGTATGACTACCGCGTCCTCGATCAATCGACGTCCGAGATCGTCGACACGGCCAAGCGTACGGGCGCGAAGGTAGCGGGACCGATCCCTCTGCCGACGCAGATTGCGCGCTACACGGTTCTGCGCAGCCCGCACGTCGACAAGAAGTCGCGGGAGCAGTTCGAAATGCGGACGCACAAGCGGCTGCTCGACATTCTCGAGCCGACGACACAGACGGTCGACGCGCTCATGAAGCTCGAGCTGCCGGCTGGTGTCGACGTCGAGATCAAGGCGTTCGGGAAATAGCACACACGAACCCGGTTAGGGTTCCAAGGTGAACGACATGGCAATCGAAGGAATCATTGGCAAGAAGGTGGGGATGACCCAGGTGTTCGCCGACGACGGCGCGCTGGTCCCGGTCACGGTCATCCAGGCCGGACCTTGCCTCGTTGTACAGAAGAAGACGGCCGAGAAGGATGGCTATGACGCCGTCCAGGTCGGCCTGGTGGAGAAGATCTCCAACCGCCGGATCACCAGCGCAGCCCGCGGGCACTTCGAGAAGGCCGGCGTTCCGCCGGTTCGGACGCTGGTCGAGTTTCCCTACGAGGGCGACGCGAACGTCGGCGACCGTGTGCAGGTCGACATCTTCAAGGCCGGCGACTCGATCGACGTCGTCGGCCAGTCGAAGGGCAAAGGCTTCCAGGGCGTGATGAAGCGTCATCACTTCGCCGGCGGCCGGGCCACGCACGGCTCGATGTTCCATCGTGCTCCCGGCTCGATTGGCGCCTCGGCATTCCCTTCGCGCGTCATGAAGGGCATGCGTATGGGCGGCCGGATGGGCGGCGATCAGGTCACGGTCAAGAATCTTCGCGTGGCCAAGGTGGACGCCGAGAACAACCTGCTCTACATCCGCGGCGCGGTTCCGGGCGGACGCAACGGCCTCGTGGTCGTGCGCTTCTCCAGGAACGGGAAGCGGGGTGAATAACATGCCGACCATCGATATCAAAGACTGGAACAACAAGAAGGTCGGCTCGGTCGATCTGCCGGAGGCGATCTTCGCCTATCCGTACAAAGAGCACCTGATCCACGAGGCCGTGCGCAACTACCTGGCCTCGCTGCGCCAGGGAACGCACAAGGTCAAGAACCGCTCCGAAGTGAGCGGCTCGGGCAAGAAGCCGTTCCGGCAGAAGGGCACCGGCCGGGCTCGCCAGGGCGGCAATCGTCCGCCGATCCACCGCCACGGCGGCACGGTCTTCGGCCCCACTCCTCGCGACTACTCCTACAAGATGAACGCGAAGGAAAAGAAGAACGCGCTGAAGTCAGCGCTCTCGCAGCGGGTCAAAGAAGGCAAGCTCGTCCTTCTCAATGACCTGGCCATCGATGAGGCGAAGACGAAGGCGCTTGCCGAGAAGTTTACCGGCATCGGCATCGACGGCAAGGCACTGCTCGTCGATTCGTTCGAGAACGCGAATCTCGCGCTGGCATCGCGGAACAACCCGAAGCTGACGCTGGTCGATGCGCTCCACGTGACCGTCTACGACGTCGTCAACGCGCGTTTCGTCGTGCTCAGCCAGGACGCGTTGCAGCGTCTGACGGAGGCACTCGAATCATGAACGCGAATCAGATCATCCGCCGTCCGCTCGTCACCGAGAAATCGACGCTGCTGCGAGAAGGTTCCAACGTCATCGCCTTCGAGGTCGACTCGAAAGCGAACAAGATCCAGGTCAAGAGCGCTGTCGAAGAGCTCTTCAAGGTGAGGGTTCTGGATGTGCGGCTCTTTAACGTCCGCGGCAAGATCAAGCGGATGGGCCGTTATGAGGGCAAGCGCCGTGACTGGCGCAAGGCCTACGTGCGGCTCCATAAGGACGACAAGACGCCGGACTTCATCGAGGGCGTGTAGCTCTCGAAAGGCGACAAACAGAGGACACTATGCCTGTCAAGAAATACAAGCCGACATCTCCCGGCATTCGTTTTCAGTCTCATCACACGTTTGATGAGATCACGAAGACGTCGCCCGAGAAGTCGCTCACCAAAGGGAAGCCGAAGACCGGCGGCCGCAATGCCATCGGCCGGATCACCTCGCGCTTCATCGGTGGCGGTCATAAGCAGAAGTATCGCGAGATCGACTTCCGCCGCGAGAAGCACGGCATCCCGGCCAAGGTCGCCGCGATCGAGTACGACCCGAACCGTACGGCGCGCATCGCCCTGCTCAACTACGCGGATGGCGAGAAGCGCTACATCCTGGCGCCGAACGGGCTGGAAGTCGGCTCGACGATCATGTCCGGCCCTGAGGCTGACATCCTGGTCGGCAATTCGCTCCCTCTCTCGAAGATCCCCCTCGGCACGACGATCCACAACATCGAGCTGAAGGAAGGGAAGGGGGGCCAGATGGCCCGCTCAGCCGGCGCCTTTGCTCAGTTGATGGCGCGCGAAGATGATTGGGCGACACTTCGTCTTCCCTCCAGCGAAATGCGCAAGGTGCACATTCGCTGCTACGCCACGATCGGCCAGGTCGGCAATCTCGAGCACGAGAACGTCTCGATCGGCAAGGCCGGCCGGACGCGTCATCGCGGCAAGAAGCCTCACAACCGCGGCGTGTCGATGAATCCTGTCGATCATCCGCTCGGCGGCGGTGAGGGCAAGACCTCGGGTGGCCGTCATCCGGTCACGCCCTGGGGCAAACCGACCAAGGGTCACAAGACACGCAAGAACAAGCGGACGAACAAGTTCATCGTCAAGCGGAGAACCAAGTAATGGCACGTTCACTCAAGAAGGGACCGTTCATCGACGGCCATCTGCAGACGAAGGTCGACACGATGAATCGCGAACGCGACAAGAAGGTCATCAAGACCTGGTCGCGCCGCTCGACCGTCATTCCGGACATGGTCGGCCACACGATCGCTGTCCACAACGGACGCAAGTTCGTGCCGGTCTACATCTCCGAGAACATGGTGGGCCACAAGCTCGGCGAGTTTTCGATGACCCGCACGTTCAAGGGACACAGCGGCAAGAAGGTCGAAAAGACGGCGAAGCCCGCCGGCAAGTGACACGAGGCTGAAAGCCGAGTGTCATCCTGAGGCGCGGAGACGCCGAAGGATCTCCTGGCAAAGAGGATTGACATGGAAGCGACTGCAACTCTGAAGTATCTGAAGATGTCCCCGCAGAAGGTTCGCCTGGTGGTGGACCTGGTGCGTGGGAAGAAGGTCGAGGAAGCGCTGCAGATCCTCCGCTTCACGAAGAAAACGTGTGCGAAGGACCTGGAGAAGCTGGTGCGTTCGGCGGTTGCGAACGCCGAGGGCAAAGAGGCCAACCTCGACACCGACGAGCTAGTGGTCTCGAAGATTTACGTCAACGAGGGGCCGCGCGAGAAGCGCATTCAGCCGGCGCCGATGGGACGTGCCTATCGCATCCAGAAGCGGCAGGCGCACGTGACGGTGCATGTGTCGGATGAAGTCAAAGCGGTCAATGAGCGGAGCGGCGGCAAAGGCCGCACCCGCGCTGCGAAATAACGGAGGCTATCTTGGGTCAGAAGGTCAACCCCTACGGATTTCGGCTTGGTTTCAACAAGACGTGGCACTCCCGCTGGTTTGCGGGGAAGGCCTACGCGGAGACGCTGCATCGCGATCTGAAGCTTCGCGACGATCTGAAAAAGCGTCTCTCCCACGCTGGAGTCTCGGAGATCGACATCGAGCGCACGGCGAACAAGATGCGCATCAACATCTACACCTCGCGTCCCGGCATCATCATCGGACGCAAGGGCGCCGAGGTCGACAAGCTGCGCGATGAGCTGCAGAAGATGGTCAACGGCGAGGTGTACATCAATATCCAGGAGATCCAGCGTCCGGAGCTCGACGCCCAGCTCGTGGCCGAGAACATCGCCACGCAGCTCGAGCGCCGCATCGCCTTCCGCCGCGCCATGAAAAAGGCGATGGAGTCGGCGTTCCGCTTCGGAGCGAAGGGGATCAAGGTCCGCGTGGGCGGGCGCCTGAACGGCGCCGAGATCGCCCGCACGGAGTGGTACCAGGACGGCCGTCTTCCGCTGCACACGCTGAAGGCCGACATCGATTACGGTCTTGCCCTGGCGAAAACGACGTACGGGATCATCGGCGTGAAGGTGTGGATTTTCAAGGGCGAGATGGCCAAGGCCAGAAGCCGCAGGCGCCCGCAGTAAACCGACGCGATTTGGGCGTCGGGCGTCGGGTGTCGGATGCCGGAGATGACTCTCCGGCTCCCGACTCCCGACCCCCGACTCCCTCACAGGAGAACAACGCATCATGATGATGCCGAAGAAAGTTAAATTCAGAAAACAGCAGCGCGGACGCCGCCGGGGTGTGGCGACGCGCGGCGCGAAGGTCTCCTTTGGGGATTTCGGGCTGCAGGCGATGGAAGCGGGCTGGGTTACGGCGCGCCAGATCGAGGCTGCCCGTATCGCCATGACCCGTCACGTCAAGCGCGGCGGGAAGATCTGGATCCGCATCTTCCCGGACAAGCCGATCACCAAGAAGCCGCTCGAGACCCGTATGGGTAAGGGCAAGGGTGCACCGGAAGAATGGGTATGCGTCGTCAAGCCGGCTCGCATCCTCTACGAGATGGAAGGCGTGACGCGCGAGGTTGCCGAGGAAGCACTCCGGCTGGCCGCGCACAAGCTTCCGATCAAGACGCGCTTCGTCACGCGCCAGCAGACGGAGGTGGGTGAATGAAGACGAATCAGATGCGTGACAAGTCCGCCGACGAGCTCCTGACCCGTGAAAAGGATCTGACCGAGCAGCTTTACAAGCTTCGTTTCCAGCGCGCCACCGGGCGCATGGAAGCGCCGTCAAAAGTGAAAGAAGTGCGGCGCGAGATCGCCCGCATCAAGACCCTCCTGGGTGAAAAGGCGAGAGGCTAAGTCCATGGCTGCAACCGAAGAAACCACAAGCAAAAGCAAGAACGAGCGGACCAAGACCGGCGTTGTCGTATCGAACAAGATGCAGAAGACCGTCGTCGTGGCCGTCGAGAACCTCGTCAAACACGGGATGTATCAGAAGTACATCAAGCGCACGAGCAAGTTCCTGGCGCATGCCGAGAACAACGACATCAACGTCGGCGATCGCGTGATCATCGCAGAGTCGCGCCCGCTCTCGAAGCGGAAGCGGTGGGCTGTGCGCGAGGTAGTGGAGAAGGCCGCGAGCTAAGTTGTCGGTTGTCGGTTTTCGGTTTTCGGTTGCGCTGAAACGGAGCAACCGGCAACCGATAACCGACAACCAGAGACAAGGGGTAAGTCATGATTCAGATGGGGACAGTTTTACAGGTGGCCGACAACACCGGCGCGAAAAAGATCGCCTGCATCAAGATGCTCGGCGGTTCGACCGCCGGCCAGTATGCACGCCTCGGCGACGTGATTACGGCGTCGGTCAAGGAAGCCTCGCCCGACGGTACCGTCAAGAAGGGCGCGGTGGTCAAGGCCGTCGTCGTCCGGACGGTGAAAGAGAGCCGCCGCCGCGACGGTTCGTACATCAAATTCGACGATAACGCGGCCGTTCTCATCAACGACGCGCGCGAGCCGGTTGGTACGCGCGTCTTCGGCCCGGTTGCACGCGAGCTGCGCGAGCGGAAGTTCATGAAGATCATCTCGCTCGCGCCGGAAGTCATTTAACGGAGCTACACAATGTACGGAAATCCGACGAAGCAAAAAGAAGTCGTGCGCGTCAAACCGCACGTGAAGAAGAACGATACGGTCCTCATCCTCACGGGTAAGGACCGGGGCAAGCAGGGCAAGGTGTTGCGTGTGAACGCCATCAAGGGCACGGCCATCGTCGAGCGCGCCAACATGATGAAGAAGCACACCAAGCCTAACCCGCAGAAGAACGTAGCCGGCGGCGTGCTCGAGCGCGAGGCACCGATCAAGCTCTCGAATCTGCAGGTCGTCTGCCCCAGCTGCGACAAGCCAACCCGCACCGGCAAGCACCGCACTGCTGAAGGCAGCACGCGGTTCTGCAGGAAGTGCGATACGGAGATGTAGAAAATCGTGCTCTTAGCCAAGAGCTGAAACGAGGCCGTACAACGCCGGCCCGGAAGGAACCAGGGAACGCAATGGCAGCACGACTCAAAGAGAAATATCAGACAGAAGTGAGAAAGAAACTTCAGGACCAATTCGGAATCAAGAATCCGATGGCCGTTCCGAAGATCGAGAAGGTCGTCCTCAACATGGGGATGGGTGAAGCGATCTCGAACGCCAAGATCCTGGACGCGGCCGTCGACGAGCTGGGGCAGATCACCGGCCAGAAGCCGATCATCACCAAGGCCAAGAAGTCGATCGCCAGCTTCAAGCTGCGCGAGGGACAATCCATCGGGGCCATGGTCACGTTGCGCGGGGAAAAGATGTACGAGTTCCTCGACCGTCTGATCTCCACGGCCCTGCCGCGCGTTCGCGACTTCCGCGGCGTCCCTTCGAAATCGTTCGACGGGCGCGGCAACTACACCCTCGGCATCCGCGATCACTTCATCTTCCCCGAGATCGACATCACCAAGGTCGAGAAGTCGAAGGGGATGAACATCACCATCGTCACCAATGCGAAGGACGACGACCAGGCTCGTTTCCTCCTCCGCGAGCTTGGACTGCCCTTCACGAAGTAATAAGAGGATCGCATGGCAAAAATCTCGATGATCGTCAAAGCGGAGCGGAAGCCGAAGTTCAAGTCCCGCAAGGTTAATCGCTGCAAGGTGTGCGGACGTCCGCGCGGCTTCCTGCGGAAGTTCCGGCTTTGCCGTATCTGCTTCCGGCAGCTTTCGCTCGGTGGTTACATCCCGGGTATCACGAAGGCGAGCTGGTAGTCCCGGCTCACGACTGACAAGGAATCACAGGAGTCACGAATGTCGATGACAGACCCAATCGCGGACATGCTTACGCGGATTCGCAACGGAATCCAGTCGCATCACGAACGCGTCGAGCTTCCCGCGTCGAAGCTGAAAGTGGAGATCGCCCGCATCCTCAAAGTTGAGGGCTTCATCCGCAACTACAACTTAACGCAGAAAGATGAGCCCCAGGGGACGCTCCGGATCGACCTGAAATACTCGCCCAGCGGCGAGCCGGTCATCCACGGGATCGAGCGCATCTCGCGCCCGGGCCGCCGCGTCTACCGTAACAAGCAGGAGATCCCGAGCGTGCTCGGCGGCCTTGGGCTTGCCATCGTCTCGACCTCGAAGGGCGTGCTGTCCGGACAGGAAGCCGTCAAGAGCGGCGTCGGCGGCGAAGTCCTCTGCCAAGTCTGGTAGCGAGCGCCTGGTAAGGAGATTCCCCATGTCACGTATTGGAAGAAAAGAAATCCCGGTGCCGAAAGGCGTCGAGATCAAACACGACGGAAACGTCGTGACGGTCAAGGGACCCAAGGGCACCCTGACCACCCCGGTCGTCCCCGGCATCGGTGTGACGATCGAGAACAACGTGGTGCAGTTCACGCGCTCCAACGACGAAGGCAGATCGCGCGCGTTCCACGGCCTCATGCGCGCGCTCGTTGCCAACAACGTTCGCGGCGTGACCGACGGATTCAAGCGCGAGCTCGACATCGTCGGCGTCGGCTATCGCGCCGAGGTCAAGGGGAAGGAAGTCGTCTTCGCGCTGGGGTACTCGCACCCGGTGCGGTTCCCCATTCCGGAAGGAATCGACATCGCCGTCGAGCCGAAGACCAACCACATCACCATCACCGGTATCGACAAGCAGAAGGTCGGTCAGACCGCCGCCGAGATCCGTTCGCTCCGCGAGCCCGATCCGTACAAGGGCAAGGGTATCAAGTACTCCAACGAAGTGATTCGCCGCAAGGCGGGTAAGGCAGCAGGCAAGTAGTTACACAGCCGGGTAATCAACCTCGGCGAGAAGGAACCAAACAATGGATCGCGCAAAACAGAGAGTTCAATCACGAGGCCGAATCCGGGAACGGATCCGGCGCAAGGTCACCGGTACCGGAGAGCGTCCCCGTCTGGCTGTCTTCAAGAGTCTGAAGCACGTCTACGCGCAGCTCATCGACGACGCCAGCGGCAACACGATCGCCTCGGCATCGACCCGCGAGAAGGATGCCGGCTCGAAGGGTGCGAATGCCGCGGCCGCCAAGGCCGTTGGTGCTCTCATCGCGAAGAAAGCGAAAGACAAAGGGATCACGCGCGTGGTGTTCGACCGCGGCGGCTATCTGTACCACGGCAACATCAAAGCGCTCGCGGATGCCGCGCGCGAAAACGGTCTGGAATTCTAGGGAGGCATCATGCAGCGTCCGATGCAACGAGGTCAGGGCGGTCCGCGCGGTGATCGCCGCGACGAGCGCAGCGAAAGCGGGATGATCGACAAGGTCGTCCACATCAACCGCGTCACCAAGGTCGTCAAGGGCGGCAAGAACTTCAGCTTCTCCGCGCTCGTCGTCGTCGGTGACGGCAAGGGCCGCGTCGGGTTCGGCTCGGGCAAGGCCAAGGAAGTGCCGGCGGCAATCAAGAAGGGGATCGAGATCGCCAAGAAAAACATGGTCTCGATCTCGATGTCCGGGACCACGATCCCGCATGCCGTTCTCGGTCACTACGGCGCCGGCAAGGTCATGCTCAAGCCGGCCTCGGAAGGCACAGGCGTCATCGCCGGCGGTCCGGTCCGGGCCATCCTCGAGTCGGCCGGGATCCAGAACATTCTGACCAAGTCGCTCGGCACGGCCAACCCGCACAACGTCGTCAAGGCGACGTTCGATGCGCTCCAGCAGCTCCGCAGCGAGGCGCAATACAACTCGCTCCGCGGCGTCGAAGAGGGAGCCGAGTGATGAGCGCGGCACCTACGAAAAAAGCGGCCAGAAAGATGATTCAGATCAAGCAGGTCCGCAGCGGCATCGGCTGCCCGCGCTATATGCGTGAGACGCTTCGTGCCCTCGGCCTCGGTAAGATGCATCGCGTGACTTCGCGTGTCGATACGCCGGAAACGCGCGGCATGATCGCCCGCATCCCGCATCTCGTGCAAGTAGTGGAGCCGTAACGCTGGAGACGACAATGGAACTGAGTAACCTGAAACCAAAAAGATCCTCCCGTCACGCTCAAAAGCGCGTCGGTCGCGGCCCGGGATCGGGCACCGGCAAGACCGCCGGGCGCGGCGAGAAGGGGCAGAAATCGCGTGCCGGCTTCTCCCGCATGCGAGGCTTTGAAGGCGGCCAGATGCCGCTGCACCGCCGCCTGCCCAAGCGCGGCTTCACCAATATCTTCAAGAAAGTGCACGCGGTCGTGAATCTCGCCGACCTCGAGCGTTTCGACAATGGGTCCACCATTGACGAGGGGGCGCTTCGCCAGGCCGGTCTCGTCAAGGGTAAGAACGACGGCGTCAAGATTCTCGGCCACGGCAAGCTCTCCAAGAAGCTGACCGTGCACGCCACCAAGTTCTCCGAGACGGCCCGCAAACAGATCGAAGCGGCAGGCGGCACCTGCCAGGAGATTCAGTAACTTGAACTTCCTCGAGACACTCCGCAACATCTGGGCAATCGAAGATCTGCGCAAACGTGTGCTCTTCACGTTCGCTCTGCTTGCCGTCTATCGCCTCGGATCGCACATCCCGACGCCTGGCGTCGACCCGGTCGCGCTGGCGGAGTTTTTCAAGTCGATGGGCGGCGTCCTTGGCTTCCTCGACCTCTTTTCGGGCGGCGCGCTCCGGCGCCTCTCGGTCTTCGCCCTCGGCATCATGCCGTATATCTCGGCGTCGATCATTCTCCAACTCCTCACGGTGGTCTGGCCCTACCTCGAGAAGCTCTCGAAGGAAGGGGAGATGGGGCGCCGCAAGATCAACCAGTACACCCGCTACGGCACGGTGGCGCTGTCGATCGTGCAGGCGCTCGGCGTGGCCTTCTGGCTCCGGTCGCAAGCCTCTCCGGGTGGTGCGCCGCTCGTCCCGGTCAGCGTGCAGGACTCGCTGTGGGGTCTCGGCTTCCCGATCATGACCGTCCTCACGCTCACCACCGGTACCGCGTTCATCATGTGGCTCGGTGAACAGATCTCCGAGCGCGGCATCGGCAACGGCATCTCGCTGATCATATTCGCCGGCATCGTGGTCAATCTGCCCCATGCCGTCCTGGGAATCGTCGACGATATCCGCACGGGCCAGCGCAACCTCTTCGCCATGCTCGGTCTGATCGTCTTCATGGCTGCCGTCGTGGCCTTCGTCGTCTTCATGGAGAGGGCGCAACGGCGAATCCCCGTGCAATACGCCAAGCGTGTCGTCGGCCGCAAAGTCTACGGCGGATCGAACACGTATCTCCCGTTGCGGGTGAACACCGCCGGCGTCATTCCGGTCATCTTCGCCTCGTCGATCCTGGTGATCCCGCAGACGCTGACCACGCTGATCAAGACGCCGTGGGCACAGGCCATCGGCAGCCAGATGCGCGTCGGCGAGCCGCTTTACTACCTGCTGCAGGTCATCGGCATCGTCTTCTTCGGCTACTTCTACACGTCGATCGTCTTCAATCCGGTCGACACGGCTGACAACATGCGCAAGTACGGCGGCTTCATCCCCGGCATCCGCCCGGGCAAGAAGACCTCCGACTATATCGACCGCGTGCTGACACGCATCACCTTCGTCGGCTCGCTCTATCTGGCCGCTGTCTGCATCCTGCCGGAGTTTCTCATCGCCGGCGTGCACGTGAGCCAGCTGCCGTTCGGTATTGGGGCCACACTCGACAGGGCGTTGCCGCTGTGGTTCACGGAGGGCATGGGCTTCAACTTCTACTTCGGCGGCACCTCGCTGCTGATCGTCGTCGGTGTGGCCATGGATACGATCCAGCAGATCGAGTCACAGCTCGTCATGCGGCACTACGACGGGTTCATGAAGCGCGGACGCATCCGCGGGCGGCGTGGGTAAGGGCGGAAACGGGTGAAGCTGATTTTCATCGGACCGCCGGGCAGCGGCAAGGGAACACAGGCGAAGCGGCTTGCCGCGCAGCATGCCGTTCCGCACATCTCGACGGGGGACATGCTCCGCGAGGCCATTGCCGACGGTACCGAGCTCGGCCGGCAGGCGGCTCCGATCATGGCCTCCGGCGCGCTCGTCTCCGATGACCTGATGCTCGGTATCGTGGGTGAGCGTCTGGCCAAGGGGGATGCGCAGCGCGGTTTCATCCTGGACGGCTTCCCGCGCACGCTGGTGCAGGCAGAAAAGCTCGATACCATCGTCGGAAATGGCTCAGGGAATGGGCTCGGCGGCCTCCGGGTTCTTCAGCTACTGGTCCCTGACGAGACCATCGTGAAGCGGATCTCGCTGCGCCGGTCGTGTCCGACCTGCGGGGCGATTTATCACCTCGAATCCGCGCCCCCCGCAGTCGACACGGTCTGTGACCGTGAAGGTGCGGAGCTGATTGCTCGTCCGGACGACAATGAGACCGCTGTTCGCAAGCGGCTGGAAGCGTTCCATCGTCAGACTCTTCCGGTCGCCACGTTTTATAAGTCTAAGAATTTACTGCGCGAAGTCGACGGGGTTGGTCCCGTCGATGAGGTCTTTGAACGTATAGAGAAGTCCCTGTCCTGACATGCTCGATCGAATGAAAGGTCCGATTCTCAAGAACCGCGAGGAAATCGCGGTGATGGATCGGGCCAATCGCATCGTTCTCGAGATCCTCGAGATGATGCGTTCGATGATCAAGCCCGGGGCCACGACGGCGCAGCTCAATGCCATGGCCGAAGAAGAGCTGGCCAAGCGCGGCGCGAAGTCGCCGTTCAAGGGCTACGCTCCGATGGGATTGCCGCCGTACCCGGCCGTTGTGTGCGCGTCGGTCAATGACGTGATCGTTCACGGCATTCCGAGCCGCATCAGGATGGAGGAGGGCGACATCGTCGGCCTCGATTTCGGGTCGATCCTCGACGGTTTCGTCGGCGACGGCGCCATTACCGTGGCGGTGGGCAAAGTCACCCCTCGGGCGCAGGAGCTGATCGACACGACTCGTGAATGTCTCGACCTGGCCATCGATGAGATGCGTCCCGGCAGGCACCTCGGCGATATCGGTGCCGCGGTTCAGGAGCATGCCGAACAGCATGGGTTCCATGTCATCCGGAACTTCGTAGGGCATGGCATCGGGCGGCGTATGCATGAAGACCCGCAGGTCTACAACTACGGCCGCCGCGGCCGTGGCCTGGAGCTGCGGGCGGGAATGGTCCTGGCGGTCGAGCCGATGCTTTGCGAGATCGGATCGAAGCTTCGCTCCCGAATCGAACGGGCAGGCAGGGATGGAGTCATAGAAGACGTACGGACCGACAACGATCGTTGGACGGCCCGGACGATCGACGGAACGCTGGCCGCGCATTTCGAGCATTCGATTGCGATCACGGCTGACGGTCCGGTGGTGCTGGGGAAGTAGGAGGAACATGTCAAAGGAAGAAGCGATTGAAGTGACCGGAACCGTCCTGGAGACATTGCCGAACGCGATGTTTCAGGTCGAGCTGGAGAACAAACACAAGGTGCTCGCGCACATCTCCGGCAAAATGCGCAAACACTTCATCCGCATCCTTCCTGGAGACAAAGTCCTCGTGGAATTGTCGCCGTACGACCTGACGAGAGGTCGCATTACCTATCGGTATAAGTGAGCTGAATCATGAAAGTACGTTCATCAGTCAAGAAGATTTGTGTGAAGTGCAAGGTCGTCCGCCGTCAAGGCGTGATTCGCATCATTTGCGAGATTCCGAAACATAAGCAGCGTCAGGGATAACGAGGAGCTAACGGAACCATGGCACGTATTGCAGGTGTGGACCTTCCACTGAACAAGCGGGTCGAAGTCGGCCTGACGTATATCTACGGCATCGGCCGGTCGCGCTCGAAAGACATCCTGACGAAAGCGACCGTCAGCACGGACACGCGCGTCAAGGACCTCACCGAGGATGACGTGCGCAAGATCCGTCAGGTCATCACCGACGAGGGGAAGGTCGAGGGCGATCTTCGCAAAGACATCGGGCTCGACATCAAGCGTCTGATGGAGATCAACTGCTACCGCGGCATGCGTCATCGCCGCGGTCTCCCGGTACGCGGCCAGCGGACGCACACGAATGCCCGCACGCGTAAGGGTCCCCGCAAGGGCGCCATCGCCGGCAAGAAGAAGGCAACGAAGAAATAGTGACGGTGCCGGTTGTCGGATCCTCTGGCTGCGAGAACCGATGACTGACAACCGACAACCGGATTACGAGTTTGTTCTAGAGATCAGAGGACATTAATGGCAACTGCACGAGCACCGAAAGCTGGAGCCCGCCGCGCGGGAACGAAGAAGAAAGAGCGGAAGAGCATTCCGCACGGCGTGGCAGCAATCAACGCGTCGTTCAACAACACGATCGTGGCCATCTCCGATCCGATGGGAAACACGCTGTCGTGGTCGAGTGCCGGGCGCATCGGCTTCAAGGGCTCCCGGAAAGGGACTCCGTTCGCCGCGCAGGTTGCTGCGCAGAACGCCGCCCAGCTGGCGCAGGAGCACGGTGTTCGCTCGGTCGATGTGAGGGTCAAGGGGCCCGGCGCCGGACGTGAATCCGCGATCCGTGCCCTGGCCGCGTCCGGCCTCGACATCAAATCGATCAAGGACGTCACGCCGATCCCGCACAACGGCTGCAGACCGCCGAAGAGACGCAGAGTCTGATTTTTGACTCTTAGCTCTTAGCTGCCGGCTCTTGGGGAATCGACGCGCATCGGTCCTTCTAAGAGCTGGAAGCTAAGAGCTGAGAGCTCGTTTTTCCGGTGCGCGTAGCACCGGCCGCGGTTCCGTACGGCGCGCAGCAGCCGTCGTACACGCGACGTTCCATGGTGGGGCGGGCGCGAAACATCAGGAGGCATAGTGGCTCGTTACTCGGATCCCGTTTGCCGGCTCTGCCGGCGAGAGGGAATGAAGCTGTTTCTGAAAGGGGACCGCTGTTTCAAGGACAAGTGCTCGATCGAGCGCCGCAACTACGCGCCGGGCCAGCACGGACGCCGCCGTTCCAAGGTCCTCGGCTACGGAATCCAGCTTCGCGAAAAACAGAAGGTCAAGCGCATCTACGGCCTGCTCGAGCGCCAGTTCCGGCTCTACTTCCAGCGCGCCGCGGGCAAGACCGGCATCACCGGCGACAATCTCCTCCGCCAGCTCGAGCTGCGGCTCGATAACGTCGTCTACTCCCTCGGATTCGCCGCTTCGCGGGCTCAGGCACGCCAACTCGTACGCCATGGCCATATCGAGGTGAACGGCCGGAAAATCAACATCCCGTCCTATCAGGGCCGTAAAGGGGATGTCATCCAGGTTCGCGAAAAGAGCCGCAAGAATGACCAGATCCGCCAAGCTGTCGAGACGGCCAGCGGTCGTGGCATTCCGTCGTGGCTCGAGCTCAATCCCGATCAGTTCCTCGGACGTGTGAACGATCTTCCGAAGCGCGAAGACATCCGCTTGCCGATCCAGGAACAGCTCATCGTCGAACTCTACTCGAAGTAAGAAAACAGCTCTTGGCTCTCAGCTCCTGGCTCTTAGGGACAAACTTCCTAAGAGCCAGGAGCTGGGAGCGAGGAGCTAACATGAGGAGGCCGCTCATATGTTGTGGTCAGATTTCCAGAAACCCAAAAAGCTCGATTACGATGCCGAAACTCTCACGCCGAACTACGGCCGGTTCGTCGCCCAGCCGTTCGAGCGCGGCTTTGGTACGACGATTGGCAATGCCCTCCGTCGTGTGCTGCTTTCATCGATTGAAGGCGCTGCGATTACGGCAGTCCGCGTCGAAGGCGTGCTGCACGAGTTCTCGTCCCTCACCGGCGTGGTCGAAGATATGACCGACGTCGTCCTCAACCTCAAACAGGTTCCCTTCCGTATGCACGGCGAGGGTCCCAAGACGCTTTACCTCGAGAAGAAGGGCCCGGGCGTCGTAACCGCCGCCGACTTCGAGAGTGATTCGGACATCGAGATCCTCGACCCGACGGCGCACATCGCCACCTTGTCGAAGGAAGGCTCGCTCAAGCTCGAGGCGCGCCTCAAGCGCGGCCGCGGCTACCAGGTGGCCGACCGCAACGCCGATGGCGATCTGCCGCTCGGTTACATCCCCATCGACTCGATCCATTCGCCGGTCCGCCGCGTGAACTATCACGTCGAGGGAGCTCGCGTCGGGCAAATGACCGACTACGACAAGCTCGTCATCGAAGTGTGGACCAACGGCGCCGTCTCGCCTCAGGAAGCCGTCGGCCTTGCCGCCGACCTTCTCGGCGATCACCTCCGCATCTTCAGCCAGTTCGAAGCGCGTGGAGAAGAGGCGGAAGACGTATCGATGCCGGAAGTCGATCCGCGCATGGCCGAGATGCTCACCAAGCCGATCGAGGAGCTCGACCTCTCCGTCCGCTCCGCCAACTGCCTCAAGAACGCCAACATCCGCACGCTCGGCGATCTCGTGCAGCGCACGGAGCGGGAGATGCTGTCGACGAAGAATTTCGGCCGCAAGTCGCTCGATGAGATCAAGGACGTTCTCGCGTCCCTCGGTCTGTCGTTCGGTATGACCAAGGCCGCCCGCGGCGCCGAGATGCGCGATTAGTCATCTCCGCCGGACGAGGAAAGTAAGGGGAACGCAATGAGACACGGAATGGTCAATCGCAAGCTGGGCCGCACGAGCGCGCATCGCAACGCGCTCTTCCGCAACCAGCTCGCCTCCCTGATCGACAAGGAACGCATCATCACCACGCTGCCGAAGGCCAAGGAGCTGCGCCCGCAGATCGAGCGCCTCATCACCCTCGCCCGCACCGACAGCGTTCACAATCGCCGGCAGGCCGTGCGCGTCGTCGACGAGACCATGGTCGCCAAGCTATTCAATACCCTTGGGCCGCGGTTCGCCGATCGTCCCGGTGGCTACACACGCATCATCAAGCTCGGACCTCGCCGCGGTGACGCCGCCGAAGTAGCCATCCTCGAGTTCGTCGATTTCAAGCTCGATACCGAGGTGAAGGAAGAGGCTCCGGCAAAGACGGCCAAAGCCGCGCCGAAGAAGCCAAAGCAGAAGGCGGCAGCGGAAGAAGAAGAGGGCGACGAAGAGCCGAAGAAGCCGGCGAAGAAGACTGCCACGAAGAAGAAGGCAGCACCCAAGAAAGAGCCCGCCAAGGCCAAAGCAAAGCCGAAGACAACCACCAAGAAGAAAAGCGGCAAGTAAGCCGATCCCCGAAGGCCCGCCTCGCGCGGGCCTTCGCTTTCATGGTGGAATGGTAATCTTTCCGTCTGACGGGAGGAGGCAAGCGCCGTGGCTGACATCATTCTCAGGGTCGTCGATCTCTACCACAACGACACGGTCACCAGTTTCCAGCAGGCCGCGGACTCCGGAATCTGGGGCATCATCCACAAAGCAACCACCGGCGCAACCGGAAAAGACTCCGGGTACGCCACGCGGCGCCAGCCCGCTCTTGATGCCGGTCTCCTCTGGGGCGCGTATCACTGGGGAACGAACGCCGACGTTCAGGGTCAGGTCGACAATTTCCTATCGGTCGCGCAGCCCGATGCCAGCACTCTGGTCGCTCTCGATTTCGAGGAGACCGAGGGGAACCAGATGACGCTCGATCAGGCGCGCCAGTTTCTGACCCTGGTCGCCGCGGCGATCGGCCGGAAGCCGGTGCTGTACTGCGGCGGCCTGTTCAAAACGGAGATGGGCAGCCAGAGCGACCCGTTCTTCGGATCCCATCGGCTCTGGCTGGCGCAATACGGCGCGAATCCCGTTCCGCAGGCGAGCTGGCAGTCGGTCTGGCTGTGGCAGTACACGGACTCTAAGACGGGCCCTCAGCCGAATCAAGTGCCTGGCATCTCTGGCGACACCGCAGGCAACCTCGATTGCAATTCGTACGGCTTCGGCAAGGACCAGCTCATTGCCGAGTGGGCGTCGTAGGTTTGCGCAGGATCTCGCTATCGCTGATCGTGATGTTCATCTCGATCGCTCGCCCGGCAATGGCGGTGGACAAAGCGGTCGCGGATCGGTGGGCGAATCAGCTGGTGACGACCTCCACCATGCTGAAGGTGAACGCGTATCAATCGGCACTCCCGATTCTTCGGAGGTTCACCACCGAGATGTTGGGACAACTCGGGCCGAGTGATGAGACGACTTACGTGCTGGTCGTTCCGCTGATCCAAATCGCACTCGCCGAGGAAGGGTTGGGCGATCACGCCGCAGCAATGGGCACTGGGATATGGCACAGACGATCTATCCAAAGGAAGCCGAGAGCGACCTGTCGATGTTTGGCGACCCGGGCGTCGTCCTCAAGCAGAACATCCTCGTCGATCCCAGTCCCCCTAAATGTCCAAAGCCAAAAGATGATGAGACGAAGGCGACGGTGTTGAAACACGTGCCGCCCCGTACCCGGAGGGGCTCGCCAATTCAGAGCCCGTGGGATTGTCATCATGTGGCTGAAGATCATGCCGGACGGCTCCGTTGCCGAGCCTCGGGTCGTGAAGCCGCTGCCGGCGCCGTTGACCTACGCCGCTCTCGAAGCTGCGCGCATGTGGAAGTTCAAGCCCGCCGAACGGGATGGCCAGCCGGTAGAGTCGAACTTCTGCCTCACGATCAACTACAAGTTGAATTGAATCCCCGAGCGAAAGAAGCTTACTGGGACACAGAGACGAAGAAGATGTCGTAGACCGGCTGTTTGCGTGCGGCACGGCCTGACGGGATCTTTATGGAGATGAGCGACTCATAGCGAAAGGCGTTTCCCAAGGAATCATGCCTGCCTGTCCAGTGATAATGCAGATCGATGGCCGTGACGTCACTCGCATCGAGCGGTGAGATTTCGTTCGGTTCGGAGATGCCGTTGTGGTTCAGGTCGCGCCAAAGCATGAGCTGAGGCCAAACCGGGTCTCGTTCATCGATGACGCCATCATGATTGGCATCGAACTCGGCTAGGGCTTCAAAGCCGTTCTTCGCGAGGTGACCGTTCTGCAAAGGCGTAAAGTTTCCAAACAGCTCCCCGCCGCCTGTGACACGATGGTTGTGATTGCGATCGAGCCAGAGGAACGCCTCGTCTGCTCCGGCCGCGGTCCACCCCATGAGCGTAGGGTGTCCGTCTCCGCTCATATCAAAGAGCACCGGTGCGTTTGCGCCGGTAAGCACATACGGGCTTTCAGCAAAGTTGATGACGATCGGGCTGCACTGTGGATTGCACCCGTCTTGAATGTCGGGAGGTGTATCTGGCCCGGGTGGTGCTGTTCGGAAGTAAGCTGTTTCATAGCGATCACTATTATTCATACAAACCGAGACTACTGGATCTGTAGAGTTTACGGCGCCGGACCAACTGTCAAATTCCCAACCATCGAGCGCAATCGCGGTGAGGCTGATGCAAGCGGTACAGCTGTAATAACCAGTCGGATCTCCCGTGCTTGGAGACCCACCAGAATTCACGGTGACTAGCAGATAGCAACCAGGAGGATTCCAACATAGTGCGCTTCCGGCGTCAGCATATGTGCACATGAAGTCGTCGCAAGCATTGATGGCGGCCGTGTCACAACCCTCGCCGGTTAAGTCAAACTCAAAGTCGCTGAAAACGTCGGGGGATGTGTAGCGAACGTACCCACCATAATCGTAATCAAAATGATGATAGCCCCTGACGATGTTAGCGCCGCCAATGTAGATCGTGCTGCCCTGAGGAATATCGGGGCGGTTGTCGAAATCTTCATGCGTCACGCCAGCGTAGACGCCTATCGTTCCGTCGCGGTCTAGCGAACACGCCGTGTAGATGCTAGGATAAGTTTGCGCCGAACCAGAGACAGCCACAAAAAGGAAACACAACGCCCCAAGAATCAAACGCCAAAGGTTCATTTGCACCCTCCAGCCATATATCGCAACTGACCTGCGCGATCGGGCGCATTGCCGGATTCACTGTGGCTCATTTCTGGTGCCACAACCGTGTAAAGAAAGCGGTCAAAATCCTTGCTGCCCAGTCGTCGTCGCGCCTCCTCCAAGGCGACTATGCGCGCGGCGCAGACGTCGCGATTGATCGGGACAAATGTTCTCTTGCCGTCGGGCGTTTGGAAAACCGTTGAATTGTTGTGCCGCGCGATATGACTACGCTGAGTCGTGAGGTACGGCTGGGCCGAGGCGGCGAGCGTGCGCCAGAATTTGTTTTTGTCGTATCCAAAGACGATAATCTTCGAATCGAACTTGTCGCGAACTTCCGTTGCGCGCTTCTTGTCGTTACTCAGCCCCCAGAGCAGGTGATCGAAAACCTCATGGGGCAGGAATAGCTCCGGCGATTGCAGGCCATCGATACTCTCGCTGTACCCCGAGATGGTGGTTGAGCCGAGTGCACGGCTAGATGTTTGTACTGATCGAGTTCGGCGGGCGATCCTGTCATCATCGCTCATCGTCCAACCGGCAGCTGTTCCCGCCGTAACCACTCCAGCGGCTCTCGCGCCTTGAGGCCGATCGCTGGAAGTGGCGCGTGGCGGCGCCCCACTGCTTTGCCCGAGGCCCAAGGAAACGAAGGACCCCAAAAGTAACCATGCAGAGGTGCTGCGCTTCTTCATAGGGCCTCCTCAAGTTCGCTAGATGGGAACGTTGCAATCCCCAAAGTTCCAGCCTCGGTTTTCGCTCGAAATGGATGCGAAGACCGAGAATCACTACTCAACGTAGGTCCCTGATGTGACTCCGTCAAGGATGAGGAATGGATAGCCACTTAAACTTCAGCAAAGCATCGGGCCGCGCCGAACCCAGCTCGCATGGAATGGCCGCGCTCTGATCTGGAGGGATTCAACCCGCAATAAGCAGCGCATTGCCCACGCCGGCCACGATGATCGACAGGAAAAGCACCAGAGCCGTGCGCCAGCGTCGCCTCCAGAAAAATTCACAAGCGCAGATGAAAGCGACCGGGATGCTCAGCCACATCCAGTGGTGCAACAGTGTGAAAATGACCATCGGCGGAGCAATGAATGTTTCTGACTGGATCGCTACCTGAGTGGCGACGAGAAGATAGGTTTCTAGCAACAGGAGGAGCCGCCCGGGAGTTACAATGCGATGCGAACCAGCCTCACTGATCGCCTCAACTCGCCGGAAGATTGATGGAGCTCCGTCGCCGATCATAAGGCCTGGGTATTCACAGCGTAATCCGCCGCAGCGTCGTCGTGAGGTCCCCTTCCTGTACGGGGATCGCCTGGGACGCGTCGCGCGAGTGGGCGAGGGCGGCGCCGGAGGGTGGCAGGCCGTACGAGCTGTCGACGATGACGGCGTCGATCGGCTCGTCGCGCGTGAGGTCGATCTCGATCGTCGCTTCCGAAGCCCCACGGACGCTGACGCGATGCCAGCCCGGAGCGAGCCCGCCGCGGGGGCGGGTCATGGGCGGGGGGGTGATGCCGTTGACGCGCAGCGCGGCGAATGAGGGCGCGTGGAAAAAGAGGGCGACACGCGGCGCGTTGCGGACGGAGCGAAGGTGGAGCGTTAGATGCCGGCCGCCACTTCGATCGTCGCGGATGACCTGCAGTTCCGCCGGTGGCAGTCCGAGGGACGGAGCCGGAGCGACGAACGCGCGGAACGGCGGCACGCTCCACTCGTAGATCGGCTGCGGCGTCGGATTGAAATGCGCGGCGCGCTGAATCTCGGGGAGCGCATCCGTCTGCCATCGAGGGGCCACGCCATCGTCGGCATACTCGAGGTTGACATGGCGCGGTGAGTTGGCTTCGTGTGCCGGAACGATGAGAGCCACGGCGATGCAGGCGATGGCCGCGGCGGCCAGCGATGCATTGAGAGGACGGCGGAGGCCGGGCATGCTCGCCAGGAGCGGCGCAAACGTCGTCGTCACCAGAGCGATCAGCACCGCAACGAATGGAAGAATCGGACGGCCGAGAGCGTCGTACAACGCCAGGCCGAGCGGGAAGAGCACGATGGCGGCCGCGGAGGAGCAGACTATGGCAACGACACCGTCGCTTCCCCTCCAGATCAGGCATACGGCGCACGCCAATGCCGGCACGATGGCCAGATAGCTTCCGCCCGGCAGCACGATCGACAGCGCCACGGCGATGGCCGACCAGCAGAGGGCCTGCCCGAGGAAGAGTCCATCGACGCCGGCACGCGCCACGAGACGCTGGGCAACGAAGATCGTGACGACCGCGCCGATGAGCCAGGCCGCGGCGATGGCGGGGCCGGGATGCGCGACCCACACGGCGCCGCCGGCGCGCAGGCCCGCGAGCCAGTTACCGCCCAGCGCAACCAGGAACGTGGCCACGAGGCTCAGGAAGAACGCGCCGACGCCGATCGTGATCGCGCGGGCTCGCGTCTTCAGGTTGAAGGCGGCCACGAGCAGGACGACGATTGTGACAATGGCGAGGCCGAGCGAAAGGTATTGCGGCCACCAGATGACGAAGAACGAGAGAACGTCGAACCAGACGGCGTTGCCGCTGGTCTGGCGGAGGTTCGTGTCCGCCAGCGCGCGAGCCATGGCCAGGACGTGATTGCCGTGGTGCTGCAGCGTCGACGGCGATGCATTGGCGAAGTTGTCGAGCGGCGTGTGGTAATGGATCGGACGGCCGATGTTGCCGAAACCGATGCCGGCGAATCCGACACGTTTGAAGACCGTGAGGTCGGTGTCGTTCGGCAGCAGCTCGTAGATGTCGTAGTAGAACGAGCTCGTGGCGGGACGCGGCAGCGACCGCGCGATCACGCGGGCGATCCAGGCGTTGCCGCGGCTGGTCTCGAAGAGAAAGCTCGGTCCGTCGGTGCCGCGCGCTTCGACGTTGATGACGGCGGCGGTGCCGCGCATTGAGGCCGGATCGGCGACGAAGCCTTCCGCCCCGAGGAGCGCCACCTCTTCCCCGTCAGTGATCAGATAGACGATCGGGTTGCGGAAGCGTTCGTTGCGCAGGGCGCGCGCTGTCTCCACCAGCGTGGCGATGCCGATGCCATCATCGGTGACGCCGGGACCGGCTGGAACGGAGTCGTAGTGCGCTGCCAGGACCAGCGCGTCCGGCCGGGCATCGCCGGGGATGCGTGCGATGACGTTTGCCACCGGTGCGCAGGTGACGAATGGGCTGCAGGCGAACGATCGCTGGATGGTGACGTCATAGCCAAGTTCGCGGAGACGCGCGGCCAGACGCTCCCGGACCGCGTCGTGAGCCACTGTGCCGACGGGATGCGGTATATCGCCGCCGAGGATCTCTCGCTCGAAGGCGATGGCGCGCGCGGCGGAGAACGACGATGGCGGCGCCGATTCCGGAAGCGGGGCGGGGCCGGGCATCCTCAGCAGTAACACGCCGAGAATGGCGGCGAGCAGGGCAAACAGGAGCGCTGTCGCGCCGCCGCGTTTCACGGGAGGGATTGTAGCTGCAACCCGCGGCCATCCGTTGCGTACATCGAGACATGTTCAAGCGCATCCTGCTCACCGCCATCCTCGCCATCAGCGCCGCGGCCGCGAACGCGACCACTCTCGATCAGGCCTTCGACCGCACCTTCGACGTCCGCCCGGGGGCGGTCTTCTCGCTGACGAACACGAACGGACATATCACCGTCCGGGCCTGGGATCAGCCGCGCATCAAGGTTCACGCGCTCAAGCACGTCGAGAGCCGTGACGGCGATTCCGCGCGCGACGCCATGAAGGCGCTCACCATCGCTTTGGCCCAGCCGAATGGCGGCCTGACCATCGACACGAGGTACCCGAAGCACAACGACGGCATCTTCGAGTGGATCGCGGGGACGAGCGTGAACATGACGGTCACCTACGAGGTGATGGTCCCGCGCACGATGGATCTGCGGATCGACAACACGAATGGCTCGATCGAAGCGAGCGACGTACGCGGTTCGCACAAGATCGAGACGACGAACGGCCGCATCACGCTGGCGCGCTGCGCCGGCGACCTCGACGCGGAAACGACGAACGGCACGATCGAAGCCGAGCTGACGACAGTCACCGCCGGACGCGCGATTCGTCTGGAGACTACGAACGGCGGCATTCACGCCCGTCTGCCCCGTACGTTGGGAGCGCGCATCGATGCTGCGAACACCAACGGCTCGATCGATACCGACCTGCCGGTGACCATGACCGGATCGCACAACAAGCACGAGCTGCGCGGCACGCTGAACGGCGGCGGACCGGAGCTGCATCTCCGCACCACGAACGGATCGATTCACATCGAGGCGCGGTAACGTTTCCTTTCATGCCCACCCCCCTCCCGCCCATCGCCGCCGTGACGACGATCGACCGGGTCGTCGACGCAATCCAGGGCGTGATCGCCTGGTCGATCGCGAATGAGAGCCGCCTCGGGTACTTCGCGGCGCTGTACAAACGGATCACCATCGCCATCCGTGCCGCCATCGCGCAGAACCTCTTTCAGGATGGCCCGCGCATGCAGCGATTCGATGTGACCTTCGCCAGCCGCTACTTCGCCGCGCTGAACGGCTACTTCCATCCCGGCCAGTTCCCGCCGCCGTCGCATTGCTGGCGCGTGGCGTTCGACGGCGCTTCCCATCCCGAACCGATCATCATGCAGCACATGCTGGCCGGGGTGAATGCCCACATCGATCTCGACCTCGGCATCGCCGTCGAACAGGTCGCGCCCGGCCCGTCGCTGTCGTCGATCGAGACCGACTTCAATACCGTCAACACGGTACTCGCCAGCCAGGTGACCGGTGTGGTCGATGAGATCGACGACCTTTCGCCGGTTCTTTCCGACATTTACGATGTGCTCAAGAAAGATGAGATCGATCTGATCGGCGATGCGTTGCTGCTTTTCCGCGACGGTGCCTGGAGATTCGCCACGCTCCTGGCCGCGGAGCCGGACTTCGCGCACCCGCCGACGATCATGATCAAGGATCTGGAAGTGGCAGAGTTCGGGACCGTGATCTTCTACCCTCCGCCGCTGCTCGCGTCGATGATCGCCGTCATCGCCTCGAAGGAAAGCCGCGACGTCGTACACAACATCGAAGTGCTCGACGCCATCGCATCAACGCCGGCGCCGCTGAGAGCACGATAGCGAGCGAAACCGCGCGAGAGTTTCGAACCGACAACCGACAACGCGAAGCCGCTCTACGCGTGTACGCCAGGCGCTTCGTGGCCGCTGGCGTTCACATACTCGACATACGACCCACCGTAGACCCGCGGCGCGGCGCCGCGCTCCTCGGGGAGCTCGAGCACGCGGTTCGAGAGGCCGCGCAGGAACATGCGGTCGTGCGAGACGAAGAGCATCGTCCCGTCGAAGTCTTTCAACGCTTCGACGAGCATCTCCTTCGTGGCCAGATCGAGATGGTTTGTCGGTTCGTCGAGCACGAGGAAGTTCGGAGGATCGAGCAGCATCCGGGCCAGGACCAGGCGGGAACGCTCGCCGCCGGAGAGGGAGCGGATCTTCTTTTCGACCTCGTCGCCGGAGAACTGGAAGGCGCCGAGGAGACTGCGCAGCGTCCCGATCGACTCGAGCGGGAAGTCCTTCTGGATCTGTTCCCAGACGGTGAGGTTCGGATCGAGGACGTCGAAGGCCTGTTGCGAGAAGTAGCCCATCTTCAGCGACGCGCCGAGGCGGACGCTGCCGCCGTCAGGCTCGAGGGAGCCTGATACCATCTTCAGCAGCGTCGACTTTCCGGCGCCATTCTTTCCCATCACGCACCAGCGCTCGCCGCGGCGGACGAGGAAGTCGAAGCCGTCGTAGATCGTCCGTTTCCCGTACTTCTTCGAAACGCCTTTCAGCACGGCCACGTCGTCGCCGGAGCGGGCAGGTTTGCGGAAATCGAACTTCATCGTCCTCCGTTTCTTCGGCGGCTCGAGCTTCTCGATCTTGTCGAGCGCCTTCACCCGGCTCTGTACCTGCGCCGCCTTGGCCGCGTGCGCGGCAAAGCGGTCGATGAAGCGCTGTTCCTTGGCCAGCATCGACTGCTGGCGGGCGTATGCGGCTTCGCGGTTCGTCTCGCGGATGGCGCGCTCCCGTTCGTAGAACTCGAAGTTGCCGGAGTAGGTGACGAGGTCGCCCTCATCGATCTCGACGATCTTCGTGACCACGCGGTTCATGAACTCGCGGTCGTGCGACGTCATGAGCAGCGAGCCGTCGTAGCGCTTCAGAAAGTCTTCGAGCCAGATGATCGATTCGATGTCGAGATGGTTGGTCGGTTCGTCCATCAGCAACACGTCCGGGCGGCCGAGGAGGACCTTGGCCATGGCCACGCGCATCTTCCAGCCGCCGCTGAGGGCGCCGGCGTCGCCGTCGATCCGGTCATCTTCGAAGCCGAGACCGTGCAGCACCTCGCGGGCGCGGGCTTCGAGCTCGTAACCGCCGAGGTGCGAGTAGTCCTCCTGCACGTGTCCGAAGCGGTCGAGGATCGCATCCATCTCACCGAGCCGATCGGGATCGGACATGGCGTTCTGCAGGGCTTCGAGCTCGTGATGGAGATCGCCTAGCCGGCCGCTGCCGGCGATGGCTTCGTCCAGGACAGACCGGCCGGACATCTCTTCGATGTCCTGCCGGAAGTAGCCGATGGTCATCTTCTTTGGGACCGAGACGTCGCCGTCGTCAGCCGACTCCTCGCCGACGATCATCCGGAAGAGCGTCGTCTTCCCGGCGCCGTTCGGGCCGACGAGGCCGGCTCGCTCACCGGGATTGAGCTGGAAGGATGCGTCGACGAAGACGAGCTGCCGGCCGTACTGCTTGGAGATCCTGCTGAGACTGATCATGAGCGGGCCGCAGAACGTCGCCGCCGCCGGGGAGATTTCTCGCGGCAGACGCGCGCACCCGCAATGGCAGGCAACGGATGGACGAGTCCGTCGCGGTCGATGCGGTATCGAAAATAGGCCGGTTCGAAATCGAGCGGCGGAGTCACGTGCGGCATCACCCGGCGGATAGGCGGCGAGCGTAATTCGAATGGATCAGCTGGGGCAGGATCGAGTGCGAGCGTCGCGCTGAGGACAGCTGCGCGGATGGGACCGGTGGGATCGGAGGGCATGTGTTGATGGGAAAACCAGCGGTAGGCTGTGTCATTCCGCATCGCTGTCGTCACTTTCTTGTCGAATCGATGCCGTCGTCTTACGATATAAGTCATCGATCAGGCTGATCGGATTACGCTCGGGAAGTACGGAGACGCGAATATGGGAAGGACGAAAGTTTCCTCGAAATACCAAGTGGTCATACCGAAGGACGTGCGAGAGCGAAGCGATATTCGCCCGGGGCAGGAGTTCCAGGTGATCGCCAAAGGAGGAGTGGTCACCCTGGTTCCCGATAAACCGATTGCGGCGATGCGCGGTTTTGTGCGTGGCATGCGAACGACCGGGTTTCGTGAGAAGAAGGATCGTCTGTGATCGTTCTGGATTCGTCGGGCTGGATCGAGTTCTTTGCCGACGGACCCCAGGCCGAGGAGTTCGCGTCCGCTTGCGACAGCCGGCAAACGTCATCACTCTCACCGTTGCCATGTACGAGGTTTACAAGTGGATCAAGAGGGAACGGTCGGAGGAAGAAGCCGTTGAGGCCGTAGCCACGCTGAAGAGAACGCACGTCGTTGATTTGACCGAGGAGTTGGCGCTGACGGCTGCCGACCTGAGCCTCGCGCACCGTCTGGCGATGGTCGACTCCATGATGTTGGCGGCGGCTCGGACATACAAGGCGGAGCTGGTGACGACGGATGCCGGGTTCAGCGGCGTCCCTGGCGTGACGATCTTCTCAAAGAAGCGCGAGTCCAAGTGACGTGCCCCAAAGGTGAGTGTCGCGCTCAGGACCGCGGCCCATCGGACCGGCGGGATCGGAAGGCATGTGCTGATGAGAGGATCGTCTGGATCTGCGGCCATTCCCCACACGCTGAGCGCGCGTGATGTCACAATCAGGATGACATGGCGATATTCGATCTGCTTCGACGGGAGCCGGACGTCCGAAACTTTCGCGCTGGCGAGACGGTGTTCAGTGAGGGAGACCCAGGCGATTGCATGTTCGCCGTCATCGACGGGGAGGTCGCGATCTGGAAAAACGCAATCGTCCTGGAGCGCGTCGGCGCTGGCGGCGTGTTCGGCGAGATGTCTCTCATCGATCATGCTCCGCGAAGTGCAACGGCGGTGGCCGCTACCGATTGCCGCCTGGCCTCAGTTGCGCAGAAACGCTTCACGTTCCTCGTCCAGCAGACTCCATACTTTGCTTTGGAAATCATGCACGTTCTCGCGGAAAGGCTCCGTAGGAATACAGCGAGCTGAGAAAACGCACGCACCTGCCGGCGGAGCCTTGGGCAACCAGCGCCGCCGGACGTGCCGGCCAGGGAATGAATCCCTTGACGGGCTCTGTTCGGCAGTGTTACCGTTTCACCCCCTTCCGCGGGGAAGGTGTGTGGTTGTCTTTGAATGACGTTCGGCGCTGAGCAGTTCTCACCTGCGCCGCGGTCCTCCGAAGATCGAAATCTCTAGTTTCGTGGTGTGTTCAGGAGAGTCATGCGTACGTATTTCCCCAAGCAGGGCGACATCGAGCCGAAGTGGTTCATCATCGACGCCGAGGGCAAAGTCCTCGGGCGGCTCTCGACCGAGATCGCCCGGATCATCTCCGGCAAGAGCAAGCCGACCTACACGCCGTTCCTCGACACCGGCGATCACGTGATCGTCATCAATGCCGAGAAGATCCTCCTGACGGGTAAGAAGGAGACGGACAAGATCTACCGTCATCACTCGCTCTACCCAGGTGGTCTGAGCGAGAAAGCGGCACGGTTCGTCCGCGCCGAGAAGCCGGAGTCGATGATCGAGCGGGCCGTTTTTGGCATGCTGCCGAAGAACAAGCTCGGCCGGAAGATGATCAAGAAGCTGAAAGTCTACCGCGGTACGGTTCACCCCCACGAAGCGCAGAAGCCGGAACGGCTCGAAGTCGCCTGACAGATCTAGGAGGATTCTTTGGCTCTGGTTGAATACTACGGAACGGGACGGCGCAAGACCTCGACGGCGCGCGTTCACCTTCGTCAAGGCAGCGGTGCCATCACCGTCAATCACCGCACGCTGGACGAGTACTTCGGCAACGATGTGCTGAAGATGATCATCAAGCAGCCGCTCTCGCTGACGGAGACGGCCGACAAGTTCGACATCGTCGTCACGGTTGACGGCGGCGGCCCCAGCGGCCAGGCGGGCGCGATCCGTCACGGCATCTCGCGCGCGCTGCAGATCTTCAACGTCGAGCTGCGCAAGCGCCTGAAGAAGGCCGGCCTGCTCACACGCGACCCGAGAATGAAGGAGCGCAAGAAGTACGGCCAGAAAGGCGCGCGCGCTCGCTTCCAGTTCTCCAAGCGCTAGTTCCGATGTTCCGGTTTTCCCAAGTTTGATTCCCGAAGACAGGAGCGCCGCTCGCTCCTGTCTTTTTTTGTCTCAACGCAGTTCAACTCAAACGTCACGCGAAAAGGAGGGTTTGCTTGGCAGTCTCTATTACGATGAAAGAGCTTTTGGAAGCTGGCGTCCACTTCGGTCATCAGACCAAGCGCTGGAATCCGAAGATGAAGAAGTACATCTTCGGCAAGCGCAATGGGATCTACATCATTGACCTTCAGAAGACGCTCAAGCTCTTTAAGGAAGCTTCCGCGTTCATCTCGGACCTCGCGTCCCAGGGGAAACGCATTTTGTTCGTCGGCACCAAGCGCCAGGCGCAGGATGCCATTCTCGAAGAGGCCAACCGTTGCGGCATGTTCTACGTGAACAACCGCTGGCTCGGTGGGACGCTCACGAATTTCACCACCGTCCGCAAGTCGATCGAGCGTCTCAAGGAGATCGAGACCATCATCGGCGACACCGAGAAAGAGATGTCGAAGAAGGAGCGCGCCGCACTCGACCGTGAGCGCGAGAAGCTCCTCAAGAATCTCATCGGCATCCGCGAGATGGACGGCCTTCCGGACGCGCTCTTCGTGATCGATCCGAAGAAGGAATACATCGCCATCCAGGAAGCGAAGAAGCTCGGCATTCCCGTGGTGGCCATCGTCGACACGAATTGCGATCCGGAGGACATCAACTACGTCATTCCGGGGAACGATGACGCCATCCGCGCCATCCGGCTGTTCACGCAGAAGATCGCCGATGCCGTGCTCGAAGGCTACAACCTCGCCGAGGAGAAGTTCATCGGCGTCGAGGATAAGGGCGAGGCTGCTCCCATGGCCCCCGCTCCCATTCCGGCCGAACCCGCCGAAGCGATGAGCGCCCCGGCCGTTTCCTAGTTTCGCCAAGACTACTTCCACTTGGAGCGCCGGCTGCCTGATCGAGGCAGACGGCGCTCTTGTATCAAGGAGATTTCAGATGACACAAGTAACCGCAGCGATGGTGAAGGCACTGCGCGAGCAGACCGGCGCCGGCATGATGGACGTCAAGTCCGCGCTGACCGAGGCCGATGGAAACATGGAAGAGGCCACCAAGATCCTTCGCAAGAAGGGTCTGGCCGCCGCCGGCAAGAAGGCCGGCCGCGTCACCGCCGAGGGCGCCGTGCAGTCGTATGTCGGCGACGGCCTGGGCGTGCTCGTCGAGGTCAACTGCGAGACCGACTTCGTCGGCCGCAACGAGAACTTCCGCCATTTCGCCGAAGAAGTGGCCAAAGTGATCGCGCACAGTAAGGCTGATTCCGTCGACGCGCTCAACAACGAGCCGTGGCCGGGAGATGCGCCTGATGAGGACGGTCAGAATGTCGGACAGCACGTTCTATCCATGATCGGCTCGATCAAGGAGAACATCGCCATCCGCCGTTTCGTCCGCTACGAGGGGGCCGCCAACGCGGTTCTTTCGTCGTACATCCACGCCGGCGGCAAGATCGGTGTGCTCGTCGAGCTCGTCGCCACCAGCGGCGAGAAGAACGCGCGTATGAACGAGATCGCCAAGGACGTGGCCATGCACATCGCCGCCTTGGAGCCGCGTTTCGTCCGCCGCGACGAGGTGACCCAGAAGGATCTCGACACCGAGCGCGAGATCGCACGCGACGCCGCTGCCAAATCCGGCAAGCCGGAGAACATCATCGAGAAGATGGTCACCGGCAAGATGGACAAGTTCTACGGCGAGGCCT
>DATMNC010000038.1:0-4034 GCA_035569395.1 Thermoanaerobaculia bacterium | reverse complement strand
TCGCGACCGACATGATCGAAGAGACGATGATCTGGCCACGTCGCTGGTCCGCGAGCTCGCGCATGCTGCGGATGGTGATCTTCAGGTCGTTGAGCATGCGGCCCGCCACACCCACGAATTCCTTTCCCGCCGCCGTGATTTGGACCGACCGGGTGCTGCGGTCGAACAGCTTGACACCGAGCACCTCTTCGACGTGCTTTACCGTGCGCGTCACGGCGGGCTGCGAAGTCTTGAGCAGAGCGGCGGCAGCGATGAAGCTCCCATACTCGGCGAGCGCCAACACCGTCTCGAGTTGGCGGGAAGTAAGATCGGGCAATCCTGAGGTGCTCATCCCATTTATACTCTTTATGCAATTATCGATGGTATCAGAAACTCCTTGATATAACCAGCCATTCCACCGACCGTCGCCTCCTCGGCATTCCGGAGCGACAGATGGCCCAATTGGAACGAGCGCCGCGTCCAACGACGCATCATCCCGGATTCGTATGGGACGACCCGTTCCTGCTCGATCAGCAGCTCACCGAAGACGAACGCATGATCCGCGACACGGCCCGGGAATACGCGCGGGAGAAGCTGCTGCCGCGCGTGACCGATGCCTACATGAACGAGGAGACCGATCGCGAGATCTTCCGCGAGATGGGCGCTTTCGGCCTGATCGGCGTGACGCTTCCGGAAGAGTACGGCTGCGCGGACGCGGGATACGTGTCCTACGGGCTCGTTGCGCGCGAAATCGAGCGGGTCGATTCCGGCTATCGCTCGATGAACAGCGTTCAGTCGTCGTTGGTGATGTATCCCATCTACGCCTACGGCGACGACGCGCAGCGCAAACGCTATCTGCCGAAGCTCGCCAGCGGCGAGTGGGTCGGTTGCTTCGGCCTGACGGAACCGGATGCCGGATCGGATCCCGGCGGGATGAAGACGCGGGCCGAGAAGGTCGCCGACGGTTACCGGCTGACGGGTTCGAAGATGTGGATCTCGAACTCACCGATCGCCGACGTCTTCGTCGTCTGGGCGAAGTCGGCCGTTCACGACAACCAGATCCGCGGCTTCGTCCTGGAGAAGGGGATGAAGGCGCTTTCGGCGCCGAAGATCAAGGGCAAGCTCTCGCTGCGCGCATCGATCACCGGCGAAATCGTGATGGACGGCGTGGTCGTGCCGGAAAGCTCGCTGCTGCCGAACGTCTCCGGCCTCAAGGGTCCGTTCGGTTGCCTCAATCGTGCGCGGTACGGGATTTCGTGGGGAGCGATGGGCGCCGCCGAGGATTGCTTTCATCGGGCCCGGCAATACGTGCTCGATCGTAAGCAGTTCGGCCGTCCGCTCGCCGCTACGCAATTGATCCAGAAGAAGCTTGCCGACATGTTGACGGAGATCTCCCTCGGTCTACAGGCTTCGCTACAAGTCGGACGTCTGATGGATTCCGGTCAGATGGCCCCTGAGATGATCTCAGTGGTCAAGCGCAACAACTGCGGCAAGGCGCTCGATATCGCCCGCGCCGCTCGCGACATGCACGGCGGCAACGGCATCTCCAGCGAATTCCAGGTCATGCGGCACGCGCAGAACCTGGAGACGGTGAACACCTACGAAGGCACCCAAGACGTGCACGCGCTGATCCTCGGGCGGACGATCACCGGCATCCAAGCTTTTTCCTGAGGCGATCATGAAAGCATGTCTGGACGGTCTGCGCGTTCTCGACCTCAGCCGCATCCTCGCGGGGCCCTGGGCGACGCAGCTTCTGGCCGACCTCGGCGCCGTGGTGATCAAGATCGAGAGACCGGGCGAGGGCGACGACACCCGGGGGTGGGGTCCGCCCTTCGTCGTCGGAAGCGACGCCGGCGACGTATTCGCCGCCTATTATCTGGCCGCCAACCGCGGCAAGAAGTCCGTCACGGTCGACTTCAGCAAGCCCGAGGGTCGCGATCTCGTCACCGAACTGGCGAAATCCTGCGACGTCGTCGTCGAGAACTTCAAGGTCGGCGGGCTGAAGCGCCTGGGTCTCGACTACGAAGCCCTTTCGGCCCTGAACCCGCGGCTAATCTACTGCTCGATCTCCGGATTTGGGCAGACCGGACCCTACAAGCACAAGCCAGGCTACGATCTGCTGGTGCAGGCAATGGGCGGCCTGATGAGCATCACCGGCGCGGCGGACGGCGAGCCGATGAAGGTGGGTGTCGCAGTCGCCGACATCTTCACCGGTCTCTACGCCACGGTTGCGATCCTCGCCAGCCTCAACGAACGGCGGACGAGCGGACTGGGCCAGCACATCGATCTCGCGCTTCTCGACGTGCAGATCGCAACTCTCGCCAACGCCGGAATGAATTACCTTGCGTCCGGCAAGAAGCCGCAGCGTCACGGCAACGCTCACGCGAACATCGTGCCGTATCAGGCCTTCGCGACCCGCGACGGCCACGTCGTCGCGGCGGTCGGCAACGACGCGCAATTTGCGCGTTTCGTCACGATTCTCGGCGTCCCGGAACTCTCGTCGGATCCGAAATTCCAGCGCAACGCGGACCGAGTTCGCAATCGCGCGGAGCTTCTATCCATCCTGACCTCGAAAATCCGGACGTGGAGCAAGGCTGAACTGCTGCTCGCGCTCGACGGTGAAAAGATTCCCGCCGGACCGATCAACGAGATGAGCGAGGTGTTCGAAGACCCGCATGTGGTCGCCAGAGGTCTGGTCGTAGAGCAGCGCCTGCACGACGGCGGGGCCACCACGAAGCTGATCGGCAATCCGATCAGGTTCTCGCGCACGCCGATCGAGTACGGAAGCGCACCGCCGCGTCTGGGCGCTCACACCGAGGAGATACTCTGCCGCGATCTATCGATGGCGGAGAGCGAAGTGAATCGGCTGGAGAAGCAGGGAATCGTCTCGAAGAGCAGGGTCTAGGTCCGACGAAGAAGCGGACGGCGCAACATCTACAAGAGAGGAAACATGGCAACAAACGGAATTTCACGACGCCACGCGCTGGGTGCCATGGCGGGAGCGATGGCTCTACCGGGCCTGGCGAGAGCGCAGGCTGCTACCGAGGTGCGGGTCATCATCCAGTTCGGCGTATCCTATCTGCCGCTGATGATGATCGAGGAAGAAAAGCTGCTCGGCGTTGCATTGGCCGAACAGGGCGATCCCCGCGTCGAGGTCAAATTGCAACGGGTGAGCGGTTCGAACGCCGTGAACGAGGGGCTTCTAGCCGGAACGGCGGACATGGGCGTGATGGGTTCCCCGTCGCTCCTGATCCTCGCGGAAAAATCCCGCGGAGCCTTCAAAGGCCTCGCCGGCTGTTCTTCGTTCCCCATGGTGCTGAATACGGTGCTCGATCGGGTGAAGACGATCGCCGACTTCCAGCCTCAGGACCGGATCGCTCTCCCTGCGACCACCTCGCCCCAGAATCTATGCCTCCGCATGGCGGCGGAGAAGACGCTCGGCGACGCCAAGAAGCTCGACGCGAATGTCGTGAATCTGCCTCACCCCGATGCGATGGCCGCGATGCTATCCGGCACCGAGGTCTCCGCGCACTTCACGAACGCTCCGTTCGCCCAATTCGAGGCCGACGACAAGCGGGTGCACCGGGTGCTCAGTTCGGAAGACGTTCTCGGCAGGGCATCAACGTTCGTGCTGCTCGCCGCGAGTACCCGTTTCGTCGACCAAAACCCAAAGCTTTCGGCAGCGATGGTCAAGGCCATGGAGGTGGCGACGCAACGGATCAAGGCGGACCCCGCTAAGGCCGCCGCGCTCTACCTCAAGCAGGAGCCGTCCAAGTCGTTGAGCCCCGAATACGTCGAAAAAATCCTCCGCGACCCCGAGAACGTGTTCAGTGTCGCCCCGGGAGGGGTGATGGCTTACGCGGACTTCATGCAGCGTACCGGCCAGCCCAAGACAAGGCCTGCCAAGTGGCAGGATCCATTCTTCCCGTTCATTCAGGAACGGCAGGGGTCCTAAAATGAACATGATCAATCAGCCCCAAATCAGGCAGGCCTATACAGCAACCGGATGCAAGCCGTGGCTGAGCCTGAAGAACGTGACGCTCCGCTATCGGACC
>DATMNC010000037.1:0-23981 GCA_035569395.1 Thermoanaerobaculia bacterium | reverse complement strand
CGTGGGACAACCCTGGGGCGATCCGCACGGTGTCGGTGATGGACCTCCGGCGGTGAACGTCGTCCCGGTGACTCCCGACGTTCCCATGCGCATCGTCGGCGATGTCAAAGCGCCTGTGGTCATCCGCCGTGTCACGCCGCTCTATCCGAAGCCCGCGGTGGCCATCCACCTGAACGGCTTCGCCATCGTGGAATGCATCATCGACAAGACCGGCCGCGTGCGCGACGCCCACGTCCTCCGCAGCTCGTCGCCGCTGTTCAATCAGTCCGCCGTCGATGCCGTCCTGCAATGGCAGTTCGCCCCGGGCTCATTGCACGGCACAGCGGTGGATACAATTTTCGATCTGACGGTGACGTTCCAGGTGACGCAGTAAGCGGCAATCCACTACATCCCGTCAGCGCCGCGTTACGAACGCATCAAGCCCTGTTCGCCGCAAGCGTTCGCTTGCGGCGAGCGCGTCCTGCAACTGGCGGTTTAGCAGGCTGTAATCGTGCCGTTTGGATTCGACACGTACGTCCGGTTTGTGGACGTCCGGGACCGCTCTATCCCTCGGTCGAGGGATTAAACGTCGGTTGGTCGAGTGGCAACGAGAACGCGAAGCACGAGCCGTGGCCGAACGCGCTCTGACACGACAACTGCCCGCCCAGCGCTTTCGCCAGTTCGTACGCGATGGCCAACCCATACCCAGTCGATGACTCGCCGGCGGTCGGTTGCGCGGACAGCCGCACGCCGTGTTGGAACAGTTGGACCTGATCGGCCTCGCTGATGCCTGGGCCATGGTCGATCACCGAGCAGACGACGTCAGGATGTCGGATGGTCGTCGTGACAGTAATCGCCGTTCCTACCTGCGAATACTTCACGGCATTCGACATGAGGTTGTCGAGAACGGCGCCAGCGGCTACCCGATCGGTGAGAACGCGATCTCGCGTCGCCGGTCCTTTGCACTGGATTCTGACCCGCTTTTGCCGGGCCATATCGCGATACACGACACATACACTCTCAGCGATCTCCGAGAGACTGGCAGGCTCGGAAAGCAGGGGCGGAAGGGCATCGTGTGTCGACGTCAGCACTCCTCGCGCGGTAATCATCATCCGGTTGGTCTCCCGCTTCATCAGATTCAGCCAACGGGTGACCTCGGCGTCCGCTTGAGGGCCCAGCTTTCTCTGAACCAGCTCCAACATTGAGTTCACAACAAAGAGATAGTTGTTGAAGGCGTGGGCGGAGTAGGTTGACCGCTGGTGGTCATCCGCGGACAACGAATCCATCCGTGCATGCGCCCGGTCGAGTGCGGTCCGCGCCCGTTCGAAGTCCGCTCGCGCCTGCTCAATTGCCGAAGCTGCTTCCTCTCGTCTGTGAGGCATAGATTCCTTGGATGACGGCGGGAGGCGCCGTATTTATGTCACGGCGAATTCCGGTTCGGTAATACAAAATTCCATTTGTCACCGTTGAGCGAACGCCGGTGAATTACGCGGTCTGGGTTACGGGATGAGGTGCAATCAAGCGACCAACTATGGTCCTTTCACTTGTTCGTTTCCAAATTCATCCAACACCCGACTGCACCTCGGCGACGAAGTGCGCACCGGACAGGTAATCGCCGTTCACCCAAACGCGGCCGCCATGAATCTCGGCGATCCAACGCGCGATCGGCAGGCCGAGGCCGGAGCCGCCGGTAGTGTTCTGAACGGATCGGGAATGAGCGAGGTCGACGCGAAAAAAGCGTTCGAACACGCGCTCCTGCATGTCTGATGAAATGCCGATTCCGGTATCCACCACATCGACCCGAAGCGTTGAACCATGCCGCGTGCCCACAAGGCGGACACTCCCACCAGAAGGCGTGTGCCGGAGAGCATTCTCAACCAGGTTGATGAGAAGGCGTTGCATCAATCCCTCATCACCGGCCATGAGGAGATCGTCGTCGTGCTCTTCACCCAGGGTGATCCCGCGATCGGCCGCCAGTGTGCGAAACATCAAGACCGTCCCGACGATCACGTCAGAAAGATAAAAGCGCTCGTTGCGCACGGGATATTGGCCGGCATCGCTGCGCGCCAGAAGAAAGAGATCGCCAACGATGCGCGAGAGCCGCTCCACCGTTCGCCGCATGACGCCGAGACTCTCCTGATAGTCGGCGACGGTCTGATTCTCGATCGACGACGTTACGTCGAGCTCTCCCTGCAGGATGGCCACCGGACTGCGTAGCTCGTGTGAGGCGTCGGCCATGAATCGCCGCTGCGACACGAAGGCATCGCTGAGCCGGCCGAAAAGTCCGTTGAGCGTTGTGGCCAATTCGCCCAGCTCGTCACTCGGGTTCACCACGGCGATGCGGTCGGCCAGGCTGGTGGCGCTGATCATTCTTGCGTTCGCGCTCATCGCCGCGACCGGCTCGAGGCTCTTGCGGGCGAGCAGATATCCGCCCCATGCGGCGGCCAGAAGCGCGATCGGAGCACCGATTGCCATGGCTTGCGCGACGTGCCGGAACAGTTCTGACTGCGTCTTCAATGACTGGGCGATCGCGATGACGTAGACGGCGCCGCCGAGCGGCACCGGTTCGAGGATCATGCGGAGACTCTGCCGGCCGCGAACCGTGAATACACCCCAGGTGTGGCGCGCTACGCGCCCGCGCAGCATGTCGCGGCTGATTGCGGCGGTCAGCGGCGTCGCAGACGACGCCAGATCGGAGCCATCCGGCCGCAGGATGAGGACCGGCCGCTCGGCGTCGCGCATGTCGTTCACCAGCTCGTCGAACGCGCGTAACCGGACCACACCATGCTTGCTGTACGAGGCCACAACGCTGCTGCGCATCTGGCCTGCGGCACTCAGCAGCGAGCGGTCCGTCGCCTCCTGCATCTCGTCCTGGAGCACGGCCAGCGTGACGATGCCCGTGATCAACAGCACCGCCGCAAGGACGAGCGTGTACCAGACCGTGAGCCGCATGCGGATCGAGGTGCGGATCACGACGCTCCCTCGCGATCCCGAACATCGAGGATGTAACCCGCTCCACGGATCGTGTGAATGAGCTTGACGTCACTCTCCCGATCGACGATGCGCCGCAGGCGCCCGATGTAGACCTCGATCAGTTTCGAGAAGACATCGAAGTCGCCATCCCAGACATGCTCGGCGATCTCTTCTCTTCCCAGCACACGGCCGGCATGAATGGCGAGATATTCGAGGAGGGCGTACTCCTTCGCGGTGAGGGTGAGATCGCGGCCGCCGCGCATGGCGCGATGGGAGCGCGTATCGATCGACAAGTCGGCGACGTTGACGACGGGAAACTGCCGGACACCGCGCCGCCGTAATAATGCCCGCAGCCGCGCCAGCAGTTCCGGAAAATCGAACGGCTTGATGAGGTAGTCATCGGCGCCCGCATCCAGTCCCTCGACCCGATCACTGAGCGCATCGCGGGCGGTGAGCATGAGGATGGCCACATCCATTCCTTCCGCACGAAGGCGCCGGCAGAGCGCAAATCCGTCCGGCGGCGGGATCATGGCGTCGAGCACGAGCGCGTCGTAAGGCGAGAGGGAGATGCGCTCGATGGCTTCCTCCCCGGTAGCGGCAACATCGACGGCGTACGTCTGCGCCCTCAGGCCCCGGGCGATGAAGTGAGACATGTCCGGATCATCTTCAACAACGAGGATGCGCATACGACGTCTCTTCCCACGAGACTGGTGAATCGGCGGTAAACGTCCGAGCGAACCGATAACAATCGGCCCCTCGCATGATAGTTCGCCTTACCCTCACCGCCTCCGGCAGGTGCATCTCGGCTCGGGCGAAGTTCGGGAGTTGATGCCTACCCGAAATACACTCCACATCCGTGACCCCGTTCCTCTTCGTACTCACCGTCGCCGCGGTCTCTCTCCTGGCTGGTTTTCTCGGATCGTTGCTCGGCCTCGGTGGGGGGATGATCGTGGTGCCGGCGCTGACGCTTTTGCTGCACATCGACATCCGTCTGGCCATCGGTGCCTCGATCATCTCGGTCATCGCCACGTCGAGCGGCGCGGCGGCGGCCTATGTGCGGGACGGGCTGGCCAACCTGCGGGTGGCGATGTTCCTGGAGATCGGGACGACGCTCGGTGCGATCACCGGGGCGTATCTGGCGGGTATCGTCCATCCCCGCTTTCTCTACATCCTCTTCGGTCTGGTCCTCGGGTACTCGGCGATGGCCATGCTGCGGCGGCGTCGCGTCGCCGAGGAGCGTGAGATCGGTCCGTTGACGATGAGGTTGAGATTGGGCGCGTCTTACGTCGATGAGCAATCGGGTCAGGCGGTGGCGTATCAGCCGGCGCACGCAAGTATCGGTCTTTTTCTCATGTACATCGCCGGCAGCGTCAGCGGCCTACTCGGCATCGGGTCGGGGGCGTTGAAAGTGCCGGCGATGGATCTGGCGATGGGACTGCCGATCAAGGTCTCGACGGCCACGAGCAACTTCATGATCGGGGTGACCGCCGCGGCGAGCGCTGGCGTCTACTTCACGCGCGGCCAGATCGATCCCTTCATCGCCGCGCCGGTTGCGGCGGGAGTACTGGCGGGGGCGTTTGTCGGCTCGCGCATTCTCGGCCGCGTTACCCGACGCGCGCTTCGAGTCACGTTCGTCGTCGTGCTCGTCGTCGTTTCGTTGCAGATGCTGTTGAAAGGGATGCGGGGATGAGCAACGAGCCGCGTTGGGTCGACCGGCTGATTGCCTACGTGTTGCGCGGCGGTGTGACGATCAGCGTCATCGTGGTGCTGGCCGGCCTGATCATCACGTTCGCTCATCATCGCGAGTACTTCCGCTCGCGCCCCGCCCTCGGCGCGCTGACGAATCCCGGCGCCGGCTACCCGAGCAGCATCGGCACGGTCGTCGAGGGCGTGCGCGAGGGACGCGGTCAGGCCATCGTCACACTCGGCCTTCTGCTGCTCATTGCCACGCCGGTCGCGCGTGTGGCCGTGTCGATCGCCGTCTTCGTCATCGAGCGCGACCGGCTCTACGTCGTCATCACCGCCGTCGTTCTCGCTCTGCTGCTGCTGTCGTTCGTTCTCGGGGCGAGCGGTTGAGTACGGAGTTGCGCGGTCTCGGGGTTGCGCGGTCTCGCGGTGGTTGGTTTGCACGGGCGCTGGTTGTGCGCAACGAGAAGATCGGGCGGCCACCAGGGCCGCCCGATCTTCCTTGTTAGTCCGGCTCTCCGGGTAACGCGGGCTTCTTCAGCGTGTACTTGATGCTGACCGTGTTCCCTTTGCCGACGGGAATCGGGCCGCCGATCGCGGCGTATTCGGCGTCGTACGTCAGCTTGCAGATGTAGTCCCCCGGTTTGAGATTGGTCGGGCCGGTCACGGAAAACGGCAGTTGGACGCTGTTGGGTCCGACGGGGATCTGGATGTTGGTGTAGACGCCGTTGAATGGGATGTTGGCAAACAGCGGGCAGCCGCTCTGGAAGTTGGGGGTCGGCTGCAGCGTGATGTTGCCCGTGAACGGCTGGTCATACACCGCTCCGGTAAGCGTGATGGTTTTGGTCTTGCCCTGGCGGATGAGAATGGGCAGCTGATTGGCGAAGATCTCGACGCTCGGAATGGTCCGTGCGGCGGGTGCGATGCTCGCTTCAGCGGTGGGCGGCTCAAGGGTTGCTTTGGACATGGTTCTCCTCCTGTTCGTGATGGTTGTTTGTTCCGTTGTTGGTTCACCGGCGGCTTAAGGCCGCGGCCTATTGCTGATGCTCAGTCATGACCGATTGCACTATGTACGGTCGCATTTGTGGAGTGGATGTATGGCCGGACTACTGTCCGAGCGTCACGACTCCGGAACGATCTCGACCGCTGCCGCGATCGGTTTTGCCAGCGACGTTATGTAGGTCACGCCGGCCACGCCGCCGATGCAGAGGGCGCTGCCGATGGCGGCGGTGAGTGTGATGCGGTCGCCGAGGATGAAGAGCCCGAGGAGCATCGACACGAGCACGGCCAGTTGGGAGAGAACGCCGACGGTCATGGCATCGACCCAGCGGAGGCTGAAGGTCATCAGCAGTTGTGCACCCATCGCCAGCGCGGCCGTCGCGGCGAGGGAGATCCATTCGGTGCCGTGCGGCGTGACCCACTGCGAGATGCCGAGGGGCATGCTGACGAACATCCCCAGGAGACAGAAGCTCCCGTACACCGACCACGAATTCTCGCCGCGGCGGGCGGCGCGGATGGCGGTGACGGCCGCGCCGGAGCAAACGGCGGAAAGGGCGCCGGCGATCTCCCAGCGTCCGAAGCCGAGAATTTCGCCGGGCGCCGCGTGCGCATGAACGACCAGAAAGACGCCGGCCAGTGCCACCGGCATCGGGATGAGCACCTTGGCGCTGAATCGCTCGCCGATGAAGAACATCGAGAAGGTGCCGCTCCAGATCGGTGCCGTGTAGTTGAGCAGCGTGGCCACGCCGACGTTGATGTGCTGGATAGCGATGAAATACAGCAGCACGGCCAGGCCGCCGAAGAGGCCTCGATAGATCAGCAGGTCGACACGGTTGAACTTCACCGCCGCGCGGCGATAGCGCGGAACGAGGAGACAGGGGAGGAGGCCGGCGGCCATCCGCAGCATGGCCACCTCCGGTCCGGGCAGCCGTGCCGAGGCCACTTTCGCCGCGAACGCCATGGCCCCGAACATCGTCGCCGAGGCCGTCATCAGCATCAGCGCGCGATGCGTTTCGTTTTTTGCTACTGTCACGGGCGCGAAGAGTAGCAGGGGCCGATGATCGACTACAGACAAGCCACACCCGCCGACGTGTCAGACATCGTTGACTTTCAGCTGGCCATGGCTCTCGAAACCGAAGAGCTGGAGCTCGACCGCGAGGTCTGCTCTCGCGGAGTGAACGCGGTCTTCGACGATCCGTCACGCGGCCGTTACTTCCTGGCGGAGAGCGAGGGAACGGTCGTCGCCTCGCTGATGATCACGTACGAGTGGAGCGACTGGCGCAACGGAAACGTCTGGTGGATTCAGAGCGTTTACGTGCGGCCTTCGTTTCGCGGACAGCGGGTCTACGCCGGTCTATACGAGCACGTTCAGCGTCTGGTGCAGGCGGACGATAACGTACGAGGCATCCGGCTTTACGTCGACCGCCGGAACGTATCGGCGCAGACGGTCTACACGAGGCTGGGGATGAATGGGGAGCACTATCAGGTGTTCGAGTGGATGAAGACGTTTTGAAACGCGAATGTTGAATGTTGAATGTTCAATGTTGAATTGTTGAATGAACGCGGGGGCGCTTGTCATTGAACATTCAACATTCAACATTCAGCCTTTCCACCGATACTTCTTCAGCTCTACCCGCCCGTCGAGCGAAAAGTCAACGCCCTCCGCCTCCAAAAGCATCCTCTGCAATTCATGTGAATCGCCGGCGCTTCGCGGCGAGATCTCGCCGCGTGCGTTGATCACGCGATGCCACGGCAGGTTGCTTCGTGGCGGAAGATCGTGCAAGGCATAGCCGACCTGCCGTGCGTGGCCATCGAGTCCGGCCAGCGTCGCCACCTGTCCGTATGTCGCCACACGGCCGCGCGGGATGCGTTTCACGACGGCGTAGATGCGGGTACGGGTGTCGGGGACCGGGGGTCGGGAGTCGGAGCGAGGCACCTCGAGAGTTTAGCGCTGGCCGTCCCACCCTTAACCTCACCCCGACAACTGACAACCCGACAACCGACAACCCCTTCTGCTAACATGCACACCTCTTTGGTCACATAAAAGGAGTCCACATGCCACGCGCGTTTGCTTCCGGACAGATTGCCTTCGGACTGGTCAACATCCCGGTCAAACTCTTCTCCGCCACCGAGGCCAGCGAGAAGATCAGCTTCAACATGCTGCACAAGGACTGCGGAAACCGCGTCCAGCAGCAGCTCTTTTGTCCCAAGGACGAGCGCACTATCTCGCGCGAGGAAGTGGTGAAGGGCTACGAGTTCTCGCGCGGGCAGTACGTGCTCTTCAATGAAGAAGAGCTGAAGATGCTCGAGGAGAAGGCCACGCAGGCCATCGAGATCAGCGAGTTCCTGCCGAAGGAAGCGATCGATCCGATCTACTTCGCCAAGGCCAACTACATCGCTCCCGACAAGGGTGGCGAGCGCGCCTATTCGCTGCTCACCAAGGCTCTGGAGCAGACCGGCCGCTGGGCGCTGGCCAAGTACGCGGCGCGCGGCAAGCAGTACCTGGTCATCCTGCGCCCGCTCGGCAACGGAATCGTGATGCAGCAGCTTTTCTATCCGAACGAGATCCGTTCGATGGAGGAGCTCGACCTCGGCGATACCCCGGTGAAGGATAACGAGCTGAAGATGGCCGTGCAGCTCGCCGAGATGGGAGCCGCGGACGAGTTCCATCCCGAGAACTATCGCGACGAGGTGACCGAGCGGACGCGCGCGCTGATCCAGCGGAAGATCGAAGGCGAAGAGATCATGTCGAACCTCGTCGAAGAACCGCGGGCGCAGGTCATCGATCTGATGGAAGCGCTGAAGGCCAGCCTGGCCAAGCCGCGGGCGAAACCGGCATCGTCATCGTCGTCATCGACGGCCAAGACCAGCGGACCGACGCGCATTCCGGCCAAGGCCGAGGCCAAGCGGACGCCGGCGCAGAAAGTAGCCAAGGCGGGCTCGCGCTCGCGTTGACATGTCCTACTCGGTGCGGGAAGTCTCGGCCATGCTCGGGCTTTCGGCCGCACAGATTCGCAACTGGGCGGCCCGAGGATTTCTGACGCCCGAACGGGATGAGGACGGCGAACTGCGCTTCGGCTTTCAGGATCTGGTCATCCTCCGCACCGCCGGCGAGCTGACGGCTGCGAAGATTCCGACGCGCAAGATCCGCCGCGTACTGGCCAGCGTCCGCGAGCAGTTGCCGGAAGGGCGATCGATCGCCGGGGTCCGCATCGCCGCCGACGGCGAGCGCGTCGTCGTTCGCGACGGCAACGCCATCTGGAATCCGGAGTCAGGCCAGTCGCTGTTCGATTTCTCCATTGATGAGATAGCTGAGATCGCGGAGAAGACGAAGCCGATCGCTCTCGCGGCGGTGCGTGAGGCGAAGGCGCGTGAAGAAAACGATCTCGATGCCGATGCCTGGTACGAGCTGGCGTCCGATCTCGAGCTGAGCGATCCCGCCGAAGCCCGCGCCGCGTACGAGAAAGCGATTTCTCTCGATCCGGCCTATCTCGATGCGCACATCAACCTCGGCCGCCTCCTGCACGAGGACGGCGATGCGGCCGCAGCCGAGAAGCACTATCGCGCCGCGGTGACCGCCGATCCCACCCACCCCGTGGCCGCCTTCAACCTCGGCGTAGCCCTCGACGATCTCGGCCGGCTCGCCGATGCCGCCGACGCCTACCGCCGCGCCATCGAGCTTGACCCCGACAATCCCGATGCGCATTACAACCTCGCCGGGATCCTGGAACGACAACACGACAAAGCCGGGGCGGTGCGGCATCTGACCCGGTATCGGGCATTGACGAGGTAGCCACATTGGTCCTGCCAAGCTCCGGCACAGACAAGAGTGTCTGTGCCACATTGGTCCCAGCCTTTCGTGGCAGTCATCGTTGGCGCCAGACAGGAGTGTCGATACTACATCGTGAGACGTCATCTCGACCTTATGGTCTGAGCTACAGGGAGTAGACGAGCAAACAGCAGGACCAATGTGGCACAGACACTCTTGTCTGTGCCGGTCTACCCCATGTAGTCCATTGCATCCCTCGGTAACGACCGAGGGAGACTGCTGCGATGGAAAGTGCGCTCGCACTCCGTGGTTTCTACCGTCGAAACCTGCCTCACTTCGTAACATCCTTACGGCCGATCTTCGTGACCTTCGATACGCGCAATCGTCGAATCCTGCCTCCATGCGCGCGAAACATTGCTTTGCGCCATGCACTACACGATCACGGGCGGAAGATCTTTATGGATGTCGCTGTCGTGATGCCTGATCACGTGCACCTGATTTTTACTCTGCTGCAAGGGGAAGATGACCTTCCCTGCTCACTGGCCGGGTGATGAAAGGAATCAAGGGAGTGTCGGCGCGGAGGATCAATCAATTGCTTGGGCGCCGAGGCCTGCTGTGGCAGGACGAGTCCTTCGATCATGTGGTCAGGGATAGTGAGAGGTCGCTGGCGAAGTTCGAGTACGTGTGCAACAACCCGGTTCGGGCCGGCTGGTGAGTTGTGCTGATGAGTACCCCTGGCTTTGGAGGTCGTGGGTTGAAGGAAGGCGCGATGCGGACATGCAGTAAGGCGCAGCGAGCACAGACAAGAGTGTCTGTGCCACATCGGTTCTGCCAAGCTCCGGCACAGACAAGAGTGTCTGTGCCACATTGGTCCTCGCTGTGGCCTCAAGCCTCGGGCTCGGCAATGTGGTATTGGCAGAGACTGTTGGCCAAAATGCAGCGGCTAATGTGGCCTAGACACTCTTGTCTGTGCCTAGCGGCGCAGCCGCACGAAGCCGACAACCGACAACGCCGCCCCCTCACCAATCGGCCGCCTTGTAATCCTTCAGAAACTGTCCCCACACATGCACCCCTGTATTCAACCCGGAGATGATCGGATCGACGATCCGCGCGGCGCCGTCGACGATGTCCAGCGGCGGATGGAAGCGGTGTACGGAGGTCTTCCGCTCCGCGAGCGCGGCAGGATCTTCGTCCGTCACCCATCCGGTATCAACGCTGTTCATGTGGATGCCGTCGGCGTGATAGTCGGCGGCCGAAGTGCGGGTCATCATGTTCAGCGCGGCCTTGGCCATGTTCGTGTGCGGGTGCCGTGTCGTTTTCTGATTGCGGTAGAACTGCCCTTCCACGGCCGAGACATTGACAAGGTGCTTGTCGCGGTTCGCCGTCCGGAGCATGAGCGGCTTGAGACGGGCGTTGAGGATGAACGGTGCCACGGCATTGACCAGTTGCACTTCGAGCAACTCCACCGAGGAGACCTCGGCCAGAAGAAGCCGCCACGAGTTTCGTCCCCGCAGATCGACCTGCTGGAGGTCCTGGTCCAGCCTTCCTTCGGGGAAAAGATCGCGGTCCGATCGATGGTCGTCCGGCAGCAGCGGCACCTGCGAGAGCTGCGCCGAATGGGTCAGCCCCGTGACTTCCTCAATCGGTGCAATCGATGCCGAGCCCTCGGGGAGCATCCGGTAGCCGCGCAATCCCTCGAATGCGCCGAGCAGTTTGCGCTCGGCCTCGGAGAGCGTGTGCAGCGACGCCCTCTCCGCCTCCATCATGTGCTCGTAGAAGGCGGGCGGGCGTCGTACCGTCTGGCACGCATTATTAATGATGACGTCGAGCCGGTCGCGGTTGGCCAGCATCTCCCGGCAGAACGCCTCGACGCTCGGCGTGTGACGCAGGTCGAGTCCGAATATCTCCAGACGGTCGGACCATTCGGCGAAATCGTCTTCCCGCGCGTAACGCGCCGCCGAGTCGCGCGGAAAGCGGGTCGTGACGATGAGCCGTGCCCCGGCCCGCAGCAGCTTCAGCCCTGCCTGATATCCGATCTTCACCCGTCCGCCCGTCAGCAGCGCCACGCGTCCGCGCAGGTCCGCCGTCTCGGTCCGCTTCGCGAAATTGAGCTCCGCACACGTGGGGCATAGCTGATCGTAGAAAAAGTGGACGGTGTCGTAGTGCTGCTTGCAGACGTAGCAATGCTGCGACTCGGACGTCGCCCTCGGCTCGTCGCGCTCCGGCTCACGATAGGCGTTCGGAGTCGTGAACACCGGCTTCCGGCGCAGCTCGCGGATGCCTGCCGAATTGAGGACCTGATCATCCTGCCGCAATCTGGCCGCCTTGCGGGCGCGCCGGCCGGCCTTGACCAGCTTCCTGCGCGCGTGATGATCCGGCTCGGCGACGCGCCGCGTTGCATGCATCAGCCGCTGCCGCTCAGCTTCGGTTACCTGTGTCAGTTGTGCGCGATCGGCATCCAGCGATTCGAGCAGCTCCGCCGCGATGCGGACGCGTTCGGAGAAGGGGAGGTCGTCGTTGGGATCGGTCATCAGAGTTTGCGGAAGATAGTACGGCCTCGAAGGAGCGCCAGCGTTCCTGAAGGCAAGCGGTTCCACTCTTGCAATGCCCAACTCAGCTTTAGCTTCGAGGGGAAACCATGATCACCATCCCGACGGAACCGATTGGCAGCATTCCGCGCCCGCTCGAGCTCATCGAAGCGGTGACCGCCCGGGACGATGCGAATGATCCGGCGCTCGATTCGCTCTATGACGCGGCGATCCGCGACACCATCGAACGGTTCGAGGCTACCGGGTCTCCGGTCATCACGGACGGCGAGCAGCGGAAGTATCAGAACTTCTGGACGTACTCCGTTCATGGACTGCCGAACACGGCGCCCGACGGGTTCAAGATCCCCTTCTCGGCCGGCCACACGCGCCGGATGCCGCGGCTGACGGCCGGTCCCTTTCGTTATCGCCGGCTCGCGGACAGCTATCTCGAAGTCGCCAAGCGCTACGCACGGGTGCCGATCAAGCAGGCCGTCATCTCCCCCTCGGCGCTCAGTCTCATGTATCCCGCCGACGGGATCGACGGGTACTCGAGCGATGAGTTCATCGAAGATCTTCTCGACGAGCACGAAACCGAGATCCGCCGCTGTCTGGCAAAAGGGGCGCACAAGGTCCAGATCGACTTCACCGAGGCGCGGTTGGCGGTCAAGATCGATCCGTCTGGTGCTCTGCTGAACAGCTTCATCGACCTCAACAACCTGGCGCTTGCGCGATTCTCCGCCGACGAGCGCGCGAAGATCGGTGTGCATACGTGTCCGGGAGCAGACCGCGATTCCACGCACAGCGCGGAGGTCGACTACGCGGAGCTGCTTCCCAGTCTCTTTCAGATGAAGGTTGGAAACTTCTACGTCGCGCTCGCCGGCGAGAAGGATCACGCGCACGTTCTCAGGATCATCCGCAAGTACCTCAAGCCCGATCAACGCGTCTTCGTCGGTGTGGTCGCGCCAATCGATCCTCATGTGGAGACGGCGGAAGAAGTCCGCGACCGCGTCCTGGAGGCGGCCGAATACATACCGGTGGCGCAGCTCGGCACCTGCGACGACTGCGGCTTTTCGCCGTTCAGCGACGACATTTCGACGACACGCGATACCGCCTTCGCCAAGATCCGGGCGCGCGTCGAAGGCACCGCTCTTGCGGCGCAGAAGCTCGGAGGTCATTGACCCGATGGGGTTTCCGCACGACGACGAGGAGGAGCTGCTCCGATCCGTCGCCATTCAGAACGCGCAGAGCATCCTGCTGGCCCGCAACCGCGCCGAGCACGATCTCGTCACCGCAAAGGAAGCACTGGAGCTGCGCACGGCGGAGCTGGAGCGCGCCAATGCCCTCATTCGCACCATCGCCGAAAACGCCGCCTCGTGCCTGCTGATGCTCGATGAGCGCGGCGTGACCACCTACATGAATCCGGCCGCGGTCGCGCACACCGGATACACACTGGAGGAGCTGGCCGTCGCGCCGTTCCACGATGTTCTGCACGCACCGGCGGAGCGCCAGGGCCACGCCCTCGGCTCCTGCGCCATCAAGAACGCCCGCGAGCGCATGGTGCCGTTGAGGAATCATCGCGACGTCTTCGTGCGCAAGGACGGCACCACATTCCCCGTCTCCTGCGCGCTGGCGCCGCTGCAGCGCGACGGCCAACCCTCGGGTGCCGTGCTCGAGTTCCGCGACATCACGGACGAGCTGCTTGCGCAGAAAACGCTCGAAGACGCCAACCGCAGAAAGGATCAGTTTCTGGCCACCCTCTCGCACGAGCTGCGGACGCCGATGACAGCCGTGCTGGGATGGGCCCGGATGCTCAAGCTCGGTCTTCCCGAAGCGGAAGCGCGCCAGGCTGTCGAGGCCATCGAGAAAAGCGCCGAGATCCAGGCCCAGCTCATCGACGACGTGCTCGATGTGTCGCGGATCGTCGCAGGCAAGATGACCTTCAAGCCGGTCCCGGTCGATATCGGTCCGGTCCTGCAGGCGGCCATGACCACCGTGCACCCGGCTGCGGCGGCCAAGGAGATCGAAATCCTCGCCAGCGTCCCGCCGTCTCTTCCCGGGGTGCTCGGTGACGAGGGGCGGCTGCAGCAGGTGATCTGGAATCTCCTTTCGAACGCCGTGAAGTTCACCCCGCGTGGCGGCACGATCACCGTACGCCTCTCTGTCGTCGGTTCGCTCCTCCGTCTGGTCGTGAGCGACACCGGAAAAGGGATCGAGCCTGCGTATCTGCCCCATGTGTTCGAGCCCTTCAGTCAGGAAGACGGCTCGATGACCCGATCGCACGAAGGCATCGGCCTCGGGCTCTCCATCGTCCGTTCGCTGGTCGAATTGCACGGCGGTCGGATTCGGGTCGCCAGCGGAGGTGCAGGCTGCGGCGCCACGTTCACGATCGAGCTGCCGTTCCTCGAATCGCGGGCCGATGTCGTCGGGCGGGCGACGAAAGCGCAAACGAGCGTGACGGATGCATCGCCCTCGCCGTCCGAATTCGAACTACCGTCGCTGCGCGGTATCCGGGCGCTCGTCATCGACGATCAGGAAATCACCCGTGAGCTGATCGGCGCGATTCTCCGGCGCGCCGGCGCCGAGGTGCATGTGGCGCGCTCGGTACGCGAGGGGCTGAATGAGTTCGCGGCGATGACCCCTGACGTCGTGATCTGCGATCTGGCAATGCCCGAAGAGGATGGCTACGCATTCATGCGGGCTGTACGGGCGAGCCGCACGGCCGTGAAAATGACCCCGGTCATCGCGCTGACCGCATTCGGCCGTCCCGAGGACCGGCAACAGGCGCTGGCGGCCGGCTTCGATGCCTACCTGAAGAAGCCGGTCGATCCCGAGGAGCTGGTGTCGGCGGTGCTGCGACTGCGCATGCATCCGTCTTGACAGATGTGAATCGGTGACCTATCTTGTACTCACATTCGCAATTGCGCATGTGAGGAGGCCACGATGACAGCGCAAGTCCAGGTTCCCGTACTCAAGGCCCACGTTTCGATCAACGTCCGCAACGTCGAGCGCAGCATCGACTTCTACCGGCGGATGCTCGGGATCGAGCCGTCGAAGGTCCGCACCGGATACGCGAAGTTCGACGTGCAGAATCCGCCGCTCAATCTCGCCCTCAACGAGGTGCCCACGCTCGCCGATGCCGGCGCCCTCTCCCACCTCGGCCTGCAGGTCGGTTCCACCGAGGATGTGCTGGCCATCCGCACGCGCTGGGCCGAGGCCGGCCTGGTCACGCGCGACGAGATGAAGACCGACTGCTGCTACGCCACCCAGGACAAGACTTGGGTCCACGATCCCGACGGCAATGAGTGGGAGGCCTTCGTTGTTCTGAAGGACAATCTGCCGGAGACGGCCGAGGCGTCGTCCTGCTGCGCCGGGGGAGTGTGCAGCACAGCGACGGCATGAACGGTGGTAGATCCATGGATCTACTCCATTGCCGATCCGCGTTCTGACGGAACCAAATTCTGTTCTGTCATATGTCCATGGCGATAACGCAGAGCGGAATTTGTTTATGCGAAAGCGAGCCGCTGTTCTGGATGAGCAGTTCTTGCTTTTGAATGAGATCCATGGATCTAGTCTGGAAGCAAATTTCGCTGTGCAGGAATGCTAAAGCGCAATTGCATATGTCCATGGCGATATCGCAGAACGATTTTTGTTTCTGACGGAGGACATTTCTCCTGTCGAGGAGCGTGAAACGCCTCTTCATGATGTCCATGGCTCTACTCGTCAGGCCGAGCCCGCAGAGTGCAACCCAGAGGGAGAGATAGCGCTCGAAAATGTTCATCCGCTTCACGTGGGTCACGAGGATAGGCGCTTGTGCGCATGAAGCGATCGGGAAGCTGGCGAGTGTGGGGTCTTGCCGGCCAGCCGGCGAGACGCCAGCGCTCCGTCGTGCCGTTGGTTATTTGCTGCCCCAATACTGAAGGTGTAACCTTCGCCAATGCATCGCACGATCTGCATCTCCGCCCTCCTTTTGCTGGCCGGCTTCCAATGCCTGGCCGCGGACGTCCACCTCGGCTCCGAGGTCGCACTGGGGCCGGCACTGAACACCGGTTCGCCGCAGGCTCAGGTGCGTCTCGCGCACGCATCGGCGCACCTCCTTGCGGTGTGGGTCAGCGATCAGCGGCTTACCGGCGCGCTCGATGGTCTCCGCGTCGACATCCCCCTCGCCGGCGTGACTCCGACAATCGTCGGCGTGGCGGGCGGGCGGACAAACTTTCTCGTCGCCTATCAGGCGAGGATGTCCGACTTCTCGACTCCGCTTCTCGCGGTGCGGGTCGGCTTCGATGGAGGTGTTCTCGACGCCGCGCCGATCGTCGTGATGACGGATACCCGAGGAACGTGGGGTGGGGGAGTGGCGTACGACGGAGCCGAGTTCGTCATCGCCACGATGATCAAGGCGCCGGGGCTGCCAAGCGTCATGCATGCCACCGACATCATCACCGGCCGCGTCGGCGATGACGGGACCGTGCGCACGGGCTCGCGGTTGAAACCGACGCAGACGTCAGGGATTCCGGCGTGGCCGAACATCGGTGCGGCCGGGAACCGCGTCGTCGTCGGATACTCCGTTCAATTCTTCAGTGACCCGAACCTCGGGCCTTGGGGGCTCTCCGATCTCCAACTCGATCCACAACAAGCCGCCGACGGTGCGGTCGGCGAGACCGTCTTCCCTGACGCCAACAGTCCGGGTGGGCTGCAGAGCAGTATGGCCATCGGTCCCGACCGAGTAACGTTCGCCTGGCTGACGACCGACGGGATGATGATGATGACGACGACGACGATCAATGTGGCGCAGACGGACCTCAACGGCGCGCCGGTATTGGCGCCGCGAGTGATCGCTGTTCCCGCACCTCTTCCGACGGTCGCGGAAGACGGCAATGTTGCCGTGGCCTGGGACGGCAGCGAGTATCTCGTGGCCTGGATCGCGCCGCGGCATGAGGCCCTCGGCCGGATCCAGGGGCTCCGTCTTCGCGCCGACGGGACGGCCATCGATCAGCAGCCGTTCGATCTCTCGCCCGATTCCGTGGCCGCGGACATTGCGCTCATCGCCGTTCCGGAAGGCTTCGCCATCGCCTACAGCCGTTCTGACGACACGAACACCGGAATGCTCCGGGCCTTCGTCCGCACGCTCGACCGGCTGCCGCCGCCGCCGAGGCGGCACGCGGCTGGCCGGTGAGCGCGGGGGGCGTCTACTTCAGCGTGCGGAGATGAGCGATCACCGCGGCGATGTCGTCTGACGACATCGTCTTGCCGAACGGGGGCATCTTTCCCTTGCCGCCCGAGATGATCTTGGTCAGCTCGAGATCGGTCTGTTTCTGCACCTCGGGCGAACGAAGATCGCGCAGCTTCAAGCTCTTTCCAACCGCCGTCTGGCCGGAGCCGTCGGCTCCATGACACGAGGTGCATTTCGCCTTGTAAAGCGCCGCGCCATCCGATTCCGCAAAGACCGGCAGGGCGAGGGCCAGCGAGAGTATGGCAACGAGTCCTGTTAAACGTGTCCTCATCAGGTGATTCTCCTTCTTCGATGTGAGTGCAATCGCCTCACCACTTATACAAAACCGCCCAGTTTTGTTCAGTGATGGGCCAAGGACGAAGGATGAAGGATGAATCAAACGCTTATCCATCCTTCATCCTTCTGATTTCATCCTTTGATTCTTACGCCCCGAACTGTTGCAGATGATGATCGATGTGTTTGTACATCAGCTCGCCCCACTCCCTGCCGCTCAGTTTTCCGAAGAAGGCATGGGTTTGTTTCGAGGCGGCGTCGGGGCCGTTGGCGACGAGGCGGTCGATGAGATCGAGGAGCTTCTGTCGTTCGACGTCGAATTCGCGCTCGTCGGCGACGACGAATGACGGATCGGTCGGCGAGTTCCTACTGAAGGGTTTCTCGCCGAGGATCGATGAGCGGATGAACGGCGTGATGATCTTGCCGAGGAAGGCCTGCTTCATGGGGCGGTCGCCGGTCCCGGTCTCGAGGGCGCGCGCACAGTGCGTCACCATCTGCGCGGCATTCATCTTTCCCCACTGCCGCGCGCTGCCGGCGTGCAGCGCGCCGAGGCGTTGACGGATCGACTCGCGGTCGGCTTGATCGAAGAGAGTCTTCATCGGGACCTCCCTAGGAGTGTGACGGCGACTGTAGCACTCGGAAGACAACACCTGGTCCTGTTTTGATATCCATGGTGCGTCATCCACCCTGGCGAATCGCGGCACATCACATCCGGCGGCCCTTGAATTCGGCTACCCTGTCCGCGTGCATGGCAGAAGATCATTCGCGATTGCCCTGGTATCGATCATCGCCGCCGCCCGGCTGATGGCGGATTGTTCGCCGGCGGTGACCGTACAGGTGCCGGTGACCGCTTGCAAATCGGGCACGGCGACCGCGGCGGTCCTCGGCGTTCCGGGGGCGTCCTACGCCTGGACGATCGACGGTGGCACGATCGTCGGCGACGCCACGGGCGACCACATCGTCCTCTCCCTCGGCACGGCCGCAAAGACGGTGGTGTCGGTCACGATGACGACGGCCGGCTGCGTCTCGCACGGCGCCGGCCTCATCACGTTGCGCGCTCCTTTCGATGTCCACGTGGCCGCGATCCCGGCGGCACGCGCTAGTGAGCCGCTGACGGTCTCGTGGTCATACGACAACGGCACGCCGGCGCAACAGACCATCTCCGGCGATTTCGGGACCGTCTCTCTGCCACCGGCGGCACGCAGCTATTCGTATACGCCGCAGACGAGCGGCAACAAGCAGTTTGTCATCGATGCAACCCTGGCGGGTACGGCCGTCGTCACGGCACCGGCCACGAGACAGCGCGCCGTCTCGAAGAGTCCCGTCACCGCTTCGACCTGCTCTACCGCACACACCGCGGTGCCCTATCAGGTCGACGCATGCAGCGAGCCTCCCGTGATCGTCGACGGGCCTTCCTCCGTCGTCGTCGGGACGAGCTTCCAACTCTCCGTCCGTTCGCAACCGGGCGCGGTAGCGACCTGGACGATCGCCAACGGCTCGCCTTCCTCGGCGACAGGCGACAGTGTGACCATCATGCCGGCTTCGATCGGCAGCGTCGACGTCAACGTCCAATTGACGCGCGGTGCCTGCATCGGCCAGCTCGCCCGCAGTATCGCCGTCACGCCGAAGCTCGACTGCGACAACCCGAAGGTTTCCGTCAGCACAGGCGCTCTCTCCTGCGGCTCGGCCATCGTGAACGCGACGTTCATGGGCGCGCCGCCGTTCCATGGGAAATGGTCGGACGGCCTTTCGTTCAACACAGACACGATGTCATTGGCCCGCGAGGTGGCGATTCCCGGCAACTACAGCATCACCGAATTCCAGGATGCCGCCTGCTCCGGCCCGCCCTCCAACATTGCCATCGTGCCCCAGCTCATCCCTACGGCGACGGTCTTTGGATTCAGAGGTTGCACGAGCATCGACTCGGTCAACGTTCAGTTCACGGGCAAGCCGCCATTCTCGGGGTGCTGGAACGATGGGACCTGCTTCCAGACAAACCAGAGCGGGATCTCCAAGCTGATCACGGCGGAGGGCACGAACACGCTTGTGTCCGGAACGGACGCTACCGGCTGCAGTCTGGCTATCGCCGGCTCTGTGCAAGGCGTCCTGACGCCGAGGGTCATGCTCACGCCCGATTGCCTGTGGTCGCCGGGTGGCGCCAATACGGCGCTACTACTGGTCCAAATCAGCGGATCGGCTCCTGGGCAGGGGGGAGTAGGGGCCACATGGTCCGACGGCGTAAAGTCGATTTTTGGGCGCTTCGTCTCATCGCCGGCGATAACGACGTACACGATTGCAAGCATCGACAGTGGTCTGCCCAACTCCTGTCCGGCCATCTTCGATACGCCGCGGTCCTACACGTATTTTCCCGCACCGGTCCCCGACATTACCTTCCCGGCCGGCAGCATTTGCGGCGGCACCGTGGGAACGGCGTCGGTCACGCCGCCGCCGCCCGGCACCCAGGTGAACTGGGTCGTCAGCGGCGGTACGATCCTTTCCGGCCAGGGAACGAGCACGATTCAATATCAGGCCGGCTCCTCCTCACAGGTCTACTTCATCTGCACCTTCACATTTTCCGACCCGAAGCGCTGCCCGCTGACGAGCGATATACACTTGCCGGTCGTTCCGTTTAATCCTGACGGTACCGTTCGCGTGAACCCGTCGGCCATCGTTGCCGGGAAGACCGCCGACGTCTCGTTCACCTTCAACAAGGATACGGTCAGTTGGTCGATCAGCAATACTCTGAACGATCCCATCACCATGAGCCCCTGCTTCGTCGACCCCACCACCCAAACCACTGCCTGCAATGGGGTCTACACGAGCACGCACGGCCCGGTCTCGTCGACGGTCACGGTGCATTTGACCAGTAGCTGCGGCGGCACGAAGGATGTCTCGACGGTGCTGTCGATCGTGGCGAACTGAGGGCAATGAGGAGCGGACGAGGCGTCCGCCCCTCACCTCGGACTACTCCGGCTGGAATAGGTTCCGGGGCTCGATGTGCACGACCTGGAATGACGACCCCATGCCGATTCCCGTGGTGTCGGCCTTGTGGAGCGCGTAGCTGTAGCCGGCCGTGACGTCCCACTGGAGTATTTCGGGGACAAAGAGCGGATGGTTGAAGACGACGTAGCCTTCCACGAAGTGTCCGTCGGCGGTGAACCCCGAGTGCGCCACCAGCGCTGCCGTGATGTCGGTGCAGTCGACGCTGACCATCCGGAACGGCGTCATCAGACCGAAATTCTGAAGTGCCGCGGGTGGGAATCCATTCGCATAGACGATCCCGGTGATGGTTGTGTTCTGGCCGGTGAATGAAATGGTCTGGAAGTTGATGACGGTGGCGTAGTTGCCTGGCTCCACCGCCCGGTAAGGCGCCGGCAGCGGCGTCGGATCATTGATCTTCACCACCCGCCCGTCCGAAAACCCACAGAAGAATTTGACCTGATGCACCTGACGGTTCTCATCCTGCGCGGCGGCGGGAAGAACGACGGCCAGGGTGATCAGTACAGCAAAAGCGAAGCGAACGATTCGGAACATATCTCTCTCTCTCCTTAGACAGTTCTTTACCCATGGTTTGCAGAATTATGGGGAAGAGCGCGGGAGTATAGCCGGAGATCGGGAGGCTTGTTCTTCAAGGTCACAAACTGTGACCACAAGGTAGGTCCTGAGGGCCACGTCTCTCGTTTCCTTCGCGGTGTGTAGCCGGGAAGCGTCATTGGCTCGCCTACGTGTCGTAGAAATTACCCGTTTGACGACAAAACCCCAGACGCCGTTCCCGAAGCAGTCAGACTCGAGGTTGGAATCCGCATAATCTAATGACTCCCAGAGGAGGAGGAGTCGATGGAGAAGCCGAGGATTCTGGTGCTGGCCCAGGTCGACCGTACGATCCTGACAATCCGAGGAGAGAGGGTGATGCTCGATCGCGATCTTGCTGAGGTGTACGGGGTCACGACCAAGGCACTGAATCAAGCCGCCAAAAGGAATGAGCTGCGATTCCCATCTGATTTCCGGTTTCAACTGACGAGGGAGGATCGGGATGAGGTGGTCACAAACTGTGACCACCTCCGGACCCTCAAATATGCCGCGGCGCTTCCTTGGGCCTTCACCGAACACGGCGCACTCATGGCGGCTGCGGTGTTGAACAGCCCTCGCGCCGTCGAGATGAGCGTCTTCGTAGTCCGCGCGTTCGTTCGCCTGCGGGAGTTCGCGCGCGGTCACACCGAGATTGCCATACGGCTCGATGCACTCGAGCAGAAGGTGACCGGACATGACGAAGATCTTCGCGAAATGTTCAACGCGCTCCGGGCGCTCCTGACACCCTCGCCACGACCTGTGCGCGAGATCGGGTTCGTGAAGAAGGGTGACCGATGAATCGCAGAGGCGGTGAAATCGGAAATCTGGAAGCGCTACTTCCATTTTGCGTCTCAAAATGGAAGTAGCGCGGTCGGCGTACTGCTCTTCCGCGCTACAATGTCCCCAGCGTTTGGGACGCATCCAGTCCGCGGAAAGGGCCGTGCCCACCCATTGATCATCATCGAAGGTACGAACCTTCTTTCAGCCTGACCGTGCGGACTCCAGGCATGCGATGAAAGGAGTTTCGTATGTCGGATGCCCTTCCTCTCCCGCCCCATCCCCACCTCGTCTACTACAGGAAACTGGCCAAGGATCTCCTCAAGGTCTGCGCCTCGGACGACCCCACCGCGTTGCGCGCGTGGGTGAAGCAACTCGTCGGCGCCGAACAGATCGAGCGTGTGGAATCGCGCCTGCGATCGGCGAAGATCGGCAAGCTCACCGAAGCGCAGTATTTCATCGCCCGCGCGCACGGCTTCGCGAGCTGGCCGAAGTTCGCGCGGCACGTCGAGGATCTGCAGCACGCCGGCTCGCCCGGCGCGAAATTCGAACAGGCCACCGATGCCATCGTCTCCGGCGATATCGTCACGCTTCGCCGCCTGCTCGATGAGAGTCCGGAGCTGATCCGGCAGCGATCGAGCCGCGATCATCGCTCGACGCTCCTCCACTACGTCTCGGCGAACGGCATCGAAGACTTTCGCCAGCGCACGCCGCCGAACATCGTTGCGATCGCGCGGCTGCTGCTCGATGCCGGCGCCGAGGTGAACGCGGAGTCCGACGCGTACGGCGGCCATTCGATGACGCTCGGTCTCACCGCTACCAGCGTGCATCCCGAGGCCGCCGGGGTGCAGATCGCGCTCATGGAGCTGCTGCTCGATCGCGGCGCGATGATCGAGCGTGCGCCGGGCGAGGCGGTGAGCGGATGCTTGGCCAACGGCCGCCCGCTCGCCGCCCGATTCCTTGCCGAACATGGCGCGTATCTCGACTTCGAAAATGCCGCCGGCGTCGGCCGCCTCGATCGGGTGAAGGAGCTGGTAGCGGCGACATCCGAAGAAGAGCGGGGAAAGGGTTTCGTCTGGGCGTGCGCGTACGGCCACAATGACGTCGTCGCCTTCCTGCTCGACTACGGCGTTGATCCTGCCGCAGGCGCCGATGTCGACATGACCGGCCTGCACCTCGCCGCGCACGAGGGGCACCTCGACACAGTCAAGTTGCTCCTGGCCCACAACGCCCCGCTCGAGGCGAAGAACATGTACGGCGGCACGGTCCTCGGCCAGACGTTGTGGTCGGTGATTCACCATCCCCTGCCGGAGCATCGGGAGATCGTCGAGACGCTCGTCGCCGCCGGCGCCAAGGTTGGCGACGAATGGTTCACCGGCAACCGTGACATCGACGAGCTCCTTCTCCGCGCGCGTCCGAGCGAGCCGGAGGATTCCGATCCGATTCACGAGCTGCTGCGGCGTGGAAGGCGCGCGCGGTTTGACACACCCGACCAATCGCGCGAGCTCTTCGCCGAGGCAGCGGCGAGGGCGCGACAGAGCGGCGCGCGACGCGAGCTGGTCGAAGCGCTCAAAGGCATCGCTCAGATCGACCGCGACCTCGGCCGCCGCGCGGAGGGGCTGCCGTTCTACGAGGAGGCCGTGTCCGTCTGCCGCGAGATCGGCGATCCTCTCCTTCTCGCGCACACCCTCCGCCACCTCGGCGATCTCCATCACGACGACGGTCGTTACGACCTCGCCCAGCATCTATCCGCCGAGGCGCTGGCGCTGTATCGAACGTCGGATGCACCGGCGCTGGATCTTGCCAACGCCGTTCGCAGCCTCGCCGTCATCAAGGACAGCGCCGAGCTATGGGAAGAAGCCTTCCATCTCTACGTGGCCACGAACGTCCCCCCCGGCGTCGCCGAATCGGCCCTCCGTCTGGCGAAGCTTGCGCATGCCCTCGGCGACCGCGATCGCGCCCGCGAATGGCTGCGCATCGCCACCGCCGCTGCCGAGGCGTCCAGCGACGAGAATGTGAGGCGGCGGGTGCGGGCGGTGGGGGAGGAGATCGGACGGTAGCGACGCAACCCGGTCTGCCGAGTTACGCCGTACCTCTCGCCGCGCACCAGGGGCTAATGTGGCACAGACCACAGCTGTCCAAATTAGGTTGAGAAAGCGCTGGTTCCCCTGAGCGTACGAGTCATTTTGACGGGAAAGTG
>DATMNC010000036.1:0-9799 GCA_035569395.1 Thermoanaerobaculia bacterium | reverse complement strand
CTACGCCTACGACGCCATGGGCAACATCCGCGCGATCGGGGCGGACACCTACGTCTACGACACCGCCGGACGTCTGGTCAGCGGGACCGCCGATGTGCAACGCACCGGCATCATGAGCAGGCAGGACTTCGCCTATGACGCCTTCGGCAACCGCATCGGCGCGTCACGGATTGCCGGCTCGGTCGACTGCCCTGGTGGCTGCGAGCTCTCCCCTGCGATTGACCAGCCCACCGCCACCAATCACATAATCGGCAGCGTCGCGCAGTACGACCCAGCAGGGAACCTGACCTTCATCCAAGGCACTCCCAGCGCCAGCTACACCTACGACGCTGCGGGAAGTCTCGTCCAAGCCATCGTGGGCAGCGACAACCGGCAGTTCATCTACACGGCCGACGACGAACGGCTCGCCACGGCCAACGGAGCAAGCTGGACGTGGACCGTCCGAGGACTCGACGGCAAGGTGCTGCGCGAGTTCACCAGCCTTCAGCCACCCACAGCGAGCTGGCAGTGGTCGAAAGACTACGTCTGGCGCGACGGACTGCTCCTGGCCTCGGTATCCCTGACATCGCTTGGCGCGAGCACGACCACAACCCAACACTTCCACCTCGACCACCTCGGCACACATTGCCAACAGAATGCTCAAGAACCAGCACTGCCCAAGTAACGGGGGCAGCTGCTCTGAATTCCCGGAATTTCAGTACACGAAACCCGCAAAATAGAATGCACGAATCTCCGAGATCTTGGCAAGCAAAGCTGACGTGCTCGATCCTTCTCTTACTCGTGGTTGCGTGCAGCCGAAAGGTCAAAGACTATCCCGTGCCACCAGGAGCCATGAATGCACACGGCGTTCTTTATATAACCTTAAAGAACGGTGACGGTCGTCTTGCCATGGATGGCGGCATATGGGGAGTCGAATCGAAGTTGATATCCCATACGGAACGCGGGTGCGCCTATCCATGTACGCGATACATGTTGTATAAGCGTTTTAGTCACCAGCTCGAACCATGGAATCCGCTGGTGAAAACAATGCGAGAAGATGAAGTTCGTCGCGTGTGGCTTCAGCGGCCTAACGGCGAGTTTGCGGTTTTTGAAATAGAGCTCGCGTCGGTCGTGCGAACCGACAACCGTGGCGCGCCAATCGTAGAAAACCCGTAGCGGCAAAACGGGAGATGTGGGGTGATACTAAAGGGGCAACTCACACTGACTCGCCATTCTTCAGACGCCACCTACGATTTAGGGGGTCCTCATCCGTGTAGCGAGCGCTGATTCCTGGGGCAATTCATGAGAGCCTTCGCAAAGGGGAAGATGTTCATCGTCGTGGCCGTCACAATTATGTGGCTGATTGCGATACCGCTGGAACTTCTATTCTGGATCAACGTGGTCGGCTGGCCGTTGGATTTGGCACTACTGCTTTCCTTGCCGATCATAGCAGTCTGGATTCCGTTGGGCTATCCGGTGGCAATCGCGGGGAATGAACGATATCAAAGTGGAGTAGGACCTGACCACTCACCTGGCGTTCTTGCTCGATCTGGTTTACTTGGTGTCCTGAGCGGCGCTCTCTCTGTCTGTGCAGTATGGCTGTATATGCTATTTCACGCCGGCATGTATTGGGGAATCGCGATCGTCGGTTTGTTGGGATGTTTGCTGGTGTGGTTCACTGCCCATGTCGCACGGCAGCTTCTTCGACGGATTAGTCGTGCGACACAGACAGAAGCGTCGGAGTAACCGACACCGAGGTAGCCACTCTCCTGGCTATGCCCCCCGCGCCGCTCTGATCAACGCCTCCATATGATTCAGATACCGCTCCAGCGCCCGTCGTCCGGCGGCGGTGAGCGAGTACTCCGTCCGCGGGACCCGGCCGGCGAACGATTTCCTGCAGGAGATGTAACTCGCTTCCTCCAGCTTGCGCGCGTGAACGCTTACGTTGCCGTCGGACGTCTTCAGAATCCCCTTTAACTCGTTGAACGTAAGGGTCGGATTGACGGCCAGGGCGCTGATCATGGCCAGGCGGGTCTTCTCGTGAATGACGCGGTCGAAGTCGGGGATCTTCGTCTCGACGATGTGGCTGACCTTTGCCGGTTCGCCGTGTTTCTTCGCTGTTGCCGATTTAGCCACCGTAACTCCTTGCGATGATGAATCCGAAGAGGATGTGAAGGCCGCCGAAGCCGGCGCCGAGGAGGATGTTCGATGCGCCGAGCGGGACGAAGGCAGCGAGTGCGCCGAGGAGCATGAAGGCGACGCCCATCATCGGGATTACCCGGATCGAGAAGGCGCCGCTGCTGACGAAGGCCGTCCCGTACAGCAACAGCCACGTCGATGGAATCGCCGAATACGCTTCTGCCCGAACGAGCGCGAGCGTCACCACCGCCCCGGCCACGAGCGGCGCGAAATAGCTGATGAAGAACCTCTTCGCGGCGCCGGACATGAACGCCGCTTCCGAGCGCCGCGCTTTGAGGGCCATCGTCCCGAAGCCGATGACCGCCGCGACGACGGCCTCGGTAAGCCACGTTGCCAGCCACATGCGCAGCGAGCGCCCGAGGAACTGCTGCGCGACGATCGTCGTCACGATCGCCGTTACTCCCACGCCCACCCCACCCCGCCCCGGGATCGAGGTGAACGATCCCGCCCGCTCCATGGCGTCGCGGATGAAGCGGATGTTGTCGAGCGCATGCTCGCGCATCGGCAGAGGGGCCTCGGACATGCATACATGGTAGCGCAAAGTGCTTTGGCATCGAGAAAAGGTGCGCGGTCCATATGTGGATAACGAAGTCCTCAGCTCGGACAACCCCGCAGTAGACTGCCAGCAATGCCCCTCCCAAAATCCCTTCGCCGCTTTTGCATTCTCATTGCCCTCGCCCTTCCCGCCTTCGCCGGAGACAACCGCTGGACCATCAACGGTCCGTTTGGCGGCGCGGTGAACAGAATCGCTTTCGATCCTGCCGATGCATCGATCGCCTACGCCGCAACCGACAACGGCGTCTTTCGCAGCAGCGATGGCGGCCAGCACTGGGCCGCTGCCGCTGCACTGCTTGGAACGCCCTTCGGCGACATCGCGGTGGCGAGCGGTGATCCAACAAAGGTCTTTGCCTCGTCCGTCGACGGCCTTTTCAAGAGCAGCGACCGCGGCGTAACGTGGAGCGCCGTTCATCCCTTCGGATCCTACAAACTGGCCGTCAGCGCGAACGGCAGCATCGTCTACAGCATCTCCACGGGCGGGCCGATCCGCTCCTCGGATGGCGGCGCCACCTTTGGCAACGCCGGAAACGGGTTCCCTACAGCGACCACCGTCACGGCCCTGGTGATCGACCCCCAGAATTCCGACACGGTCTACGCCTCGCTCCTCTCCACCGCCGGCGTGTACAAATCGGTCGACGGCGGGGCGCACTGGACGGCAGCGAATACCGGCCTGACAGCGTCCGGGTATTACTCCCTGGCCATCGACCCATCGAACAGCGCCACGCTGTATGCCGGTCCAGGTCCCGGCAGGATCTTCAAAACCACCGACGCCGGCTCGTCGTGGACGGAGCTGACGAACGGCCTGAGCACGACCTACTACCGCGCGATCTCCATCAATCAGACATCGCCTACGACGATCCTGGCCGCGACCGACCAGGGCATCTACAAATCGACGAATGCGGGCTCGAGCTGGGCCGGCCCGACGCTGCCGTTTACGGCGACCATCATCGCCATCAACCCGGTCGATCCGACGATCGTCCTTGCCGTCTCATCATTCAATCTTCTCCGGAGTGCGAACAGCGGGTTGAACTACACCACGTCGAGCTCCGGGCTGACCGCCTTCTACACGCAGTCGATCGCGGTGGATCCCCGCAACGAGGCGGTCGTCTATGCGTCGGGACCACAGGGGATCTTCAAGAGCGCGGACCGGGGAGTGAGCTGGTCATCGATCGGAACGTTCAGTCAGGCCGTTGCCGTCGATCCATTCAATTCTCAGACGCTGTACGCCATCACCCTGGGAACCTTCCAGCGAAGCGTCGACGGCGGCAACGTCTGGCAGAGTTTCACGACCGGACTCCCCGCCGGCTCGGAGTCGTTTATCCTCACCGATCCCCAGATTCAGGGAACGCTGTACACGATCCTCGGCAACGCCGTGTACAAGAGGACCGGCAGCGACCCATGGGTGAAGAGCAGCACAGGCTTGCCCAACGGGTTCCCGGCCATCCTGGCCATCGACCGGAACAACTCCTCCACGCTCTACGCTGGCGGCGCGTTTGGGCTGTTCAAGAGCATCGACGGAGGGGCGAATTGGAGCGCGGCCGCGAGCGGTCTCTCCGGCGTGAACCTCAGCGGTCTCGCGGTCGATCCGTTCGACTCCCGGCACCTGCTCACCTGGGCGAATTCGTCGGCGTATGAATCGACCGACGGCGGCGCGAACTGGGCTCCCTTCGCCATCGCCGACGGCAGGCAGGCCATCCTCCTCGCCTTCGATCCGGCCGTTCCGGGAATCGTCTACAACAGCAGCTTCGAGGCCATCGACCGCAGCGTCGATGGTGGCAAGAGCTGGTTCCCGATGCAGAACGGCCTGGGAAGGACGCACGGCAACGTATTCGTCATCGCTCCGAGCGGCAAGGCGATCTACGCCGGCGGTTCAGGCGGAGGAGTGTGGGCGTTTCACTACGCCCGCGCACGAGCGGTGGGGCACTGAGAGATCGGCTCTCGCACAAGAGGCGATTGCTGTGAAGCTCACTGGCTGACTTTGAGGGGTGGACCAAGGTCAGACGTCTCTTCATAACTGCCGAGCTCAGGGAATCCCTCCGGGTCGGTGAAGGTGTAGAAGCGGTGGCGGGAGATCGTTCCGGTGAGCCACTGACCGGTCAGGTCGCCGGGGACGTTGACCGTAAAGTCGCCTGGGTCGACGAAGCCCAACTGGAGGAATCGCTGCGCCTGAGGGAAATCGCTGGCATCGTCGCTGGCGAATAGCTCGAGGCTGTAATTCTCCCCTACCAGGCCTGCCTCGGCTTGGGCCTCGAGGTGTCCGGCGATGATGGTGTTGCCGGAAACCGGATCGTAGTGGGCGGCAACGAGCAGCGGTGCGTTGGGATAGCGACTCGCGTCCGCTCCACTGATGGCGATGGAGAGATCGAAGCCATGATCGATCCCGGGATAGCCGTTGGCCACGAAGCGGTTGCGGTGCATGTTCGCCGAGCTGCCGTTTGCGATGGCGATTCCCCACTGCTTGTTGTACGCGATGAGGTTGTCGTCGATCTCCCCCTGGCCAAAGTTCTGCACGAGGTCAGCGGTGTAGATGCCGCTGGCGCCGTTGCCGAGCGGGGTCACCCGGTCGGCCCCTGCCCCGATGACATTTCCGTTGATGGAGACGGATTCGGTGGGGCTACTGATGAAGATTCCGCTAGAGCGATTACCGCTGATGACGTTGTTCGCGATGGTCGACGGGCCTATGAAGGCATGCAGATTCACGACGATGCCGCGCTCGTTGGGAACGGCCTGCATCCCGCCTGAATCGGTGCCGATGTAGCAATTGATGACAGCCACAGAGTCACCGCGGGAGAACCCTCCTCCGGCGATGGCCACTCCGGGCCCGGGAAACCCGTTGATGGTGAGCTCGCGGAGCGTTTGCCCCGAGGTTAGGGTGAATCCCGCACTGGCACCGAGGCCGGACCCGTTGATCTCGATCTCCGGCCCCTTCGGGTTGCTGTCACCGGCGAACAACCGCTGGCTGTCGCCGCCCACGACGATTCCCGCACCGGTCAGCTCCGGCAGAGGTGTCCGTGGGCGGATCGTGAAGACGCCGCCAGACGCGAGCGACGACGGGATATGGAACGAGACCAGGCACTCGAGGGGTAGCGGATTGGAGTTGCATGCGGCATTGGCATCGCGGATGGCCTGACGCAGCGATCCGCCGCCATCGTCGTCCGTATTGGTGACGACGAAGCTGAGCGGAAGGCTCCAAGTCTGGCTCGATTGTATGAGCGCGTCACGGAACGGCACATCGCTCGAGGTCAGGACGGCACGGACCCCGAACTGACCGCTTGTTTTGTCAGGAGCGCGAACGCGGAGGTCCACACTCGAGCCGCCGCAGCACCTGCGCAGCAGCGGTGTTACACAGACAATACGGTTACTACCAGGGTCCACGGTGCAGTTCGACTGATGGCCGATCGGAGGACCCGCAAATGTCGCGTCACCGGTCGGCTCGATCGTGACTGTGACGTCGTGCCCGTCGTCCAGACCGGTGTTGCTAAATTCACAAGTGGCCACTGCCTCGGTGTTCGGTTCGGCAAGAAAGAGGAATTGCTGCGGGTAGCAGAAGACCGACAAGCGGGGATTGCTCTTGATCTCGATGATGGAGCTTGCAAAATTATCCGATGGATTGGGATCGTTCAGGCCATCCTCTTCGGCGACGGCGATCAGCTCTCCGAATCCGGCAGCCACCGCTTTCCCGCTGATGCGCAACGACACCGACTGGCCAGGACTCAGCGTGGCGAAGGTGCAGCGAATGATTGGATTGCCGCTGCACGTGGGGAAGAAGTTAATCGGGTCGAGCTGAAGCTCGGGCGTGGGGCGGAACGTCACCGTCACGTTCTGCGCAGCCGGGCCAAAGACATTCCGGACGTCGGCATCCCAGAACAGACTGTCACCAACGGCGACTGGCGTGACTGGAAACTGTCCGAAGGTAAGCTTGACACTCAGGTCGGCCGCGCTCGCGAAAAGCGGGAGACAAAGAAGGACGGCTGCGATCAGGAGCGGACGCCGCATCGGCTAACAATAACCCGGCGGAGGGGGAAATGCGGGCTAATTCACCGCCCGCGCTGGGAGAGGCACCGTCCGACCTGGAAGAGGAACTGCGCGCGCTGGGAGAGGCACCGCCCGACTTGGAAGATCACCGCCCGCGCAGTACGGTTCACCATCCGCGCAGTACGGTTCACCATCCGCGCAGCCTGCTTCCCTTCGGAAGCGATTCGACGACGCCGTGCAGCTTTGTGCGCGCGTCAGCAGTTGCCGTGTCCCGAGTCTCAGGCCGCAATGACCTGCAGCAGCGATTCGATGAAATACTAGGAGGATGAAGTCACGCGCCGTCGCCCTCCTTCTCCCGTGCCTGCTTCTGTGCGGCTGCATGATGCATCTCGTCGACCGCATGACGGGCGAAGATCGGGCAAACGAGATCCGCAAGAGCGGGAGACCGGGGACGGCACGTGTTCTGAAAATCTGGGACACGGGCATGACGGTCAACGGCAACCCGGTGGTCGGCTTTCGCCTCAAGGTGCGCGCCGAGGGAATCGAGCCTTTCGAGGCGGAAACGAAGGCGCTGATCGGCCGTCTGGACGTCCCCCGGATCCAGCCCGGCACCGAGCTCGCGGTCAGGTTCGACCCGGGAAATCACACACGCGTAGCGCTCGATATTTACGACGAGCGGAAGTAGGAGGGCGCAAACCGAGGATCAGGCGGGTCGCGATAGCCGCGTCACGCGAAGCGTCGAAACTGTCGCGATCTGAGCGAAACCCGCGTCGAATGTCACGAGCTCGGCATCGTGGTGCAAAGCCACGCAGGCGATGAGGAGGTCGATCGATCCGGGGGTGATTCCATGACGCCGACATCGTTGACCCAGGGCCGTCGCTTCGCCCCAGAGATTTGTCGGCGTTGTCAGCGTCGCCAACGTCTGAAACTGTGCCTGTAGGTGCCTCGTCTCTTCCTCATTCGCGTAGCGGAGAACTTCGAATGTGATCGGCTCGGCTAGACATGCGTCGGGATCGAAGATGTATCGAGCGACAAAATTCTTGAGAGATTGGGAGGAACGTGCGCGGCCGAAGTCGATCCACAGGCTCGTGTCCACGAGTCTCGCCATCAACGTCTCCAAGCTCGATCTCTTGCTTCCGCAGCGTCGCGATCGGCCTTCCGTCCTTCCTCAAAACCCGTGAGATCCGCTCCCCACTCACCTGTCAGGAACTTTTCCGCGATTCGCTTCCGCTCTTCCAGCATCGAAGCGGTTGCATGGACCGAAGTAGTAGTCCGCGAGGAGGACACTGCCAGTCCTGCGCGCAGCAACTGTGCGACTGTCTCATCGAGTCCGCGGCCTTCCTGCTCGGCGCGCAAGTGGATGTCTTCGACGAGGTCGTCGGGGAGATCGAGCGTGGTTGTCATGCGGGAAGTTTGCGGGTTCCCGTCGCTTTCGTCAAACAAAGTGCCCTGGGACCGTGCGTCGGCGTCAAGGGCACATGCACCGCTTGGATTGGCGATTTGCTTCGTCAGGGAAGGGCCCGCACTCGTCTGATGCCATCGAAGCAAGCGGTCGTTTAATCAGTGCCAGATACTTGCTCCGTACCCCGGAGTCATAGTACTTGCTACCCTTTTCGTCGCGCCAAAAGTACCCGAGGCGAGGATTTGGCAGGATGTCTTGCCCAAACGCCTCCAGCTCACCCTGAATGAACTGGCTCGTTGCTTTATCGCGAGTCGACGCGGATGCTAGTTGCGCGTGCACGAGTTGTGCGAATACGGAGAACACGTGCCACGCGAGGGCTTCCTCGCGCAATCGCATGCGGGCCTTCTCTTCGCTTGTGGCGCTTCCGTACGCGGCACGAACCCGATTCACTTCGTCGCAGTATTCGTCGGGCGTAACCAATTCGTGGGCGATCTCTGGATGGTCTAGCTGGAAACGGTCGGTTTCGAGATATGCGCCGTATGTCTGTTGAATGAACTGCTGCTGCTCCGCAGTGCGACTGCGCAATTCACCTCGGTATGCTGCGACCAATGCGACCAGTGTTGCGACTAGGCCGAGACTGCCGCCAACGACGCCAAGCCACTGATCCCAAGTCAGACCTCGACTGCTCTTTTGTCGCATTGCCGATGAGTGTAGGTGATGCGGCGAGTTTCAGACGGTCCAATCTGCGTACATCTGCGACATCTGCGGATGGTCTTTCGGCGGCTTCACGATGCAGCCTCCGGCGCTGCCTCCCGATCGATCAGCCACCATGTGTCGACGTCCCTCGTCACCTGCGCGATCGGATAGTCGGCACCATCGCGAACGCTTTCGAGGACCGGCTGCTTCTTCGCACCCGTGGCGAGGACCAGGCGCAACGCCGCGGCACGCAGGACCGGCTTCGTCAGCGTTACACGCCACATATCGAGACGCGGGACGAAAACCTCGGCGGCGATGCGGTCTTCGACGTCGAGCACCGGCGTGCCGGGGAAGAGAGAGGCGGTGTGGCCGTCGTCGCCCATGCCGAGGAGGACGATGTCGAGTTGGGTGATGCCGAGGGAGCGCCACTCGTCTTCGAAGGCGCGGGCGGTGGCGGTGGGATCGGCCAGCTCCGTGCGGAAGGGCAGGAAGCGATGCGAGGGGGAGATGCCGTTGGCGAAGAGCGTCCTCTGCATCATGCCGTCGTTCGAATCGGGATGATCGATCGGGACGTAGCGCTCGTCGACCACGATCCAGGTGATCGGGAATCCGGCCAGTTGCTCGCTCAGCGGAGAGGCACCGAGCATCGCGTACAGCGGCTTCGGGGTCGAGCCGCCGGAGAGGGCGATCGTTCTCGCACCGGACTGCGCTTTCTGCACCAGCGTACGGGCCGCAGCGGCGAGGAGGTCGTCGGTGGTATCAAAGATGCGAAGGTTCATGGCGGGGTTGCGGGGTCTCGCGGTGGGGAATCATATCGCTGTGGGATTCACTCCAAATCCTTTGAAAGCCGGCACAGACAAGAGTGTCTGTGCCCACAGCTGTCCAAATTAGGTTGAGAAAGCGCTGGTTCCCCTGAGCGTACGAGTCATTTTGACGGGAAAGTGAGATCGACCCCCTCAGATGCTGTCCAAATTGAGCGAGAGTTGAGCG
>DATMNC010000035.1:0-39417 GCA_035569395.1 Thermoanaerobaculia bacterium | reverse complement strand
CCTCCTCTTTGTGGGGTTCGGAGTCTGGGGAGGACTGGAGCGTCAGGACCTCTGGGTCTCGACGTGGCGGCTGCACAAGAAAGAGCTCCTGTCGATCGTTACCACCGCCCCCGCCTTGACACCCGGCACTGGTATCATCCTTCGCAGCCCGCCGACGCCGGATTTGTATCTCGCGACCGAGGCCGACTATCTGGCGCAAAGCTGGCTCATATTGCTCTACGATGACCCTGCCATTCACGCCCTGCGCATGGCCCCCGACCGAGGGACGGGCTGCCGTGCCACACCCGAGGGGCTTACCTGCTGGCATGAGCAGAAGGCCGAATGCTTCGACGCCGGCACGTGTGCGGCCGATCGCTTTCCCTACGAGACGCTGGTGATCATGGACTTCGACAATCGGAGAGGAACCTGGCGGTTGGTTTCCAGCCCGCTGGGTGATCCTTTATTAGGCGGATCCGCCGCGGCGCTTGCTGGCTATCGGCCCGCCGGACGGATCGTGGAACGTCCGTTGACGCCGCGGCAGCGCGCCCTGTTGCTCGAGTAGATCGCGGTGGATAGCCCAATGGCCCCGGAGCTCTCCGTTGTCGTCCTTTGCTACCGCTCCGGCGGCGCCGCGCGCGCCTTCGCGGCGCGCATCAGTGAGTCGCTGCTCGATGCGGGCATCGACAACTATCAGCTCGTGCTGGTTGGCAACTATGTGGCCGGGAGCGGCGACACGACCCCGGACGTCGTACGGGAGCTGGCGGCCGGTGACCCCCGCATCGTCTGCTCGGCGGTGGTGAAAGAGGGAATGATGGGTTGGGACTTGCGCAGCGGATTGGTTCTCGCCGCTGGCCAGTACCTGGCGGTCATCGACGGCGACGGCCAGGTTCTGGTTCAGGATCTGGTGCGGGTCTACCGGCTGCTCCGCGAACAGGGGCTCGATCTTGCGAAGACGTACCGCAGGCAGCGCGGCGACGGCCTCAAGCGCAAGCTCTTTTCGCTGGTCTTCAACGGGCTCTTCCATGTTCTCTTCCCTGGGCTTCTGGTGAGGGACATCAACGCCAAGCCGAAGATCCTGACCCGCGCGGCCTTCGAGCGGATGACCCTGCAGTCCACCGACTGGTTCATCGACGCCGAGATCATGATCCAGGCCCGTGGTCTTGGACTTCGCGTCGGCGAGACGGAAACAGAGTTCCTCGGTTTGACCGGCCGGCGTTCCTTCATCAAGTTGTCGGCTGTCTTCGAGTTCCTGCTCAATCTCTTGCGCTATCGGATCCTGGAATTCCGGCGGAGGGGGAGGGAATAATGAGGATCCTGGTGACAGGCCCAGGGCGCCTCGGCGGTCCGCTGATCGCGGAGTTGCACCGGAACGGCATCACCGGCGCGGTCCTGCATCGCAGCGCGCCGGCTTCCCTACCGCCCGGTTGGCGCTCCGTCCGCGCCGACGTGACGCGGCCGGAGAGCCTGGCGGGGGTCTGCACGGATTGCGATCAGGTTCTTCACCTGGCGGCCGTCACCCACTCCAACCGGAGCGGCCGCTACACCGAGGTCAATGCTGTCGGCACGATGAATCTGGTGGCAGAGGCACGGCGGGCCAGCGTCCAACGGTTCACTCTGGTGAGCACGCGCGCGATCTCTCCCGCGGGCGGCGCCTACAGCCGGTCCAAGATCCAAGCCGAAGAGATCGTTCGGGATTCGGGTATGGCCTGGAACATCCTGCGGCCTGCCGAAGTCTATGGCGCGGGTGGTGAGGGCATCTCCACCTTGATCGAGCGCTGCCGCCAGGGCCGCTGGGTCCCGGTCGCCGGGGACGGCAGCCCGCGGCTGGCGCCGGTCTATCTCGATGACGTCATCGATGGCATCTGCCGCGCCGTGATGGCGCCGAGCCATGGCGGTGTGCACATGCTCGCGGGGCCTGAAGAAATGAGCTACCTGCAGTTGATCCGGCGCCTGGCGGCCTTTTTCCACACCCGCCCGCGAACCATCGGCGTGCCGGCCAGCCTGCTCGCGCTCGCCGGTCGGGCGCTCGCGCTCCTGCCGCTCGACAAGCCGCCGCTGTACGCCGACCAGGTGGCGCGTCTGTTCAGTCCGAAGAGCCACGATACCGAGAGCGCGTTTCGGGCCTTTGGTTTCGCCGCCCGGCCGCTCGAGCAGGGTCTGAACGCTCTCTTCCATCCGCGGTCGGGAGCCCTGGCTTGAGCTTCGATGAGCACAGCGCCGACTATTCGGAGAAGGTGGATCGGGCCTTGGAGGTCGTCGGCCTCGAGCATGATTTCTTTTTCGAAGCCAAGGTGCGGTACATCCTCGAAGCAACGCACCGGCTGGGAGCCAGCGCGGCAGAACGTTCGGAGCGCCAAAGTTGGCCGAGCCTTGGGCAACCAACGCTGCCGGCCGTGCCGGCTGCGGTGCGTGTGCTCGAAATCGGCTGCGGCATCGGCTTGCTGACCCAGCGCCTGCGCCCGCTTCTCATCGACGTGTGGGGGATCGACCCCTCTATCGCCAGCGTCGGGCAGGCCGCGGTGCGCGATGGCCGGATGATCGCCGCCGACGGCCTCCGCACGCCGTTCGCTGATGAGAGCTTTGACCTAGTGATCGCCGTTTGCGTTCTCCACCACGTACCGGTCGACCAGCGCGCCGACTTTCTGGCCGAGGCGGCGCGCATCACCCGGCGCGGAGGCATCGTCCTGGTGTGCGAGCACAACCCGTGGAATCCGCTGACCCGCCTCGTGGTCGGCCGCTGCGAGCTCGACCGCGACGCGGTTCTATTGGCGCGGCCCGAAGCGAGGCGCCGGCTCACCGCCGCCGGCCTCTCCAACATCCGCGCCCGCTACATTCTCTTCTTCCCTTGGCGCGGAGCCGTCTGGCGATGGCTTGAAGCGCGCCTCGCCTGGCTACCCCTGGGCGGCCAGTATGTCATCGACGCCATGCGGGCATGACCCCGGTGTCGGGGCGGGTCGCTTCAACCTCCGTCGACTGCTCCGCATGGAGACATTCCATGCATTCGCGCCCCACCCTAACTTGCAGCGCCTGTGGGCAGGTGCAGCGAATTTTGAGATCCTTCGCCGTCCTCCGCGCCTTTCGCTCGCTACGTTTACTCAGCACTCCGGCACCTATAAGGATGACAGTTTTGCGGGCGTCGCGCATAGCCTTCGGCGCCAACCGTTAGACTTTTCGGTTGGAGGCTCCGATGAAAGTTGACACCGACAAAAATCGATCGCGCCTGTGCTCGCGCTTCTGTATCTCGGCACTCATGAGGAATGGCGGACGTGGAAGAGCTTCGACTGGGGTGCGATGAGCCGGCTTCACGAGAAGGGATACATCTCGGATCCCGTCGGAAAGGCGAAATCGGTACTGTTCACCGAGGAGGGGCTGTCGGAGTCTCGGCGGCTTTTCCAAGAGCAGTTCGGATCCACTTCAACTTCGGAGTAATTCGAGAGTTGACCAGTGCCGGGGCGCATAGAATCCGCGGCGCATGACCGAACGAAACGACAAACTCCTGGCGAAGGTCCGCGAGGAGCTGGCGCGCACGAAGGCGTTCAAGACCATCGGCAAGCGGATCGCGGAGGGATCGGTCGATGTCACCGGGGCGGCGGTCGAGGCGCGGGCGCTGGTGCTGGCGACGCTGCAGGAGACGAGCGGGCGTCGCATCGCCATCATCGTGCCGGGGGATGCAGCCATCGACGACTTCGAGGCTTCGCTGCGGCTGTTTCATCGGGAGCCGCGGTGTTTGTCGGCGTATCCGTCACCGTCGCTGTCGCCGTATCAGGATCTGTCACCGTCGCTGGGGGTGGTGCGGAACGAGATCCGGGCGCTGGGGATGCTGATCGACAAGACGGTGGAGGTGCTGCTGGTGCCGGCGCGGGCGCTATTCTCGAGGCTGCCGCGGCCGGAGGAGTTTGCATCGCGCATCGTGCGGCTTGCTGAGGGGGGCGAGCTGGATATGCGGGTCCTGCTGGAGCGGCTGGTGGAGAACGGCTTCGTGCGGACGGACCTGGTGGGCGAGGCAGGCGAGTTCGCCTTTCGCGGGGGGATCCTCGATCTCTTTCCGCCGAACACGCCGCGGCCCGTGCGGGTGGAGCTGTTCGGCGACACCATCGACTCGCTGCGTTTCTTCGAGGTGGAGACGCAACGGTCGGAGGACGAGAGCGGGCCGGTGAACATCCTGCCGATGACGCACTTTCCGGTGACCAAAGCGGTTCGGACGGCGCTGGCGCGGCGGCTGTCGCTCGACTTCATGGATCCGCTGTTCAAGCGCGACGTAGCCGAGAGGATCGACCGGCTGAACGAGAACGGAACGTTTCCGGGGATCGAGCACTACGTGCCAGTGGCGTCGGAAACGGTGTCGTTTCTCGAGTATCTCGATCCAGCAGAATGGATGTTCGCGCTCATCGAGCCGGACCAGATCACGACGAATGTGGCCAAGTTCGAGTCGTTGCTGCGGAATGAGTATGACGCGGCGGCGGAGAAGGGACGGGCGGTGTATCCGCCGGAGAAGCTGACGACCGAAGGTTCCGAGGTGTTGGGGTTCCTTCGTGGGGCACGGCTGGCGTTCAGCGAGGTTCATGTTGGGAAGCCTGCACGCGCGAGCGAGACGCTCGCGGTCCCAGGAGAGGAGCTCCGCTTGCGGGCGCCGCAGGTTGACCGGTACACGAACCGGCTGCCGGAGTTCACGACGGATGTGAAGCGGGGGCATGGGGAGGGGCGGCGGCAGATTTTCTTCGCCGCCACGAAGGGGGGGAGGGAGAAGGTCGAGCGGCTGCTGAAAGAATTCGATGTACCGTTCGTGGCGAAGAGCGACGCGCTGCAGGCGGAGATCGTCATCGCCTCGGGCGCGCTGCCGCGCGGGTTCGACTTCGAGGAGCTGAACCTCACCGCGTACTCCGAGTGGGACCTCTTTGAGCCACCGACGTCGACGCGTGTCGGCGGGAAGAAGCGCGCATCCGACGCCTTCGTCACCGATCTGCGCGACCTCAAGGTCGGCGACTACATCGTCCACGTCGATCACGGCGTGGGGCGGTTCCATGGTCTGCAGCGCATTCCGTTCGGACCGACGGAGCGCGAGGTGATGGAGATCGAGTACTCCGGCGGCGGGAAGCTGTTGATGCCGATGGAGAACCTCAATCTCATCCAGAAGTTCTCCGGCGGCGCGGACACGCAGCCGAAGCTCGACCGCCTCGGCGGCACTGCCTGGGCGCGCACGAAGGCCTCGGTCAAGAAAGCAATGCGCGACATGGCGGACGAGCTGCTCAAGCTCTACGCCACGCGGCAGATGGTTCAGGGGCACGCATTCTCGAAGGATTCGCCGTGGCAGTTCGAGTTCGAGGATGCCTTCGAGTTCGAGGAAACCGAGGATCAGGAATCGGCCATCGACGACGTCAAGTCGGACATGGAATCGCGCAAGCCGATGGACCGGCTGCTGTGCGGCGACGTCGGGTATGGCAAGACCGAGGTGGCCATGCGTGCGGCTTTCAAATCGGTGATGGATGGGAAACAGGTGGTCGTCCTCGCGCCGACCACGGTGCTCGCCTACCAGCACTACCGCACCTTCCTGCGGCGTTTCGCATCGTTCCCCGTCACCATCGAGTTGCTGACACGCTACTACTCGGCCAGGGAGCAGAAGGCGATTCTGGCCAAGATCGAGAGCGGCGAGATCGACGTCATCATTGGAACGCACCGCGTTCTCTCCAAAGACATCAAGCTCAAGGACGCCGGCCTGCTGGTCATCGACGAAGAGCAGCGTTTCGGCGTCGGGCAGAAGGAGAAGTTGAAGCAGCTCAAGAAAGCGATCGACGTGCTGTCGATGTCGGCCACGCCCATCCCTCGCACGCTGCACATGTCGCTGGTCGGCATCCGCGACATCTCCGTGATCGAGACGCCGCCGAAGGATCGCCTGGCCATCCAGACGGCGGTGGTGCCATTCACCGACGACTTCATCCGCGAGGCCATCGAGTTCGAGACCGGCCGCGGCGGACAGACGTTCTTCGTCCACAACCGCGTCGAGTCGATCTACGCGATGAAGGAGTATCTGGAGAAGCTGGTGCCCGGCCTGAAGGTCATCGTCGGACACGGGCAGATGGAGGAGCGCGAGCTGGAGCGGGCCATGCTGGCCTTCATCCAGCGCGAATATGACGTGCTGCTGGCGACGACGATCATCGAGAACGGCATCGACATCCCGGCCTGCAATACCATCCTCATCAATCACGCCGAGCGCTTTGGCCTCTCACAGCTCTACCAACTGCGTGGCCGCGTCGGCCGTAGCGACCGGCTTGCGTTCTGCTATCTGCTGGTGCCGAGCGATAAGATCCTGACATCCGACGCCCGCAAGCGGCTGGCCGCCATCCAGGAGTTCTCCGACCTTGGCGCCGGGTTCCGCATCGCGGCGAAGGATCTGGAAATCCGCGGCGCTGGCAACATTCTCGGCGGCGAACAGTCCGGCCAGATCGCCGCCGTCGGCTTCGAAATGTACACGCGCCTGCTCGAAGAGACCATCCGCGAGATGAAGGGCGAGCGCATCGAGGAGGAAGTGGAAACCTCGATGAACCTCGGCGTCGACATCTACATCCCCAAGAACTACATCAGCGACGAAAACCTGCGCATGACGTTCTACAAGAAGGTGGCCTCGGCATCGACCGACGACCGGCTGGAGGAGATCCGCAACGAGCTCCGCGACCGCTTCGGTGCCCTGCCGCAGAACGTCGAGAACCTCCTCCGCTTCGTGCAGGTCAAACGCTTCGCCCAGCAGATGGGCGTGATCTCGATCGTCCGCGAAGGCGCGCGCGCGGTGGTCAAGCTGACCGCCCAGGCGAAGGTCGATCCGAACAAGCTGCTGGTGCTCATCCAGCAGGACCAGCACGTGAAGTTCTCCCCCAACGGAGTGCTGACGTTCCCGCTGAAGGTGCAGGGGCCGGAAGTGATCGATGCGATCGAGGCCACGCTCCGGGGGCTGGCGGCGTAAACGCGGTTGTCGGTTGTCGGTTGTCAAGTACTCAACATCAAGCGGGCGTGGCGAAGCAAATCGCCGCGTCAGCGCCATCAACCGACAACGCGCGAAGCGCAGACAACCGACAACGCGGCGAAGCCGCAGTATCAGTACCCGATGGACGTAAGTTCGTCCGGGGTCAGGTCCGCTGATGCCAGAGAGACCCAGCCGTCGCCCGTGATGTTGTCGGTGCTGCTGCCGTAGCCGACCCAGCTCACGAAATCCTGGCCGGCGTCGGTTACCTGAAAGACGATCTGCAGCGCGCCGTAGTCGCCAGCGGGAATGGCCTGCTGGATCATTCCGAATGGCGGCACGGTCATGGTGAGGTTCGTCGTCAGCTTCTCCCCGATGAAGGTGACCTTGTATGTTCGCTGCAGGCTGTCGACGTTGACGATGCCGAAGTTCGTCCGGAAGTCGGCGTCATGGCGAAGGCCGAGGGAGACCGCCTCGTCCTTGAGAACCGCGGAGAACGTGTCGGGATCGACGGCATCGAACGGCTGCGACACCGTGCCATTGGAGCCCGGCTGTTTGGTGTAGATGCGGGAGAATCCGTCGACGGCGCCGGCAGGGTCGATGTCGGTGCCAGTGTACGGGATGATGATGACCGCGCCGAGCACGTTCGACTTGCCGAGGGTATTGACCACGAAGTCCTGGACGGTCACGAAGCTGTTCGGCTGCAGTGTGATCGACTTGTAGCCCGAGGCATCGAGACTATTGGTCGTTCCGGCAACCCATATACCTGCCAGAACCAGCTGCGGCGTGGCGCGATAGTTGACGAGGGTGACGTCGGAGCGGAAGAAGAGCGTACCGCCTCCGCCTGCCAGACTGCCGGCCGCAGGGAAGACCAGGGAGCGGGCGGAAACGGGATCACTGACGGCAGCCGCACGCACGCCGTTGTGCACCGCCGCGCGGCGTGCCTGCAGTTGCCCGAGCAGGCGCGCCGGCAGGGCGGGATCAACAGGCGTAACCGTCAAGGAAGCCGCGTTCACGGCCTTCATCCGCGAAAGGCGCGACAGATTGCGGCCATAGATCGGAAGCGAGAGTGCGAAGAGGGCAAGAACGAGGGCTGTTTTCTTCATGATGGTGGCTACCTCCGAAGTTGCCATTCTGATTGCTGCCTGGTCGCGGCGCAAACGCGAATCGGCTACACTTCGCCCGCCCCGTGCGCCGCCTCGTCGCCCTCGCCATCGCGCTTCTCGCGGTTGCATCCTGCCATCGCAAACCGTCGGTTCCCCCCGACGTCATCGCCCGCGTTGGCGATCGGATGGTCACGCTCGACGATTTCAAGCGCTACCTCGACCGCAATACCGGCACCGAGCTCGCCCAGATGGGCCCCGAGGTGGCCAGCGCCATGACCGACCAGTACCTCGAAGAAGTGATTCTCTCCGAGTACGCCGCCGCTCATGGCGTGGAGATCCCGGCGGAGAAGATCGCCTCCGCGGTGCGCAATGATGCCGGCGCCACCGTCATCGAGAAGAGGGACGAGATGCGCCGGCAGAAGCTGATCGGCGACCTTTCGGAGAACATCGCCATGCCGGCCGATACCGATATCCGCGCCTACTACGAGCAGCATCCGAACGAGTTCCGAAGCGGCGAAGAGCTGCACGTCAAACAGATCCTGGTGCATGACGAAGGGGTCGCCAACGAGATCGCACAGAAACTGCACGCCGGCGGGTCCTTCGAGGATCTGTCCAGCCAGTACTCCCTTGCGCCGAACGCGAAAAAGGGGGGCGAGATCGGCTACGTCAGCCGTGGCGAGCTGCCGAAGATGTTCGAGGACGAGATCTTCGCTCTCAAGCCCGGCAGCATCAGCGGCATCATCCGCACCGATGCCAGCTTTCACATCTTCAAGATTCAGGACCGGCGCCCTCCCGGTGTAATCGACCTGCAGACCGCCTCGCCAGTCATCCGGGAACGGCTGAAAGACGACGCCATCCGCGAACGCATGGCTCAGCTCGTTGGCCGCGCCCGCGCCGAGCTCCCGATCGCCGTATTGACCAAACGCCTCCCCTTCAAGTACACGGGCGGCTTCCCGAAGTCCGAGAACGAATAAACCACCCTGAAACCGTCGTTGTCCGTCCGTAAAGCAACCGGGACCCCTACTTCCTCGTCAAAGAAGACACGCATGAAGAAAACGATTCTCGCACTCGCCCTTACCGCCTCGGCGGCCACCCTTACAGCCGCTCAGCTCCTGGAAGCGATCGTCATCCGCGTCGGCGACCGCGTCGTCACGCGCACGCAGTACGCGAAGCGGCTCAAAGACGGCTTCACTGAGATCGAGCAGACCAACACCTTGCCGGCCGACATCGCCTCGAAGAAAGAGGAGATGCGCAAGAGTCTCACCAACGACCTGATCGCCGAGATGCTCATCAAAGACCGCGCCGATCGCCTCGGCCTGTCGGTCAGCGGCGATGAGATCAAAGAAGCGATGGCGCGCCTGAAGGAGCAGTACGGCATCAAGAGCGATACCGACTTCGACGAATCGCTCCGCAAGTCGGGCATGTCCCGGACCGATATGGAAGCGCGCCTCCGTGACACGATCCTGATGAACAAAGTGTTTGGCCGGGAGCTGCGTCAGCGCGAGGATCTGGCCGACAACGAGCTGCGCGAGCGCTACAACCGCGAAAAAGAGCGATTCCGCCTTCCCGAACGCGCCCGCCTGCGCGAGATCATCGTTCTCAAGCCGGACGATCCGTCCAAGGTCGAGGCCGCGCGCAAGCGTGCCAACGACCTCGCCGCCCAGGCCCGCACCGGCGATTTCGCCAAGCTGGCAATGACCTCATCCGACTCCGGCACGAAAGAGAAGGGCGGCGACCTGGGTGAAGTCGCCCGCGGCGAGCTCCTCCCCGACCTCGACAAGGCGGTCTTCAACGCTACCGCAGGTACCGTTCTCGGCCCACTCGAGTCGAAGTCCGGCTGGCACATCCTGAAGGTCGAGTCGCGCCTCCCCTCCGAAGTTCCGGCGTTCGAGTCGGTCAAAGACCGACTCCGCAAAGACGCCAGCGAGGACGCCTGGCAGCGCGACTACAAGGCCTACATCGAACGGCTGCGCAAAGACGCCTTCATCCAGATCAACGAGCAGTACGTCCCGACGACATAGGTTCTACAGGCCGTAGCCGGTTGCACACGATTCTGTGCCCTCGGGAAGGCGTGTATCCCCCGATTCCGTAGAATCCGGGCCTCATACGTGTCATGCGATCTAACCTCTTCGCATGCACGATTTGATTGCCGACATGCCGATCGACGAGCGTCCGCGCGAGCGGATGCTCACACACGGAGCGCAGAGCCTTTCCGACGCGGAGCTTCTGGCCATTCTCCTTGGCTCAGGCGTACCAGGTAAGAATGCCATCGAGCTCGCACGGGAACTGCTGCACGACGGCTTCAGCTCGCTGGCTCGAAGTGATGCCGAGCAGCTTGCCAAGCGCAACGGCATCGGGATAGCAAAGGCGACCCGCATCATTTCCTCGTTCGAAATCGCCCGCCGCATCGCCAAGCATGTACCCGGCGACCCGCCGCACTACGATGCTGATGTCTTCGGGCGCGGATTCATCGCCCGCAGCAGGTCGTTGCGGCAGGAACATCTCGGCGCGCTGTTTCTCGATTCCCGTCGCCGCATCCTGCGAGAGCGGGAAATCTATGTCGGGACAACCTTCAAGGCTTTCGTCTCCACGCGCGACGTCGTCCGCCTTGCCCTCGACGCCAACGCCACCGGTGTCGTCCTGTACCACAACCATCCCTCCGGCGATCCATCGCCCTCGGAAGAGGACCTGAAATACACCAGGCGAATGTGCGACTCGCTGCGGCTGATCGACATTCAACTGATCGATCACGTGATCGCTGGAACAAACGGATTCACGTCTCTGAAGCAGAGAGGCGTGATTGAGGAACAGCGCAAACGGCGCAAGTAGTAAGCCCAGAACGCCCAAGTCTTCGTGAAATGATCGACGTCTCGGATTTACCCGACCACGAGCGCCGGCTTCCGCATCGTCGCGGCCCGCTCGGCATAAACCGGCGTGAACCAGTCATAGCGGTCGGGGATGACTCCGGCGATATAGTCGAAGAACTCTTTCTGTATCCGCTCGGTGACCGGCCCGCGGCGGCCGTTGCCGACCGGAACGCGGTCGATGCTGCGAATCGGTGTCACCTCGGCGGCGGTACCCGTGAAAAAGACTTCATCGGCAACGTATAGCAGCTCGCGCGGAATGAGCGATTCGACGACTTCGAATCCGAGATCACGAGCAATCTTGATGATGCTCGCGCGGGTGATGCCGGCGAGAATCGAGGCGCCGAGAGGCGGCGTCAGGATCTTTCCGTCGCGGACGACGAAGACGTTCTCGCCGGAACCTTCGCTCACGTACCCGTTGACGTCGAGCGCGATCCCTTCCGCGTAGCCGTCCACCGCGGCTTCCTGGCGGATCAGGATCGAGTTCATGTAGTTGCCCGTCGCCTTTGCCAGGGCCGGGAAGGTGTTCGGGGCCATGCGGTTCCAGGAGGAGACACGAACATCCACACCGTGCTCGATCGCCTCGGGGCCGAGGTACTTACCCCAGATCCAGGCGGCAACGACGATGTCCACCGGGCAGGCCGCGGGGAAAACGCCAAGAGAGTGGAAGCCGCGGTAGACGACGGGACGGAGATAGCAGTCCTGGAAGTCATTGGCCGCGACGACGTCGACGCAGATTTTCTTGAACTCGTCGGGCGCGTACGGAATCTCCATCCGATAGATGCGGCAACTGTCGTACAAGCGGCGGATGTGATCGTCGAGCCGGAAGATGGCCGGCCCCTGGTTGCGCGTGTCGTAGCAGCGGATTCCTTCGAAGAGGCCGGAGCCGTAGTGGAGGGCATGCGTCAGGACGTGAATCTTCGCGTCGGCGAAGTCGACGAGGAGCCCGTTCATCCAGATCTTCTTTACTTCCTCGAACGGCATCGGAGCCTCCTGATGGGTGGCAGCGGTGGACGGGCAAGCAGCGCGCGCCGGGGTGAAGTTGCCGGGAGTATAGGGTCCGGCGTTTCGGCAAGTCAATGCGACAAACCTGCCATTCGCAAAGGGTTTGCTGAAGCAAAAAACAGGTCGAAGACTATGCCAGAACCAGCAACGTCATCATGACGATGAGGTAAATGTTCGAGGCCATGAACAGCCGCCGTGCCCGGACGGGCGTGCGTGAGGCCAGGAAGGCGAAACTGGCAAAGGTCAGGGCTGCTCCGGCGATGACGGCCCCGGCCAGATAGATGAACGTCGAGAGGCCGAACAGCGGGGGAAGTACGCTGACGGCGACAAGGGCAAAGCTATAGAACACCGCGTGCCACGCCGTCGTCTGGCCGTCCCCATCGCGTACGGCGAGCATGGCGAAGCCGCCGCGGGCGTAATCATCGCGGTACATCCAGCTGATGGCCATGAAATGCGGAAGCTGCCAGAAGAAGAGGATGGCGAAGATGATCCAGCCACCGGCTCCAAGCGAGCCGGTCGCGGCCGTCCATCCCATCAGCGGGGGGATCGCGCCCGGGATCGCGCCGATGAGCGTGCAGATCGTCGAGACCCGCTTCAGAGGCGTGTAGATGAAGATGTAGCTCGTGAGCGTGAACGCGCCCAGCGCGGCGGTGAGCCAGTTCACGGCGACGCCGAGGTACACGGTTCCGATCACGGCGATGGCGACCGAGAACAGGAGTGCGGCGCGGGGAGAAATGCGGCCGTCGGGCAGCGGGCGGAGCCGTGTCCGCCGCATTTTCGCGTCGTGGTCGCGCTCCACGTACTGATTGAGAGCATTGGTGCCGGCCGCGACGAGCGCCGTCCCGACGAGCGTTTTGACGAGAAGCGCCCAACCGGCATGCGGCGCGGCGAAGAAGTAACCGGCCGCGGTGGTGATCAGCACCATCATCACGATGCGCGACTTCGAGAGCTCGAGGTAATCGCGCGAGATGCTGGCCAATCCCGCCGGCCGCGCCAGAGCCAGTACATCGCTCATGCCGGCACCTCGGTGACAAGAAGTGCGCGCGCGCCCTGCCGGCCGGCCCGCCAGCCGATCGTACGCGCCGTCAGCGCGGTGAGGAGCGAGAGAGCCAGCGTCGCCGCGCCCGTCATCACGTGGACGCTGGTGATCACCGGCTGCTTGCCGCTCCAGACCACGTAGCCGCCAAGCGCGACCTGAATCAGCACGACCGTCACGAGCAGGTTCGAGAGCTGCCGCAGCGGATGGCTCGACTCGAACCGCCGCAGACGGACGGCGGTGTAGATGACCAGCGCCGCGACGCAAACGCCGCCGGCGCGATGGGCGAAGTTGACCGCGATCGCCAGACTGGTGAAGGGTGGCACGAGACGACCAAACGACATCGGGAAATCAGGAATTGCCAGTCCCGCACCGAGGTGCCGCATCGTGGCCCCGATCAGGATCTGGGCGTACGTGACCAGGACCAGCGACGATGTCAGGCCGACTGGAGCGTCGCCCTTCTCCATCATCCGGGAGGCGCGGAACCACCGCGACGTGAAAAAGGCGATGGAGGTGTTCAGGCAGAAGAAGATCTCGGCGAGAGCGGCATGGGCGATGGAGACCGAGTGCGGAAGCAGCAGGAGCACCGTGACGCCGCCGAGGACTCCCTGGGCGATGACGGCGCCGACCGAGCACCAGCCGAGAATCCTCGTTGCTCGCTTCGGTTCACGTACTTGCAGCCAGATCGCCTGAATCACGGTCAGCAGACCGACCGTGGCCGCGATCACCCGATGGCCGTGCTCGTAAAAGATCCCGCCGACCATCGGCGGCATCACCATCCCGTACGAAAGCGGCCAGTCAGGAACGGCCAGGCCGGAACCGGTCGAGGTGACCATTGCTCCCGCGAAGATCAGGAAGAGGGTCGAACCGGCGACGATCTTCGTGAAGCGCCGCAGCCACACCGGGGTTTGATCGAAATGCCTCAATGCTTCGGGTGCCGCCTCGAAAGAAGGTTTCATTTCCTAGGAGCCGCCGATGCTGGTCTGTGCCGGCGGCGCGCTGGCCAGCCACTTCTTGAATGTGTCTTTCGAGTGGACGAACAGCTGTCCGCGCATCCGGTAGTGTCCAAGGCCGCAGAGCTGCGCGCAGGCGATCTCCCACTTGTCGTTCTCTGATCCCGATTCGTTCGTCAGAACGGGCGTGAAATGGATCGCGATCTCCATCCCCGGAATGGCGTCGGTTTCGACGCGCATCACCGGCAGCTTGAAGCTATGGATGACGTCCTTCGACGAGACGTGGATGATCACCGGCCGGTTGACCTCGAGATGGAGATCGTTGAGCGTGACGATGTCGTCTTTGGCGTGGGGATCGGTCAGATCGAGCCCCAGCGGGTTCGACGAGGTAACGAGCTTGATGTCGCGGCGTCCGAAGACTCCATCCGGTCCCGGGTAGTGAACGTTCCAGGCGAATTGCTCGGCCACGACCCGCAACTCCAGCGGATGCTCCGAAGCAGGTGGTACGTGCGTCCAACTAGACCACATCGGGATGGAGAAGCCGACCAGGAGGATGACTTCGATCACGGCCACGCCGGCCTCGGTGTACGTTGAGAAGTGGCTCTGCACGCCGTGGTAGCTGGCTTTCGGATTGCGCTTGGCATTGAAGCGCCACAACGTGTATGCGAAGAACAAGCCCCAACCGACGAACAACACCAGCATCAGCCAATGCACGTTCGCGCTGAGCCGGTCCAGTTGCGGACCGTGCGCCGAGGCGTCGACCGGCATGAACTGCGCAAGAAATTTCTCCATGACGATTCCCTTCCGGCGCCCGTTAGAGCGCCGCTCCTCCATCAAGCAGACGGAACGACTCACGCCGCCGACGCAACTCTTTGGCGCGCCGCCAGAAGCTCCAGAACATGGCAACGAAGCCGACCTGAACGAGACCGATGATTCCGAGCATGAATATGATGGCGTTGTTGGAGCTCTTCGTCATCGGCGAATTCGGCGCTCCATAGCAGACCGGGCATGCCGAAAGAATGGCCGGAACGAGCAACAGTGCTACGGCAATCACGACGAATCGAGCACGGCGTGTCATGGCAGTTCCTTCAGCTTGTGAAACACGCGCTTTCCGTACCAGATGAGCGTGGCGCCGCCGACCGCACCGAAGATGACCATGGAGACGGCGAGAGAGCTCCGCGAAACCATGAACTCGCGTACACCCCACACCGCGACATACAGCATCAGAACCACTGACACGGTGATGAAGACAATATGGAAAGCGCGCAGGGACATTTACGATCCGAATGGGTTGGCGTGATGACTGACAGGCAACGTCATCAGGAAGATGAAGAAGATCACGGTCAGGATGAGCACGCCGTAGATGACTTTCTTCTCCGAGAGTAGGTGCATGAAGAAGCCGGCCACAAGGAAACCCTTGATCGAGGCGATGATCAACGCCACGATAATGGCGGTGTGGACCGGAAGGTTCAGACCATAGCAGGCACCGACGGTCACGGCGGTCAGCACGGCCAGTCCGAAGAACACCGTGAGGTACACCCGCATCTCCTTGCGGATCTGCTCAGGGCTGTGATGGTGAGCGTTGGGGTCACCGATGCCGGCGTGCTCGTGCACGTCAATGCCAGGTTCCACTGCGGCTACGGGATCAGTCACGTCGCGCTCCTCCTACATGAGGTACAGAACAGGGAAAAGGAAAATCCAGACGAGATCGACGAAGTGCCAGTAGAGACCGACGATCTCGATCCGGTTCGTGTAACGCTCCGGATCGTGCGCCCACATCTTCGCGCCCGGCCCGAGGAAATAGAGAAAGACGATTACCCCGCCGAGGATGTGCAGGCCGTGCAAGCCGGTCAGCGTGAAGTAGATCGCCAGGAAATTGTTCGTCTTGGGGAAACGGTGCTCGCCGAACTCGTGCCCGTATTCAAAGCCTTTGTTCACGAGAAAGATCAGCGCGCAGAGAATGGTCGCCGAAATGTAGATCCGGCCCTTCTTGAGGTTGCCAAGCCGCAGCTGCGACCACGCCATGACCACCGTGACGCTCGACAGGATCAGGATGAACGTATTGAACGTGGCCAGCTTGACGTTCAGAAATTCATATCCGCGCGGCCAGGTCTCGGCACCCGTGCGCAACAAAATCAGCGACGAGAACAGCGCCCCGAAGAGCATGACCTCGGAGGCCAGAAACAGCCAGATCCCCAGCTTGCCGTTATAAACGCCGGTGTCCGGACGCGGGTGAACGTTGTACGGAATCTCCAGCTCTGCATGTCCGACTGAAGCGTGCGCGTCCATCAATTCTCCCTCATCGCCACTGCCGTCGCCGGCAGGAGACCGCCGCGCGGCTCAGGCTCGGCGGCGTCCGGTATGTGCTGCGGGATGAACGTCGCCGTCGCGCCGGGAACGTTGTACTCATACGGACCGCGGTAGACCACCGGCAGGACCTCGAAGTTGCCATGGGCGAGAGGAGGCGACGTCGTTGCCGCCCACTCCATCGTCGTCGATTCCCACGGATTCGAGCCAAGACCCTCGTCGCGGTGACCCATCGCAGCGGCGATGGCGTTGTAGAAGAAGTTGACGATGAACGGCACCTGCGCGACGAGCAGCCCGATGGCACAGATCGACATGAACGGATTCGTCTGCGCCGCAATCTGCTTCGCGTGCTGATACTGCATGCCGCCGTCATAAAGGCGCCGCGACACACCGGCCAGTCCCTGCGCGAACATGGGAAAAAAGACGCCGTTGATGCAGACGAACGAGATCCAGAAGTGGACGCGGCCCCAGAAGTCGTTGAGCTTCCGCCCCGTCGCTTTCGGGAACCAGTAATAGATCCCGGCAAACATGGCGAAGATCGTTCCCGGCGCGACGACATAGTGGAAGTGACCTATGACGTAGTAGGTGTCGTGCAGGTGGATGTCGGCGGCGGCGAGGCCGAGCGGCAGTCCGGTCAGTCCGCCGATGCCGAACATCGGCAGGAAGGCCAATGCGAACAGCATGGGCGTCGTGAACCGTATCGCGCCGCCCCACAACGAGATGAAGAGCGAGCTGAGAATGATGACCGACGGGATGGAGATGATCATCGTCGTGGTCTGGAAGAAGGCGCTGATCGTCGTTCCCATGCCGGTCAGGAACATGTGGTGCGCCCACACGACGAAGGACATGAATCCGAGGAACACGGTGGCGAACACCATCGACTTGTAGCCCCAGAGCGGCTTGCGGGTGCCGTTGGCGATGATCTCGGCCACGATTCCCATTGCCGGTAGGATCAGAACGTAGACCTCGGGGTGCGCCAGGAACCAGAACAGATGCTGCCAAAGGAGCGGATTGCCGCCGCCGGCATTGGTGAGCGCCTGGCCGCTGACCACGAGACCGCTCGGCAGGAAGAAGCTCGTACCGGCGACGCGGTCCATGAGCTGCAGCACCGCGGCCGCCTCGAGCGGAGGGAAGGCCAGCAGCAGCAGAAACGACGTGACGAACTGCGCGTGCACAAAGAAGGGGAAGCGCATGTACGACAGCCCCTTGGCGCGCAGCTGGACGATCGTCACGATGAAATTCACCGAGCCGAGGAGTGAGGAGGTGATCAGGAAGACCATCCCGATCAACCACCATGTCTGGCCCGCTGAGGCGATGACCGACAACGGCGGATACGAGGTCCAGCCGGATTGTGCGGTTCCACCGGGAACGAAGAAACTCGCCAGCATGATCAACCCGCCCGGCAGATAGCACCAATAGCTGACCATATTCAGCTTCGGGAAGGCCATGTCGGGGGCGCCGATCTGCAGCGGGACGAGATAGTTGCCGAAGGCGCCGACGGCCAGCGGCACGATCCCGAGGAAGATCATGATCGTGCCGTGCATCGCCCCGAGCTGGTTATAGGCCTCGGGGAGCAGAACTCCACCCGGCGCGCGCGACTCCCCGAGCAGTTTCATCGCGCTGAAGGCCGTTCCCGGCCAGCCGAGCTGCAACCGCATCAGGATCATCAGGCAGAAACCGAGCAGCAGGAACAGCAACGCGGTGAAGCCGTACTGGATGCCAATCCACTTATGGTCCGTCGAGAAAACGTAGCGGCGAATCCACGGCTGATGATGTCCGCCGTGTGCGCCGCCGTCGCCCTCGTCCTTCATGACGCGCAACGCTTCGCGGAGCGCCTTGTGCGCTTCGTCCGCGTACATCCATTGCGAACCTACCCGGATCTGTCGTCTCAATGCCATGTTCTTAGCTCTTAGCTCTTAGCGGTTAGCTGTTAGCGCTTTTTCGATGCCCTCGCGGTTAGCGATCGCCCCTAAGAGCTGACCGCTAAGAGCTAAGAGCTGCTTCTCCATCGCTATCCCTTGAACGTGAAACTCAGCGCCTTCGACTCCTTGGCGCCGACCGTGACCTTCTGTTCCTGTTGTCCGTACTTCTCATGCCACGCCACCACCGTGTACTGGCCGGGCGGAAGGTTGGCGATCGAGAACGTGCCATTGGTCTGAGACACCGCGAAGAACGGGTGCGGCATGACGGCCATATAGGACTTCATCCAACCGTGAACGTCGCACTTGATCTTGAACGGTGTCATTTCGACCTTGTCGAGTTTCTGCGTGGAGGACATCCCCTGGACCGGCTGTCCCACGTTGAACTGCGAGTTAACCGTGGGCAGAGCATGGATATTGTGCAGAGTGGCGTCGTCATTCTTGATCTCCAGCGGCTGACCGACCATGACGGCGTTGACGTGCGGATGGTACTGGCAGCCCTTCTGGTCGATCGTTACGGCGGCCGACGGCGTGGGGAAATTGCCCTTGATGTCCTTGATGTAGACGAAGACATTAGCAAGCTCGCCGGCAGGACCGACGACCGCATCCTCTTCGGTGGCAGGAGCACTGGCATGCTGCGACTGACAGTACGGATCGGCCGACATCTGAATATTGGTCATCTTTGGAGCGGCCCCTTCGAACTTCACGAGACCTGTAAGCGTTGCCGCATCCGCCGACACCGGCGCGGCAGCGGGAGCCGCCGCGGGAGCGTTCGAAGCAGTGGCCGCGGTGGTGGTTGCCGTGGTCTGCGTCTCGTCATCTTCTCCCTGGTCTTGCTTCGATGCCTCCTTGCCTTTGCCGCAGGCGATCGAGAAGAGAAGGGTGCTTGCAAACAACATCGTCACGAACTTTTTCATGGTCATTGAGCCTATCTCCTGATTTTCTAACGTCCTGGTCCGCTGCCTGCCGCCGGCGCGCCGTGCTGATTGCGCGTCGATTTAGCGGCCGGCGCAGCCACCGGGGGCAGCGACGGTTGCGGCATCGCCATCGACGGCACCTGCCCGTCCGGCGAGGCCGTGCGCATTTGTGTAATACCAATGCTCCAGATGTAATCGCGCAGATAGTCGGTCAGCGCGACCGCATCGCTCATGGTTCGCTTCAGTTCCTTCTCATCGCCCTTGAAAAGAGGCAGCAACGTCGCTTTGTACTGCGCGAACTGCGGCGTATCGATCGCCATCGCCAGCGGCGACTGGAAACCGCCCGTCGCGGCATCGCGCGGGAAGTTGGCCGGCATTCTCGTGCCCGGGATCATCTCGTTGGGACGGCGGATCCAGTCGGAGATCCAATCGTGGCGAAGCCGCAGGCGTGCGAGCGTCAGATTCGGGGCCAGCGACGTCGTGTCCGCCGTATTCGGCACCGGCGGGTTCTCCAGGTTCTGCACCGGCGTCGTGATGTGGCACTGCCCGCAGCGCAACATCGTGAAGACCTGCTTACCGATCATGACGTTCTGCGCCGTCGGATTCGTGTTGCGGGTCGTATCGAATTGTGAACGCTGCCCTTCCTGCGCGAAGAAGGTCACCAGTGTATTGGTCTCTTCATCGCTGAAATGGAAAGTCGGCATGCGAACGCTGACCCAGGGTCGGATCTTCATCACCGTCGGGTCTTTGAGGAAGTTGAAGAGGAACGGAGACTGCGCACGCGCACCTTCAGGCGATAGGTCCGGCGGGAAAAAGTTGGCGTCGGCGATCGTGGAAGCGATGGCACGCCCGCGTCCGTCGACGACGTGACACGCGCGGCAATTGTGCTGCGAGACCCGCTTGCGGCCCTCTTCGATGAACCGGGTCCTGGCGTCGAGCCCGGCCATCCGGTTCTCGGCCACCTTCTCCTTCGTAAGGCCGACGACCACCATGGCGATGCGGCGAGCTTCTTCAGGCGTGAGGTGGAAGTTCGGCATCTTCAACTTGTCGTTGTAGACCTTCGTGCGGCGGTCGTCGTAGATCCGCGGATTGCGCAGCTTGTTGTACACCCATGACGGCACGGTATGGATGACGTGCTCGGTCGCGCCGTCCTCGTTTTTCCACTGCTGATCGTTCATGAAGCCGAAATCGAAAAGATGCAGGGCTTTCGATCCCTCGACCGTCAGCTCGGTACCGATCGGCTTCAGACCTTCGAAGCCCTTGATGTTGTGACACGAATAGCAGCCGTACTTCTCAATGGAGCGCTGCCCCAGGTAAACGAGCTGATCGTGATCCGGCATCGACTTCAACTTCAGTTCCGCATCGCGATCACTGAGCGTGTTGATCAGATAGCCCTTGGCGAGATCGTGAACGGCCTGCCTGTCCGCCGGACGGATCGGCGTATTCATGAAGCCTGGTTTCTGCATTGTGAGCAGATACGCGGTTACGTCGGACGCTTCCTGATCGGTGAGCCGCAATGACGGCATCGGCGCATCCGCGTAATAGGCCTTCGGGTTCTTGATCCAGTTGTAGATCCAGGCCGCGTTTGCCTTGGTCCCCACGCCGGTGAAATTGAAGCCGTAGTTGCGCTCCAGCGGAAAGTCCTCGCGTTTGGCAAGACGGATCCGGCCCGTTTTGTCGTCCTTCACCTGCTCGGTATCGATATGGCAGCCCAGACAGCCGATGCTGCCGACGATCTGTTTGCCACGGGCGGCATCGCCGGCTCCGGGAGGCGACCAGGAACGATGCGTGGACTTGCTGAAAAGGTAGCTGACGATGGCGTGGATCTCGGCATCCTGAAGCTTGATGTTATGCGCGCGTTCCTGCGGCGGCACGACGTTGGGGTCAACGATGTTGCGCTGATAGAAAAACGACGGCATGCGCGTCGTCGACCGGAAGTTGTGCGGCTCGCTGATCCAGCGGAATGCCCACTCCGGCGTGGTCTTCTCCGCGATGCCGCCGAGGTCCGGTCCAGGCTTGCGGAGATCGGAGAAGCGCCAGTTGTTGATCTTGTGACAGGCGTAGCAGCCGTAGATCTCGACGGTCTGCGTCGCCTTGGTAATGTCTTCGCCGCGGTCGACGCTCATCTGTCCCGAGTGGCACTTGATACATCCAGCCTCGTAGTAATGCCGCGGATACATCGGCGTCTCGATGAACTCGTTCTCTTCGTATCCCCAATTGCGCTTTTCAAAGTCGCTCGGCAGCGGAAAGAAGCCGCCCGAGAGCATGGTCCGCTCTGCCCAGCGATGTTCCATCCTCGGGCTGGCAGGCGTGTGGCCGGCGCGGCCGAATTCGGTGGCCCGATCCTGGCCGCGGTGGCAAACAGTGCATCCGTACTCGAGAAGCGGATGCACGGACGCCGAGCCGACGAAGAGATCGAGCTTCGGATGGGTGCGCCACGGATTGAGAATGTCGGTGGGAGCATCCTGAATCCGCTTGAGCTGGGCGATGCGCTCTTCCGTTTCCTTGCGCTTTTCCTGGGGAATGTCGTAGGCGTCGAGCTTCTGCTGCAACTCCTGGGACAGCCGGGCTGCTTCCGTCTTCGACTCCCATCCGGGCGTGTCGATGGCGCGGTGGCAGGTCTGGCAGCGGTCGACCCGAGGTACGTTCATGTAGTTCATGTCGATCGAAAGGTCGTTCAGAACGACCTGATCGATCTTGATCACCGGGTTGACGAAATCGAGCATGGGCTGGCTGAGAATCCAGTTCGTGCTGAACCGGTCCATGTCGACGAGGCTCAACTGCTTGTTCAGCAGGTCCACCGAAGCCGTCAACTCTTTTCTCTTATCCTCGGCATCCTTGATTTTCTTCAGCCACTGGTCGACGTTCGCCTTTGCGGCGTCGCGCTGACGCGTGACCTCCTGCAGGCGGACCTGCAGGTCAGCGAGATGCTTCGTCTGGCGTTCGAATTCCGCCTGCTGCTGGGCGGCGTCGGATCGGTGCTCCACGACGGAAGCCTCCGTGATGTAGCGCTGCGCGTCGAGGTTCGCCTTGGCGAAGCGATAGTCCTGATCGGCGCGATAGTGGTCCCCTTCCATCGCGTCGAACGCCTTCTGCGCGGATAGATACTGGTCGCGATGCGCCGCCAGCTCCAGGCTGTTCCTGCGCGTCTGCTCGTCGAGGTTCGCCAGAAGTTGCTTGTTCTCCGCGGAGCTGGCGAGCTGCACTTCCTGAACGATGCGCTCGCGCTGCATGCGCATAAACTCGAGCTGAAACCACTTCCAGCCACGGATGTAGTCGTAACCGACGATAAGACCGGTGACCACGAGCAAACCGAGGCTCGACAGGGCGAATATCCAATTCAGCCTGCGAATCGAGTAATTGTGAGGAATCGGCTCTTGTGGCTTCATCGGTTCTACGGCGCCCTCAGACGTTGAAGAAAATCTCCTGGATATGCAGGATGTATTTCAGATTGAAAAGCCAGCGCAGCACCATCTTGATCGGCAGCGACATCATGATCAGGAAGAGATAGGCGCCGACGTAATACCGGGCCGCCCCCATCTTGTTATAGAAGCGGCGGAACGGTCCGGCCGCCATCACCGGCGGAAGACCGAGGTAAGCACCAATGAGTCCAAGCCCGAAGATCTCCCGGATGATCCAGAGTTTCGGCAACGAAGTGCCCAGAACCTTCACCCACATCAGCTCCGACAGATCGACGTTCACCAGCGGCACGAGCTTGTTCGGATCCCAGAATTCATAGGGGCCGAAGAAGTTCCAGTTCGGGCCGCGCAGAAACGTTCCCGTAATGATGAGGAACGACCAGAGCACGAGAAAACCATAAAGAAAAACGCCAATCTCCCACTTCCGTTCGCGGAAGGAGTAGTAGCCGTTCCCCTTCGGATTCGTATCGATGTACGGGATGGCCATAAGACCGACGATGATCAGCGTCGGCAGCACGACGCCCGCCAGCCAGGGGTCGAAATAGACCAGCATTTCCTGCAGGCCGAGGAAGTACCACGGAGCCTTGGCGGGATTGGGAGAGGACGTCGGATTGGCCGCCTCTTCCAGCGGCGCGCGCAGAACGACCGACCAGACGATCATCACGATGGTCAGGAGGATCATGCAGAGCAATTCGGTATAGACGAGATCGGGCCAGGTGAAGAGCTTCTCGTCCGACTCCGTCTTCTCCCACGGAATGCCGCCTACGGCGATCTGGGTGTCGTTGAGGTAGGCCTTACGCAGCGCCACCCAGGTAAAAAATCCGAGGAGGAAGATCATGGCCACGATGGGCACGTTGTCGGGCTTCGCCGCGATAAGAAAGAAATTCGGATCGAGCATCGACAAGCCAAACGCCAGCCCGCCGATGACGAACAGCCGAAGGCCGACCTTCGTATCCCACAACCGGCCGCCCAGACGGGCCAGCGCGAAAAGGATCAGGAGATAGGCAATGCCGAGATAGAGCAGCGGCGGCACAAAAATCCCCATCAGCAGCATGAAGACGCCCAGGCCGATGAAGGCCATTCCGCCAACAGCCTTGATCCGGCCGCCCAGCAGGTTGAAATAAATGATGAGCGCGAAAATCGAAGTCAGCAGAGTGAATGAGATCGACCCCGCGGACAGTACGTTGACGAAATCCTTGATGAAGGTCATCAGCGCGTGGTCTCCGGAAGGCGGGAGCCGGGTGTCGCGTATCGGCGGCCGGAGAACGACGGTCGCGCCGGCGCGAGCTCCGGCACCCGACCCCCGAACCCCGACACCCGGCTAAACGACAAACAAGGCCTTCTCATAACGGACCTGAGATGCCTCCGTCTTTTCGAACTCGCCAGAAGTGAATGGCCATCAGGAAGCCGGCCGCGAGAGGAATCACCACGCAGTGCAGGACATAGAAGCGCAGCAGCGTCGCCGCCCCGATAGACCGCCCGCCGATGAGCGCAAAGCGGGCATCGTCACCCGCATGAATAAGTCGTATGTCCCCCAGCTTCACCAGGCCCGACATGGGCCCCTCATTACCGGCGCCGGGAGAGGCGCGAGCCATCGAAGAGCCGACGGTGATGGCCCAGATCGCAAGCTGATCCCACGGGAGGAGATATCCCGTGAACGAGAGCAGCAGCGTAAGCACGAGGAGGATGACGCCGACATTCCAGTTGAACTCGCGAGGCGGTTTGTACGAGCCGGTCATGAAGACACGGAACATATGCAGCCATACCGCGATGACCATGGCGTGCGCGCCCCAGCGGTGCATCTCGCGCATGATCCCGAACGGTGCCTGCTCGCGCAGGTCCATGATGTCGGTAAAGGCATACTCGATGGTCGGCCGGTAATAGAACATCAGCAGCAGGCCGGTCACGGTCTCGACGAGGAACAGGAAGAACGAGGTTCCGCCCATGCACCATGTGTAGCTCATGCGTACGCCGGAGCGGCGGACCTTGACGGGATGGAGATGGAGAATCAGCGATCCGAGCACCGCCAGAACGCGCTTGCGGTTCGTGTTGGGGATGCCGACCCGGAAAACTGATTTCCAGATCTGCGAATTGACGATGCCTTCCTGAAGTCCTCGTAGATTCGCCATTATCTCCTCGGCTGTCGATCGCCGGCTGAGAGCCGGGAGCTACAGCTTGATGAATGCCTCGGGGTCAGTCCACTCCCCCCGCTCCTGATGAAATTGCTTCGATTTATCGACCACGATCTGCCCGTCAGCGATGTCGATGAAGATCTTGGCCCGTTCGAGCGGCCGCGGAGTCGGTCCCTCGAAATTGATGCCGGACTTGTAGTAGCCGCTGCCGTGGCAGGGGCACTTGAATTTATTCTGCGTCGGAAGCCAGTTCGGCGTACAGCCGAGGTGGGTGCAAACCGTGATCAGCGCGTAGACGATCTCCTCGGTGCGGACGATCCAGATGCCGTACTTGTCCTTCCAGCGCTCGTCGACCTCTCCGACCGAGTAGTCGGACGGCAGACCGGCCTTGAACTTCTGGACGGGCTCGAAGAGGACGTTGGGGAAGAGGAAGCGGAGAAAGACGGCGCTCAGCCCCCCGAGCGCGGCGGCCAGGGCCACCCAGGCCGTGGTCAGGACAACGGGGAAACTGCGGCGCGAGATCTCGCCCTGTTCGCGGATCTCAGCAGCCGCGCTCCCCGCGAGGGGAGTCTTCGGAACCATCTGATATGGCGTGATTTCGTCAGACATCCGGGGTTTTGAAGGTGCCGAATTGAGCCCGCTCCGGCGCGGGCGTAAATATCTGCTTTTCAGCAACCGCTGTCAACGAAAAAGGTGACAGGCAGAGAAGGTAAGAGGATGGTTGCCGAGTTGCCCGGTTGCTCGGTAAGACATCTCAGGTCAGCAACTTACACGCGTAGGACCTCGAGACCGATAGCCCGGGGTCAATATCAGGATCGACCCACTTCGATATCAGAACCGAGGGGGGCCGATATCAGGATCGACTCACCTCGATATCAAAACCAGGGGGGGTCGATATCAGGATCGACCCACCTCAATATCAGAACCAGGGGGGGTCGATATCAGGATCGACCCACTTCAATATCAGAACTGAGGGGGGTCGATATCAGGATGGACCCACCTCAATATCAGAACCAGGGGGGATCGATATCAGGATCGACCCACTTCAATATCAGAACGAGGGGGGTCGATATCAGGATTGACCTACTTCGATATCAGAACCGAAACGGAGCGCTGGCGCTCCGACCGTGGCAACCCGCGTCATTTCCCGATCTGCGCCAACGCCTGCTTCGCCGCGGCGCGGACGGGCAGACTGGGATCGCTCGCGGCGATCCGTTGCAGGTCGGGAGCGGCGTCATCGCCGGCCAGCCTGACATATGCCGACATCGCCACGATCATGGCGTCTTCCTTCTGGTCTTCGCGCATGGTGGCGACGCGGTTCAGCCGGGAACGGTCGAGGATCTCGCGCAGGGGGCCGAGGGATCGCTTGTCGCCGAGCCGGCCGAGGGCGATGGCGGCATTCCAGCGGACATCGGGCGCCTCTTCCTGCAGGCCGTTGACGAGAACCGGCACGGCGGCGGCGTCACCGATCGCTCCAAGCGTGTAATACGCCGTGGCGCGGACATCCTTGTCGTCGTCCGAAACCGCCCGTGCAATGCGCGGAACCGCGGCCGGGTCGCGGAGCTCGCCGAGAGCCATGAGGGCGTAGATGCGGTTGTCGACATCGCGATCATTGATTCCATCGAGGAGTAACGGCGTGGCCCGGCGGTCGCCGAGCGTTCCAAGCACCATGCCGAGGTAACGCCGGATACGCGGGTCGTCAGTCTTTGAATTGGCGTACAGCGCCGCGACGTTCTGCTCGAGGTTCGGATAGCGCTTCGCCTCGCCGCGCTTTAGGGACTTGGAGAGCTGATAGGCCGCCTGCCACCGCTCGTGCGAGCTTCCCGAACGGATGGCGTTGAGATAGTCGGGGATGGTCTGCTCGTCCGTCGCCAGCTTCCCGAAGAGGAAGAAGATCAGGACGGCGATGAGAACGATTCCAAGGGGGAAGACGACGAATTGGAAGAGGATCGTTTTGGGCGATTCTTTGGGAATGTCGGCGGGCGCGGGGGTCGGGCGTCGGGGGTCGGGGGTTGTACTTGGGGCCCCGGTCTCCGACTCCCGACTCCCGATTCCCGGCTCCCCACTCAACGGCCGGTTCCCATCACCACGAAGTCAGGCAGATACGTCTTGAGCTGCGTCGGCGCATCCGGGACGACGATGGCGTCCTTGTCGCAGACGGATTCGCAGAGGCGGCAGGCCACGCACTTTTTCTCGTCGACGAAGGCGATCTTGTAGTGATTGGCCACCGTCTCGTCGTTCGGGTCGATCATCTTGATGCACTCGAACGGGCAGATATCGACGCAGAACTCGCATCCGGTGCAGAGCTCCTTGATGACTTCGGCTTTCGGGATCTCTTTCGGCTTGACGCGGGGGATGAACTCCCCGTGCTGGTTCTGGATGGCGTCGACCGGGCAGTAGATGCCGCAGACCGAACAGTCGATGCAGCGCTCCGGGTGGATGTAGTACATGCCGCGGGCCGCGCCCCAGATGGTGTTCGTGGGGCACTTGACCTCGCAGACGCTGCAACCAATGCACTTGTCAGTAATGAAATGAGGCATGGGGGACGAGTTTACCTTACCAGTGCAACCATCGCACGATCGTTGATGAAGAGTGGCTTGATGATGCGGCGCTCCCGAATCAGGATGCCGAGCTCCGGCGCGCCGCGCTCACCAGTCCAGTAGAACGCGCCGGTGGGGATCGGAACTTCCGGCCGTGGCAGCGCTCGCCAGCCGGGATGTTCGCTCTGCTCCGGTGGGAAGGCGGCGACGCGCTCGTGTCCGTTCATCATCGTCTCCAGATAGCAGTACCCCGAGGCGATGACGGTCTCCTTCGCCGGGATGTGGACCGCGATCCATCGAGCTGACTGGCGATACGGGTCGGGCGGGCGGTTGACGTGATCGATGATACCGAGCGCGGTCCAGAAGGTACCGACCGCGATCAACGCCGTCGTCAGCGCGAGTCGGAAGCGGTTGTTCCGCAGCGATTCGGCCAGCCAGAGCGCCAGCGGCGCGGCGATGACCGACTCGAATCGCATCGGAACATAAACGCGCAACGCGATGGCGAGGATCAGAGGGACAAGCACCATGAGCATGTAGCGATTCACGCGTACGGAGAGCACGAGCGCGGCCGCCCCGATGATCGCCAGGACGAGCGGCGGGCGAACGAATAGGGCATCCGGCCAGTTCATGGTCATCCACGCACGCGCTTCGGTGGGTTGGTGCAAGGCCAGCCAAAATCCGGGGAGGTAGAGGAAAACGGCGAGCGGCAGCGCCAGGTACCGCCGCCGGGCCGGCGGCGGCCCGCTGGCGTAAGGTCTGGTACTCCCGAGAAGGAGCATCGGGAAAAACAGGACGCCATAGTAGTGGCTGTACCCGGCTGCGGCCAGCAACAGCGCCGCAAGCATCGGCCGGCCCCGGTCGACCGCCACGATCGCCAGCGCCACGAACATTGCGCACAACGCGTAGGCGCGAGCGTCGGCAGCGATGAGCACGGCGGGCGGGAAGACAGCCAGTAGCAACGCCGCCGGCAGGCGATCCCACGAGAGGATCACGACGAACGCGATCGCTGCGCAGACGAGCGAAAGCACCCGCGTTGTTTCGACCGGTGGATCGCCCAGCAGATGCACCGCGAAGTAGTAGAGCGGCGGGCCGGAGTCGTGCCGTAAGGCGGAGAGAATCCCGGCGAACGGTCTGGCTGCTATCCAGCGCGTGAACAGCTCGTCGAAGAACGGCGCGCGGAGAACGAGGAGGGGAATGCGGGCGGCGAGGAAGGTCAGAAGGCAGAAGGCAGAAGGCAGAAGGATGAAGGATGAAGGATGAGTGCCTTCTGCCTTCTGCCTTCTGCCTTCTGCCTTTCTCACACTGCGAGCAGCTCCGAGATCGTCTTGATCAGATGCGACGACTGGATCGGCTTGGAGATGTAGGCATTCGCGCCGAGGGCCAATCCGCGCTCGCGGTCTTCCTCGGCCCCTTCCGTCGTGATGATCACGATCGGGATGTTGCGAAGCTGCGCATTCTGGCGTACGAGCGAGACGAGCTTGAGACCGTCCATCACCGGCATGTTGATGTCGGTCAGGATCAGATCGATCTTATCCGGACCGGAGAGTTTCTTGAGCGCATCCACGCCGTCGACGGCCTCGATGATCCTGGCGTTCTTGAACCGCTTGAGCGAGAACGAGATCAGCTGACGCATGGTCGGCGAGTCTTCGACAACCAAAAAGTTCGCGTTCTCAAGTGGCACTATCGGACCCTCACGATGTGGTTGTCAGCAGGTCGAGGAAGCTCTGGATCGTGTTCAGCTTCCTCTCCGACTGCGAGTAGAGTTTCGATGAGAAGATCGCCGTCGCGGCATGCGCGGCAAGGAGCGAGAAGAGCTCGTAGTCGACGGCCGAGAACGAGTCCTTCTGCTGGAGAAGTCTGTAGATGACCACCAGGCCGATGACATGCTCCTTGATCTTGAGCGGCACGGCGGCCAGCGGCTTTTCGAGCGTGACCTTGCCACCGTCTTCCATATCCTGGTTGATGTAGTAGCTCTCGCCGGTCTTGGCCACGCTGCCGAGAACGCCGTCGCCAAGTCGGGTGGAGATGGTCTCGATGCCGGGCATGACGTCCTCACCCTCCGAGGCAATCGTTTTCAACTCGTTGGTCTTCTCGTCGAGCAGCAGAATGGCGAACGATTCCGCGCCGATAAGGTTGATGACGATCTCCTGAACGATCTGGATGACTTCCCGGAAGTCGAGCGTGGAGTGGAGCTGGTAGCTGGCGACGTAGAGGTTGGCGAGGTTGTTGTTCTGTTCTTCGACTTCGATGTAGCGGTTGGCGAAGTCCTTGTTCTCTTCCTCGACTTCCTTGAACCGCTCCGCGATGCGGCGGTTCTCCTCGGTGAGCTGCTGGACCTCGGCGCGCAGACGCTGCACCTCTTCGTCGAGACCGGACGCCGACTCTGTTTCCAGCGTGGCGATGCGGTACCGCAAGCGCTGGTTTTCCCGAAGTAACTCCTCGGTAAACTCCTTACCCTTGTTGAACAGCTCGAGAAACTTCTCAGCTCTTTCTTCGGTCATGGGACGCTCTCGGACGGACGCGATGGGAGATTAGCACACGGGAGTGGCCGGTGGGACGGGCGGCCGCCGAACAGGCGACGGGCGCTACAATGAGCCATCCTTAATCATCCATGGAGCCTTGCATGACGACGGAAGCAGATCCGGTCGTGGACCGACTCGAGGATCAGATCTCGTGGTACGACCGAAAGAGCATCAGCAGCCAGCGGATGTACAAACGGATTAAGATGACCGAGATCATCGCGGCGGCGGTGATTCCGTTCATAGGCGCGTTCAATCTGCCGAACGTCGGTTGGTGGACAGGCGGTCTCGGCGTGCTGATCACCGTGCTCGAAGGAACACTCCATCTGAATCAGTATCAGCAGAACTGGACCGCGTACCGCTCGACATGCGAGTCGCTCAAGCACGAGAAGTACGTGTATCTGGCGAAGGCGTCATCGTATTCAGGTGTGGCCGACCCCCGTGCCCTGCTGGCCGAGCGCGTCGAGTCGCTGGTCTCCCAGGAACACGCCAAATGGGCGTCGTCCCAGCAGGAGAACGCGAAGGCGAAACCGGCCGCCGCGTGACGCCTACCCCGTACACAACCTCTGAATCGCCTCTGGAATCTCCCCCAGCGGCAAAACAAGATCGACGCATCCCGTCTTGATGGCCTCGTTCGGCATACCGAAGATGATGGCGGTCTGCGGTGACTCGGCGATCGTCCTGCCGCCGCGCTCGCGGACGCGGCGGATGGCTTGTGCGCCGTCGTCGCCCATGCCGGTAAGGATGATGGCTACCAGGCGCTCGCCGCACGCATCGCCGGCGGAGATGATGAGACGGTCGACGGACGGCGCATAGAGGTCGGTGACCTTCGCCGGGAACGTCCGGATCTGCAGCCCTTCGGCGGTGCGGCGCACTTCCATCTGTGTGCCGCCGGGAGCGACGTAGATCGTTCCGTTCTCGAGCATCTCGCCGTCATCGCCCTCTTTCACCGTGTAGCTGGTGAGCTTGTTGACGCGCTCCGCGAAAAGACGTGTGAACGCCTGCGGCATGTGCTGGGCCACGACGATCGGAATCGGCAACATCGGCAGGTTCTGGAAGACGTACTGCAACGCCGGTGGGCCGCCGGTGGAGCAGCCGATGGCGACCAGCTCGATGCCCCCTTCGCAGACCGCCGGCGGCTCCGCTTCGCGAGGCGCGGTCTCCTCCTGATCGGTGATTCGCCGCCGCAGGTTCTCCATCCGGATCTCGGCGACCTGCAGCACCTTGGCGACGAGGTCGCGCTCGATTTCCTCGAGCCGGGGCGAGACGCGCCCGCCGGGTTTAGCGATGAAGTCGATCGCGCCGAGGTCGAGCGCCTTGAAAACACTCCGGTCGCTCGAACGTGACGAAACCGCGATCACCGGAGTGGGCAGGTTCGCCATCAGCCAGCGAAGGAAGGCGAAGCCGTCCATCACCGGCATCTCCAGGTCGAGTGTGATCACGTCCGGCTTGTGCTTCATGACCTGCTTGATGCCGTCTTCACCGTTGACGGCCGTGGCCACGACCTTGATTTTCGGAGACGACCCGAGCATCCGTGAGATGGTCACGCGGTTGTAGGCAGAATCATCGATAACGACGGCACGAAGGGGACGGAGCATGGACGCGGCATCCTACCAGCGCGGCGTGAGGTGATGATGTTGTCAGGAGCTGCTGCCCCGTCCGGCAGCGCAAAAATGACTAATGTGTTTCCGCTGCAAACGTCACGTTCACTTCTGATACACCATGTCGTTCTTCAGATGCCGCAGCTTGAACTGCGTCGAGAGGGAGATCAGCGACTCGCTGTGGCCGAGGAGGAGGTAGCCGGTGTCGACGAGGCGGTTGAAAAAGTTCGTCACCACCACGCGCTTCGATACGTCGTCGAAATAGATGATGACGTTGCGGCAGAAGATGATGTCGAGATGGCCGAGGAGCGAGACGCGGGCCTCATCGTAGAGATTCAACCGGCCGAAGGAGACGCGGTTGCGGATGTCGTCGTGGATCTGCCAGGAGCCATCGTCGTTACGCGTGAAGTATTTCTCGCGCATACGCACGTCGGTGGCGCGGAAGGCGCTCTCGCGGTAGTGGCCCTTGCGTGCTTTGGCCAGGACCTGCTGGTTGATGTCGCTGGCGAAAATCTCGAACGCAGCATGTGCGTAGTGTCCCGATTCCGACAGCAGCATGGCGATCGAATACGGTTCCTCGCCCGATGAGCATCCGGCCGACCAGATACGGATCTTCTTCACGCTCTTGCGCTCCAGGATCTCGGGGACGATCTCGTCGGTGAACGCCGTAAGCTGCGCCGGCTCGCGGAAGAAGTAGGTCTCATTCGTGGTGACGAGGTCGTAGATCTGATCGAACTCGGCCTCGGCGCGCGGGTCGTACTGCAGAAAGTAGAAGTATTTCTGGAACGAATCGAAGTTAAGCTCGCGAGCCCGGGGTGAGAGGCGTTTCTGCAGAAGGTACTTCGATGTATCCGAGAACCACATCCCCGTCCGCCTATAGATCTGATCCCGCATCAGCCTGAACACGTCGTCGGGCAGATCGAGATGATGATTCAAGGACAGATTGAATGTGGACATAATGCAGGGATGAGGGATGAGAGACGAGGGGAATGGGCCCTCGCCCCTCCTCCCTCACCCCTTCTCTTTCATAGCCTGCAAAATCGCCGCGATCACCATCTCGCGCCGGCTGTCGGCCGTGCGCCACGCCTCCTCCAGAAGATCGCGATAAAGCTGTTTGTGTCGGACGAAGAGGTCGGAGACCTCGTCGAGGATGGCGCTGTTCTCGAGCGCCCGGAACAGGTAAGGAAAAGACGCGCGGTCGGGAAGCTTGTCGAGCGCCAGGACGGCTGACTGCTGCACGTAGGTGTCGGAATCCTGCAGCGCGGCGTAGAGCGCCGGCAGTGCCGTCCTGTCGCCGCGGACCGCGACCGCGGTCACCGCCGCGGCGCGGATGCGCCAGTCGTCATCCGTCGTGGCGAACATGAGGTAATCGAAGACCTCCTCGCCCGGCACACGTCCGAGGGACAGGATGGCCGCGCGGCGAACCTCCAGATCCGACTCGTGCGCGCAATTGAAGAGCACACCCTTCACCCGCTCGTCGCCCGACTTACCCAGTGCTTCGATCGCCGCGATGCGAACGGGCGGCAGGTCCGTATCGAGATGGTGCACCAGCGGCTCGATGGCAGCGGGATGGCGGTACTCACCGAGCGCCTGCGCGGCAGCCGTGCGGATCCAGATGTCGGAGTCTTCCAGTGAGCTGATCAGCGGCTCGAGCCCCTGGGCCGGACGATGGCGCACGATGGCATTGATCGCAGCCAGCCGGACCGCCGTCGCCTCATCGGCCAGCGAAAGCACGAGCGCGTCGGCGAAACGCTCTTCGCTGAACTTGCCCATCAGCGAGACAGCCTTCTGACGGATCACCGCATCGCTGTCCTTTGACGCCAGCAGCAACTCATCGTGGTATCCCTCTCCCTGGATATTCACGAACACCGAGAGCGAGTTGAGCTTCATCGGCACCGACGGGTCCTGCAGCAGTCTGCGGATCTTCGTCAGCACCGGGCCCTTCATCTCGGGAAAGGCAGCCACGAGCGCGGGGATGGCGTTGACGGCCGCCTGCTGCGATGCCACGTCGGTGTCATCGAGCTTGGCCAGAAGGTAATCGATCGAGCGCGGATCGACGATCTCGCCGAGCGTCTCGATGGCCAGCCGGCGGATCATCGGATTCTCGTGATCGAGGAGCGGCAGGATATTCGGGCCGGCCTCGCTTCCGCCGATCACATTCAACACGCGCAGGAGCAGGGCGATGATCTCGTCCTCTTCCGCCGTGCGGAGCGCCTCGAGGATGGCCGGCACGGCGCCGTGACCGAAATCGACCAGCGCCTGCGAAGCGGTCTCGGCGGAGTCAGGATGATCGAGGCATTCCATCAGTTCCGGAAGCGCGCGCACATCGCCCGACCAGCCGAGAAACTTGAGGATGAAGGCCTTCACATCGCGCTTGGGGGTGGCGTGAAGGTGCTCGATGAGCGCATCGATCTTCGATTCGGGGAACGATTCGCGGAACTTACGCTGGATGAGCAGGCGCTCCGCCTGTTCCACGATTCTCGGTTTGCTCGCCTCGGCGATGCGGACCAGCGCGCGCAGCGCGGTCAGGTTCAGCTTGTCCTCGGCGGAGATGATGCGCAGCAGGAATGACACGGTGCCGACGTCGGCGATCTTGCCGATCGCTTCGAGCACCGGCTTGCGCAGCGATTTCTCCCTGTAAAGCGCCAGAATGGCCGGCAGCGCCGCGCGGTCGCCGATCTCGCCGAGCGCCTCGATGGCGTGAAACTTCAGCCAGAGATCCTCGCGCTGCAGAACGCGCAACAGGTGCGGCAGCGCGGCCGCGTCGCGGTACTTACCCAGCGAGGAAACGATGGACGAGGAGACGTTGATGTCCGGCTCCCCCTCCAGCGACTCGACCAGAATGTCGAAAGCGTCGCTGCTGCGCAGATCGCCGAGGAGGTTGACCAGAGAAAGGCGGACGTCGACGTCGGTCTCGACGCGCAACCGCTCCACGATCGGGATGATGGCGTCCTCGCCGATCCTGATCAGCGCCTCGGTGGAGGAATTGCGCTTGCCGGCGTTCTCCGCGTCCGCGAGCGCATTGAGCAGTCCGGCCACGACCTCCGGCTGCGGATCGCGCACGAATCCATCGACGATGGTCTTGCGCACGCGCCAGTCCTTGTCACCGAGCAGCTCGAACATCAGCGGGTAGTCGCGCTCGTCGACCGTATGGGCGACGAGATACGCCGCTTTCTGCCGCGCATCCGGATCCGCGGAGCGGGCTTGTTCGATGAGTTGCGGATCGGCGGTGGTCATTGCTGTTGGTTGCTCGGTTGCTGGGTTGCTGGGTTGCTGGGTTGACAGGTTGTCTGGTTGCCGATTGCGGAGTTGCTTGGTTGCTCGGTTTCTCGGGTGCCGAAGCAACCTGGCAACCAAGCAACCCAGCAACTCAGCAACTCAGCAACTCTGTAACCCATCAATCCGTCCCCGTCATCACGCGCTCGATCTCCTCACGCTTCATCCGCACGAACTGCTGCATCGTTTCGGAGAAAATCTCCGTGTCCTGGCGCACGCGTAGCGGGACGCGCGAGTCGTAGTAAGCCCGCCCTTCCGCGATCTCGTTCTTCAGCACTTCGAAGAAGCTGTCGTCGCGGATCCCTTCCTCAACCTTCTCCAGATGGTAGATCACGATGTCGCTGAGGATGAGCCGCGCCAGCCGCCGCGCTTCGTCGTATTCCTTCGGCTCGAGGGGATACTCGTCGGTGTGGCCGACCTCGGGGAAGAGCCTGCGGATGATCTGCCGGAACTCCCGTTCCGGGATCTGCTCCTCGATGTATTCGTCGGCCCCGTAGAGATTCGTCGGATTGGCGCGGAAACGGTTGGCGCGGAAGAGCGCGCCGATGAGAATCACCCGCGTCTGCTCGAGCGCGGCGTCGCCGCGGATGTCTTCGGTCACCTCGACTCCAAGCCGCCCCTTGAGATAGACGTTGACGATGGCCAGATCGGCGCGCGTACGGCGGATGAAATCGAACGCCGATTCGCCGTTCTCGAACGTGCTCACATCGAACCCGAGGCGGCGGAGATGTTCGGCCAGGAACGAACGGAAGGGGCGAGGCTCATCGGCGATCGCGGCGACACGGCGCCGTTTCGGCACAGGAGCCGCTTGATCAGACGTACGTTCCGGCGGCGCTGCCACCGGACGGGGGTGCGCCACATCCGCGGCCGGCTTGAGGACCATCTGGCTGCTGCACGATGGACAGGCCACGCGCACCGGCCGCGTAAACGGCTCCGGAATCGCCGCGCGAAATCTCGCGCCACATTGCTTGCAAGTGAGCTCCATGAGGTCAGGTCAGGCCAGTAGCTTGTCCAAATCGAGCAGGATCGTCAACGCGTTGGCATACCGGAAGACGCCTCGGACGGCCTCGCTCAACTCGCTGGAGTGCACAACCGGGTGCGGTTCGATGGCTGCCGACTCGACTTTCAGAACCCGAAGAACGCGGTCAACTTCGAACCCAAGGGTCTCGCCGCCGCGCTCGGCCACGATGATTCGCGTTTCGTTGCCTGCCTCGGACGGGGGATGGCGCAGCTTGCGGCGGATGTCGATGATGGTCACGATCGTCCCGCGCAGAGAGATGATCCCGACGATGGTCGGATCGGCATTCGGCACGCGCGTGGCGTCGCGCGGCGTGACGATTTCGACGACGTGATCGATCAAGACCGCGTACTGCTCGCCGGCGATGACGAAACTGAGCAGTTCGACCTGATCGGCCGAGACGGCCTCGGCTTTCTGTTCGATGAAGCCTTCGCGGCGCTTGCCGGCGATCTGTTTGAATTGCTCGAGTTTGGCGGAAGCGGGGGTCGGGAGTCGGGGGTCGGGGGTCGGAGCGGAAGCCGGTTCCGGAGCGACGATGACCGCGGGTTCCGACGCAGGCGCCGGAGCCTGCTCCGACTCCCGGCTGGCGGCCCCCGACCCCCGGCCCGCGGCTTTCGCCTTCTTCCGAATCTTCGCGAGGTCAACCATGTATGTGGCTTTCTACCGCAGTTGCGGCATCGCGGAGGCGATGCTCGCGCGCGGCGGCGGCGATCCGCGCGGAGTCGATGGTGCGTGCATCGTCACCAAAGGCTTCGAGCAATGCCGTGGTGGCGAGAGTATTGAGCAGGCGCGGGATTCCGCCGCTGATGTCATACATGGCGCGGACGGCTTCGCCGGTGAAGGGACTGCGCGACCCGCCGGCGACGCGGATGCGGTGCTCGATATAGCGCTCCGTCTCCTCGAGCGATAAGGGGCCGAGGCGGTAGCGCATCCCGATCCGCTGCCGCAGCGGCGCGTAGTGTGGGCGCTCGAGACGGGCCTCCAGCTCCGGCTGGCCGATGAGCAGCACGGACAGCAGATTCTGATCGTCGAGTTGGAAATTCGTCAGCAGCCGGATCTCGTCGAAGGTCGCTTTGGCCGGGATCAATTGCGCCTCGTCGATGATCAGCACCGGCTCCCGGCCTTCTTCATAGAGCTCGAAGAGTCTGGCGTGGATCTGATCGAGCAGGTCATTGCGGAAGCGCGCGGGTTGCAGACCGAGCCCCGAGGCGATCGAGCGCAGGAGTTGCGCCGGCGTCAGACGCGGGTTGATCAGCAGGATCACCGGACGCGCTTCGCCGATGCGGTCGATCAGCGCGCGCGACAACGTCGTCTTCCCCGATCCGATCTCCCCTACGAGCAGTGACAGCTCCTTTTCTTCGACCGCGTACTCCAACCTCGCCAGCGCTTCGCCGTGCTGCGGGCTCTCGTACAGGAACCCCGGATCAGGCGTTTTGCCGAAGGGTTTGGTGGTAAAACCGAAGAATTCCTCGAACATCACACCAAAACCCCCGCCCGCGCCTCCCGCGCCTTTCCTCCGAACTGCTCGATCAACGTTCCCACGTCGATCACCAGCACGATCTCCCCCTCCCCTACTTCCGTCGCGCCGGCGATGCCGGGGATGGTCTTCAGCCGCTCTCCGATCGACTTGATCACGACCTCCTGCTGCCGTACCAGCGCGTCGACGAGGATGCCGGCCACCTTTTCTCCGGAGCGCGTGACGACGACGAACCACTTCGCGTCCGGCGACTCATCGCGATCACTGTCGAGGTGGAAGGCATCCGAGAGGCGAAGCAGCGGGAGCGTGAAGTCGCGTAGCGTGAAGACCTCACGCCGTTCCACGGTACGGATGTCGCGCGAGTAAATGCGCAGCGATTCCTCGACCGACGTCAGAGGAATGGCGAACTGGTCGCCGGCCGCCCGCACGATCAGCGCCTGGATGATGGCCAGCGTGATCGGGAGCATCACCCGGAAGGTCGTTCCCTCGCCCGGGACGGAAAGGATGTCGATCGATCCTTTCAACTCCTGCAGATTCCTCTTGACGACGTCGAGCCCGACTCCGCGGCCCGAGATCTCGGTCACCACCGCCGCCGTCGAGAAGCCGGGTGTGAAGAGCATCTCGTAGGCTCGCCGCTGGTCGAAGGGATCGTGCTGGGCGATGAGGTTTCGCTTCACCGCCGCCTTGCGCACCACCTCAGGATCGATCCCGCGCCCGTCGTCGGTGACGTCGAGAACGACGGAGTTCCCCTGCTGATACGCGTTCAGCGTCACTTTGCCGATCGGATTTTTGCCTTTGCTGGCCCTCTCCTCCGCCGGCTCGATGCCATGGTCGAGGGCGTTGCGGATGATGTGCATCAACGGATCGGTCAGCTCCTCGACCATCACCTTGTCGAGCTCCGTGTCCTCGCCGCGCATCACCAGCTCGATCTCTTTGTTCAGCTCACGCGCAACTTTGCGCACGGCGCGGGAAAGCTTCGCGTAGATCTGTCCGACGGGAACCATGCGCGTCTCGATCACCGATCGCTGCAGCTCGTTGAGCTTGCGCTCCAGGTTGCGGGCGATCTTCGCCAACTCATGGGCGGTGACCCGCGCCTGCTGCAGCGCCTCGCCCTGATGGAGCGACCGCGTCAGCGAGTCGAGCTGCGTCTTCTCGATGATCAGCTCGCCGACGATGTTCATTACGTGATCGAGCTTGCTGATATCGACGCGCACGGTCTGCGAGATGGAGCGAAGTGACAGGTCTTCCTCCGGAGCCTCGACGGCGGTGGCTTCGGAAGCGCTGCCCGCCGCCGGCACTTCCTGTTTCCTGAGCGACAGCACCTGCCCCGCGGGAACAAGCAAGGCCACGGCTTCCTCGCTGAGCATCGACCCATACAGAAGCCGGAAGGCGATCCCGGTGCCACCGCTGCCGTCGATGGCCGGCAGCGTGGAGATGACCTCGCCGGCCTTGCTCAACGTTTCCGTCAGCGCGCGCAGCCTTTCATCGAAATCGGCGAAGTCGAAGCGAACTTCCACCGCCAGGATGTGGTTCCGCGCCCTGACGTTCTCGAGAAGGCGATGTTCCTCGTACTCGGTGAGCGACTTTTTCGTCTGCTCGTCGAGCGTCAGATCCGCAAAGGGATCTTCGCTCGCCCTGTGCATCTGGTTGGTCGCCAGTTGATGGATGCGCCGCGTCAGCCCGGTGATGTCGACGAGGCCGCCCATCGTCGGATCGTTGATGCCGATGACCAGCCGGTTGAGCGAATCGACGGCGTCGTAGAGAAGATCGATCAATTCCTTCGTGATCTCGATCTTCCCCATCCGCAGCCGGTCGAGCATGTCCTCGAGGCTGTGCGACAGCTCGGAGATCTCCCCGAAGCCGAGCATCCCCGCCAACCCCTTGAGCGAGTGGACTTCGCGAAAAATCTTGTTGATGACCTCGGGCCGCACATCCCGCCCCTGCGACTCGAATTCGACGAGATCCCGCGAGAGCGTCTCGAGCAGCTCCTCCGCCTCGCTGGTGAACTCGTCCCTCGCCCGATCGTCTTCTTTGGTCATTCGGGGGGCATTGTATCTGCGTTCATCTGCGCTATCTGCGCATCACGGGCTTATCCAGGTCTATCCGCAGATCACGCAGATGGAGCGCAGATAAAGACTGCCGAGTGGCCTACGCCACCTTTAGCAGCCGCCGCAGCTTCTCGATCAGGTCCTTCGCCTGGAACGGCTTGACCAGATACTCCTCGGCTCCCAACGCTTCGGCGCGTTTGCGGTCTTCTTCGCGCGACTCGGTGGAGATCACCATGATCGGGATGGCGCGGTGGACGGGGTGGTTCTTCAGGAACGACACCAGCTCCAGACCGTTGATGTCCGGCATATTGATGTCGGTGAGGATGGCGTCGAACTTGTGATGCGGCAG